>NZ_RHNO01000040.1 GCF_003946265.1 Levilactobacillus yonginensis
CTTCATTTTACAGGACTCAGGCTATGAGTTCTTTTTTATTTTCTTCTTACTTGTTGCACTTCAATTGTAAATTCGTCATACAAAAAAGAGGTCCAATTCGAAAGTGAATTGAACCTCTGAAAATCCCTTCATCAACACCGGTTGACAAAGAGCCTAAAAAACTCCCGTAAATCTACGCACTAAGCGCAAGACTTACGGGAGCTTTTAGCATCCCCAGAGACTATTCATCCGTGTCTGCTGTTGAATTCGTATGCTTATCGGTAGACGTTGCGGTGCTGCCTGCCGAGGAAGTGGTGGTTGAATCCGTGTTGTCATCATTACCACCGTCGCTCCCACCAGGTTTTTGTTCCGTGGTGCTGGAGGATTCCTTACTGGTGCTGGATTCAGTGGTCGTGGTGTTGGTCTTAGACGAGCTGTTGTTCGTCGTGGCCTGGCCGTTACTACTATAAGCAGAGGAGCTCGTGGTATTGGTCGATCCGTACTGACTAGTTGCCGTCGTATCGGAAACCGTGCCAGCGTGACCCGTTACGTAGTACTCCGTCTTGTTACCTTGTGACGTAGCGGTCACGGTGCCTGGTGCCGTCCAATCGGTGTTCGTAGACTTAGAAGCCAAGTAACTCATTTCATACTTATAAATCTGTTGCGCAATTTCCGTTTGCGACTCACTGACGTAGTGGCCCGTCTGGAACTGCTTATCATACCCGGTCCAAACAGAGACGGCGTAGTTCTTGGTGTAACCCGTGAACCAGGAGTCCATCGTTGCGCCATCCGGCACTTGATCGGCGTAGTCGTCAGGGTAGGAGTCCGTCCCGGTCTTACCAGCTTGGTAAAGACCTGAGATGGCAGCGGAACGTCCTGAACCATTGTCGTTCGTGATAACGTCCTTCATCATATCCGTCAACATGAACGCCGTTGCGGTGGACATGGCCCGCTTACCAGTGGAGGCGTAGTTGTGGGCTTTACCATCTTGCGTGACGACTTTGGATACCAGGTAAGGTTTGTAGTACGTCCCACCGTTTGCGAAGGCAGCGTAGGCCGCAGCTTCTTGTTCGGATGAGATGTAGAGGCCAATCCCGTTTTGCAGGGTCAGCGGCTTCTCGAACGTCATCCCCAGGCCCTTCAGGAAGGTGGTTGCCTTCTTGATGCCGACGTTTTGTAACGTCCGTACGGCGGGGATGTTCCGTGACTCGTAGAGGGCCTTACGCATGGTGATGGTTCCTTGGTACTGTCGGTCCCAGTCGTAAAGGTTCTTGGTCGTGCCAGGGTACGTAAACGCCGTATCCTTAACTGGTTCGTAGGTTGGGTAGTACAGATAATCAATGGCCGGACCGTAATCCATCAGTGGCTTGGCCGTTGAAGCACTGGACCGGTCGGTTTGCACGGCCCGGTTGAGACCAAACGTGACGTTACCAGTCTTCCGGCCACCGATCATGGCGACGACTTTCCCGTTGTTCGGGTTAACAATGGTCGAGCCAACTTGGAACTTGCTGGAAGGGAAGGAGACGTAGCTGTTCCCATTGACGATGTCGTAGAGTTTCTTCTGAGCGCCCATGTCCAGGTTGGTGTGAACCTTCAGGCCACCAGTCGTCGTGTTGTAACCCTTTTTCTTCAATTCAGCGTAGACCTGTTTGAGGTAAGCGTCGATGACCTTAGTGGTCTTAGGGTCGTTGCTGGTGGTCGTCTGATGGTTCTTGACTAGCCCAGTGGTGATACTGGTTGCTTCGGCCTGCTTCGCCTGAGCGGACGTGATGGCGTTGTTCGAAGCCATGGCTTCCAAGACCAGGTCACGCCGCTTCTTAGCGAGCGCTGGATAACTAGTTGGATCATAGTTGGTTGGCGATTGTGGCATCCCGGCCAAGAGGGCCAACTGGGCGAGATCCAGGCTCTTAAGCGTCTTGCCGTAGTAGTACTGTGCGGCAGTCTGCATCCCGTAGACCCCGTTACCCATGTAGACCTTGTTCACGTAATACTCGAGAATTTGGTCCTTGGAGTAATCATGATCGACCTTCAAGGCTAGCCAGGCTTCCTGGGCCTTACGCTTAAGTGTTCGGTCGGAGGCGTTGGTGGAGAAGACGGACAGCTTGACCAGCTGTTGCGTCAAGGTACTCCCACCTTGCATCCCCAGTGAGGAGCCGGTGACGTTTGCAAACGCCGCTCCCATGATCCGGATGGGGTCGACCCCGTTGTTTTTGTAGAAGCGTCGGTCTTCGGTGGAAACGACCGCACTCTTCAACGTGGCGGGGATGTTTGGCGATTTCACGTAGTTTCGGTTCTGTGCCCCGAGTCGTGAAATGACCTTGCCGTTGGCGTCGTAGACCCGCGTCGAGGTATCACTCGACAGGGCACCTTCTGTGACCTTAGGGGCGCTTTGCGCGTAGTAAAAGAACAGGCCGGCGCCGGCGAGAATTCCCAGAACACCAATGGCAACGATGATGAACAAAATGCGACGGAATAACCGCCACCCGTTGTGCGGGCGTTTGGGGCCGGCGCCCTGGGTGCGCTCATTATTGCGGCTCATCCGGGTCTCCGACGATGAATTGTTACTAGACATGTTAATCTCCTTTGCGTTTAAACGTGTTCACTTCTGGTGTTTCTACTATAGAAGCTGATCCACGGCTTTGAGATAGGGAACAGGTAACTGGAGTTCTGGCGTAATCAGGATGCCTTGCTCAGCAATGTCTGCGTAAGGGACTGATTTACGGCCACCGGTCTCCTGAGCATCCCAACAAGCAAACAGCTTGGTCGTAGGGTACAGGTAGATCTCTTGGCGGGTAACGAATTTAATAATAGCAAAGCAAATACCGCCCTGAGTCATACAAGCACGCATGTGATCAATCTGATGTTGATGGAAGTTTTTCAAGGGAAACGACGACTTGTTGCGAGTCTCCTTGGCATCAAAGTCCAGGTAATGCCCCTGATAAACGCCGTTGTAGTCGGTCGTGGAGGCCGTACTGAAGTAGGCTTCTTTGATGACTGCGGCACTCCGCTTAGGGTAATCGACCTTGACGATGCGAATGGGCGTTGGTTTCTTGTGAACGACAGCCAGTCCGTGTAACTCATAGTAGGTATTGGACTCGTTGAGTTCCTCTTCCAACGTCATTCCCCGTTTACCATAGTCGGTGGTGTAGGTGCTGGGGAAACGCCGTCCAATTGACGTTGCAGGTGCTCGGTAGGCATTCCCATTGGGATACCGAATGGTCATTGATTCCTCACGCTCCTTCACTTGAAAACCGAAGCTTCCAGTTTATGACCTAGTTATTGACATTATACCAAGGTGACCGCGAAATAAAAACTCCTAAAGCCACTTGAAGCCCGTGATTCCCCGAATTTAAACGTAACTTAACAGCTTAACTTCGTATTGAAAGGTTGATATCCGGTGGTTTTAGGCCAAAACAACTGTGAAATGTCCGCGCTCCGGCGGCCAGGGCTGGTGCCTGCTGTGGGGACGCTTCAGCCAAAGGGCGGGCTTCTCGCTCGCTTTGAAGCCACGAAACCCACGTGTCTTCAAAGGCGCCCACGGCCTAGGCCAGCCCAGAACGCTAGCCAATGCCGTTTTCACAGCTGTCACCAGCCCTGGCCACCTCCGGCTTTGATTAGGTGTTACTTTAACGCGAGGGTTGTGCGCAAGGTGAGTTGTCCATTCAATTGCGATATTATTTGTCGGGATTGCAGATAGTGCCATGTAATGAAGTAATAATTGTTGAATTAAGGTACCTATAGGTTGAAAGGGAATGATTGTTCTTCAGTGGTTAAGGATTAGGATTTCGTCGACACTGATTACGGGTTAGGATGAAGAATTTTGATAGTTTACACACCATTCTGTATGAGCTAATCGATAACAGATTTTTAAGGTTGGCAGGGAAACTTGTGTAAGCCGAGAGGCCGCCAGCTATGGGCTCAGGCGCGTCGTTCTGCTTAGTCAGTAGGTGATTTTCCTACTGGCTTAGCGGAAGACCAAGCTTGGAGACTCGGGGTTTTCGAGGCTTCAAGTTGTGTCCGCACCGTTCCAGCCCATAGCTGGCGGCCGGTAAGGCGACTAACCACAGAGCCGACTGAAATCAGCTTAACGAAAGAATTGCAAAATTTTTATCCATGTAAGTTGCTCAGTCGACTATTTTTCGCTAAACTAGAAAGGGTAAGGCAAAGGGGGCTGGTCAAGTGAGTCGATTATGGCTAACTGGGTATCGGAGCTATGAACTAGGTGTCTTTGGTAATCAGGACCCCAAGCTATTAGTGATTAAGGATACGCTGAAAAAGTTATTGATCAACAAGATTGAAAATGGGACGGACTGGCTAATTACCGGTGGTCAGCTGGGCGTTGAGCAGTGGGCGGCCGAGGTTGGTCTGGAACTGAAGCCAGATTATCCTGAGCTGAAGGTTGCCATGATGACCCCGTTTGCTGAATTCGGGAATAATTGGAATGAGGACAACCGGGCGAAATATGCCCAGCTGGCGAGTCGCGTCGATTTTCACCAGTCAGTCAGCGAGCGACCCTATCATGGTCCCCAACAGTTAAGAAACTATCAAGAATTTATGCTGACCCATACGGATGAGGCAGTCATGGTTTATGATTTAGAGGTTGAAGGAAAACCTAAGTATGATCAGCAGGCCGTTGCACGGTTTCAAGAGCAGCATACTTATCCCCTGACGTTGATTGATATGGATTGGTTACAAGAAAGTGCCAACGAATATCAAGAAAATTTAAATAATGGTTCCCAATTTGAGTAAAAACTGGTATGATTAATCTTGCCGGTTTGATTAGGATAACGAGGTGTAATGATCAATGGAAAACGTTAATTTCACTCCCAAGGAAATTTTGCAAAAGCAATTCCGTCAAAAGATGCGTGGTTACGATCCAGACGACGTTGACAGTTTCTTAGACAACGTCATCAAGGACTACGACACTTTTGTTAAGGAGAATCAACGGCTTCAAGACGAAAACGAACGGTTGTTGGCCAAGGTCGACGAACTCACGAAGCAAGTGCAAGTGGGCGGAAGTCAGCCACAAGCTGCCACAACCAGCCAACCAACTTCAAGTGTCACGAACATGGACATCTTGAAGCGGTTATCCAACCTGGAACGGCACGTCTTCGGTTCACAATTAGATAATGATCCAAACGAGTCACATCGTTTGTAGAATTATATAGACTGGTGTAAATCCTGAGTAATCGCGGTCGGCTTATGTCGGCTGAGGAAAGTCCATGCTCGCACAGGCTGCGATGCCTGTAGTGTTCGTGCTCGGTGAAAAAATAAGCCGGGGGACGTTAGCAATAACGTTACGGCGGGAAAAAACGGCTACGGCTTCGGCTATGTCCTAGTATCCCTGAAAAGTGCCACAGTGACGATACGTCTAAGGAAACTTAGACGGTGGAACGCGGTAAACCCCTCGAGCGGGCAACCCAAACTTTTGGTAGGGGCGCTTCACACATGGAATTGAACGAAGTGTGGGGGGAGAGGAAACTCTCGAGATAGATGATTACTGCCAGTCAGTCGTTTGCCTGAAACGGCTGGGTGGTACAAAACATGGCTTACAGGGATTTACACCATGTCAGGTTTGGTGGGAGCTTGCTCCCGCCTTTTTTTATAGCTATAATTGCCTTGAAAGGCGGTTGATTGGTCTGAAGGAGACGATTGCTGCTCCTCACGTGACCACGTACAAGCGGGTCAGCGAGACCGGTCAACAAATAGGAGTGTTAAGTTGTGGTTCTGCGCCGCAATTTTTAGATGAAAATGAAATGAGTAGCATCATGAATAGGAGGACGTTATGAAGAAATTCCATTTATACGCGGCCACTGCCAGTGGTATTGAAGCCATCGCCGGGCGCGAACTGCGCGACCTAGGGTATGACACCCAGGTTGAAAACGGCCGGGTTCGTTTTGACGGCACGATTGAAGACATCTTACGGGCCAATCTGTGGTTACGGACCGCTGACCGGGTTCGGATCATCGTGGCTGAATTTGACGCCATGACCTTTGACGAATTATTTGAAGCCACTAAGGCTGTCGCCTGGGATGAACTCTTGCCAATGGACGCTGCTTTCCCAGTAGAAGGCCGTTCCAAGAAGTCACAGCTCCACAGTGTGCCGGACGCGCAAGCCATCGTGAAGAAGGCCGTGGCCACTAAGCTGGCGGCCGTCTATCACCGGCGGACGCGGATGCCCGAAACCGGGGCCACGTATCCTTTGGAAGTCATGATCGACAAGGATCACGTGATGCTCACGCTAGATACCACCGGGTCCAGTCTCTTCAAGCGGGGCTACCGGGTCGGTAAGGGTGGCGCGCCACTGAAGGAAAACATGGCGGCCGCTTTGATTGCGCTGACAAGTTGGCACAAGGACATGCCGTTCTGGGATCCTGTCTGTGGGTCTGGGACCATTCCGATTGAAGCCGCTTTGATTGGGCGTAATTTGGCTCCTGGGTTTAACCGGACCTTTACCTGCGAGAGTTGGGACTGGGTTCCACAAGAATTGAGTGATCAGGTTCGTGACGAAGCCGATGCCAAGGCCGATTACGATACGCCACTCCAAATTTTTGGGACAGATATTGACGAGAACATGGTGGCGATTGCTAAGCGTAACGCGCAAGAAGCTGGCTTGTCACAAGATGTCACGTTCAGTCAACTGGCCGTACAGGACTTCAAGACGGACCTCGAACACGGGGTCATCGTCGCCAACCCACCTTACGGGGAACGGTTGAGTGACCAGGCTAGTGTCCGGGAACTTTATAAGCAGATGGGTCAGGTCTTCAAGCCACTGACCGATTGGTCGAAGTACATTTTGACGGCCGACCTGGAGTTTGAACACTTCTACGGCCAGAAGGCAACGAAGACGCGGAAGCTCTATAACGGGGCGCTGCGGACCGACTACTTTCAGTTCTGGGCCCAACGTCATCCACGTCATAAGGGGTAATTTCAATGATCAAAGACGATTGTGTTTTTTGTCAGAAAAAAGAAATCGTTTTGGAGAATGACCTGGCTAAGGCCTTTTGGGACACCCACCCCGTCCGCCGGGGTCACCTATTGATCGTACCCAAACAACACTACGCCACTTATTTTGACGTGCCGGCATCCACGCGTCACGCGATGGATGATTTATTGTTTGTCGCTAAACAGTTCTTGGATGACCGGTATCATCCCGCGGGTTACAACGTGGGGGTCAACGTGGCGGCAGCTGCCGGTCAAGCGGTTATGCACGCCCACGTTCACCTGATTCCGCGCTACGTTGGGGACGTGAAGAATCCGGCTGGCGGGATTCGAAAGATGATTCCGAAGGCGGTTCGGAAACTCATGTCATAAAACTTAACATTTATTTTTCATAAGCCTGTAAGCACTGGTGTAAGCCAGTCTTGCGGGCTTTTTGTTTGTTAAATTACCCGTTAAACGGGTGGTATCCTGAAAATATAACGGGACTTTTTCTGAAAATGGTGTTAGAATTCCTAACATTAAGAGAGAAGAGGGCGTCGTTATGAATCTTGCAAATACCGCGTTTGTCTTAGTCGCTAGTGTCCTGGTCCTATTTATGACTCCTGGCTTGGCCTTCTTTTACGGGGGCTTAGTCTCCGAAAAAAACGTTGTCAACACCATGCTATCGGTCTTCATTATGACGGGGGTCGCAATTCTGCTGTGGGTCTTCCTGGGTTATTCCATGGCGTTCTCTGGCAACATTGCGGGGGTCGTTGGTAATTTGAATCACGTCTTCATGGCCGGGGTCAACCTGGCCAGCCTGACCGCCAGTCACATTCCGGTGGGGGCGTACTCTTTATTTCAAATGATGTTCGCAATCATCACCCCAGCGTTGTTTGTGGGGGCGGTCGTTGGCCGAATTCGGTTTAAATTTCTGCTACTCTTCTTGATTGCCTGGTCAATTCTGATCTACTACCCAATGGTCCACTTGGTTTGGGCGCCGGCGGGTTGGTTGGCAAAATTGGGGGTATTGGATTTTGCTGGTGGGACCGTCGTGCACATCAACGCTGGGGTAACCGCCTTAGTTTTATCCGCATGGCTGGGGCCACGGCTGAACCGTGGTCACAATCAACATTACAATTTACCTTGGGTGTTGCTGGGAACGGCGATTCTGTGGATCGGCTGGTATGGGTTTAACGCCGGGAGTGCACTGGCTGTGAACGGTGTTGCTCTGCAGGCAGCCATTACCAGTACGGTGGCCACGGCCACGGCAATGGTCGTGTGGATGGGCCTAGATATTTGGAAGACTGGTAAGCCAACGCTGGTTGGTGTTTGTACCGGGACGCTATGTGGGCTGGTTGCGATTACGCCGGCTGCTGGTTACGTCACCATTATGGGGTCGGTGGCCATTGGGGCCGTTGCTACCTGCACCAGCTTTGCGTTCATCCAGTTTCTCAAGCCAAAATTGGGAATCGATGATGCATTGGATGCCTTTGGCTGCCATGGGGTCAGCGGCATCGTCGGCAGTATCTTGACCGGGGTCTTTGCGACCAAGGCCGTGAACCCAACGATTACGACGAACGGGTTGGCTTACGGTGGTGGGCTGCACTTGTTGTTGATTCAACTGCTAGCGACTGGCGTGACGATTGCCTTTGTTGCGGCGATGGGATGCTTGATCATCTGGGGCCTGCGGCAAATCACCCCCATGCGAGTTGGTGCTGAGGAAGAACGGTTGGGGCTGGACCAAGGCGAACACGGTGAACAGGCCGACTACGCGGTTGGTCTGACGGAACGGTTAGCCGATTACAAGCCGGACCAGGAACTGTACGAACCGGAATTCAAGGGTCAATTGCAACAGCTGAAAAATCCGAACCCTGAGCCGACTCATCTTAATGGTAACTGATTGTAAAACGGTCGCGCTCCGGCGGCCAGGGATTCCGCCAGCTGTGGGAACGCTTCAGCCCAAGGGCGGGCTTTGAAGCCACGAAAATCCCGTGTCTTCAAAGTCGCCCGTGCTGTAAACTGGAAAACCACCAGTTAACACCACCTTCACGGCCGGCTCTATCCTTGGCCGCCTTCGGCTTTGATTGTGGCTTAGGTATAATCACCATTGCAGGGTTCGCCTCCAGCACGCTATATTTGACGGGCCAACTAGTAGGCTTAGTTGGTGCAAAAAATATTGTGTAAGCCGAGAGGCCGCCAGTTATGGGCTCAGGCGCGTCGTTCTGCTTAGTCAGTGGGTGCTTTTCCCGCTGGTTTAGCAGAAGACCAAGCTTGTAGACTCGGGTTTTTCGAGGCTTCAAGTTGCGTCCGCACCGTTCCAGCCCATAGCTGGCGGCCGGTAAGGCGAAAAGACACACAACATAACATGTCGAATACTAGTATCCTTGCTGTGACAAGCTTAACTAGCTTTTACAAGTTTTCGACCTTTCAATGGTAACTAAAGTTAGTAACTTTCTTAAGAATGGTCGACTTGATTGTTGTTTCTCCCGGAACCTGATAAACTAAGTGTGTGGTTAGGGGCCACAAAAGTTTTAATCGAGTTTGGGGGAACGATTATGAAAATGGAAAAAATTGTGTTAACGATTTTAGTTGTACTGGCTGTGGGATTGCTGGCATTAGTCTTGATGCTAATGAAGTCACCCCTCTGGGCGTTCGGCTTCCCACTAGCATTTGCTAGTTTGGGTGCGGTCTGCTACGGAGCCGAGGCCTTAATCGATAAATTAAAGAAGAATACGCGTGAAGCGTAACCTGAAATAAGGGCGGCCAGTGAGCCGTCTTTTTTGTTATGCCTTTAGGCCCGGTTGAGCACGCTAAAGCGTGCGAAACAAAAAACCACCCGCTATGCGGGCGGATAGTAAAT
>NZ_RHNO01000041.1 GCF_003946265.1 Levilactobacillus yonginensis
TAGGCATAGAAAAATCCCCTTAAAGTTAACAGATGAATTATAGTTTTTCATCTGTCAACCTTAAGGGGACTATAGCAGTGTCATTATGTGACGTCCTTTCTTATATTTGCAGGAAATTAAAGAGGCGGTAGCTGAGCCGCAAGCCAAATGTTTTATCAGGATTGCTGAAGTCGATTTCAATCAAATCTTGAATCTTGGCCAATCGTTTAGATAAGCTGTTGCGATGGAGGTGGAGTTTGTCAGCAGTCGTCCCGATATGACTGTTGTTTTCCAAGAAAGCGTGTAATGTTTCAAACAATTCCGTGTGATGTGCAGAGTCGTATTTTTTCAAAAAAATCAACTGCGTACACATCGTATTCTTGAGGAGCGTGGTATTTTTTACCTGAGACAGAATGATGTAGATGTTGTATTTTTGTGTTGAATTGACAACGTCGGTTGACCCTAAATCATGCGCAATCTGTTCAGCCTGGCGACAAATTTGGCGGAATTCTTGGCTTTTGGCAATGTCGGTGAAGGCCTCCGAAACGAAAAACGTTTGCGCAAATTGTTGCCCCAATTGCATCAGTTGCGGACGGATGGTTGGGAGGTCAGTGGCGTGTAAGAGAAACGATAACCCTTGATGATTATCTTCGGCGAGTGGTAGCGGTGCTACCAGGTCCTGCAATGCGGCGACAAACTGTGGCTGGTTGGAGGTTTGGGGTGTCGTTGTGACCATCACCAATGGCCCCGTTACCAAGGGGTGGAGCAAATTGACGTTGGTTGTTGGGTGAGCTAATAGCTTGGCAAAGACGCTGTTGACTTCACTTTGATTGGGATTTAGGGCATAGCGGTCAATGAAGTGATTGATCACACGGATACCGAGTTGAATCTGACTTACGTCCAGGGGATGTTCCTGAGATTGTGAGACGAAGAGGTACCACCGGTTGAGTGCCTGCGGATTGATGACGTGACGGCTAAATTCGGCGTGATTGTGAGGGGAGAGAGTTTGGTCCTGACGGGAATCTAACCACGTGGCCGAGACTTTAGCTACTTCTGATTGGCCTTGGCTGATAATGGCATCGTGCTCATCAATGATCAGGACGGCTTGATTCAGGTAATTTGCTAGCAGTGTCGTGAGTTGGTCGATCGTGGTACACGCAATTGATTTCAGTAAAAATGTTTCGGTCTGCAAGATTGTCCCTCCAGTATGCAACATGCACACTAATATTTTTGAATGGTGGCTATTTTCTACTTTTAATCGCCTTGATGCCAGTGTAGGGGCGATTTATGTCGGGAATCAGCTTAGCATTAAGTGGGCAACTTGTCCATAGAGATTGTTTCGGTACGATTTGGTGAGGGCATAGTTTGGCGATAGACAAAAAGATGGGTGACCCCTTGAGAGGAGTCACTCATCTTTTTCGTTATTTTATAAATTTCGGGTGACAAATGACCGCTGGATTTCGTTAGTAAGAGTAGCGGGTCATTTTACCACAGGCACCATTGCCAAGTGACACAGTGGTACCAGACAAATTGAATCTGGACTTTATGGAATGAAGGGCAGTAGCCCCAAGACTTCTTAGCATTTGGTACTTGGAGCTTGGCAGCAGGCATCTTATCGTTCAGTGTGAAGGTAAGGTGACGGCTAGATAGCCGATAGCCGCGTGGGGCCTTAGTTTCAACAAAGTAGTAACTGCCATACTTCAGGTTACCAACTG
Source organism: Levilactobacillus yonginensis (assembly GCF_003946265.1). Taxonomy (GTDB): domain Bacteria; phylum Bacillota; class Bacilli; order Lactobacillales; family Lactobacillaceae; genus Levilactobacillus; species Levilactobacillus yonginensis. The sequence continues at coordinate 1,695 of NZ_RHNO01000041.1, forward strand.
TGAGTTCACCACGGTAGTCAGTCGTGACATCACTCTTAACGAGCTTGCCAGCAGCTGTGTAGAGGTTGAAGTGGGCGTTGGCTAAACGTTTGCAGCCCCACTGGTCCGTCTTGATCAGTGTGACATTACCCTTAGCAGCTTGTTCGTCGCCGTTACCTTCACCGTTACCACCCCAGGCAATCGTACCGTGGACGGTTTTGTTCAAAGCAACGCTACCGTTCGTAGCAGTCAATGTGGCCGCGTTAGACCAGTGGCTGTCGCTAGGAACACCGGTGATACTAGTCTGGTAGTTCAGGTTGACCTTCTTTGACACGTGGCCAAACTTCATGGTAATCGTATTACCGTTAACCGTGACGTCAGGAGCAGGGACGTTGCCGTCGACTTTGATAGAGCCGGGAACGTAAGTCTGGTCGCTGCCCAAGGTATCAGTCAGCGTAACGTTTGTTAAGTCCTTGTTGTCGGGATTGAAGGCGATATTCCAGTTGGCCGTTGTTGGATGGCCATCTTTGATCGTCGTGTTCGTGAGCCAACCGACCTTATTGATGAGCCAGTTAGTATTGTCAGTGTTGACGTGTTTCCCATTTGCGGCGAGCTGTAAAGTACCTTGGCGGGCCGTGTTGTGGGTAACGAGGTAGTCGTTAAACGTGATAGTCCCGGATTGACTGCCTTTTTGAATGGTAAACGTCCCAATCTTGGCCTGAGACTTAGCGTCGGTCAAATCAAATGAGTAGTCGTAGCTAGAGGCAACGTTGGCTGGCAAGGAAACCGTCGCTGTATCACCTTTAGCAAGTTTAGTCGTGTCGTTGATCGACCATTTGTAGTGAACCTGGTAGGCACTGTATTTGTCGAGATTACCGGTCGTAGATTGCGTGACACCTTGGTCGTTCGTAATGGTGGCGTCCGCAGCGCCGAGACCATTGACTGAGACAGTGTTGGCGCTAGCTTGTGTGTGGCCGACAAAGAGGGCCAGTAACACGCTAGCAATCAACAAAAATACACGCCGCCAGTTGCGGTTGGAAAAAGTATTCGTGAGCATAGTTGTCATTCCCCGTTATGTAATTTTTAAAACTGTGACGGATGATCCAAAACTTTCGTGCACTGAAAATTTAGATCGAAGGTGATTTGACGGTATACCTGTTACACACCTTAATTGAATTGTAACACAATTCAACAAAATTGTAATGGGGGTAATCTACCTATGACGTGAAATGTTTAGAAGGGTAGTGAAAAATAAACTCTTTGACAATTAAATCGCAAGCTAGACAATCGCCGACCTGGTACCTATCTGACTACTTAGCGGATAATCGAGCTAACCGATTTTTGATTGACGGATCTTACCTGGAAAATGCCTAACCGAATAGTTGAGTTCAATACCAATGAAGTTCACAGGGTAACCGATAGGAATGATTCATTTACTGTCAGCGCTTACAATCTATGCTACGATGGGCATATAGGTAATTCAAGAAGGGAGTAGATCAGATGTCAATCATCGTAAATCAACAACAGTTTCACTTGCAAACGGATCACAGCAGCTACATATTCCACGTCATGGCCAATGGCGAATTGGGCCAGCTCTATTATGGACCACGGTTACATGATCAGGCGACGTATCCCGAATTAATGGTTCGAGAACACCATGAGGCGATGCCAGCTTGGCGGTTGGATACGCCCGACTTTCAGCCAGAAACTTTGAAACAGGAGTTTGCGAGTCTGGGTAAGGGTGATTACCGGGACCCGGCTTTTCAAATCACGGAGCCAGATGGCAGTCGCGTCAGTGAATTCAGCTACCAGGATTTTCGGATTGTTGACGGCAAATCTCGACTGAAGGGGTTGCCATCGACCTTTGATGATGAGCATGACGATGCCCAGACGCTGGTGATCTCACTGGTAGATGCTGTGACGCAAGTTGTTCTGGAACTGAGCTATGCGGTCTTTCCACATCAAGATGTGATTGTCCGGAGCGCTAAATTTCAGAATCAGGGTCAAGCGACAGTTAAGCTGGACCGGGCGTTGAGTAGTCAGTTAGATTTGCCAGATGCCGATTATGACCTACTCCAGTTCTCCGGAACCTGGACGCGGGAACGTCATTTAGTCCGGACACCGCTGCGGAGCGGTATCCAAAGTGTCGGGAGTCTGCGGGGGGCTTCCAGTCATCAACAGAACCCAGCCATGATTCTGGCCCGACCACAAACAACGGATGATCAGGGGGCGGCAATGGGCTTCAACCTGGTCTATTCCGGAAACTTCTTGGATCAAGTGGAAGTCGACGCCTTTAACACGGCAAGAGTTCTAGTCGGCATCAACCCGACGGAATTCGACTGGCAATTACCAGCAGGACAATCCTTCCAGACGCCAGAAGCCGTCCTGAGTTATACGGGAGCCGGCTTGAACCAGTTGAGTCAGCAGATGGGTGATTTCTACCAGCATCACCTGGTCAATCCCCACTTTGCCCAACAGCAGCGTCCCGTGTTGGTAAACAACTGGGAAGGCACCTACTTTGATTTCAATGAAGATAAGTTGGTGGCGATTGCTGAGGATGCCCATGAGTTGGGGATTGAGATGTTTGTCCTAGACGATGGCTGGTTTGGTCATCGAGATGATGATACGACCTCACTGGGTGATTGGGATGTCTATCAAGAGAAGCTACCAAACGGTATGGCGCACCTGGCTGAACGGGTTCACGGCTTGAAGATGCAGTTCGGTCTTTGGTTTGAACCGGAAATGATTTCCATCGACAGTCAGCTATACCGGACGCATCCGGAATGGACGATCAAGACGCCTAAGCGACAGATGACGCCAGGCCGGAACCAGTTTGTCCTGGATATGGCCAACCCGGATGTTGTGGACTTCCTCTATGGTAAAATCAGTGGCTTGATTGAAACTGCTCACTTGGATTACATCAAATGGGACATGAATCGGAACATTACGGAGGCGTACAGTCCGACTTTACCGGCTGATCAGCAGGGAAAATTTCTTCATCGCTACATGTTAGGCGTTTACGACCTGTATGCTCGGTTGATTGCGGCATATCCAATGGTTCTGTTTGAATCCTGTGCTTCCGGTGGTGGTCGTTTTGATCTGGGGATGATGGCGTACGCACCACAAGCCTGGACAAGTGATGATACTGATGCCGTTGAACGGTTGAAGATTCAATTTGGCACGTCCTACGGTTATCCGCAAGCGATGATGGGGGCTCACGTGTCGGCGGTGCCGAACGACCAGACTGGGCGAATCACGCCGATTGAGACTCGAGCGGCGGTGGCTTACTTTGGTGACCTGGGCTATGAACTGGATGTGACTAAATGCTCTGCCGATGAGAAGGCGGCAATCAAGCAGCAAGTCGCGTTCTATAAGGCCCACAGAGAATTGTTCCAGCAAGGGAAATTCTACCGCATTGACAACCCATTTACTGGGGATGGCAACGTGGGTAGCTGGCAGGTCGTTAGTGATGATCAACGACACGCCATCGCGGCACGTTATCAGATTCTCAATCATCCGAACCCAGCTTATACGCGTCTTTACCTGCGGGGGTTGGCGCCAGATCAACGGTATCGCCTCAATGGTGGGCAACACATCTACTTTGGTGATGAATTGATGCATGCGGGGGTCTTCGTACCACACTTGTTGGAGAGCACACAGGGGGTTGAGCAGTCGGCCGACTTTAGTGCCTTCTTAGTGGTCATTGACGCAGTGGAAGCGTGATTCGTGCTGTATAATGGCTTTTAAATCCAAGGATTTAGGAGGCCAGCAACATGAAAATATTAGTGACTGGATTTGATCCCTTCAACGGTGAGCCGACGAATCCGTCCATTGAGGCGGTCAAGCGACTACCAGACACGATTGCTGACGCAGAAATTGTGAAAGTGACAGTGCCGACTATCTTTGTTCGGAGCGCGGCGCTGGTTCGCCAGGCGATTTTGGATGAGCAACCCGACGTGGTGTTGAGTATTGGCCAGGCTGGTGGGCGGTCGGCCATCACGCCAGAACTGGTGGCGATTAATCTGAATGATGCGCGGGTCACCGATAATGCGGGGCTCCAGCCGGTGGATGAACCGATTCAACCGGACGGCCCCACGGCGTATTTCACGCAGTTACCAGTAAAGGAAATGGTCGACGCCATGCACGAGGTGGGCGTCCCCGCTGCTGTCTCAACGACGGCTGGCACATTTGTTTGCAATCACTTGATGTATCAGGTGCAGTACCAACGGGCCAAGGAGTTTCCGTGGTTGGCGGCGGGTTTCATGCACATTCCGTATCTGCCAAGTCAGGTGATTGATAAGCCTGGCATGCCATCAATGGCATTGGCTGATGTGGTCCGGGGTATCACAGCGGCCATCACAGCCTTGGTGAAGGGCATCAAGGCTGTGGACGATGGGTCATCGAATGAGTAAAATGAAAAATGGCGATTTTCTCTTACTGAGGAAGTCGCCATTTTTAATTAGGCTCGTTATTAAAGAGTTGTGGCGCCACACCGTTTTGATAGCGTTTGGGTACCGGAAATGGTGGAAGTGTTTTATAATTAATTTAATTATAAGGATTTGGAAATGGAGGAATTATTATGCAGAAATATGCTGCAGAGTTTTTCGGAACATTTATGCTAGTCTTCTTAGGGACTGGAGCGGTCACCGTTGCAGCTGGCAGCACCTTGACGATTGGCTTAGCCTTTGGGTTGGCAATCACGGTGTCGGCGTACGCGTTCGGTGGCATTTCCGGGGGCCATTTTAACCCGGCTGTGACGACGGCGATGTTGATCAACCGGCGAATTGGTGCCAAGGATGCCTTGGGTTACGTGGTGGCTCAGGTGCTTGGTGCGACGGTGGCTTCAGCGTTCATCAAGCTTTTCGTAGGTGGTCTGGGTTTGGCAACGAACCAATTGGGCCAAACGGACTTTCCAAAGATTTCAACGGGAATGGCCTTCTTGGTTGAAGCGTTAGTGACCTTCTTGTTCTTACTGGTAATCTTGAACGTCACGAGCGACCGGCATGGTAATGGTGACTTTGCGGGTGTCACGATTGGGGTGACGCTGGCGTTCTTGATCATTGTGGCCTTGAACCTGACTGGTGGTTCGTTGAACCCAGCGCGGTCATTTGGACCAGCTATTTTCGCTGGTGGGAGTGCACTGTCACACCTGTGGTTATACATTTTGGCACCAGAAGTTGGCGCCATCTTGGCGGCATTTGTTGGCCGTTTAATGGGTAGCGAAGATTAAGTTAGAAATTAACAAAACTAGCTAGGCTCTGAAGAGGAGCCCAGCTAGTTTTTTTGATTAATCGGTGATTTCGTGAACGCGAAAGTTGACGATTTTGGTGATGAGGTCAGTGGGTAGCGGTTGGTCGTAGGGAAGCTGAATGGCGCCCTTGGACGTGTGATAGGCCACTAATTCATTGGCAAAGTGGGCGATGGGTGATGCCGTGGGGTAAAGGCCTAGGTGATGTTTGGCGGCAGCAAAATAAATGACGGGTTTGCCATCGACGTAGAAGGCAGGCATGCCGTAGCTGAATCGTTCGGTGGCTGTGGGGAGCAGTGCTTGGAGCAGATGATAGAGCTCGGTTAGTTGGGCTTGGTGTTCTGGGGCGACTTTTTCGGTTAGGTAGGCGGGGATGGGGGACATGGTGGGTGGGCTCCTTTAAAAAAATATCAGGCTGAGTTGATTAGTAGCTTTAAATGTGTTCTATACTTCTAGTATAATTGCAGAATGGACGTAAATTTAGAAAATGTCAACTGGACATTTGGGGGAAATACATATGAAATCTTTTGTTAATATTCCACAGCCATCACGCTTCAGAATTGGAGAATTATTTAGTGACAATAATTTTGTAGTACCTGTTTATCAACGTAACTATGCTTGGGGAAAAAATGAAGTTGATGATTTTTGGGATGATCTAAAGGATTTGGTAAATGGTGAAAGAAGTAGCCATTTCTTTGGTCAAATTGTGACTTATAAAAATAAACAAGAAGATCAAGAAATTATTGATGGACAGCAGCGTTTAACAACGAGCACGATTTTTATGTCGGTAATCAGAGACATTGCAGAGGAAATGTATGATAGTAATTTTCGAGGTAATAACAAGGATATTAACTTAGATAGTGGCGATGATTTACGGGATATTCGTAAGCAAGTTGAAAAAGCTATTCGGGGAAAAAAAGGAACGAAGCCTTCGTTAACTGTTCAGCAGGTTTCAGAATCTGGAGAAAGCCAACCACTACAAGACTTCTTTTTCGACCTAACAAATGGTAATCGCAAAGCACGTGAAGGTCGTGTTACATCAGAACCAATGCAAAATATGCAAGCGGCTTATCATGATATGGATCGTGAAATTCGTGATATGTTAAAAACTGAAAATACGTTAGGTGCCAGAATTGATAAACTACAAGCAATCTTTGACTTGTTTGTAGGAAACTTTTATATCGTGATGATTTCAGCTCCAAGCTTACAGGATGCGTTTACTATTTTTGAAACATTGAATAGTCGTGGAAAAGACCTTAAAGCATCAGATATTATTAAAAATCATGTGATGTCATTGATGGGCAATGATATAGCCGATGCTAATCAGTTGTGGAGTAGTATTACTGATCGGTTAGATAATAATAGTAATAGAATTACTCGTTTTATTCGGACCTGTTGGGCAGCACAACACCGAATTGTATCCGAAGCAAAACTATATCGCGCAGTAAGTGATCGTGTTAGGGACGCCAATCAGGCTAAAGTTTTTCTTGAAAATCTTGATAATTTAGTGGCCTTGTACACGGTTTTAGAGTCACCGGTTACACCAAAGGCTCACGCTATTTTTTTTGAGAATGAAGGAATCACGCAACGTTTGGATATTCTATCAAGAATGCGAGTGATGCTTTATTATCCAATTGTAATGGCAATGTATCACTGCGGTTATGCAGAGAGAGATATCTTAAAAGTTGTTAATAAAGTTTTATCTATCTTTATTCGCCATCGAACGATTATTAACGATGGGACTAATAAACTGGAGACTGGATTTTCAGACATCGCAAAAAATATTTGGTCATTAGAATACAATGGCGTAAATGATATTATTAATTCGATGAATGATAAATTGTTAAAGTCTGATGAAGCAACAAAGGCTTCATTTAGTGTGCTGAGTAAAGATGGCGGTTTACGGGGAGCCAAGAAATGGACGTTGGTTTATTTGTTGGCAGAATTGTATGAAGTACACTATGGTGATCTTGCTGATGATTTGTATGATAGGGTTTTTGATGATGATAGATATCGTCTAGTTCAGATTGGTACAAGTGGTGAAGTGGGAGAATATCAAACGTATATTGGAAATTGGACAATTTTGGAAAAAGGGTTAGTTAAATCTGAGTTTAAAGAGTTGGGTCAGCTGGTAGATCAGTTAAAAAAATCAAGTCTAAAAGCCAATCAACAATTGTCTATTCAATTGCAAAATAGGGAATGGGGAATAAATGAAATAAAAGAACGTCAGGAAACCTTGACGAACGATGTTGTACTTATCTGGTAAATAAAAGCACCACTAATTGCCAATGGTATTGGTAGTGCTATAGTCCCCTTAAGGTTGACAGATGAAAAACTATAATTCATCTGTTAACTTTAAGGGGATTTTTCTATGCCTA
>NZ_RHNO01000042.1 GCF_003946265.1 Levilactobacillus yonginensis
AAGGTGTTACAAAAATAAGTCACGCCTCTCAAGCTTTACCTAAAACGAAAAGCAGATCAAAATTGCCCTTTTCTCAACAAATTGAGAAAAGGGCAATTTTGATTTGATAAAAGGCAAATTACAAGTTTAATCCGAACAAGCCCGGAATCTTTCAATGGCAGTCTGTTGATGATGTATTTTTAATGGTCGTTGATTAATTAGTTCAAGTGCTGCTAGGATCTCATCAGTCGTTACTTGGCTAAAATTGGTCTTTTTCGGGAAGAACCAGCGTAACCGTCTATTAAAATATTCATTGGAACCTCGCTCCCATGGTGAATATGGATGGCAAAAATAAACTTTGATCTGATAATCCTGTTCTAAGGCCTGATAATTGGCAAACTCTTTACCATGATCAACAGTAATGGATTTTACTTGGGGACCGAAGGCCCCCATAAACTTGCCAAAGGCGGTGTTTAGAGCCTTAGCCGTTCTATTAGGGGCTTTGATGGCCCATAGAAGTCGGCTCTTACGTTCTACGAATGTAACCAGACATGATCGTGACTCACTTCGACTAGAAAGCACCGTATCTACTTCCCAATGACCAAAAGCTAACCGTTGATTAACAGTTGTTGGCCGTTGTTCGATGGAAGTCCCACTTGTAAATTTCCCACGATTTTCGCTCACTCGGTGCTGGCGGACATTCCGATTGGGTAGATCAGTCAATTTGAAGGGGAGCCAGCCACGATTAAGCCAATTATAAATTGACGCAGTGCTCAAGTTATAAGCGGCCGCAATGGTTTCTGGCGACCAGGTTAATCGTAAGTGATTGGTAATTAAAGTCGCTAATGCTGCCGTCAGCATCGAACGACGACCGCAATTCCGCCTTTTGCGATCTGCATCTTGCTGAGCTAATTCTGGATCATAAGGTTTAACCCGGTCCAACTCATAGCTAATCGTAGCTTTGGCGACGCCTAAGGCGTCAGCCATTACTTGGTAAGATTTATTCCCCTCATTGACCAGTTGTGCTAGTGCGCCACGTTGAAAACGTGATAAAGTAGATGTACCCAAAGTAATCACTCCCTATATTGGTTGGAATTAGCTACTACCATTGTAAGTGATTGCTTTGGGCTTTTTAATTTCTGTTCGGATTAATTATAGAATTTGCCACAACTTAAAGACTTGAGCAACTATAAACCAACTGCAAATAATCGCTTTGAAGATGATATTCAAAGAACTTATGAAAAACTAATGGGACTTCATTTTGGAAGACGTAGTAAAAGTGGATTAACTCGAGAGTTTTTTGTTTTGTTTACAGAATTTAAAATTGATGGAGATGCAGAAGAACCTTATGTAGACGTAAAAGTTTATGAACGTGCTTTACCCCTTTTAAACAAGCTTGAAAGTTGGGTTCGTTATGCTTTAGCGGAATTTAGAGATCTTAGAAGCAGTTACGCCAAAACTGCCTTTAGATTGTTAAAGGGTTTTAGAACAACAGGTTATGCTTTTTTATCAAAAGAAGACTTTTTTGAATTACTTGATATTCCTAAAAGCTATTGGACAAAGTCAGGAGATATTGATAGGTATGTTATAAAGCCCATCAAAGAAGAGTTAACACCATTATTTAGAGGCCTAGCTATTAGAAAGAAATATGGCAAGGGACGTGGAAAACCAGTAATAGGCTATTCATTTACCTGGAAACCCGAAAAGAAAGGCGCTAATGACTTCTCACAAGGTAAATTACAAGATGAACGACAAAAACTTTTCAATATTCAGCATAATAGTGAACTAGCAGAACAGGAAAAATGGCGCGCTACTGATAAAGTTAAAGGATTACCACTAGGATCCACTGAAAAACAAGCATTGGCTGATAAACAGGCTGAACATGATAAAAAAATAAGAGATCAAGCAAGACAAGAAGCACTTGCTGAACTCCGAAAGGGGTTTGGAAATAATGCCTAAAACAATTAGAGAACTTGCTGATGAATTGGGCGTTTCAAAGCAAGCTATATGGCAAAAGATAAAAAGAGATGCGTCAATCGATTTACGTCAATTTACATCAACAAAAGGTAATACTGTTTACGTTGATGTTGATGGGCAAAAAGCTATTAAAGCAATGTTCTCAAACAATTCGTCAACAAGATACCGTCAACAAAAAGATGATGTTGACGACAACAAAAAAGATGCGGTTGATGGACAAGATGAAGTGAAATTCCTTCGAAATTTAGTATCAGAAATTCAATCTGAAAAGAAAGAGTTACATAAGTTACTAGATCAGCAACAAAGATTGGCCTTACAGGACAAACAACTGCTCGAAGAATACAAAGCAGAAAACGACAGATTAAAAGTTCTCAAAATGCCCTCACAGGAAACAGAATTCAAACACTTAGACAATCAATATAAAGATGAAGTGAACGGGAACGCTCTTAAAGAGAAGTTGGAAAATTTGCAGGAACAAATCAAAGTTCAAAAAAGGATAGAAGAACAAGAAAAACCAAGAAAATGGTGGGGACTATGGCGAAAATAGATGATTCAGTTAAATTGACATCATTTAAAGGTAATTTATATGATGTGATGAAGTTAATCTTAGCTAAACGTGGGGTAAGTGTAGGACGAGCACGTAATCCTTTACCACATGTAGAAGATGATGAAATGGATCATGTTGAGGTAGTACGGCAACATATTGATGATGCAATTGCTGAATTTACTAAATAATAAAAAAACGCCGAGTCTCCTTAAAAGAGGCTCAGCGTTTTTTTAAATCTGTGACCAGACGTCCGCTCCCAAAGTAGGGAAGAGAGGTACGATGCGGCCTAGTTGTTCAGCTGTATATTGAAACTCAATTGCTGGTAATAAAACGTTAATTGCATCGGCAGCATGTTCACTAACTTCAGCTGCTCCTACAAGATGATGGTCTTGATCGTAAATCAAGGTGTTATCACCAATTGTTTCCTTATCAACTTGGCGGAACCATCCGTCAGGAAGATGATTAGTTTTAATGGTGTAATCAGGATTTTGCTGAGCTTCTTCGACGCTCATACCAACCTGTGCGATTTGTGGTGAGGTAAAGACAATGGTTGGGATGGGCGGATAGTTGATTGCGTCAGTAGTCTTTCCTGTGAAAAGTTGGGTTAAATAACTAGATTCAAAGATCGCAGTCGGGGTGAGCTTAGGCTGTTCTTTATCAAGCACATCACCAGAAGCATAGATGTTATCAATGTTAGTTTGAAGATGATCGTTAACTTCGATCCCGTTAGCATTGTAACTAACGCCTACTTCGTCTAATCCGATGTTTTCGATGTTAGGAATTCGTCCGGTAGCATCCAAAATCCAGTCGGTGGTGAGGGTTTCGTGATCGTTATAAGACACGGTAAAATGAGAACCGTCTTCCTCAAAACGATCCACCTGAGCGTTGTAAATGAACTTCACCCCTCGTTTTTCGAGGTCGGCAATGACTTGTTTTACGTAATCTTGATTAAATTTGCGCAACGCCCGATTATGGCGTAAAAGTACAGTGACGTTCGCGCCGGCAGCATTGGCAATCGTGGCAAATTCCATGCCGATATAGCCCGCGCCAATAATTACGATATTTTCAGGAAGCTGTTTGAGGTTCATAAAATCGGTACTGTCATGCGTAAGTTCTGAGCCCATAACATCTAGATGGTGGGGACGTAGCCCCGTTGCAATCACGATTTTGTCAGCGGTGTAGCGCTGTTGATCCACTTCGATGGTGTGAGCATCAACAAATTTTCCACGACCGTGAATAATTTCGATGTCAACAGAGTCGAGTAAACCAGTAATCATGTCCGGCAAGCCGTCGATGACTTCGTGTTCATGTTCTACATTGGCAGTCCAATCCAGCTTTAAGTCACCATTTACAATGCCATCAAGGCGTTCTTGGTGGCGTAAAAGTTGAACCGGGTTGTCCAGCGTAATTTTCGCGTTGCATCCACGGTTTGGACAAGTTCCCCCGATTTTGTCCGCTTCGATAATGGCGACTTTTTTACCACTATTAGCTAGTGGAACCGCCCCGTCGAAGGCACCATGCCCCGCGCCTAAGTACAAAACATCAAATTGATAACTTTCAGTCATTTAATTACCTCCATCCTAAATTTAGGTGAATAAATAATTACCATTGTTGGCACGAGCATAGCAGAGGATAGGTGCGAGTTGCAAGCGATTGCAACTGAAGAGAACAAAAAGCAATCCTTAACTTTAAATAAGGATTGCTAAAAAATATCTTACTAACGTTTTAATGATTTAATCGATAGCATTGAAATACCACCAATCAAGGAAAAAATAAATGAAACAATAAAAATTCCAGAATAACCAAAAAGACTTATGACGGCAGCGGCTAAAACGGGTGCGATAGCTTGTGTAATTGTATTACCTAAGTTGTAAACACCTAAGAAAAATGCAACACGATTTTGATCGGGGATAACTTTTAAGTTTAATAAATTATCAAGTGCGTTCCATAAGCCCATTCCTAAACCGGCAGCTAAGGCGTAAAGAATAATACCAGTATTATTTCTTAAGAAGAACAGGGAGAGACCTGCAATTGCTAATAAGATAGTTGAGAGACCTACTGGTAATTTCAGTATTTTAAATTTATTAGATAGTGGCCCAGCGACTAATCCCATCAAAATGCCAAAAATAAGCATAATCATGTTAACAAGTTGGATAGAAGATTGAGTTTGATTACCACGATGAAGAAAGTCGGTCATTATATATAAAATGTATCCTGTAATTGCAAAGTTTCCAACTCCCTGAAACATTTTTCCTATAAGAGCTAGGTAGTAGTCGCGCCAATTTGCCAAGAAGGAAAAATTAACTTTACATTTTTTAAAGAAAACTTTTCTTTCTTTTTAGTTGAGGTTTCATCTAAATTAGAAGGCTCATGGACAATCAAAGTTGCAATTAATACGCCAGCAAATGTGAATATACCAAAGACTATAAATCCTAGTCGAAACTGGCTAAGGAACAAAGCACCGATAACGTTAAATCCGTTATTACCTAAAGCCATGCCTAGACCACCATAAGCAGAAGAAGCAGTCCCCTTTCCATCTTCAGGTGCAAAGGATAATCCAGATTTAAAAAGCCAAGAGCTAAAAAAGCCCAACAAACTTTACAACAATAATCGTAAAAAGCGCCTAGAAATAGGCTTTTTTTCATGTTTCGACGTTTGAGAAACGCATTCTAAGTCCAGTTTTTATTAATAAATGGGTTAATGTCCGCTAAATGAATATATAAACTGCGTCATAACTTAACAGTTGTGGCCTGTTTTTTGATGCTGTATAATTAAAGGGTTAGAACCGTGTCATTACTTAATGACATAAGTAAGGAGAGAAAAAGATGAAATATGGCTATGCGCGGGTCAGTACCACTGATCAAAAATTAGCAAATCAAATTGAGTTACTAAAATTGGCAGGAGCAGAAAAAATCTTTCAGGAAAAGTTTACCGGCACAACTACTGAACGACCGGAGTTTCGAAAACTGTTGCGCGCTCTAAAAACAGGTGATACTTTGATTGTCACTAAGCTGGATCGGTTTGCGCGGAACACGCGCGAGGCCTTAGCCATTATCCAAGAGTTGTTTAAAGAAAATGTCAAAGTCAACATTTTGAATATGGGCTTAATTGACAATACGCCGACTGGCCAATTAGTCTTTACAATATTTAGCGCCTTTGCGCAGTTTGAACGCGATATGATTGTCACGCGCACACAAGAAGGTAAATTGTATGCCAAGCAACATGATCCGTTGTTTCGGGAAGGGCGACCGAAAACGTATTCTGATGAACAAATCAGATTTGCTTATGAGCTGCGAAAACAAGGCATGACCTACAAGATGATTGAACGAAAGACGGGGATTAGTAAACGCACGCAGCAGCGACGGTTTAAGTTAATTGAGAAACCAAGTGATACTTCTAAAATCTAAAACAGGTGAAAGATCATGAAAAAGGATATTTGGTAGATTGTGTATGTCCTAAATGGACACAAGCAACGCTCCTAAGCAAAGCCTGTATGTACTGATTTCAGAAAAGCCCTCTATTCCGCGTAATAGAGGACTTTTTTGTGTGCATTCTGCTTAATTTAAACGGACAAGTATACATCTAAAAGGTGAACGTGTTGTCTGAGAGCGCGTAATTATTTACTTTTTTCTTTGTTAGCATCGCTGGATTCCAAAGCCTGCATTTGAGTCGTAAGCGTATTTTGTTCAGGTTAAATTAAAATTGCAAGTTACTTATTACAAGTTACAAGTTACTTGTAATCTGTATCTGGGTGACTCTTTTTATAGCTTCGAAGCCCACGCTTTATTATGTCATCTAAAATCTCAACCATTTTTGTATTTTCTTCGAAGGCAATTTTTCGAATATCATTGTAAAATGATTCTCTAACTCGTAATGGTTTTGTTTTTTCTTTTCGTTTAAAAGGAGAGTCGCCATCTTTTAATTGACTCTCTGCATCAATCTGATCTAAAAGACTTTTCTTTTCCGGCATATTCTACTCCTCCAACAGATTAATTCGTGATAGAGCTTCATCTAATACTACTTGATACATATATAAAGCCCTTTTGTCCCACATATCCTCATCTTTAATTCCACTTTTTCCGAAACGTTTAACACGTTCTCTTTGAAATACGTTCCCATGAAATAGGGCTTTTCCAAAGGCTTGATTAGCGGCTTTCAACACTTCATGATCGACAGGTCCGTCTTTTTTAACCAGATAGGCAATAATGCCAAGCAAATCAAATGATTTGTCATAGTCTTTTCTAAGCCCTTGAAGATAGCTTACAAATTTTAAAGAACTTGAGTAAGATTGCTCTTGAGTCTGCATAACCATAATTACGTAATCTGAGGCTAAAACGGCATTATTTGTATATGCTGATAGCGTTGGCGGAACGTCTATTAAAATATAATCATAATCATTTCTAATTTTTGTTAGCAAAGTTTTTAAAAATAGTGGTCGGTCACTTTTCTTATAATCTTCAAGCATATCAGGAAGCAAAGATAAGCTCCAATCACTAGGCATCAGATCAAGGTAATCTGTGACGTGTGCAATGGACTCAGATAAATCCAGATTCTTAATACCATCAGTTAAACTTTTGGAATTTTTTTGTTTGAATACAGGAAATGTTTTTTCTATAATTTCACTAGCATTTCCTTGTGGATCAAAATCAATTAATAAGGTTTTTCTATGGGCTTTATTTAATAGATAAGAAAAGGTTACACAAGTTGTTGTTTTTCCAACTCCACCTTTAAAGTTTCCTATCGTGATCGATGTGGTCATACAGGATCCTCCAGACTTGAACTTATTAGTTCATAGTCATTGTAATGCAACGAGCATAGCAATTCAACGTAAATATAAAGATACAAATTACAAGTATCAAATTACATGAAACTTGTTACAAATTACTTTTGTTATTTTTGCAATTTTTGTTTATAAACAAGCTGAATAGTGGTATGGTTAATTCATAAAATAGAACATAAAAAAACACCCACCGACGGGAATCGGTGAGCGCCACATAAAAGTCATCTAGTTTAATGACTATTATATCATGGCCGGTGCGATTTTTAAAGCCCTAGGGGACAAGCTGGGGTCTAAATCCAAGGAGACACGTTTGCCAGGGCGACTTCAATAAGTCTGGCTATACCACAACAAGGTCATCTGTACGGCTGGGTGGTGAATGGTGAGCGCGACCATTAACGGCGCGGGTGGTAAAACGAAGCTTCGGCTTGGTGC
>NZ_RHNO01000043.1 GCF_003946265.1 Levilactobacillus yonginensis
CTGAAACGTTATACACTGGCAAATTAAGTTATTTATAGCCCGTAGAATTAAGTCGTTTTGAAAAGATGGAGACGTTATATGGTAGATTGTAAAATTAATCCGAACGCTGTTCGGATTAATTTTACAATCTACCAATTAGAAAAAACAGAGCCAACAAATAAAGTGTTAAGAAAAATACGGAGAGCTAGAATTTTATAGCTTCTCCGTATTTTTAAAGGCCACATTGCGAATTTCTTGTAGTGGGATAAACCGATCAGCGTCAATCACAATATCATTGGCATTGTAGCCACGGATCAAGGTGGTGATATCTGGCAAATGACGGTTGTTTTGGTCAACCGTTTTTAATTGAATGGTCACTGGTTGCTGACGCTGATATGCGTC
This sequence comes from Levilactobacillus yonginensis, assembly GCF_003946265.1. Taxonomy (GTDB): domain Bacteria; phylum Bacillota; class Bacilli; order Lactobacillales; family Lactobacillaceae; genus Levilactobacillus; species Levilactobacillus yonginensis. The sequence continues at coordinate 382 of NZ_RHNO01000043.1, forward strand.
CGCCAATACCTCGGTAATTACTGCTAAGGATTGTTGCGGTCTTGGAACGTATATTTCATTCAACTGCTGGTTCTGTTGGTTTAAAGCGGCAGTATGATCAGATAAATAGAACCCCTGCCATTTCATCATGCCCCGGTCATGATAATCATGTTCAAAAAAATGCTTAACCGTGGCTAAATCAAATTCTTGGTTATTCAAGTGGCACCCGCTTTCGTTGAATCAGCTTTTGACTTGCCGGCCACCGTTCTCCTGTAAAGCCGACAAATTCGATCGTTAGCTTTATATCTTGTCGTAATGCTTTTAACAGCTTTTCTAAATCAGCTAAATCATAGTGTGCTAATTTATGTAAGGGAACGGATTGCAAGCGCTCATTAGCCCGTTGACTGTTGAGAAACAAATTATAGGTCTGATCGTAGATATCATTAGTCAACATTAACCAATAGCGGGTTTTGGGACGCCGCTTAAACAATCGGGTTAACCGCCCCTTAATAATCTCTATATCGCTATTCATAGCTATTGCCTCCATTATGTCCGCCCACTAGTGAAGCCCGCTTGATAGCGGTGCCTCCCTTTAATAAACTGGTCGCGTAAACTAGTTTGGTGAACCCAAATTGCCGGTGAATTTCATCAATCACCTGGTTTAACCGGCTACGGCGAATTTGGTTACGCGGTGTTTCAAATAAATTAAGTTGTTGGCCGGAGTTGGCACTTAGTTTACTGCTATAAACGCCAATATTCCGGACAGCTTGACCGTCCCAATTCTGACGGAATAACCACAATAATTGTTGCGTCAAAACTTGATTGTCGTTAGTCGGGTCAATTTTTAAAGCTTGGTGAAAGCCACCGCGGCCATCTGCTTCGGCTGCGGCATAGGAAAAACCAATGCTTAGCGATAGACACCCCGCCAGTTTATGGTGGTGCCGAAGCCGCGCCACCACCTGTTCCCCAATTTCTTTAATGACGGTTTCAATTTCGACTTGGTTAAAATAATCTCGTGGCAATACTTGCGAATTACCCAGGCTAGCTTCTTTAACCTTAGTTGGTTCTGTAACTTGCGCGCGATCAATTCCCCAGGCCGTAGCAAATAACTGGCTACCAATGACGCCAAGCTGCTGTTTGAGTAAATAAGGGTTGGTATGGGCTAGCTCATACATATTGTGAATGTGAAGGCGGTTCAAACGTTTCGCCATACGGGGGCCAATCCCCCAAACGTCCGTTAATTCAGTAATTGACCAAATTTTATCCGGCACAGTTTCGTAATGGATTTCACCGATCAATTCATGATTATGTTTAGCGTAAAGGTCTAAGGCTAATTTAGCTTGCACCGGATTGTCACCAATTCCCACGGTGGTATACAAGCCTAGCTTTTGCCGAACTGTCTTTTGAATCAAGCGTGCCACTTCGCGAACGGAATTGCCAAACAGCCGCCAAGTATGGGTCATATCAAGAATGCTTTCATCAATTGAATACGGCCAAACCTCTTTTTCAGTAGTAAATTGATGAAAGATCTGATTGATCTGCAAATTACGTTGAATATAAAGGTTCATGCGCGGTGGCACGACCCACAACCTGGGGTCATTGGGTAAGTCACGTTTACGGGAGACGTTGGCTTTAAGATGAAATAAGTGCTTAGCTTCGGGTGACGTGGCTAAAATGAGCCCGCCATTAGTATTTTCAGCTTCACTAAGGACCACTAATGGGACTTTTAAGGGATTTAGCCCCCGGGCAACGGCTTCGCAACTAGCATAAAAAGACTTGTTATCAATTAAGAAGAAACCGCCATGCGGTTCATCATCAAAAAACATTTAGATCACTTCCGTTAGCTTTTACCTGTATTGTAGCATATAAAGCAAACATGTGTTCCCTAAAAACTGGCAGAAAGTTGATTAAAAATAGTCGAAAGTCCATTATAGTCATGCTATAATGGAAACATAAAAAAGGAAGCCCCGCTAGAACAGGACTTCCCATGTAGAGCCGTTTAAGACGGCGGCATTAATTAACGACTAAAAATAACCGCTAGCTGTGCCAAGCTAAGGCGGTTATTTTTTTTGCTGACTTTTGATCAACTCAACAATTAATGCAATTAAGGCCACGGTAAAGGTACCGAAAGCCAGCATTAATTGTAAAGCGTCCGCAACGGACACTTAGGCTACTCCTTTCGTTAGGATTTATGGGCTTTAAAGGTTTAACACCATAAGCACCACCTCCGATTGGAAATAGCCACCGCCTTAACTTCTCTACTCGATTCATTATACAGATAAACTAGTAGTAACACCAATCTAGGTGGAGTGTTAGTATTTGTTTGACATAGAAATAATCTTAAGGAGACGTTTCAATGGTTGCACCTAATTTATTTCAGTTGGTACCTAATGATCTCTATTGCAATCTACCACTTCAATTATAATTATAAACAGGTAGCATTTTTTGAAATGAACTTAATTGAGTGAAACCTCTATTTGGGGGCTGGATTTCTCTCTCTTACCAAGTTTTTCAGTGTTTTCAGTGATTATTTTAGGAGTATGAGTTGCAATGGTGTCTGTGAATTTGTTAGTTACGGTTGATACCCCAAAAGATTTTATTTCATCAGAGGTCGCAAAATAATATTTGTCAGATTTTTCCTCCATCAAAGTTCTAAATAGTTCTTCCTGTTTTTCCGATAATTGAACTTCAAAAATATCTGCCAAAAGTAATTCAAAGTGTTTGAATATACTACCATACTGGATATCAGTCATGTGTCTTCCACAATACCTATATGATAAATTACTTCCAAATGATTTTTTAGTCAAAATGCCAGTTGAAAATATTTCTTCTTCGAACTCCCTACTAAGGTTTGATCCATTTTCCCTATGTTCAGTAATGTCGAACCTTTTTACAAAGTCTCTTAAATGTTTATTCTTTACTAATAATCTATAATCATGTTGGGTAGTTTTATTCACAGGTACTCTATCATCATTTTCAACTGACATGCTATTACTTAAATATTGTGCCTCTTCATTACAAAACTTGTATGCGCCACCTACTGGTTGATATTTATGAGAGCGTGTATTGGGGACCAAGAAATACTTTCCATCAACTTTAATTCTAAACAAATACGCAAATGATATTCTTATAATGGTATTCTTTTTCAAAATACCAGCTCTTTCAAGCTTGCGTTGTGATGCTTTCCAGTTATCATTGTCAACCAAATCGACAGAATACCGAATTAGTTTGGGAAACCAAGCACCAATAAATAGAGTGAGTACTTTATTTACGACTGCAAACGAGAACTGTTTTTGATCGATTAATGTAGATATAAATATAAGTATTAATAAAATTATACTAAGTCCAATTAGCTTCGCTACTTTTTTCACTTTACTTCCACCACCTGTTCTTACCCAATAGGGATATCTACATGCCCTATAGCAATACATATGTCATTCTTAATCAAATAACACTCAATATAATGTTGACCACGAAAAATCGTGTTTTCTGTTATCTTTTCACCCCTGTCCAGAATCTGTCCACGAATATCGTTTCGTTTCACAGATTCTTCACCCACATTTAATACCTTCCATAATACTTTGTCGAATGGTGGACAATCAGCATGATCTATCTTACATGTTACAGAAAAGTTATGCGGAATGAATTTTGCAAAATACGAATCTAGATATTTTTCAATGGGCATTGGTCTGATTCCATTTCCGGATATCTTACAGTTGATACTAACATCATAATATTCATTGACGAGATATTTATCTTCAATGTGCTCTTCTGTATCATTAAATACTTCTTGTGTATCTTCTCTAAGGCTCTTTCTGGTTTCGTGCATGTTTAGCTCTTTCCAGTATGAGTGATTAAAAAAAAGCCCCCAAGCGTCAACTGCTTCTGCAAATGTGCAATCTGGATTAAATAAAACATCCAATTTTGTTAATTCATTTTCAAGACGATTCTTCCAATTTTGAACCCTAGTATAATCTATATCTCGTATTACTAACTTTCTTTCATTATCAACTGGTGCGTTAACTTCTAGATTAACATTCAATCTGTCAACAATCTTTTTCATTGTATAGTAAAATAATTCGTCTGTTCGGGAATAGTCATTAGTAATCGCTTCATCACATAAAACAGTTTGAATTAATCCACTTGGCATATTTTTCCACGTTTTCCGAGACTTGCAAAACATTTTAGACAATCGAACTATTTTTCTTAAATTGTCATTTGTTTTTGATGTCTCTGTATTAAACCATTCTTCCAATGCCTTAATATGTCTTGTAGACCATTTAGCCCCTGCATGCTCGTAAGTGTACTCATTTTCCAAATAAATTTTAGACCTCTTAAAAATTGCAAAATCAACATGATAACCATTTGAATATTCCATGCGAACACAACTAGTTTTTACGAGTGGTTCAGCTGCAAATTGCCCCATCTTTCTTTTTAATGCATTTTCCAATATATTTTTGATAGCATGGGGTCCTATTTCGTCAAGATTATCTGACTCAAATACTATTCCAACATCTATGTCGTAATCATTTTCATCATTTTGTACCACAGTATGCATAGCCATGCTACCCTGTATTCTTTCCTCAGAAATTCTAAAGCCAGTATTGTTTTCAGAATTGTATTCTGATAAACCGGATTTTAATCTTTTTATATTAGTCTTTCTTTTTTTCCTTAATTCATTTTGACTTTTTTCTGGAAGTATGACTTTTGTGTGATAAAACTCATTGAAATTTCTTGAACAATCATACATAGATTTCCCTCTTTTCTAAAATGCATTCTCTTTTATAATTATACTCTGTTAAAATAGATTATTTCATGATTCACATTCTCTGGTTTAAAATATGTTCAATATAATTTGTAGCTAGAACTGATGGATAAAAGTATATAGAATTGTTGGATCATAAAGGAACTAACGACAAAAAACCTCGAGTCAACAAATTCTTATTTGTTGGCTCGGTAAATTTTATAATTAATTCAAACAAAAATTAAATATGCAATCACTTCATAAATTATATCCATTAGGGTATACCCTAATGGTCTTTTTTGTTTCTGTGCTATACTAGGAATTACAAGTGTTCATTAGAACTGTCCAAAAGGAGAATTGGAAATGGCTAAAATCGGTTATGCGCGTGTGAGTTCCAAGGAGCAACATTTAGATCGACAGTTAGCGGCTTTAA
>NZ_RHNO01000044.1 GCF_003946265.1 Levilactobacillus yonginensis
GCGTAGCGACGTCCTATCCTCGCAGGGGGCGATCCCCCAACTACTATCAGCGTGCTGAAGCTTAACTTCCGTGTTCGGCATGGGAACGGGTGTATCCTTCAGGCTATCGCCACTACACTATGAAAGAACTTCTTCTCTCAAAACTAGATATTATTCAATTATTTTCTTTGAGAACACCACGTTTTACAACTTGGTTAAGTCCTCGACCGATTAGTACTGGTCCGCTCCACGCCTCACGGCGCTGCTACTTCCAGCCTATCTACCTGATCATCTCTCAGGGGTCTTACTTCCATATAGGAATGGGAAATCTCATCTTGAGGCGAGTTTCACACTTAGATGCTTTCAGCGTTTATCTCATCCATACATAGCTACCCAGCGATGCGCCTGGCGGCACAACTGGTACACCAGAGGTATGTCCATCCCGGTCCTCTCGTACTAAGGACAGCTCCTCTCAAATTTCCTACGCCCGCGACGGATAGGGACCGAACTGTCTCACGACGTTCTGAACCCAGCTCGCGTACCGCTTTAATGGGCGAACAGCCCAACCCTTGGGACCGACTACAGCCCCAGGATGCGATGAGCCGACATCGAGGTGCCAAACCTCCCCGTCGATGTGGACTCTTGGGGGAGATAAGCCTGTTATCCCCAGGGTAGCTTTTATCCGTTGAGCGATGGCCCTTCCATACGGTACCACCGGATCACTAAGCCCGACTTTCGTCCCTGCTCGACCTGTCTGTCTCGCAGTCAAGCTCTCTTCTGCCTTTACACTCAGCGAATGATTTCCAACCATTCTGAGAGAACCTTTGGGCGCCTCCGTTACTTTTTAGGAGGCGACCGCCCCAGTCAAACTGCCTACCTGACACTGTCTCCCACCACGATAAGTGGTGCGGGTTAGAGTGTTCACACAGCGAGGGTCGTATCCCACCAGCGCCTCACTCGAAACTAGCGTTCCGAGTTCTACGGCTCCGACCTATCCTGTACAAGCTGTGTCAACACCCAATATCAAGCTACAGTAAAGCTCCATGGGGTCTTTCCGTCCTGTCGCGGGTAACCTGCATCTTCACAGGTAATATAATTTCACCGAGTCTCTCGTTGAGACAGTGCCCAGATCGTTACGCCTTTCGTGCGGGTCGGAACTTACCCGACAAGGAATTTCGCTACCTTAGGACCGTTATAGTTACGGCCGCCGTTTACTGGGGCTTCATTTCTGGGCTTCGCCGAAGCTAACTCATCCACTTAACCTTCCAGCACCGGGCAGGCGTCAGCCCCTATACGTCATCTTACGATTTTGCAGAAACCTGTGTTTTTGATAAACAGTCGCCTGGGCCTTTTCACTGCGGCTGCACTTGCGTGCAGCACCCCTTCTCCCGAAGTTACGGGGTCATTTTGCCGAGTTCCTTAACGAGAGTTCACTCGCTCACCTTAGGATACTCTCCTCGACTACCTGTGTCGGTTTGCGGTACGGGTAATTAATCACTAACTAGAAGCTTTTCTCGGCAGTGTGACATCTGGCACTTCCCTACTAAAATTCGGTCCTCGTCACGCCTTGTCCTTAGCGATAAGCATTTGACTCATCACCAGACTTGACGCTTGAACGCACATTTCCAATCGTGCGCATACCGTAGCCTACTGCGTCCCTCCATCGTTCAAACATGATTAACTAGTACAGGAATATCAACCTGTTATCCATCGCCTACGCTTCTCAGCCTCGGCTTAGGTCCCGACTAACCCTGGGAGGACGAGCCTTCCCCAGGAAACCTTAGTCATTCGGTGGATCAGATTCTCACTGATCTTTCGCTACTCATACCGGCATTCTCACTTCTAAGCGCTCCACTAGTCCTTGCGGTCTAGCTTCATTGCCCTTAGAACGCTCTCCTATCACGCGACCTATTGGTCGCATCCATAATTTCGGTAACATGCTTAGCCCCGGTAAATTTTCGGCGCAGGATCACTCGGCTAGTGAGCTATTACGCACTCTTTAAATGGTGGCTGCTTCTGAGCCAACATCCTAGCTGTCTGTGCAACTCCACATCCTTTTCCACTCAGCATGTATTTAGGGACCTTAATTGATGGTCTGGGCTGTTCCCCTTTCGACGGTGGATCTTATCACTCATCGTCTGACTCCCGGATATAAATCAGTGGCATTCGGAGTTTATCTGAATTCAGTAACCCATGACGGGCCCCTAGTCCAAACAGTGGCTCTACCTCCACGATTCTTAACTCCGAGGCTAACCCTAAAGCTATTTCGGAGAGAACCAGCTATCTCCAAGTTCGTTTGGAATTTCACCGCTATCCACACCTCATCCCAGCATTTTTCAACATACACGGGTTCGGTCCTCCAGTGCGTTTTACCGCACCTTCAACCTGGACATGGATAGGTCACCTGGTTTCGGGTCTACGTCAACTTACTGCAACGCCCATTTCAGACTCGCTTTCGCTACGGCTCCGATCTTTACATCTTAACCTTGCAAATTAACGTAACTCGCCGGTTCATTCTACAAAAGGCACGCTATCACCCATTAACGGGCTCTAACTAATTGTAGGCACATGGTTTCAGGAACTATTTCACTCCGCTTCCGCGGTGCTTTTCACCTTTCCCTCACGGTACTGGTTCACTATCGGTCACTAGGGAGTATTTAGCCTTGGGAGATGGTCCTCCCGGATTCCGACCACGTTTCACGTGTGTGGCCGTACTCAGGATCCTGAACTGAGGGTCAACGATTTCATCTACGGGGGTATCACCCTCTATGCCGTGCCTTCCCAGACACTTCGATTATCATTGACTTTGGTAACTCAAATGTTCAGTCCTACAACCCCAACGAGCAAGCTCGTTGGTTTGGGCTGTTCCCCGTTCGCTCGCCGCTACTTAGGGAATCGATTTTTCTTTCTCTTCCTGTGGGTACTTAGATGTTTCAGTTCCCCACGTCTGCCTCAACTTAAGTATGTATTCCCTAAGTTGTAATAGTTGGTTAAAACTACTGGGTTTCCCCATTCGGAAATCTCCGGATCAAAGCTTACGTACAGCTCCCCGAAGCATATCGGTGTTAGTCCCGTCCTTCATCGGCTCCTAGTACCAAGGCATCCACCATGCGCCCTTCATAACTTAACCTAACGATTACGAAGTAATCGTTGATTAATTGAGTATTAGCGATATAAACTAATTAAAAAAACTCAAAATACGCGGTGTTCTCGGTTTAATTATCTTTAATAAAAATAATTAATAAGAAAATAATTGATAATATCTAGTTTTCAAAGAACAA
>NZ_RHNO01000045.1 GCF_003946265.1 Levilactobacillus yonginensis
CAAAGTATGTGTAGCCTCCGTATATTCCTTAGAAAGGAGGTGATCCAGCCGCAGGTTCTCCTACGGCTACCTTGTTACGACTTCACCCTAATCATCTGTCCCACCTTAGACGGCTGACTCCCGAAGGTTATCTCACCGGCTTTGGGTGTTACAAACTCTCATGGTGTGACGGGCGGTGTGTACAAGGCCCGGGAACGTATTCACCGCGGCATGCTGATCCGCGATTACTAGCGATTCCAACTTCATGTAGGCGAGTTGCAGCCTACAATCCGAACTGAGAACGGCTTTAAGAGATTAGCTTAGCCTCACGACTTCGCAACTCGTTGTACCGTCCATTGTAGCACGTGTGTAGCCCAGGTCATAAGGGGCATGATGATTTGACGTCATCCCCACCTTCCTCCGGTTTGTCACCGGCAGTCTCACCAGAGTGCCCAACTTAATGCTGGCAACTGATAATAAGGGTTGCGCTCGTTGCGGGACTTAACCCAACATCTCACGACACGAGCTGACGACAACCATGCACCACCTGTATCCATGTCCCCGAAGGGAACGTCTTATCTCTAAGATTTGCATAGTATGTCAAGACCTGGTAAGGTTCTTCGCGTAGCTTCGAATTAAACCACATGCTCCACCGCTTGTGCGGGCCCCCGTCAATTCCTTTGAGTTTCAACCTTGCGGTCGTACTCCCCAGGCGGAGTGCTTAATGCGTTAGCTGCGGCACTGAAGGGCGGAAACCCTCCAACACCTAGCACTCATCGTTTACGGCATGGACTACCAGGGTATCTAATCCTGTTCGCTACCCATGCTTTCGAGCCTCAGCGTCAGTTACAGACTAGACAGCCGCCTTCGCCACTGGTGTTCTTCCATATATCTACGCATTCCACCGCTACACATGGAGTTCCACTGTCCTCTTCTGCACTCAAGTTTCCCAGTTTCCGATGCACTTCTCCGGTTAAGCCGAAGGCTTTCACATCAGACTTAAAAAACCGCCTGCGCTCGCTTTACGCCCAATAAATCCGGACAACGCTTGCCACCTACGTATTACCGCGGCTGCTGGCACGTAGTTAGCCGTGGCTTTCTGGTTAAATACCGTCAACTTCTGAACAGTTACTCTCAGAAGTGTTCTTCTTTAACAACAGAGTTTTACGAGCCGAAACCCTTCTTCACTCACGCGGCATTGCTCCATCAGACTTTCGTCCATTGTGGAAGATTCCCTACTGCTGCCTCCCGTAGGAGTTTGGGCCGTGTCTCAGTCCCAATGTGGCCGATTACCCTCTCAGGTCGGCTACGTATCATTGTCTTGGTGGGCCTTTACCTCACCAACTAACTAATACGCCGCGGGATCATCCAGAAGTGATAGCCGAAGCCACCTTTCAAACAAAAACCATGCGGTTTTTGTTGTTATACGGTATTAGCACCTGTTTCCAAGTGTTATCCCCTGCTTCTGGGCAGATTTCCCACGTGTTACTCACCAGTTCGCCACTCGCTTCAATGTTGAAATCAGTGCAAGCACGTCAATCAACGGAAGCTCGTTCGACTTGCATGTATTAGGCATGCCGCCAGCGTTCGTCCTGAGCCAGGATCAAACTCTCATCTTAAAGATGATGTGCTTGAATAGCTCATCGATTGTTGTTACATTTTTAAAAGCGAATTGACTTCGCAAATATTGTTTGGGTTTGATACCAAGTATCAAACCGCCCTACACATATTTGGTTTGTCGAAACAATGTTCAGTTTTCAAAGGTCTACC
>NZ_RHNO01000046.1 GCF_003946265.1 Levilactobacillus yonginensis
GGAATGCCTCCTGTGATGTTTTCTGTGGTTACTAAATATCATAAGGGAAGGCATTCCCTATTTCTATACAATTCAGAGATCTTTTATGTATTTACACAAGATATTTTACGCTCTCTTGCCGATGAAACGCAATTACATTTATAATTAACTATTACTAGGAAAATTATTCAAATAATGTTCAAAAAAGGGCACCTGTTTAAAAAATGAGTTGTAGTAAACTCCATTTTTTAAATCAGGTGCCCTTCCCTAGTATTAACTTATTTAGAGTAGGAAAAACACTTTCGATAGTAGCTACAGTTTAAAGCGGCAATATCAAAATCATTGTGGTAGTGCTCATAACGTCCCGTATTATCAACACATAATCCATAAATTAAGCTATCCAATATGATCTCCTTTATACTTAAAACCAGTTTTGATTACTTCACCGCTTGTAAAGGTTTGAAATGTTCCATCTATCCTTTTAATGGTTATACCACCATTATCTTCAATCTTCTGAGCAACTCCCTGAACAACTTCTGACCCAGTATTTAAAGAAACCACTTTTCCTAAAACAATCGATTTTTTCCGGTACTCCGCCAATAGTTGGGGGTTCGTATAGTCTAAAAATCCGTTTATAATTGCTTGGATTATTTCGGCAATTAATTGATTGCGGTTAACTGAATTGTCATTATCGATAGCTTGGGCTTTGATTGCCAACTCTTTTGGAAACTTGACAGTTGTTAAATTTATTCCCACACCAACAATGAAAGCTGAGGCCGCCCCCAGTTCAAGATCAAAAATGGACTCCGTAATAATTCCGCCCACCTTATGATAATTTAGATAGATGTCATTTACCCATTTAAACTGAAATTCTTTATTTGGATAAAACTTTTCAAGCACATGGGTGATGCTCACGGCAATCCCAGTTGTTAGTAGTCCGGGTTGAATAACAGTTTGTTGTTGGTTAGGCAGAATAATACTGAGATAAAGGCCTGTAGTCGGTGGTGAATAAAAAGAGCGACCTCGTCTTCCATAACCGTTAGTCTGCTTATCGGCAACAAAAACGGTTGGCCTGGTAATACAGTGCTTACTAGAAAATTGCTTTGCTAAATCTTGGGTTGATGTAACTTCTTTAAAGACATGCAGATTATCTGTTAATTGCTTATGGCTGTAAATATTAATTAAGTCGGCTTCTAAATACGGTGCTGTATGAAGCATGTACCCACGTTTCTTACGACTAACAATTGGATAATCTCGTTTGTTTTTTAAATTATTAATAGCCTTCCAGATGGTTTCACGACTGACTTGAAACTTTTTAGCTAGATAGTCACCAGATACCCACGTATCTAAATTAGTCAAAAGTTCTAACACCACTTTTTCTTGGGTTGATTTATTTTTCATCAAACCACCTCCTAATTAAATAGCGATAAACAATAACTAAAATAAGCTTAAATGCATTGCTTTTCTAATACGGCGAACAATAATAACTGCTAAAGCACTTTTAATAAGATCTCCTGGTATAAATGCTAAGTTTGAAATAAGAGCGGCAATCAGCGTAATGTGAGACTGGTAAGAGAGCCATATAGCACCCACCAAATCAATAAAAATCACTCCGGCTAATAATAAAATGAGCAGTTCAAATATCCAAGACTTATTGTAAATCTGAAAACGATTAATTAATAGACCAATTAGTAATGGCGTAAATAACCAAGCTATAAGATAGCCGCCAGTTGGTCCAATAAAGACAGCCATGCCACCATTACCACCAGAAAGTATGGGCATACCGATGAAGGCTAATAATAAAAATAGACATACTGAGATGGTCCCATACCTAGGTCCCAACAACTCACCACTCATCATCACTCCCATGTTTTGTAAAACGATAGGTACTGGAATAAATCCCAACGGAATACCAGGGAAGAGGCCTAATATAATTAAGATTGCTACCATCATTGCAGATAACGTTAATAATCTTGTGGTGTTACTACGTTTCAATATGATCACTCCAAGTATGGATTTTTCAAAAACAGTGTTATTATAGCTATTAGTAACCCATTAGTCAAATAAAGGGTTACTAAAATTCGAATAATGGAAGGGAGACTGCTAATTTTGATTAGTTTGAAAACAGGCGATCTGTTACTTGTTAAAAAAGCACAAAATAAACTGTCAGAGATGATCATTAGAGGCACAAAACAAACGTTTTTAGATCGACCACTAGCTTATTACCATATCGGGATAGTAGAAAAAGAAGGCACTGACTTTTTTGTTCTCCATGCAACCAAAGACCATGGTTGCATTCGTCAACCGTTAGATCAATTTATTTCCGAAGAAGGATTGATTGACGTTTATCGGAAGAGTAGCCCTTTAATAAATCCCCTCAAAATACTAAAACGAGCCAAGTCCATGTTAGAAGCACCATACAATCCGAGCTTCAGATTAGATCAGCCAGGATATTACTGTTCGGACTACGTGGTTAATGCATTTAAAGATGAAAATATATTTCATCTATCCCCAATGGTATTTGGCCCTAACGGCTCTGTTTTGCCTGAATGGCAACAGTATTATGAAAATTTAGACTTGCCGGTACCTAATGGTCAGTTAGGGAGTAGTCCGAACTCACTAATTAGCCAAGGCCATCTCAAATTTATAGGAGCTATCAACAGCTGACTTTTAATACAGACAATTATTTGGCCATTTAGGTAAACGATTACGTGAGTTTAAAACACGATCTTGCTGGATATCCCATATCCCTGATATCAAAAAGACTACAATCTAGATAGCTGGTTAATACAGCTATCTGGATGTAAATAGTTTGCCTTATAATCTTGGAAAAACTATGTTTTATTTTTATCTCAGTGCTCAATAATCGAGTCTACAAGGTAAATAGGAGAGCGTAAAATATCAACGACATCATAACCGGTTCCCATGATTCCGATATACTTCAATCGTGATGTTTTGCTGCTCCATTTCTTGGGTAGGGTAAAGTCCTCGCCTTGCTTGGGTTTCACAATGTAAAACTTTTGTTTATTTATGACAGTTACTTGTGGTGTTTCTAAGAACACCTCGGCAACTTTTTGCGCTTGCTGTTGGTGATTGATTTGTTGCTTAATGGCTGCATTGCCGGTTAATTGTGTGGGAACATCAGCGATTAACTTGGCCACAAAGTTCTTAATTTGGCTCAAAAAGTTATCCGGGGTGCGTTCTTCGGTACTGATTTGCTGTAACGCTTGCTCCCATTTAGCCGTCATTTCTGGACTAGTTAGCAAGGGTTCGAGTTCGACCGCTTTACATAATGTTATCCCGGCTTCACTGACGTGCAGCTTATTTTTTTCAGTGACGAGATAGCCGCGTTTTTTTAATATTTCCAGTACATTTGCTCGGGTCGCACTTGTTCCAATGCCTTGCACGTCTTTGAGAATCGCCTGGGCTGCTTCATCATCAAGCGTTTTACCGGCCGTCTTCATGGCCGTAATCAGGGTACCTTCGGTAAATGGTACCGGCGGGGTCGTTTCTTTTTGCGGCGTTTGCAGATTTGCTTGGACTTGATCGCCTTGGTGAACGAGCGGTAAAGTTGCTGCTTCTTGCTGTTCGGCTTTGTGATCATCAAATAAAGCTTGCCAACCTTGCTTAGTTGGGACCTTACCGGTTGCTTTAAAATTGGCGTCACCAACTTGGGTAATAATGGTGGTTTCCTCGTACTCGTACGGATCAGCAAACATGGCTAATGTGGTTCTTAAAACCAAGTCATAGACTTGTTGCTGTAATTTAGGCAAGCTGGCTAGTTTCTCTTTCGTTGGCACGACTTTAGTCATAATAATGGCATAGTGTTCTTCAACTTTTTTCCCATCAACATAGCGTTTGTTCGGAGTGGTATTGGTTAAAGCGACTGGCTTAGAGACCAAACCCAGATACTTCGTCAGATTAGCCACTAAATAATCAAATTCTTCATCAGTGATATAAGCACAATCGGTGCGGGGATAACTGAGCAGTTTGTCTTCGTATAAGCTTTGAATAGCCGCTAAGGTTTGGCTGGCGCTGGCGTGATAACGTTTATTCATGGCACTTTGGAGACTGGATAGCGAGAATAGTTGGGGACTAGCACGCTTCTTGCCTTGCTTTTGGACGTTCTTGATTAAACCGGCCTGTGAGCTTTTCTGAACGCGTTTAGCTTGCATGAATGTTATTAGCCCTGCTTCGTCTTTAAATCGCTGATAGGGGTCTAATTTTGCGACGAATTTTTGCTGATTAGCAAGAATTTCAGCATTTAGTTCAAAATAGGGTTTCGGCTTAAAGGTTTTGTTTACCTGGTCTCTTTGATAGACCATACACAAGGCTGGCAGCTATACGTAACTAATCGAGCACGCTCTACGTACCAAATTTTTCTCAATATAAAATACATTATGGGCTACCATTCATACCAATTAACCAGTCGCTAATTTTGTGATTACAAGTGCATGCCCCCATCTTCATGCCGGTTCCGGGTTTGATGTTGCCGCTGCTTTTTCGTCATTTCCCACTCAGTCTCCTTTAAACCTTGCGCCTGTTTTTGCCGTTGGTAATCTTCATCACGAGCATATAGAACAGTCATGATCGCATCACTAAAGGCCGTCTTTAAGTAATAGTCTGGACTAACTGGCTTATAATTTAGCGGTTGATAATGCCCCATATTTGCTTTTCTGTACTGGTCGTCCTTGGCTTGTTGCCCTTTTAACTGCTTTTGGATTTTCTCGATCTGACTGTTCTTAATCGTCGGATC
>NZ_RHNO01000047.1 GCF_003946265.1 Levilactobacillus yonginensis
GGAATGCCTCCTGTGATGTTTTCTGTGGTTACTAAATATCATAAGGGAAGGCATTCCCTATTTCTATACAATTCAGAAATCTTTTATGCATTTACACAAGATATTTTACGCTCTCTCAGATTCGGTTTGTTGAGGTAATGATGGTTGTGATTGTTTGTGTGTAGTTAAATCTAATTGTTGTGCTTGATCGGCAATCCTATTAGTCGTTGCAATCTGTTCGTCCTTAACCTCTAACTGCTGTTTAAGTAGCTCAATAAAAGCTGATTGTTCTTTGGTTTGAGCCTGTAAAAAATTATTAACCGTCAAACCGTACCAAGAAATTTTCGTGATCGATATTAGTAACCAAGCCCGTATTTCCCGGCGGACTTTTTACCGGAATTTCAAAAGCAAAGACGATGTGATTAATCAGTATGTTATTTCCTTACTAAAGAAATACACTGATTGGATCTTGCAAGTTAACCCCCAAACCTATAAAGAAGTCATCGATGACTTCTTTACTTACTGGCCAGCTCACTCAGCTAAATTGGCTTTGTTAGTTAAAGCTGGTTTAAGCTATAAGATCTTGGATAATACTAACCAAACGATGCCGGTTTTCTTTCGGCGTTTCCATCTCCGCCACCCCAGTGTTGCTTGACACGTCGATGTCACTAACGATACCAAAGTTGAATATATGACCCGCATTGCCGTCGGTATTTTCTGGAATACTTTTTGCTTATGGTTAGCCCAGCCGACGTCGATCACCATTCAAAATTTAGCAATCCTCGTCAAACATGATTTAAAGCAACTGGGCAATTACTAGTGGCCGAGAAATGCTAAAATAGAGTTGAGTTAACAATTATGAAGGGAGGAGCGTCAATTGGATAGTGAAATTATTGCCCGGCCATTGGTGACCATCACCAACGTCATTTGGAGTTTTAATACTGAATTACACCGACCACAATTACTATTGATTAAGCGGGCAGATGAACCTCTAAAGGGACATTGGGCCCTCCCCGAAACCCTCTTGCGGAGTAAAGAGAGTGCCGACGCGGCCTGCATTCGTCTAATTGACGATAAAATTGGCCTGCAAGTTCCGATGAATTCAACCGAACAACTGGCCACCTTTACAGATCCCAAGCGGGTTACGGGAACTCGGGCACTGGCACTCGCCTATATGACCTATTTACCATCAACCCCAAAATTGCATCCAGGGTATGGGGCCACAGATGCCCAATGGTTCGTGCTTGATAAAGATCAGGGCAACTATGTGATCACCCATGACCAACAGGAGATTATCCTAAGTCCCGCCGGTCACCTGGTCTTTGATCATATTCAAATCATTACTACCGCCATTAATCGGATTAAAAACAAGCTGGACTATCAACCCCAAATTCTTCGGATCTTAGGTAATACCTTTACCCTGCGCCAAGCGCGCGAAGTCTTTGCGGCTTTCTTAGGTACGACAATTGACAAGATTGATAATTCCAACTTTAAGAAAACTCACAACCACCTCTTCAAAGAAGTCGGGGTCGCCACTTTGAACCATTCTGGGCGGCCACCAAAGCTCTACCAACTTAACTAAAGGGCATCATTTGCATTTTGCTGCAAAGTATTTATACTAGACGTAAATAAAAGTCAACCATACTTTTATTTTTAGCCAAATTAAAGTAATTTTTACTTAAAAGGAAGCATTTAAGATGAATCTACAACTATTAACCGACTTATATGAATTTTCCATGGCCAATGGGTACTACGCTACCCTACCCCATGATCGACAAGCTCGCTTCGACGTCTTTTACCGCCGGGTTCCCGACAACGGTAGTTTTGTCATTGTCGCTGGTCTCCAGCAGGTGGTAGAACAAGTTCAAAATTGGCATTTCACTAAGGAGAATATTGAATACCTGACCTCCCTGAATGAATTTACTCCCGAGTTTTTGGATTACCTGAGCAAGATTAAAAATCACTGCTCGATTAAGGCTTTACCAGAAGGAACCCCTGTTTTCCCACGGGAACCAATTATTTCAATTAGTGGACCGTTGATTGAAGCCCAGCTGTTAGAAACCTTTATTCTAAACATCATTAACCATCAATCATTAATTGCGACGAAGTCTTGGCAAATCAACCATGCCGCTCAAGGCCGACCAATTATGGAATTTGGCGCGCGGCGGGCGCAAGGCCCTGATGCCGCCACGTATGGGGCGCGAGCCGCGGTGATCGGCGGTTGTACCAGCACGTCGAACTTACAAGCAGCCAGTAAATTTAATATTCCCGCGGCCGGCACAATGGCACATGCCTGGGTCGAAAGCTTCTCTGATGAATTAAGTGCCTTTCAAGCTTGGGCCAAGGTTTATCCTGACAAAGTTTCCTTGCTCGTTGATACTTATGATGTCTTGAAGTCAGGAGTGCCGAACGCGATTCGGGTCTTCAAGCAAGTTAGCGCTCAAGGGCACCAACCAGTCGGGATCCGGATAGATTCCGGTGACATTTCGCAATTAGCCATCAAAGCCCGGAAGATGCTCGATGATGCTGGCTTCCCCAAGGCAAAGATTACAGCTTCAAATGCCCTTGATGCGCATGTAGTTAAGTCGTTGTTGGATGAAGGAGCTCCAATTGATAACTTTGGGATTGGGGAACGTTTAATTACCAGTTCCTCCAGTCCGGTATTAAGTGGCGTTTATAAGCTCGCCGAAGAAAAGATTAATGATCAATGGATCCCAAAAATTAAGGTTAGTGATAGCAGAGAAAAGATCACCCTTCCTGGTAATAAGCAAGTTTACCGGATTTACCGGCAAGATAACCTTCATCAAGCGATCGCCGATGTGATTGCCCTGGCTGATGAGCACATCACGGCTCCATTGAAAGTGGTTAATGCTAATTCGGCAGCCACGCACGCCAGCCAAGTTCTGACTAATTTTAATGCTAAGCCATTGATGCAAGAATATCTGGGTTCCAATGCTTCCCCAATCGAAAATGATCTCTTTAAGATTCAGCAATTCTCAATGGATCAAGTAGCAGAATTACCAGAAGCCACAAAACGGTTAGTTAACCCCGATCGGTACCCAGTTTACTTAACAGCTACATTGGCTGAATTGCAAGAACAGTTAATTACTAAAGCTCAATTTACGGAGGAACATTAAGATGGCTAAAGCGCTCTTAATTATTGACTATACAAACGACTTTGTGGCTGATAAGGGATCACTAACGGTTGGCAAGCCAGCGCAGACGTTGGCCCCAGAAATTATGCGGTTAGCCGATCAATTCTTAAGCCAGCATGATTATGTGATCTTTCCTACTGATGGTCACCGGCTTAATGACCCATTCAATCCAGAAACCAAACTATATCCGGCCCATAATATTATTGGGACGACCGGTCAGAAACTATACGGCCAAGTCGGCAGCTGGTTTGATCAACATCATGACGACTCCCATGTCTACAAATTCAATAAGAACCGTTACTCCTCCTTCCAAAACACCAATTTGGATAACTACCTGCGGGAACGGCGGATTGATGAAGTCTGGATTGCTGGTGTCTGCACTGATATTTGTGTCCTCCACACCGCAATCAGTGCCTACAACCTGGATTACCACATTGTGATTCCACAAGCAGCCGTGGCCACGTTCTCACCAGCTGGTGCTGAATGGGCGATGAATCATTTTAAAAACGTATTAGGGGCCACAATTCGATAATTCACTTTCAAATGATTATCAAAAAAACCACGAATTAATTACAAAAAATTCCCTTTGCTAAATGCATTGGGAATTTTTCTTTTGGCGTTACCTTTCTAGGGTAAAAGGTAACATTTTATTTTCAAATACAATCTTGAAAATAAAAACGTGTACGATGAATCGAAAGCTACTAAGCATGCAATCGAAGAATGGAACAACAAACACTTTCAGAACTATGTTGAGCACAGTTGTTTGCATTCCGATTAATAAATGATACCACTCTAACATGATTCCCATCATTTTCTCAAAATAGTTTTGCTGCTCATAAAAAACGGTTTTTAATTTATCTGACATATAAGTCTCATCTTTTTATATTAAACTTTTTGCGATATCTGATAAAGGTCGTCCGTTTAATCCCGGTATTTCGAGTCACATCAATGTCACTCATGCCTGCCTGGTAAAGCTTAAAAGCATGTTGCAGGCGGGGATCGTCTTGGGTGTATTGG
This sequence comes from Levilactobacillus yonginensis, assembly GCF_003946265.1. Lineage (GTDB taxonomy): Bacteria > Bacillota > Bacilli > Lactobacillales > Lactobacillaceae > Levilactobacillus > Levilactobacillus yonginensis. The sequence goes on from NZ_RHNO01000047.1 coordinate 4,152, forward strand.
GGTTTGCGCCCATGATATTTACCCTGTCGCTTAGCTAAGGCAATTCCTTGCTGCTGGCGCTCAATGATTCGCTTACGTTCACTTTCGGCCTGATACTTATAGAGTTCAATAATCAAGTTGGTCATCAGTTGCCGTAAGTTGGGATCCGCAATCCCGGTCATGGACGGTAAATTTAACACATCTAAGGTGGCCCCCTTATTTTGAATGGTGTTCATAATCTTAGTTAAATCCTGGTTGTTTCTGCCTAAGCGATCTAATTCAGTGACCAGGACGATATCACCCTCACGAATATAGGCCAGCATTTTTTGCAGTTCTGGCCGATTAGTGTTAGCCCCACTTAATTTATCCGTAAATAATTTATCAACGTCTTTTAAAGCCGCTAACTGTCGATCTAAATGTTG
>NZ_RHNO01000048.1 GCF_003946265.1 Levilactobacillus yonginensis
GCGCCTTGAGACGCTGGCCGGTACCCAGGGCTTATAGCCCTCGAGAAAACCACCCGTTTAACGGGTGGTTTTTATTTCCAAATTTATTTTGCTGAAGCGGCACCAAAGAACAGCTAGCTCTGTACCTTCTGTACCGCTATTTTGGCCGGCTTTAGTTGGTGTACTTGTAAGGCAATTGGTGATGAAAGTTTTCAAAACCCGAGAAGATTTCGTCAATCGTGGCGGCATCGATGAAGAGCTGCAGGTTTTCTTGTGGGGCAAAACCTTCGTCACAGCATCTTTGCATCATCGTAACCAGTGGATCGAAGTAGTGGTCAATGTTGAAGAGAGCGATGGGCTTTTGATGAACGTTGATCTGACTCCACGACAGCATGGTCGTGAATTCCTCAAAGGTACCAAAGCCACCGGGTAGCACGATAAACGCATCGGCTTGACGCAACATCTCGTCCTTACGTTCGTCCATGGTGGCCGTTTCGATGAAGGTGGTGACGTCTTCCTTGGCTAGGCCCATCTCACGTAAGAAGGTGGGGATGATACCGATGACCTCACCACCAGCTTCCATGGTCGAGGTGGCGATGGCGCCCATCAACCCTTCTTTACCCCCACCATAAACAACGGGGTGTTGGTGCTCAGCTAAGTATTGGCCGAGGTTATTCGTTTCGCTTAAGTACTTTGGATTATAGCCGTGATTGGATCCACAGAAGACACAAACATTTTTAATTTTTGGCATGAAACTGACCCCCAAGTAAACTTATTTTGGCACTATTATACCGCAAACCAGTGTTGGGGGGAGATAGTTTTTGTAAGTGCTTTTCAATTTAGTAAGGCGTTTGCATCAAGCCGGGTGCTTTGATTGACCTTTAGCGGTGACCCTTCTAAGCTGGTCACATAAAAGGTTCGCTAACGGGAAGGATGAAGGGTCATGGCTATTGAAAGGGTCGTTGTAGCGGGCGGTGGCACGTTGGGGAGTCAGATTGCTTACCAGGCCGCCTATAGTGGATTTCGGCTCACAATTTGCGAGGTCAACGCAGCTAAGGTAGCGGCCAGCAAGCGCCGCGTGGCTACCTGGGATACCATTTATGCCCGGGAGTTAGCCGCCACCCCCGCCATGTTACACGATACCAATGAGCGAATTCGGTATGCCACGGACTTGGAGACGGCAGTCGAGGACGCCGATTTGGTGATTGAAGCGATCCCCGAGGCGGCCGGGGTGAAGCGGGAGTTTTACGCCACCTTGGCGAAAGTGGCCCCGGCCCGGACGATTTTTACGACTAACTCGGCAACGTTTATCCCCAGTCAGTTTGCGGTGATGACGGGCCGACCAGACCGTTTTCTGGCCCTGCACTTCACGAGTCCAGTCTGGACCGATCATGCGGCTGAAATCATGGGGCAGCCCGAGACGGATCCGGCTGTGTATCAGGAGGTTGTCCAGTTTGCCAGGGACATTGGGATGGCGCCGATTTTATTGCAGCGTGAACAACCAGGGTACGTGATCAATACATTAACGACGCCGTTCCTGGAGGCGGCACTGACACTGTGGGCCAATGGAATCGCGGAACCAGCCACCATCGACCGAGCCTGGATGATTGCCACTAGTGCACCGAAGGGCCCGTTTGGTATTCTAGACCAGATTGGGTTGAAACGCGTTTACAACGGTTTGTTAGCGGCTAGCGCTCAGCCAGGAAAGGGCGGATTGGTCGAGGTAGCTCATAAACTAAAAATGGAGTTGTTAGATCATCATCGACTAGGCTTGGCAAGTAACCACGGTTTTTATCAGTATCCGCACCCAGTGTATGAGCAGGCAGAATTTTTAATATGAATTAACGCGTAGTGCTAGTCATGTAATATTTACTGGATAGAATGCTGAATCAAATCAAATAGTATGCAAAAAGACCGCATTGGCGGTAGATTCTAAAGGCCCTAATGGTGGTGATGCTTGTACCAAGGCTTATGACGATGAGGCGCCGAAAAACGCTAATGATTATAAGGCTGGCCAAACCGATGGAAATGCTGATGGCGAAGGCGGTAAAGGGTCAAAGCCTAAAGCTAATCAGTCCGAGGCCGATAATCAAAGTTATGATTCTGGGTATGCGACTGGAAAAGCAGACTATGATAAGAATAATAGTGGGAAAACAGATCCCGATGATTCTGGAAATTTGGGTTCTGGAACTAACATTGGATCCAGTACGGGTACCGTCTTGTTGGAATCGCGGAATTGAAACGAAGGAAAGCAGCTTAGTACAACTGGAATCTCAAGAGACGTTCACCAATTCTGGAGAGCGCCTTTTTCTTTTTTTGAGTTAGTGAAGAAGTGCAGGCCTTATTTATAGGTTAACTGAGTTTAAACGGATTTGAACTATGATTGGTTGCATCATTAAGTGAGCAAACTAGCGTTTTAGATTAAGGTTCACCTAAATCACTATTGACTAAAGAAAAAATTAAGAATAGATTTTAAAAGAAAGCACCACACATTGTCTCAAGTGGGTAGTGTATTGTGCTTGAATAGGTAAAAGTGGGAGGAGCGTCGAAATGAATAGACAGTCAAGAAAAGTGACAAGTAAGCATGGAAAATTTATAAATAAAAGGAATTATCAGTATTTGGGATTATGCTATAGTCCCCTTAAAGTTAACAGATGAATTATAGTTTTTCATCTGTCAACCTTAAGGGGACTATAGCAATGAATGGTTTCATTCGGGATTTGTCGATGGAACATACAAGAAAAAGAAGCATGGTCACTATGTGTATCGGGTTTATTATGCGTCGCACACAGGAAATTATAAGCATAGGAATTTAAATACGGGATTAGCATCGAGTGGTTCAAATGGTGTTCGGCTAATCCATTTGAAAATGAGATGATTTCTTGAAAACAAAATATGATCATTTTAAAGAGAAATTAGTTAGTCATTGGAAAAATATTGGAAGAGTGAGGAAAGTTCTTGAGGTTCTGCTTTTTACCGTCCTTGCTTTTCTTACAGTGCCGAGTAATTCTGTAAGATTGGCCATAGCCTTGTCTGGGCATCCGCATATTGCACTCCATACTCAGGTCACTAAAGTAGGCTCTGGTGAAACTCGATATTTGCTTGGTAAGTATCATATTGGTCGAGCTTATGAAATTAATAATTCATATTTAAGCTGGGATGGAAGCTATTATGTTTATGCATTTCATGTGACTAGAATTATTTTATTTAATGTGGCATATTCAGTACCTGAGCCTGGTTGATAGACACGAAAGTAGTGTTGTTCCTTCGTCCTGGAATGCATGGCTCTTATAATTTGGTTAATGAAGGGCAAGGTATCTTCGTTAAAAATAATCAAAATGGAAAATATGTACGAGCTTCTAATGCTCATCAGTATACGATTAAACAGTTATTCAATAGATAGGCAGGCGTGTGAGTATGGTTAAACATCGATTATTCAAAAAAAATATTATATCAATTGGGGTAATTTGTCTGTATTTGTTGCCAATCGTAAGTGTTTCGGCAAATTCCAATTTCCAAAAATACGGGTACGTTTTTAAAAGCACACGTTCGGTGAAGTATAGTCGTCATCTATCAACGCCATTGATAACTAAAGTGATGCATCCACATACGAAAGACCTCTATTTTAAAAATCGCGAGACGACGCACCGCGGTGTTAAGTATATTGGTCTTCAACGTCAAGTTGTTGGTTGGACCTTTACGAAAGGACATGCGCGCAGAAAAACGTTCAGAACATTCTATGTTCGTCGGAGTGCTGTAAAAAAGGTCAAGACGGTGTTGGCCCAAACGTCGATTAAAAAAACGCCAGTTAACTTAAAATCCAGTCAGTATAATTTTTGGACGTATCCAAGAGGGACGCGGCAGAGCGTTAAGGAACAGTACCGAGGCAGTACTTATCGTTTTCGTACGCTATATGCGACTGAGAAAATGCATACCCGATTACATGGGACTTTTATAAAAGTCCAGACAGCTTCCGGGAAAAAATTGGGTTGGATTTATCAAGGGGCAGTATTAAGTGGCCGGTATTTAGACCCTGTTGCTTACCTAACGCGTAATACACAGCTCACCAAAAGAGTGTGGGTAAACAAAAAGAAGCCACGTATCAAAGTGGCATCACTAAGTCAGGATAATCAGTTGAAGACTTTGATTGTCCAAGGTGAAGATAATTCAGCAACCGTTATTACGATTGATCCTGTTAGAGACACGTATTATGTGTTGGAGAGCAATCGCACGCGAACCAAGGTTAAAAAGACCAGCATTAAGTGCTATAGTCCCCTTAAGGTTGACAGATGAAAAACTATAATTCATCTGTTAACTTTAAGGGGATTTTTCTATGCCTA
>NZ_RHNO01000049.1 GCF_003946265.1 Levilactobacillus yonginensis
GGGACATATTGTCATTCTCACTTTCAATTGGTTTTGGTCGACTATGTTGATGTGGGGCAGTGTGCCCCTTTTATTATACAAAAAAATGGTGTCGATAGATTTCTCTATCAACACCAAATATCATAGAACCGAAAAACCACCGATACTAAGAATAACGAAGCGCCTGAGCCCATAACTGGCGGCCTCTCGGCTTACACAGTATCCCTCAGGTCACTAACGATCCTCCTGGAATGAATAGTATGGTAATTATACTAAAACACAATCACTGCCAGGCAGCGTAGCGCGACCACTTTAGTCATCTTGCAGCTGCGTCATACCGGGTTGAAGCCAATAATTATTTTTCAACCTTTAACCAATTAACTTAAACTTATCCATTTCGGAGTCTGAGACATAATCGTTTCAGGCTCTTTTTGTGTCAAATGCTTTCAATTGATTACGCTATGCCACGTTTGTACACCTAGTAAGGTCACTTCACCCTCCTAGGACAAAATACTGCAATCGGTTGCAATAGCGCCGTTTAGCCGTTTATAAGTAAAATTATTTTTAACAAATTGAAGAGGATTAATTGCTTATTGTCTGGCGGTAGCCTAAGATAAATAGTGAAGAATACGCTAACATTTAGCAGAAAGGATGACGAATTAACTTGAAAATCATTACATTACACGTCTTAGATGACTCCTTAGAAGTCAGTTACCAACCAGCTGATCGGTCCGGACAACGTCAATTTATCATTGCCTATAATGCCGAACAAACCATCGGTGAGAACCTCGAAAATTTACGTCTCAAACTCGCTGGCTTGGATGTGGACGCTGCCATCGTTGACAACGCCCTCAGTTATCCATTTTCAGACACGGTCGTCGGCATCAACCACCAACGGATCGACATTGGCTTGGCCATCACGAACATGCTGAACATCCCCGTCGTTAGCAATCAGGCCATCGCAGAACACGGTCTGACCCAGGCTTTAGCCACCAAGCGCGACTATCTCAGTTGGCATCTCGACTATTACGGTCAATATACTGGCAAACGCAACTACGGTCAGGAAGCCATGCTGACAGTTGGCAACGGTTTCTTCGGCCTCCGTGGTGCCTATACGGAAGCTCATGCCGATGCAAACAACTATCCGGGCATGTACACAGCCGGACTCTACGATCAACTGACGACCAATCTCAACGGTCGTCAGGTTAAAAATGAAGACTTGGTTAATTTACCAAACGCGCAAGCCCTCTCATTTGGTGTCGACCATCAAAATCCTTTTCAAATCAAAGCGGCCGACATTCAGGACATCTATCGAAGCCTGGACTTGCATACCGGCACCCTAACGACCACCATGTTGGTCCAGCTCTCAACCGGTCACGCTCTGAGGATTCGAACATCTAAACTGGCCAACTTCAAGGATTGGCACCGTCTCGCAATTAAATACGAGATTACGCCCCTCAACTTCGCAGGTACCTTACAGGTCTACTCTGCCATTGATGGTGGCGTCGTTAACGGTAACGTTGAACGGTACAACGCCTTTGACCAACACCACGTTCAGGTCACCGGTACCAGCCAACAACCGGACCGGATTTTTCTGGAAGGTGAAACGCGGTCTTCACAAGTTCACTTTACCATTGGTTCGCACCTTAGTGGACCCGGCGATGCTTTAGCTGCTCCAGCCAATTCGCCCGTAGATGGCCAACAGGTTCGACAAATGCGCTCCGTTAATGTCGAACCACAACACACGTATACCTTTGAAAAAAACGTTGTGCTCTTCACCAATCGTGAAACCACTGGTGACCTGCTGGAAACAGCGACGACAGACCTGCAGGCTGCGTCCTACGACGACACGTTGCAGAGCAGTACCCATTATTGGGAACAACGTTGGGCGGATGCTGACATTCAGATCAAGGGCGATATTACGTCGCAAAAACTGACCCGCGTCAACCTCTACCACCTATTTTCCGCCGTTCAATCTATCCGCTCCGGTAAAATTGATGCTTCCATCAATGCCCGGGGACTAGATGGTGAAGCATACCGGGGTCACGTCTTCTGGGACGAAATGTTTGATCTCCCAGTCTTCACGCTACACGATCCCAAATTAGCACGGCAACTGCTCATGTACCGATACCGGCGTCTCCCCGCAGCGAAGAAGAACGCGCAAGCAGCCGGCTATGCTGGTGCCATGTATCCTTGGCAATCTGGTGAAGTTGGCGACGAACAGTCACAAGTTGTCCACCTGAATCCCCTCACAAATACCTGGGATCCGGACTATTCCTCATTGCAACGCCATGTTTCCTTAGCAATCGCGTACAACGTCATCATGTACACACGGATTTCTGGTGACTTGGACTTCATGGCGAAGTACGGTTTGGAAATGTTACAAGAGATTGCCCAATTCTGGTTGAGCAAAGTTACGCTTGACCAATCTGATCACCGCTACACTATTGACAAAGTCATGGGTCCCGATGAATTTCACGAAAATTATCCCAACTCAGATACAACTGGCTTGGCCAATAATGCCTACACTAACTTGATGGTAACTTGGCTGTTTAACCAGTTGAAACAAATTCGCCAGCAACTTTCAAAAGAGACGCTGACCGCAGTTGACCAAAAGACCGGCGTCACACCAGAACTTTTACAAAAACAGGCCGACGTGGCGCATCATCTTAAGTTGGACATCAATAGTGACGGCATTATCGGCCAATTTGAGGGCTACTTCAAGCTCCCTCGGCTCGACTTTGGTAAGTACCGGCAAAAATACGGCGATATCTCCCGAATGGACCGGATCCTAAAAGCTGAAGGGAAAACCCCCGACGCCTACCAGGTGGCCAAGCAAGCCGACGCCCTAATGGCGTTTTATAACTTGGATGCACCTCAGGTATTGTCCTTGTTGAAGCAATTGGGCTATGACTTACCGCAACAGGCACTATTGAATAACCTGCAATTCTACCTGGATCGCACCACTCACGGATCCACCCTTTCCCGTATCGTGTACGCAGCGTTGACCGCCATGGCTGGCAATATGGATCAATCATGGCGTTTCTTCTCACAAGCCCTGTTCTCTGACTACTACGATATTCAGGGTGGCACCACCGCCGAAGGCATTCACCTAGGCGTCATGGGCGCTGTCACACTAATGTCCACCCGATTCTACGCTGGTGTCGACTCGCTTGCTCCTGAGTTAACGATCAACCCACACTTGCCAGCAGCTTGGCAGAGTGTGCAATTCCACCAACTCTTACGAGGAACCCGATTCACCTTCAATATCGACCATCACCAAATTACCGTGACGGCCGATCACGCGGCCACCATCAAGGTTGGCACTGATTCTGTTTCACTTAAACCCGATGTTTCGCAAACTATTACCTATTAAGGAGTGTTTTACATGACAAAATTTGCTGATATTAAAGGATTCGTCTTCGACCTCGATGGTGTCATTACTGATACCTCAATCCTCCACGGAACTGCTTGGCATCAACTTGCCGACAGTCTCGGTGTTGCTTGGAGTAAAGAACTGGGCGACGGTCTTAAGGGCATTAGCCGGATGGATTCTTTGGAAATGATTTTAAAGGCTGGTGGCAAGGAAAACGACTACACCCAAGCTGAGAAAGAAAAATTAGCCGCTCAAAAGAACACCAATTACGTCGCTGAAGTTGATAAGATGACCCCTGCCAACATTTTGCCCGGCATGAAGGCCTTCCTCGATAGCTTGCGAGCCAAGGGTTACGACCTGTCATTGGCTTCCGCTTCAAAGAACGCCCCCCGTGTGTTAGGCAAGCTGCAATTGGCTGATTACTTCCCTAAGATCGTCGACCCCGCCACGCTGACACATGGTAAGCCAGATCCTGAAATCTACACCCGTGGTGCTGAACTGTTGAACCTCCCACCAGAACAGTGCATTGGTGTGGAAGACGCAGCTGCTGGCGTGGCTGCCATCAACGCGGCTGGTGAAGTCTCCTTGGGAATTGGTGATGCCAAGGAACTCGGTGCTGCAGACATGGTCTTTAGCGATACAGCTGAAGTTACTCTGGAAAACATTGCAAAGAAATTAGGCTAAGTCGCCCGTTTAGATTAACCACTTAGTCATTAAGGAGTTGAGATAATTTCTCAACTCCTTTTTAGTGTCCCTGGTACACTGACCTAAACTAACGACTCATTTGTTACTAACGAAATCTAGCGAAGATTTGTCACCCACTTTCGAACATCTTAAGGATTCTTTACTTATTCATCCCTCCGAATAAAAACCACCCGTTAAACGGGTGGTTTTCTCGAGGGCTATAAGCCCTGGGTACCGGCCAGCGTCTCAAGGCGCT
>NZ_RHNO01000005.1 GCF_003946265.1 Levilactobacillus yonginensis
AGCTCCATATACCTACTGTAATTCAAAAAGCTCTGCAAAACCTAAATCGGTTTTACAGAGCTAATCTTAGTATGTTTTGTACATCATTCTTCAATCATGAATTAAGTTTGGACCAAACCGTTCGGTACGTGGCAGCTGTGTTTTCATCGAAAGCCACCAACCGCACGCGTTGAATTGTCGACGTGTGTGCCAAGAAATCAGCAATGGTCTCACCGGCCACTGCCGCGGCCTCCTCTACCGGATAACCATACACACCGGTACTGATGGACGGAAAGTCCACCGTCTTGCAATCGTGGGCAGCCGCTAACTTCAGGCTATTGCGGTAACAGCTGGCCAGTAACGTGGCCTCCTGATGATCGCCGCCCCGCCAAACGGGGCCCGGCGTGTGAATTACCCATTTGGCGGGTAACTTGAATCCCGGTGTGATTTTTGCCTCACCGGTTAGACAACCGTTGAGTGGCGCACAGGCCGCAAACAGCTCAGGACCGGCTGCACGATGAATTGCACCGTCCACGCCACCACCGCCCAACAAGGTCGTATTCGCGGCGTTCACAATCGCATCTACCTGGCTCAACGTAATGTCTCCTTGAATCACCGTAAAATCTGCCACACTGCTCACTCCTTTGACCAGGGCCAATGCCACCGTTTCTTCTTAGCACTGGTCCCGTCCCGTTTCTCTAAACGTTTCATACCCTCACGGTACGGATTGGCGTAGAGTGAATTCAAATTGAACTTTGTCGATGCCGATTGCGACTCACTGGATTGACGATACGGTCGCAGGTCTGTCTGACATTGCGGACAGAACTCATCGGTTGCCGTGATAGCCGCGCCACAATGCGGGCAAAACTTTAATTCTTCAGCCATGCATTGCCTCCTACTTTCGCCGTTGTTGGTGCGCACGATTACGTGCTGCGTTACGTTCCCTCGTCGCAGCGGCACTCTTTTCAGCTTCACGTTGGCGCTGTTCCGCCGCCGCTTGCCGTTGCTGTTCCGCGGCCACTTTCTGTTGCTCAGCAACCCGCCGTTTAGCCTGACTGCGAGCGCTGAAGTAGCTCCACGCACCGACCGCTAAAAAGGCTACGATAATTTGTAAGGGCACCATCGCCCAATTAACGTGCTTGGCAAACCACAAATCATAGATGATCAGTAGCACTGACATGGCCCCAACAACGGAACACGTGTCGCGCAACCACCGGGGTATCTGTCGCCATTTCATCTTGTAAGCTCCTTATGTATGGTGTCGCCAAGATTGACGACACACGATAACGACGTTAAATCTCGCCTTCAACTCGCAACTGGTGCTCCACCAGATACGCATCGAGATAGCCAAAATCAATTTCTTCAATGTCGGCAATCCGTAAGACCTTGCCAACCTGGTCCAATTGATTATCCTCTAATTCATGGAAGATGAATCGCTCGGCACCCACGTCGCTCGGATAGCCCAGCATGCTGTCACCCTTGTGGGCCTTCACCCGAATAACCGTTTGAAAAGTTGCGGCTTGCGTCAACCGCGAACTGAACTGCTCTTCCGTCGGGTCAAACAGCCGCTCGTCGTTGAGAACTGGCTGAATGTGTTGTTTACTGCTCTGATTGATTTCAATGAACAGGCTGACCGTTTGCAGATAATCCGATTCCAACACGATGGCGTGCAGGGCATCAATTCTGGTTAACGTGTAACCGCCGAATTGGCCAGTCATGTCGACCAAGTTCATAATCACGGAATCTCCGGCAACCACGTTGATTCGCCCAACAAAGAACATATCATGATTATGTTGGGGAATCAGCGCCACGAGTTTATCCTTTTCCGCTAACTCTTGAAGCTGCGGACGGAAAACGTCCTCATCAGTCAACGCCACTTGCTCGACGTGCTGTAGCTTTTTAAGCTGGGGCAACGCCGACCCTTGCAGAGATAACTCTTGTCCTTGGAACTCGATAACTTCGATATCCGCAGGGTTTACGTGTAAAGTAGGCTGGTCACTGTAATCGAATTTATTTAACAGCTTAATCGTGACTTGGTCCGTGACAACACTAGTGACCTGACCTTCGTAGAACCGATTGTCATTGCGCAACACCAGCATGATGACCAGCTGATCAACCCAAGCCTGGCTGAGAATCTGTCCCCGAATATCCCGGCGACCGTCCAACTTGAGCGTTTGGCCACCCACTTGATTAAAATGTTCGACTTGCGCCGTCTGGATACGGAAAGCCATGTTATCCAGGTCGTCGCTGGCAAATTCAACCTCATCAACGATTTTCAAATCTAAGAAGACAGCACCATCCGCTAATCCATAATCATCGTAGGTTGCTAAAGCAATTCCAGTTTCACCTACGGCAGTCACATAACCCGTGTAGACGACGTCTTGGGTCGTTTGATAAACGTTAACCAGTAATCGCTGAGCTAACGCACGGTTTAAGTCATTTACGATTGAATTCACATGACGACCCCCTCTAAATATTATTCTGAAAATCTTACCATATTCTGCGCAAAATAGCCCGTTTAAAAGATTTGTTTTATGAAACAGCTGTGCTTAAGAACTTTTCCAGTTGTTCGCCCTTCATACCAGCACTGAGGCCAACCAAGAGTTTGATCCGCGCCTTTTGACCGTTTAAGCCTTGGCACAGCATCATGCCCATCTTACGCAGGCCGATACCGCCACCCTCGTAACCGTAGATGTCTTCAGCGACGCCATTATAGCACCGGGAAACCAAAACTAAAGGAATATGCCGGTCAAGCAAACGTTGAATTGCTGGTAAGGTTACTGGGGGTACATTCCCCGCACCTAAGCCTTCGATCACTAAGCCCGCCGTTTGATCATTGTCTAAGCAGTCGAACAAAGCGGTATCCATCCCCGCGTATGCCTTAATCAGGTAAACGTGGTCGATGACGTGGTCAATATCACACGTGGTCTTTTGAATTAATTGTTGGAAGTAAATTGGATGGCCATTGGCAACCAGGCCGATTGGGCCAAAGGTTGGGGTCCGGAAGGTTGCCACATTGGTGGTATGGGTCTTCGTGACGTAACGCGCGGTATGAATTTCATCGTTCATAACGACCATGACGCCGTTATCCCTTGAAGCATCATCAGCCGCCACTTCAATGGCCGTCTGAAAATTATGTAACCCATCAGAGCCGACTTGGTTGGAAGAACGCATTGCCCCAGTGACCACGACTGGAATCGTACTAGGCAACGTCAAATCCAAGAAATAGGCCGTTTCCTCAAGCGTATCGGTCCCATGGGTAACAACTACCCCGTCAATACCATCCGCTTCGGCCGCCATGATGCGCTCCTTGATCTTTAACATTTCCACCGGAGTCATGTGCGGAGAAGGCAGGTTAAATAATTCGTCCGTGTGTAGTTGCACACGACCTTCCATAATCGTTTCCTGCTGCGCAATAGGATTCTGCGCGTTTGGAACGACCTCGCCCTTCTCGTTTTGCGACATAGAGATGGTACCACCTGTATGGATAGCTAAGATTTTCTTCACAACAGTCAACTTCTTTCCAAATTTAGTTTGTTACTATAACTAATTCGTTACCCACATTGTACCGCATCTGCGATACAATTTAGTTAGAATTTAGAAAGGATGCTGGTGAAAAATGCTAAAAGATAATGATTCCGACAAATATTACAAACCAGGTCCCCACGTCCATCCCAAAAAATATAGTTCTTCCGGCGGTTTAGCCGACTGGGGACCCCTACTGACTTGGTTTGGTGACGTTTTCAAAAAGCTCTGGCAAAAATTAAAAAAGTAATGCTGCAGGTTGTTATTTTAAATTGCGCGTGGTAAGGTAAATGACATTCTATTAAAAAAATAAGTGATTGCCTATATAATGCCAAGATAAGGTTGGCGAGTTTCTACCCAGAGCCGTAAACTCTGGACTATAAGCAAATTGAGGACGAAACTCTTTTTGCCGATGAAAGAGTTCGTCGGCAGAGTTTTCATTTAGCCTCCTTTTTGCAAGGGAGCTTTTTTTGTTTCCAAAATTACCTTGGCGGCGTATGGACATCACGAGAAGGAGGAAACATTCTTGCAGTCCACAAAATCCGCTTCAACCACCTCGTCACCAGCTAACGCCCAGCCACTTTCCCTGTGGCGGGCCGCCATTCTAGGTTTCCAGCACTTATTAGCGATGTACTCTGGTGACGTCATCGTTCCCTTACTGATTGGGGGCGCGCTCCACTTCAACGCCATGCAAATGGCCTACTTAATCAGCGCGGATATCTTTATGTGTGGGGTTGCAACCCTTCTCCAACTGAAACGGACCCCCTTAACGGGAATTGGGTTACCCGTTGTCTTAGGCTGTGCCGTTCAGGCTGTCACACCCCTCAGCGCCATTGGTAATCAATATGGCGTGGGCGTCATGTACGGCGCCATTATTAGTGCCGGTATCTTCATTCTGCTGATTTCCGGTTGGTTTTCCAAAATCAAAAACTTTTTCCCACCAGTCGTCACGGGTTCTCTAATCACCATCATTGGGTTCACGTTGATTCCAGTTGGGTTCCAGGACCTCGGCGGGGGCGATGCGACCGCGAAGAACTTTGGCGACCCCAAGATGCTCCTGGTTGGATTTCTCACAATGGGAATCATTCTCGGATTGAACGCTTTTGCTAAGGGCTTCTTAAAGTCCCTTGCCATCCTTGCCGGTATCCTGATTGGAACCTTCATTGCTGGGGCAATGGGAATGGTTTCCCTGAAGGCGGTTGGCCAAGCTAGCTGGTTCCACCTACCTCAATTTTTCTACTTTGGGACGCCCAAATTTGAGTGGTCCTCGATTCTAACCATGATTCTAGTTTCTTTGACCACGATGGTAGAGTCCACCGGTGTGTTCTTTGCACTGGGCGATCTAACCGGCCATAAGATTGAATCTCAGGACCTAAAACGGGGCTATCGGGCTGAAGGCCTCGCCGTAATTCTAGGCGGTCTCTTCAACACCTTCCCCTACTCAACCTTCTCCGAAAATGTGGGGGTCGTTCAGCTATCCGGTGTAAAGACGCGGAAGCCCCTGTATTTCTCAGCAGCATTTCTCATGTTACTTGGCCTACTCCCTAAGATTGGCGCATTAGCTACGGTCATCCCCGATGCCGTGTTAGGTGGCGCTATGATTGTGATGTTTGGCATGGTCGGGGTCCAAGGCATTCGGATGCTCCAACAAGTAGATTTCAAGGACAACAACAATCTGTTAGTCTCTGCCATTTCGATTGGCCTAGGTCTGGGCGTAACCGTCTACCCGCAGATTTTTCAAGCGATGCCACAATCCTTACAGATTGTTCTCAATAACGGCGTCGTCATCGGGAGCTTCTCGGCCGTTCTCTTAAACATCATCTTCAATATGCGACCACACCGGGCATCTGCGCCGGCTCAAGCACAAGTTAACAGCGACGCACAACCACAGAATAAATAGGTTCTTTACAATAAGCCGGTCAAGTCAAAACTTGACCAGCTTTTTAATTTCAACTAGCCTCCCATAACCGAATGATTTTACGATAAATTTTATGATTAACATTATATCTTATTCATCCCGGAAACAACTTTGTTTGCCAGTTTTTTCATGGTAAACTAGTTATATTCTTCAGCGGGCAAGCCACTCGTGTCCTAGCTGGTCGCCACGTGGCAGCAAACTTACCAAGCGCGACCATCTTCTTAATTCCACGAGTATCTACGCGTATAATGAAGATATCAATTCGGATAGGAGTATTGCCCATGCTAAGCATTCAACATATCAGTAAACACTTTGAGACCGTTAAAGCGCTAAACGACGTGAGCTTTGACGTCCCCAATGGTCAAATTTTGGGTTTGATCGGCCAAAATGGCGCCGGTAAATCAACCACGTTTCACAGCATCCTCAACTTCATTCAATACGAGGGTCAGATTCAATGGCAAGGCCACTCCCTTTCCGCCGACGATTTCAATCAAATCGGTTACCTGCCTGAAGAACGGAGCCTCATGACCAAGCTGACAATTGAACAGCAGATCATCTACTTGGCCCGGCTCAAGGGTAAATCGGCTAAAGAGATTCGTCCCCAGATTGACGACTGGCTAACCCGTTTCGCCGTTAAAGGAACTAGAAAGAGTAAAATCAAAGATCTCTCCAAGGGTAATCAGCAAAAGGTCCAGTTGATCTGTACCCTTATTCATGAGCCCACACTGCTGATTCTGGACGAACCCTTTAGTGGTTTGGATCCCGTCAATGCAGACCTGCTGAAGCAGGCCATCTTGGCGGCTAAGGACCGTGGCGCAGCAATTATTTTTTCCAGTCATGATATGGAAAACGTCTCCGCGTTATGTGACCAACTGGTCATGCTGCGTAAGGGCGACGTAGTCCTGCACGGAACGCTGGATGAAGTCCGTAATCAATTCGGTAAGTCTGAACTCTACGTCACCACGGACTGGTCGCAGGCTCAATTGGCAGACCTTCCCCACGTGCAAGTCGTTGAGTCCCGGCATGGTCGGCACTATCTACTGCATCTGGACGACCCCGCCGCCGGTCCAGCCATCTTTGATGCGCTGACTCAGGGCCACTATATTGAAGAATTCAGTCAACAGCCACCTTCGTTGGATGCGATCTTCCGTATGAAAGTGGGTGAAACGAATGTCTAAAACCTGGATTGTCACCTTTGAAACGTACCTCCGTCAGATTAAATCCTGGAGCTTTTTATTCATGATTCTTGGCCCCTTTCTGATGATTGGCCTAACCATCGGTATCAGCTACGTAAGTGCCAACAGTACCTCGAAGAGCCACGAAATTGCCGTCATTAGTGACTCACAGCCAATGCGGCAGGCCTATTTGCAGCAAAATTCCGACAACGTTAACCGTAAAATCCAAACTACCAAAGCGGCCAAAGCCGCCATGGCTGACAACCAGTTAGCTGGTTACCTGACGTTTGACACGTCGGACCAACTCGTTCAGGGCGACTACCACGGTAATAACGCGATGGGGTCGGGGCTCAAGGCTCAGGTCCAAAATTTCTTAACTGGTTACCAACAAGTCCAGAACTACCAACAAGCTAAGTTGACGCCTAAACAACAGAAATTACTAGCCCGCACGCCGGTACTCAAGACGCACATTGTCTCGAAGAACGGGACGGCCAACCTGGCTAAGATTATTTCCTTCTGGGTTCTGGTCACTTTGATTTACATCATCTTGATAACGTATTCCTCCATCACGGCTCAAGAAATTGCGTCGGAAAAAGGAACGAAGATTATGGAAATCATCTTCTCCAGTACCACGGCAACCAGCTACTTTGTGGGCAAGATATTAGGAATTCTGTTGGTAATTGCCACCCAGATCATTATCTACCTGCTCGGTGGCTGGGCCGGTTACGCGATTGCCACGAGAAACGCAACAGTCAGTCCCTTGATTACACAGAATCAAGCGTTGATCGATACGGTGATTCACAACTTGTTGAGCCTGAATCTCCTGTATTTGTTCTTAGGGGTCATTATCTACACGATTCTCGCAGCCTACTCGGGTGCCCTGGTGGCACGGGCTGAAGATGCTTCTAAGGCTGCCCAACCCGTCATCATGTTGGGAATGTTTGGCTTCTTTGCCACCTTCCCATTCCAAAACAACATGGACGCCTTTCTGGTAAAAATTCTCTCCTACGTACCATTCTTCTCGTCATACTTTATGCCGATGCGGATCATTAACGGTCACGTTGGCCTAGGCGAGCAACTCTCATCGTTAGCTGTTCTGGTTGTTGCCATTGCGCTATTCTCTATCTACATTGGCAAACAATACCAACGTTTGATGCTACAGACGGATAGTCAAAGTCTCTGGCAGCATCTGTTCCACAGCATTCGCCATCGTTAAACTATGAACTACCCATTAACTTTTGGCACTAGAGTGCTATAATAAATGGGTAGTTTTTTTGGGCCCTTAGCTCAGCTGGGAGAGCGCCTGCTTCGCATGCAGGAGGTCGTCGGTTCAAATCCGGTAGGGTCCATTGATAGAGTTTCAGAAAGTAAAATACAGCTTGTAAACAGCGGTATTAAGGCATTCTCAATTTTTACTATTTTTACTGGTAACCACAATATGGTAACCGATGGTAACCTTTTTGGTAACCGGCACACAAGAATCATCATGCAAGGGCGGTGGGAACTGTTAGCTTAATGGCTAGCAGTTTTTTATTTCACTTCTTCCGAATGCATAGCCGTACAAAAGCCCCCGACCATCAATTGAGGCCGAGGGCTTTTAGATACTGATACTATTAATTTATTTTCAAACATTCCTCAACATGTTTCCTTGTAGCATCGTCCTTAAACCATATCCCCATTGACTTCGTTTCCCTAGATAGCAGGACACTATAAGTATTCAGTATTAGCAAAGTAATGATTCGACGATCACCCTTGGCAGCATCTAAGAGTTCATTGATTTCATACTGCTCCCCTTGCCACTGAACCTTATTACCTTTGCTTTTTCTATTAACCGTAAAAGTTAGCTTTAAATATAAATAGTTGACTGCTTGAATTATATCAGAGCGTGCCATATGAAATGTCAATTCATTTTACCCATTTCAATCGACGACTAATCTCGAAAATTGGTAAATTACTAACCGACAAGGGCCTCACTATTGAGCTTAAATTTGATTACTTAAATTGTCTAATCTATCTCGTATTTTGTTCGTAACTTGATCTGTTTTATTTTTTATAGTCTCATGTAACTCAAGATTCCGCTCCATTCCCTTCAAACTTGTAGCAAAATCCCTCATAGATTCCATAAACCATCTATATGTAAAAAGATCATGCAACTCACTCATGCTTTTAGAAATCATTTCTAATTCACTGTTGACATCTTTAGAGTAAAATGGAGCGTCTTCGCGTCTAATTTTAGAAAAATTGTTAAACGCTTGAGCAAACTCCGTATCCCTTTTCTTCATAATTTTCAACTTTTCATCTGTTTTTTCTGGCAAATTATCCATAATTGGCTGTAATAAGTTCGAAGTATCGTATGCTTCAACTAAGCTTTTGGATAGTTCTCTATAAATCTCTAATTCCAAATCAAATCGTTTTTGACTAACGTGGGACTTATCATTCAATTTCTGTTTCAACGATTCCAATTCTTTCTAAGTATTTTTTCTTGATTGTTCTGCATCATGTTGTTTGGCTATAGTCCAAATTCCCCCACAAATAGTAGTAAACCATAGAAAAGGGCTCATTTGACTAAAAATATCTACAGCTAGCTTCCACATTTTTCTTTTCACCTCTATTTCTTATGGGTGTAATAAACGGTATGGGCAGAAGTTTTTACGTCATTATCAACGATGGAAATCTGCCGGGCAATCGCAGCGTGCTGCTTGTGAGTGGTCCGTTTCAGATACAGATTGGCCCCACCGGAGTTTTGACCGAGATACCAAAAGCCATGCTTACTGCTAGGTGCGTAAAACGTTAAGTAACTAGTTGTTTTCGAAAGCCACTTATTACCGTTGACGGCAACGACCGTTTTGTATTTACCGTGACGGTAGGTGGATAACCGAAAGCTGTGGCGATTGATTTTCAGTCGCTGATGGTTTTTCTTATTCCAGAGGTACCAGGTTCCCCGCAGTGCACTGGGAATTGTCGGCGCTTTGCGAGCGGCACTGGCCGTCGAGGGTGCCAGAACGGTTAGGGTCAACGTCGCTAGTAGTAGCAGTAAAGCTAGCTTGAATTTCTTCATAGGTAAATCCTCCTCACAATAATCAAAGTATACCACTGGTAACGAGGGGAAACGACTCGGACTAAAATAGTCAAATTGTGTATAAGCTAATAAAAAATATCAGGTAGGCTTGATGCTAGCCGATTAAATTTGTACAAAAATAGCCCAACAAGGCTACACTTCGTAATTACGGCCAATCTGTACGATTGACCACAAACCAGCCCAATTCTCTTAGCCATTATCACAAAACCAAAAGTAACAATTATTGATTTTTGTCACTTCTAAGTGTAGAATGACCTTAATCAAAAAAATGACTGAAACAGACAGTGGAATTATTTATCCACAACCAATACCCCCAAGTGCAAAGCACCCACTGACTTTGCTGGAAAGGACTTATTCTAATGACTTCATACATTGACGTACCAACTAAAACCCTAGTTACCCCGACGAACAAAACTTTTGCTTACCGCGAGATTGGCGTAAATTCCGAGGTGCCAGTAATTGGGTTGATTCACCTTTCCGGTAATCTCGATAACTGGGATCCTACCGTCATCGATGGCCTTGCCCAGGAACACCACTTGATTCTCCCCGACTACCAGGGCGTTGGTGGTTCAGGTGGTAAAGCAGCGTCAACGATTCAAGGCATGGCCGAAGAAATTCGCGAATTTATCCACGCACTTGGTTTCAAACAAATTGACTTATTTGGCTTTTCAATGGGCGGCTTCGTTGCGCAAGAAGTCATCAATCAAGAACCAACGTTGATTCGGCGAGCTCTGTTGACCGGAACCGGCCCTCGCGGTGGTCAAGGGATTCGAAACGTAACTAAGATTTCCGACAAATCCTTAGCGAAGGCCATCTTCACCTTCACTGATGTGAAAACCTACCTGTTCTTCACCCGCACCAGTAATGGTAAACACGAAGCTGCCAAATTCTTAAAGCGAATCAAGACCCGGCAGACGAACCGGGACCGTTCAATCGGCTGGCCCGCTTACCGAACGCAACTGAAAGCCATCAACCAATGGGGCTATGAACAACCAATTGATTTTTCCAAACTGGGAATTCCAGTGCTGGTCGCAAACGGTGATCATGATGCAATGGTCCCAACGAAACCCAATAGCTATGACCTGGCCAAAGCCTTCCCCAACAGTAAACTCGTCATCTATCCAGATGCTGGCCACGCGGGCGTTTTTCAATTTAGTGCCGACTTCGTCAAACAAACTAACCAGTTTCTGAAATAATCACCCGCACGATCTGAATGCCCTGAACGGCACCCACGCTTAATTCATGGGAACCACCTTGAACCGGCTTACCTTACTATTTTAAAATCAACGCTCGACTACCACAATAAGTCGAGCGTTTTTTGGTACTTATGTATCGCCTTCATGGGGCAGGCTGACCAACTTCTTCGGCCGTCTTTTACTGGCTACCGCCAAACCATCTCTATTTTCTGATAGTTTCCATCAATTATTATTTAAATTGAAAATAATGATGAAAACAAGCTGTCAGTAGCGTATTATAGAAATACTGCTGTCTTTTAGCCATCACCGGTGGTCGGTGGGCGCTGACATGAACGGTAAGAAAAATATTATGTGGAGTTGAAATCATGCATTATTCTTTATTGGTTCGGTGCATTGCCGAATTCATTGGGACGGCCATCATGGTTGCCCTCGGTAACGGATCCGTTGCCAACGTCGAGTTAAAAAATACCAAAGGTTACCACGGTGGGTGGGTCCTGATTGGGTTTGGTTATGGGATTGGGGTCATGATTCCAGCCTTAATGTTCGCCACGATTTCCGGCGCCCAGATCAATCCCGCGATGACGATTGCCAGTGCCGTTGCTGGTAGCTTTCCCTGGCAAGAGGTGCTGCCATACGTGGTCGCCCAACTACTAGGCGCCATTATCGGCCAACTAGCAGTGGTCTTGGCCTACAAGCCCTTCTACGACCGGACAACGGATACGGAAGCCATCCTGGGAACCTTCTCCACGATCGACGCGGCCAACAGCCAACTGAACGGATTCATTAACGAATTCTTGGGAACTTTCCTGTTAGTTCTCGGAGCCGTCGCCATGACCGCCGATAAAGTCGATCCCCGCGCCGATTTTATTGGACTAGGTTTCTTGGTTATGTGTCTGGTCGTCTCCCTCGGTGGTGCAACTGGTCCAGCTCTGAACCCCGCTCGAGATATTGGTCCTCGTCTACTCCACGCCATCTGGCCATTTCCCCACAAGGGTAGTTCACAATTTGCTTACAGTTGGGTGCCTATCGTTGCGCCAATTGCTGGTGCGACCGCAGCTACACTCCTCTACAAGGGCGTTTTCTAAATTAACTAATAGCTTAAATCTAAGCGTGCCATTCTCGTTGTTTAACGAGAGTGGCACGCTTTTTTGATTTCAGAGATTTTTCAGCGAGTTTGCAAGCGCTTACCATACCCCGATATCGGCGGCGTTTTTCATGAAACCGCCGCTCTCATCCCCTTGCCATGCCAGCTTGACTTACCCCCGCCAAACCAATCGACCACCCTGTTTATTTCCTCCCTTAATTATCAGCGGGGCGGTCCTGCTTTTTTCATATCTTTTTCGCGGCAAACTCGATATAATCAAAGAGGTTGCGGGTTTTTCCCAACCAAAATTCATTTACCAGAGGAGGTAGCCTGATGACCCAACCAATTATTGAGCTGAAACATGTCACCAAGCGATACGGAACCAACACCATTCTAAAGAACGTTGACCTAACGCTTGAGCCCGGGACGTTTTACACGCTTCTCGGACCGTCAGGCTGCGGCAAAACAACGATTTTACGAATTATTGCCGGCTTCAGTGACGCCACTGAGGGGGACGTGCTCTTTGCGGGGAAACGCCTGAACAAAGTCCCTGCCAACCAACGAAACATTAATACGGTCTTCCAAGAATACGCGCTCTTCCCCCACATGACCGTGGCGGAAAACGTGGCCTTTGGATTGACCCTGAAAAAGATGCCCAAGGCAGAAATTGCCGAACGAGTTGCCCAGGCCCTAAAACTGGTCCAGCTGGCCGACTACGGTGATCGCGACATCAGTGCCCTTTCCGGTGGCCAACAGCAACGAATTGCCATTGCCCGGGCCATTGTCATGCAGCCCAAGGTTTTGCTCTTAGACGAGCCCCTATCGGCCTTAGACGCCAAGCTCCGGCGAGAGATGCAGTATGAACTGCGTGACCTGCAACAACGACTCGGTATTACCTTCCTTTTCGTGACGCACGACCAAGAAGAAGCCCTGGCTATGAGTGACGAGATTTTCGTCATGAACCAAGGTGAGGTCTTACAGAGCGGCACCCCTGAAGACATCTACGACGAACCCATCAACCACTTCGTCGCCGACTTTATTGGCGAAAGTAACATTCTCCAGGGCAAGATGCTGGGGGACTTTCAGGTTGCCTTTGGTGGCCACGAATTTGAATGTTCAGACGCTGGGATTCCAGCTGGTGAACCCGTCGAAATCGTAATTCGCCCAGAAGACCTGAACCTCACCACCCCCGAGGAGGCCAAGCTGACCGTCACTATCGACACTCAGCTGTTCCGGGGCAATTACTATGAAATTGCCGCTACCGACAATCTCGGCAATGATTGGCAGATTCATTCCGTCAATCCAGCTGAGGATGGTGAAAACGTCGGCATCACCTTCCGGCCCCAGGACCTGCACGTCATGCGGTTTGGTGAAAAGGAAGCTGAATTTGACGCGCGGCTAGAAACCTACGAGGAAACGGAGGACGAGACCATTGACGAAACGTAGAACGTGGCTCTACTTCATCCCCTACGGTCTGTGGTTGGCCCTCTTCGTCATTGCGCCAGTTGCGTTGATTATTTATCAGTCATTCTTTGATCTTGGCCATCATTTCACGCTGGGAAACTACAGCGCTTACTTCCAATCAGCAACCTACTTAAAAATGACCCTTAACTCGGTTTGGTACGCCTTTCTGATCACCCTGTTCACGGGTCTGATCAGCTATCCGACTGCCTACTTCTTACACGGACTGAAGCACCGTCAGCTATGGCTGTTGCTGGTCATTCTGCCCACTTGGATCAACATTCTGCTGAAGGCCTACGCATTCATTGGTATCTTCAGTCAGGCCGGACTAGCCAACCAATTTCTCAGCTTCATTGGTATTGGTCCCCAACAGATTCTGTTTACCAACGCCAGCTTTATCTTCGTGGCGACCTATATCCAGATTCCGTTCATGATTCTGCCCATCTTTAACGCACTCGATGACTTGAACCCGGCCTTCATCAACGCCAGTCAAGATTTGGGCGCTAGTGGCTGGCAAACGTTTACCAAGGTCGTCTTCCCGTTGACCCTCCCCGGTGTGAAAGCTGGGGTCCAGGCTGTCTTCATCCCCTCACTCTCACTCTTCATGC
Source organism: Levilactobacillus yonginensis (assembly GCF_003946265.1). Taxonomy (GTDB): domain Bacteria; phylum Bacillota; class Bacilli; order Lactobacillales; family Lactobacillaceae; genus Levilactobacillus; species Levilactobacillus yonginensis. The sequence goes on from NZ_RHNO01000005.1 coordinate 14,026, forward strand.
TGACGCGTCTGATTGGTGGGAACAAGGTGATTACACTAGGGACGGCGATTGAAGAACACTTCCTGACGACCATGAACTGGGGAATGGGCTCAACGATTGGCGTGGTCCTGATCATCGCCATGGTCGTTGTCATGCTGCTAACCGGTGATCAGAAGCCGAAGGGAGGGACGCCCCGATGAAACGAAAATTAGCTAACCTTTACCTAATTTTGATCTTTATTATTCTGTACGCGCCCATCATCTTCCTGATTGTCTATTCCTTCAGTGAAGGGGAAACGATGACCAACTTCCACGGCTTCACGTGGAGTCACTATCACACGCTCTTTACCGATCCCCGGATGCTGGCTATTGTGGCCAACACCTTGTTAGTTGCGCTCCTCTCCTCACTGATTGCTACGCTGGTGGGAACTCTGGGCGCGCTGGGCATTAACCGCACTACCAAACGGGTTACCCGCGAGGCGTTGTTGACCATGAACAACGTTCTGATGGTCTCCCCCGATGTTATCATTGGGGCCAGCTTCTTAATCTTCTTCACGATGCTGGGAATTCCGCTGGGATTTGGTTCCGTGTTGATGAGTCACATTGCCTTTGAGATTCCCATTGTTGTGCTGATGGTGCTGCCCCGCCTGCGGGAGATGTCCTCCTCCATGCTGGATGCGGCCCAAGATTTGGGAGCAACGACCCGCCAGCTGTTATCACGGGTCGTCATCCCCTTCATCTCACCGGGAATCTTTGCCGGGTTCTTCATGGCTCTCACCTACTCACTCGATGACTTTGCCGTCACCTTCTTCGTGACTGGTAACGGATTCTCAACCCTATCCGTGGAAATCTATTCACGAGCTCGGCAAGGTATCAACCTGGAAATCAATGCCTTATCCGGTGTCATGTTCCTATTCTCACTATTACTCGTAGGTGGTTACTACTGGATTCAACAGGCCAGCCACCGTCACAAGCAACGTAAACGGGGGGTGACCTCATGAAACGTTTAATTAGTATTATCGTGGCGTTGCTGGCCATCTGTGGATTGCTGGGTTATTCTAGTGACCGCCTGCAGGCTTCGAGCGGGAGCACCGGTAGTCACGTGCTCAACCTCTACAACTGGGGAGATTACATTGACCCCAACCTCCTGACGAAATTTCAAAAGGAAACGGGCTACCACGTCAACGTGGAAACCTTTGACAGTAACGAAGCCATGTACACCAAGATCAAACAGGGCGGTACCCAATACGACCTGGCCATTCCCAGTGAGTACATGGTTGCCAAAATGAAGCGTGCTCACCTGCTAAAACCACTGGATCAGCAGAAATTGACCGGTTGGCACAACTATGACCCGCGTTTTTTGAATCAATCGTTTGACCGTGGTAATCGTTACTCCATGCCTTATTTCTGGGGCACTTTGGGGATTATTTATAACGATAAGTACGTTCAGGCAAGCGAGGTGCAACACTGGCAAGACCTCTGGTCACCGAAGTTCCGCGATAAAATCATGCTCATCGACTCTGCCCGCGACATCATGGGGATGGCGTTGATTACACAAGGCCAATCCATGAACGCAACGGACCCAGCAACGTTGTCGGCCGCTGAAAAGAAGTTGAACGAACTGGCTCCTAACGTAAAGGCCGTCGTTGCTGATGAAATCAAGATGTACATGATTCAAAACGAAGCCCCACTGGCCGTTGACTGGTCGGGAGAAGCAGCTGAAATGTTGGCCAATAATCCCCACCTCCACTACATTGTTCCCAGCGAAGGCAGTAACCTATGGTTCGATAACCTCGTCATTCCCAAGACCGCAACGCATACCAAAGCCATTTACGCCTTCCTCAACTTTATGAGCGAACCGCAAAATGCCGCGCAAAATGCGAAATACATTGGCTATGCCACGCCGAATAAGGCAGCGAAAGCGTTACTTCCCCGCTCGGTTCGCGATGATCAACAATTCTATCCGAACCAGCAAACTTTGCAACACCTGCAGGTCTACCAAGACCTTTCACCGGCCAAGGTCCAGCTCTACAACGACCGTTACCTAGAATTCAAAATGCACCATTAGCCAAATAAAAAACTCGTGAGCAACCACTGCTCACGAGTTTTTTTAGCCGAAACTACCGGCAATATAATCTTGTGTGACTGGAATCTGGGGATTACTGAACATCGTGGCCGTTGGCGTGTACTCCATCACATGACCCAGATGGAAGAACGCACACTGACTGCTGACCCGCGATGCCTGTTGCATGTTATGCGTCACGATAATGATCGAATACTTCTTCTGCAGTTCCAGCAGGGTTTCTTCAACCTTCACCGTGGAAATTGGATCCAACGCGCTACAAGGTTCATCCAAAAGCAATACGTCGGGTTCCATAGCAATTGAACGGGCAATGCACAACCGCTGTTGCTGACCCCCGGATAAGGAGAGCGCACTCTTTTCAAGATTGTCTTTAACCTCGTCCCAGAGAGCCGCCCCCTTGAGACTCTTCTCAACGCGAGAAGCCAGTTCATCTTTACCCTTGATACCGTTAGCTTTCAGAGCATACACGATATTTTCTCGAATTGATTTAGCAAACGGATTTGGTCGTTGGAACACCATCCCAATGTGCCGCCGAATCTCGTAGATGTTCACATCTGGTTCGTTGATATCAACCCCGTGATACCAAATTTTACCAGTTACCGTGGCAATTCCATCGTTCATCCGGTTCAACGACCGCAAGTACGTGGATTTTCCAGAACCCGAGGCACCAATCAAAGCCGTGATCTGATTCTTTGGAAATTCTAGGTTGGCGTCATGCATGGCATGATTGGCACCATAAAACACCTGTAAATTATCCGTCTTTAAGGCCAGCGAGACACTGTCATCGAAGGTCTGCACGGCCGTCTTTTCAAATGAATATTGTTTTAACATGGCAGCTCCTCCTTATTTGCTGGCCGTCACGCGACGATACAGGTAGTTTCCCAGTAACCGCGCACTCAGGTTGAACAGTAACACGGCAATAATCAGAACCGCAGAGGCCGCAGCAGACAACGCTGCAGCATTCGTCGCGAGTCCTTCCGTGTTGATCTTCCAAATATGAACCGCCAAAGTTTCAGCCGGTCGGAGTGGATTCAACGGACTGTCCGCATTCATTGGGTTCCAGTCAGCAAAGTTCGTCACTGGAGCACTTTGGCCAGCCGTGTAAATTAAGGCAGCGGCTTCACCGAAAACCCGCCCCGCACTCAGAACGACTCCGGTCACGATTCCGGGTAAGGCAACCGGCAGGATAATGCCAATTTCAGTCTTCCATTTTGACAAGCCCAAAGACAGTCCGGCTTCTCGTTGACTGCTAGAAACAGCACTCAATGATTCTTCAATGTTCCGCGTCAACAGAGGGAGGTTAAAGAAGGTCAGTGCAATGGCCCCTGAAATAACCGAAAACCCAATCTTAAACTTCACAACGAACAACAGGAAACCAAACAACCCAACCACCACAGAAGGCAAGGAACTCAGCACTTCAATGGCCGAACGAATCAGACTCGTTCGCCAGTTATCTTTGGCATACTCTGCTAAGTAAATCCCAGCACCCAACGAAATCGGGATTGAAATGAGCATCGTCAAAACTAATAGATAAAAGGAATTAAACAGTTGGACCCCAATGCCACCTGCTCCAGAAAAGGCGTCCGTTGTTCCCGTCAGGAACGTCCAACTAACGTGCGGCAAACCGGCAACCAAAATGTACGTCAACAGGAAAACCAAGATACCAACCACAGCGGCAACAATCAAATTAATCATCACCGTTGCAACAAAGTCTTTGCGTTTAGCGTTCATGTTTCAATTGCCCCCTCTTAGCAATGACCCGGACTAATGCGTTAAAGAACAGTGACATGAGCAACAGGATCAACGCCAGAGACCACAACGCATTGTTGGGCAGCGTGCCATCAATCGTGTCCCCAATACCTGAAGTCAATTGACTTGTCAGCGTTGAGGCAGCAGAAATCAAGTTCTTAGGCATCACAGCGGCGTTCCCAATTACCATTTGAACCGCTAAAGCTTCACCGAACGCCCGCGCCATCCCAAAGATAATTGCCGTTAAAATACCGGGCGTGGCAGAACGTAAAATCACCCGCGAAACTGTTTGCCACCGAGTGGCTCCCAGTGCCAGTGAAGCTTCTTTGTAGTGACGAGGAACGGCCCGCAAACTGTCTACCGTCATTGACGTAATCGTTGGTAATACCATGACGAACAGGACAAACGTGGCTGAGATAATCCCAAACCCGGAGCCCCCCACCAAATGACGCATGAATGGCACAACTACTGCCAATCCAATGAATCCATAAACAACGGAAGGAATTCCCACCAATAATTCAATGACTGGTTGGAGCAGCTTCCGCCCCTTGTTAGGCGAAATTTCCGTCATGAAGATCGCCGTTCCCACTGCAAACGGTGTTGCCACGATGGCTGCCGCAAAGGTTACCGCAAAGGACCCAACAATCATTGGTGCGGCCCCAATATGACCAGTATCGGGTGACCAGTTAGTCCCGGTTAGAAATTGCCAAACGTTCACGTGATTCTGGGTAAACGTGGCCAATCCCTTGGACGTGATGAACCACAGCATCGAAGCCACTACTAGAATAATGACGCCAATACAGAGGTAACTGATTCCACGCCCCATCCAATCCTCACGCGTTGCCCGGGTGGCATGGTGTAATCGTGCCGACCACTCGTTGGATTGGGCGTCTTGTTTCTTAAGTTGAAAATTTGTTTGTTCCATAAGTTGACTCCCCCTTAAAAAAAATGAAGGTGCTACGACCGCACCTCCACCCTGTGACTTACTACTAATAATCTAAATTGTGCCTAGCTTTGGGTAACAGTACCCTTAGCATCCTTCGTCACTTTCATGTCGTGGATACTGATGTAGCCCATGTCTTTAACTAAGCTGTCCTGCACCGTCTTGGAATCCATGTACTTCAGGAAGGCAGCAGTGACCTTGTCAGGTGTCCCCTTCGTGTACATGTGTTCGTAAGACCAGATCTTCCACTTGTTGTTTTCAACGTTGTTGTCTGTTGGCGTTACGTTGTCGATTGAAACGGCTTGTAACTTGTTCGTGAAGTAAGAGAAGGCCAAGTAACTAACGGCCCCTGGAGTTGAAGAAACGATCTTTTGAACGGCACCATTGGAGTCTTGTTCTTGTGACTTGATGGCAGTTGCACCCTTCAAGACAGCATTTTCAAATGTTGCCCGGGTCCCACTTCCTTGGGCACGGTTAACGATAACGATCTTTTGATCCTTACCACCAACTTCTTTCCAGTTCGTGATCTTACCCGTGAAGATTTGCTTTAACTGAGCCATCTTCAAGTTCTTAACACCGGTATCTTTGTTCACAACGGGAGCCATACCAACAACAGCGACCTTGTGGTCAGTTAACTTGTCGGCCTTGATTCCGTCTTTTTCTTCAGCGAAGATATCTGAGTTACCGATGGATACGGCACCGGCTTGCACTTGGCTTAACCCAGTCCCAGAACCCCCACCTTGAACGGTCAAGTTAACCTTGCTGTTCTTGGATTGGAAATTAGCACCAGCTTTGGCTGCCAATGGTTGTAACGCGGTTGAACCAACTGCGGTAACCTTCCCCGATAAAGCCTCGCTGCTACTGCTACTCTTGCTGCTAGTTGAGCTCGTTGCCTTGCCACAACCTACCAAAAGTAAACTAATTGTTGCAATCCCCATTGCTAATTTTGATCCCTTATTCATCTCAGTCACTCCATGTCTTTTTTAAGATAGTAGAACCACCACACGTAAGCTAAGCAGCAATACTCGTGGTGCCTCCCCTTAACTTACAACCTTGATTCTAAGCGATGAATATAAATTCTTCGTCGCAATCGTGTAAATTTTCGGTAAATGTTGCCAGTTTCTGTATAAATTCTCTAATATCACGGTATTTGACCCCCATAACCGATTAATCGCTTAATTTCAGGGAATTAATTGCGTAATATAACGGAATTGACTAGAATGAAATTAAGAGGTGACCAAAAGTGGCAAAGAAAAATGAACGGGCAGCCCGTCATGCCATTATTGTTGACATGAACGACTTCTTAATGGATTACGCTGCTAGCAAGTTAGGGCCCAAAAAGGACCTGGCTCAGCAGGTATCAGCTGCAGCTAAAACAGATTTAACTGGATTAGATGACCTATTTAAAGACAACGGGGTTGGTCGGCGAACCAAGTATGTCGACCTAGCTGCTGGCTTCCTTCGTGATGAAGCCGACGCCGACGGTGAAGATACTGAACATGACTTTACCGCTGCAAGTGAGGCCTTGGCCAAGGAAGCCCTGGCTTACTTAAACAGTCACGCCAAAGATTTCGATCGTTGGGAAGAAGCGTAACAAAAGAGAGTGAGGCAAGAGGCGCTTAGTCAATGAGCATTAACGTCGATAGACGAATAATCCCGGTCTTGGATTGTTTGTCTATCGGGGCTAAACGGAGTTAACTGCCTGTTGCCGCACGTTTCGACTATATACGTTCGGAGCGCAAAGAAAGGTTTGAGACTTTGTCCCAAACCTTTTTGCTGTATTTCTAAAACATGCGCTGAAAGGCAGGCAACTTCCTTCAGGCGCACGCTCTTTCGTTTACACATTTATTGCCACTGCCAGAGATCCGCCTTCATCTTAGTCGCAATCATCTGAGAGAGAAGATCAACAAACTGATCCGGCATATATTTTGCAGTGTCCAGGTCCGTGGTTTGTTTATCGACCTTGGTAATGACTGAACCTTGATGTTCCAAATAAAGTCCATATTTCGGGGCAATCTGACATAACCGTTCAACTTGTTCTTGCGTCAAGGACAACGCCTCCTCAGTATTTACTCTGCGCTTAGCGAAATCACGCAATGCCGTCAAGATAATCAGTAACAGAACTTTTTGGCTACCAGTTGCTGGTGAATCGTCGACGCAAGACTGGCCTCATCCGGGCCGTCCGTAATGATCTGTACGAACTGCCCCTCATACTGGGCCAACGCATGTCCTAATTCCGGGTCCATGGGATCTAATTCAACATCATTGATCTTAATGATGGCTGTGCCACGATAGTGTTGACAAGCTCTCTGTAAGCTATCGGTCTGCTCAGTCGTCGGGATACTTTGGTAAAGAGGAAATCCTATCGTCTTCATACGTCTCACCTCTACCTATATTGTAAGCGCTTACGTTACATTTGCCAATACCCTTTATAATATTTTCACAATATTTACGGTTCACGAACACGCGTTCAAACCGGGCTAAAAGTGTGGTATGATATTGCCAGAAATGGAGGAGACGCCGGTATGACAAATAAATTGGGAGTTCGTGAATTAGTCGAATTCACCCTACGCACGGGCGACCTGAGTAGCACCTCAGGCAGTCAAAACACCGCCCTGTTAGGCGCCCAGATTCACCGTCGTCTTCAGAAACAACGCGACGAAAACTATCAAAAAGAGTACTACCTTGAACAAGAATTAACGCTCAATGGTAATCCGTACCTCCTACACGGCCGGGCCGATGGCGTGACGCTCACGGATGACTCCGCCGAAATTGAAGAAATCAAAACATCTGAAACGGTCTTTGACCAGCTGAGTGAGAACACTCTGACCCTTTACTGGGCCCAGGTCAAAATTTACGCGCATTTGCTGATGGAAAAGGAAACTGACTTAGACGCGGTAACCCTCACCCTAACTTACTTTCAGACGAATACTGAAACCACCACCCAGAAGACCCAGGTAATTAGTAAAGCGGACGCCCAAACATTCTTTGATGATGTCATCACCGAATACGTCACCTGGCTCAAGTTTCGCTCGGATCTGCAGGAACGACGCGACCCAACGATTCATCAGTTGACCTTCCCATTCGATCACTATCGACCGGGGCAACGGGAGCTAGCCGTCGCTGTGTACAAAACGATTCTGACTAATAAACGCCTCTTTGCCGAGGCACCCACTGGGACAGGAAAAACAATTTCAACCCTATTTCCTAGCATCAAGGCCATTGGTGAAAGCCTGATTCAACGGATCTTTTATCTGACTGCGAAACAAAGTACGCGGCGAGTCGCTGAAGAAGCCATTACTATGATGGCCGCACAGGGTCTCAAGTTAAAAAGTATCACGTTGACCGCCAAGGATAAAATCAAATTTCCCGAGGAAACCGACCTACTGCCCGAAGAAAATCCATACATGTTGGGATACTATGATCGGTTAAAACCTGCGCTACTAGATCTTATTCAGAACAATGATCAACTGACCCGTCCCGTCATCGAAAAATACGCGCGTAAACACACCCTGGACCCCTTTGAATTCCAACTGGACGCCAGTCTTTTTTGTGACGTCATTATCGGGGACTACAACTACCTCTTCGATCCCCAGGTTCACCTCCAGCGCTTCTTCGCCACCGAAGATCCTGACAACTTCTTTCTGATCGATGAGGCCCATAACCTAGTCAACCGCTCCCGTGAAATGTACTCCGCGGCCATCAGCAGCCAGCCACTCGACCATTTGATCAATCAGAGTCGGGACTTACCCCAATCCAGTAAAAAGTTACACCGCCGACTCCTCGACCTACGGGCCACCTTTGACGACGTGGCCGCACCTCTGCTAGCGGAAAATCAGACAGACAGTACCTTCCTCACGCCACCCGAAAACTTTGACCACGACCTCAGCCGTTTGGTAGAAGCGATTCACGATTGGCTCGTTGATCAGCCACAAACGCCGTTCACGCAGGCGATTTTAGACTACTATTTCGCGGCCATCAGCTATCAACGAATCGGCGAATATTTTGACGAGACTTACCGCATGCGCCTGGAAATTGTTGATGGCAACATTACCTTAAAAGAACTCTGTCTGGATCCCAGTGCCTTTCTAGCGGATAGCCTGGCACTTGGCCACGGAGCAGTTCTCTTCTCGGCCACCCTTTCACCAATGGACTACTATCAGACTGTCCTCGGTGGGGACACTGACAGTCTGGCCTATCGGTTGGATTCGCCCTTTGAACCGCAACACCAAGCCATCATGGTCACCACCTACATTCAAACCACTTACAAGCAACGCAACGCCAATCTCGCCAACATTTTGTTGGCAATTAAAACCATGATCGACGGAAAAAAGGGTAACTACCTCATTTTTCTGCCCTCCCGTAGCTACCTGCTTGATGTGAGTCAGGCCTTTCAATTGGCCTATCCACACATCAAAACTGTGATCCAAGAAGCACAAATGGCGGAGGCCGATCGAACAGCCTTTCTCGCTAATTTTGTAGCCAACCCTGCGCAAACGCTGGTTGGGTTCGCCCTCCTTGGCGGTATTTTCGCCGAAGGTATCGACCTCAAGGCCGACCGTTTGATTGGTGTGGGTATCGTTAGTGTCGGGCTTCCTGGGATCAATCCTGAGACTGACTTGATTCGAGATTACTTTGATGCGCAATCCCAACACGGATTCGCCTTTGCCTATCAGTTGCCCGGTCTTAACAACGTCTTCCAAGCCGCCGGTCGGTTAATTCGGGGATCCAAGGACGTGGGTATCATGCTATTAATGGACCAACGCTTTGCTAGTCCCCGTTACACGCACCTATATCCACGCCACTGGCAACACTTCCAGCGACTCTATCGACCAGAACAATTAACGACAGCCATCCAGAATTTTTGGCACCAGGAGGTATCCGATGAAAACTAAATTGACGCTCGCTATGGAACGAACCCTCTATTATTACTGTAGAGAAGCCGGTACCTTTGCCGTTGAAGAAGTGACCATGCCAGATGACCAAGGCATCGTCGACACCCTCAGTTACCAGGAATTGCCTAGTGGTGAGATTGAATGGCGCTGTTATGAACTCAAGGTCACTAAGAGCGATTTTCATTCTAAAGCTAAGTTGTCCTTCGTCGGTCACTACAACTACTTTGTCTTGCCACTCGACCTCTACCAGGAAGTGGCTGACGAGATTCCCGCGGGCATCGGCGTCCTCATTTACCGACCATTCGCCCAGGAACTTTTAGCCACCGCAACTGAGACCCCCGTTGCGCCGGGCTATCTCACCGTCACGCGACCACCACGACGCCAGGACTTGCAGGTACCCGCTAGCCAGTTGACTACCCGGTTTATTGCTTCACAGGCCCGTGAAGTTGGTAAAGCCAAGCAAATGGCCACCGGCCTCAAACAATACAGTACCGACCGTCTCTACCAGGAACTCAAAAAACGCCACCAACACTACGACATCTACGATCCTGAGGCTAACTTCTACGAACAATTTATTGAAGATACACAATCGACTGCAGTCACGGCCCTGCAGACTGAGGTCGATGCTTTAAACCTAGAGCTTCACGCCTTACAGGACCAGCTAAAGGAGCGCTCATAATGCTGTACTTCCCCTATTTTCGTGGTCGGCAGTACGACCTCCTTGCCTTGAAAAAAATCGCTGAACAACGGATATTACCGCGCAACATCATTCCCATTATCGAACCCGTTCGAGATATTCGGGCCCTCCCCCAAACCGTAGCCGCCTTCGTGGACCATGATCAGCCATTGGTTATCATTGCGAACCCCACGGTCAGTGATTACGCCCTGACCCAACAAAAGCTTTATGACTGGCAGCCTTGGCGCGATAATCCCAATCTCATCGTTGGCCACATCTTGACGCCAACCACGGTAGCTAGTCCCCCAGTCGCTGGTCACCAAACTTTACTGATTGGCCGGCAGTACGATGAACTTTTGGCAGCACAACACGCCGGTATTTTAACCGACAGTACTTACCTATTGGTTCCACCAGAAGCTCGAATTCGCCAACTCCTGCAGCGCCCAACCATTAGTCTCTTTGACCACGCCTGGTTGCCAGAACACGACCGGAGCTACGCCGACATTGAAGACGGCTTTTTCAGCAATGACTGGGAACTAGCCGACTTGAATCACTATCAAGGATTCAGCGACTATACCATTGGCGGCGGTTACTATAGTGAGCACGGCTACCCAGCCCGAGCGGTCACCCTCCATTTGACCTACTTTGCGGGTGAACAGCTCCGCATTCACCGTTTCGTTTCCAACGACCGCTCGGACTTCAAACATCCTAAGGAAAAGTTCTTCCAGGCTGTTGCCAAGTTGGCCGAGTGGTTACCGCAGCAACCCGCTAGTGTGCAAACACCTGCGGCCCAAGAGCTCGCAGCCTACCACACGCAGCACCATTTTCCTGGTCTAGGCGTGGTCAAGCGACTCAGTCTGGAGCACCACCTTCAAACGATGGCAGCTTATTTTAAAAAGCACTATCCACTAAACTGAATTTAAGTTAGACATCAAAAGGTTGAAAGCATTGAAATAACCACTATGCCTGATACAACAAGGATTAGGTATTGGGATTTAGTCGGATATAGTGAAAAATTGCCGCCTTACCGTTCGCCAAATTTGGACTGGAACGCGGCGGGCAGGACGGGACAAGCCAAAGAGCGGTCTTGCCCCTCGCTTGAAGCCGCAAAACACGTCTTCAAGTCGCCATTTTCAAGAAAACCACTTGAAAATCCCATGGCTGAGTCCAAATTTGACTCACTCCCGGCTACCCAGTGGAGCGCCAATAATGCTGAGTAAATACTGCCATTCAGGTATGTAAGTTAGCTTAGTTTCCAAGAATCCGTTTAACCGGAGGCAGTCAAAGGTGGAGCTCGCTGTGTCGACGGTGTTAGCCGATTTTCGGCTTACAGCGTGGGACGTTTTTGAAGACTGGTGGTCTTTCCGGGCTTCAAACCGAGCCGAAGGACCGTTTCTCAGGCCGCAGGCGTTCCCCACAGCAGGCGGAATCTCTGACCGCCGCAGGTGGCGGGGTGAGACTAATTTTAAACCGATAACGCCTGACTATTCTTGGCTTTATAACGGTCTTCGAACTTTCACCCTTCAGTTAGGTATCAACAAAACCAGTTGAGGGTACGGACAGACTTGTCCGCCTCCTCAACTGGTTTTTACTTAAAATTTAATTAGCATGCAACTTAAATTCCACGTATTTCAGTCAAAAACGTGAGTCAGCAAGTGCTGTTGTTGCATGACCCACTGAGTTGAGAGATCCATAACGGCCCGGCAAGCCCGGGTCTTGTCCAACGCGTTTAGCATGACAAAGTCATGGACCATCCCCTGGAACCGAACCTGCGTTACCGCCACCCCAACCTGGCGGAGACGACAGGCATAGGCTTCGGCCTCATCGCGAGTCACATCCGCTTCCGCCGTCAAAATCATGGCGGCCGGTAGTTCCACCAGTTCCGACTGGTCTGCCCTCAGCGGGGCCACCGTACTTTTCTCCCGGTCTGCCGGGTCAGGCGTATACTGGTCCCAGAACCACTGCATCCCAGCGCCAGCTAAGCCGTAGCCCTCACCAAATTCTTGATATGAGGCCGTCTCGAAGTCCGTATCAGTTACTGGATAATATAATAGCTGGCCGGTGATTCTGGGACCCTGCCGTTGCTTGGCCAACAAGGTCATCACGGTGGCTAAATTACCACCAACACCGTCCCCGGCCACAATCAAGTGACTGGCATCCCACAGACCGTGAGCGGCCGCCGTTTGGCAAAGGACAGCGTAATTCTGTTCAACCGCCGTAGGATACTGGGCCTCAGGCGCCAATGAATATTCTGGGAAAATGACCACTGAATGCGTCCTGACCGCTAATTCACGAATTAACTTATCGTGGGTGTGGCTGTCCCCGAAGACCCACCCACCGCCGTGAATGTAAAAAATCACGGGTAACCGGCCAAATGCACCGATCGGCCTAATGTAGCGGACATTAATAATTCCCCAGTCACCAGTGTCACAAGGTTCATCTTCAATCGTGACCTCATCCTTAGCGATGGGGCGGTCCTGAAAATCACTTAACAGTTGCCGGCCGGCATCCGGAATCAGCTCATATGAACGTGGATGGGCGCTATTGTCCTCACAGACCGCCACCGCTGCTGGTTCTAAAGAAAGTCGTTCCCCCATGTCACAGTCCTCCTCTTTGAAATTCCCAAAAACTAGCGTTACTCATTTATACCCTGAATCGCCAGCCAATCCAATCGAAGGCCTCGCATAATCGTTTAATAGTTAAACCACCTAACCACGTTCTGGACAAGTAGCGTGAGGTTAGGCGGATAACTGCCACTTCAGTAAGATAAATTTAGGGATAGGAAAAGGCCTGAGACTCTTGTCTCAGACCTTCTCCGTTCTTTATCTACAAACTCATATCGCTGAAACGTGCGCCACCAGACAGTTAACCATCCTGGGACTCACGCTTTATATTTAATTTATGCTGGCAGGACGCTGACGCCTTCTGGCACCATGAAGTCCTTTTGAACCAACGTTAACTTACCACTCTGGGCGTCCCGTTGATACAACGTGGCGTTGTCAGAATTTTGGTTAACTACCAAGACTAAGCTCTGATCAGCCGTCCAGTTGAAGTCCCGTGGGAAGTCACCTTCCGTGGAAATCCGTTGAACCAACGTCAGGCTACCATCTTCAGCCGTCGCAAAGACTGCCAAAGAATTGTTGCCCCGGTTAGACACGTAAACGAACCGACCATCAGCACTCAAGCGAATGGCAGCGGCCCCGTTGTGGGCAGTCCAGTCTTCTGGAATCGTTGACGTAATTTCTTTAACGGCAAACTTGCCGGCAGCGGCATCGTAGCTCAACGTGGCCACGTTGCTACTCAATTCACCGACCAAGTAAGCAACGTGCTTCTTGTCGTCAAATACAATGTGCCGGGGACCATAACCAGCTGGTAAATCCAGTTGGCTAACAGCTGAGAGCTTCCCCTCATCTGACACGTCATACAAGTAAACCTTGTCAGAACCCAAGTCACAAACGACCAACCGTTTGTCCGGCGTGAGGTCAGCAAAGTGTGGGTGCGGACCATCAGCTTGTTCTGGAGCTGGGCCGACTGGATCTTGATCGATCACCTTATCAGTTAGCGTCAGGGTACCGTCGGCAGCGATGGCGTAGACCGTTACAGCAGCCGTATGGTAATTGGCCGTAAAGACTAATTGACGAGCTTCATCGACCGCCACGTAGGCTGGTGAGGACCCGTTATCCAAGACTTGTTGAATTGCCCGTGGCTTTTCTTCTGAAACATCATAGATGATTAGACCACCGTGTGTGGTCCCATCAGTTTCCTTTTTGTTGATGACGTATAACCGTTGTGCCTTAGCCTTTGCAATGTAAGTTGGGCTTCCGGCTGACGCCAGCCATTCGCAATCCATGAGCTTAGGTGTCGCCGTGTCAACGCTGACCCGGTAGATTCCGCGGCTAATTCGCTTGGTGTAAGTCCCAATATAAAACTCTTCCGTCATATGTGCTGCCCCTTTCAACTTAACAAGATATCACTTCTAAGTATAGCACAGCTGATTGGCCTACACCGATTAAGTCACTGGTAACTGTACGCAAAGACCGTTACAATGGGAATAAATCGTTTTTTGAAAGGACCCACTATCCATGTCTAGTTTCGAAGGGTACCATCCCCTCTTAACCCCCTTATTTCGTTTCGACTGGCTCACCCGCTTCAATCTAAAAAACATTGCCGACCTTGCCAACAAGGATCTGGCAGCTACTGCCGAATGGGTCAACACCACCATGCACGACACCATGAGCCGTTCCGCTCTAACGTGGGGTATCGAACGGCGTCAGACCCACAAATTGGTTGGTTGGGCTGGTTTCACTGCCTTAGATCTCACCACCCATAAAGGTCAGATTCGGTTCATTGGCAAACGACTACCAGTGACGGAACAGCAAGAAATCGTTGACCGGTTAGTTAACTTTGGACGGGACGAACTCCAGCTTACGACACTGAAGCTGACCGCTCCCGAACGCCTGGATGACAGCGTATTGCTTGCTGCCGGCTTCACAAAAACCACCGATGGTCCGTGGACTTGGCACAAATAGCGTGGCAATTGTTAACCATGATATTCTTCTAGTTGCGACAACAATATGTCATGAGAACAGAAATTTTCAATTAAATAAAACCAAAAAAGGTTCCCAGATAATTCGTCTGAGAACCTTTTCGTTTATTATTCATATCTCTATTTAAATATTTTAAAAATAGACAATCATCTCGTACAAGAAGTGAACATGCTCGAACATTTAACATTCTGAATGCTCAGCCAGCCTAAGCCATGGGCGTCTTTTAAGACTTGGGGCTTTCATGGCTTAAAAGCGAGCGAGAAGCCCGCCCTTTGACTGAAGCGTCCCCACAGTAGTCCCCAGTCCCTGGCCGCCGGAGCGCAACTAACTATTCCTCGTTCACCCGTAAGTTAAGTTCCTCAGCAATCTCGAAGGATTCACTGTGATAAGCATCGTGAACACCCAGGTAGTAACAACCGAGGCTTCCCAATGTTACCAAGACAAAGTCCCACGGATAGGCCGCAAAGCCAACGCCACCAAACTCATGGCTCCCAATCAACGACATAATCGTCAACCAGATCATTTCTGCCAATAGCCAGCGGCTCCCCTTCAGACTCGCACGTAAAGCGTGCCAGCCCGCTGGTTGTCGTACTTCATAGTAAATGTAGAAGACGAGGCCGAGGGCAATGACCCCAAAGACTTCGATGGTGGTTGGCCACTTAGCCCAGTAGATAGCCAGACTGGCCAAAATGTACGCCAGTGGCGACCACCAGTGCACCGCGTGCAGGCGGAATGGCCGAATAAAGTTGGGTGCCTGACGTCGTAACGCTGTCACCGTGACCGGACCCGTCAGGTAAGCAATCAACGTAGACGTCGAAATCACGTTAGATAGTGCGCTCCAATTACGGAACCCAGCGACCAACACCACCCCTAGTAGCATGTTGACGACCATCGCCCGCCGAGGTGTCTGATACTTGCGGTTAACTTCACCCAATTTGGTCGGCATGTGCTTACTCCCCGTCATGGCAGCTAACGCCCGACTGGTGGTCGCCACGAAGGAAACCCCAGTTCCAAACGGTGAAACGAACGCATCCAGGTATAACAGTGTCGACAGCCAGCCAAGGTTTAATAGAATGGCAATATCTGCGAATGGTGACTGGAAGTTTACACCGTGCCAACCGTGAGCCAGGTTCCCAGCTGGAACTGCCCCAATGAAGGCTACCTGTAGCATCGTGTAGATAACGGCACTAATGCTGAAGGCAATCACGATACTCCAAAAGATATTCTTCTCTGGATGTTCAATTTCATTTCCCATGTTAATGGTCGTTTGAAAAGCATTGTAAGAAAAGATAATTCCGGCAGCCGTGGTCGCTGAGAAAATCGACGCACTACCGCTTGGCATGAACCCGGCCGCATGGGCAAAATTTTGGGAGTCAAACCCGGTCCAAATCAACACGATAATGGTCAGTGTTGGAATCAATAATTTGAACATCGAAATAAAACTCGTAAACCGGGTCAGTAACTTGACCGACCAAAAGTTTAAGAGGGTAAAAGCCAGAATAAAGAGAAAGACAATCACTAATCCCTCGTTGGTAATATTACCAGCCTTAAGAAAGCCCCGCGTCCAATTAGCCCAACTCCAGGGCCATGAACTCATATACTGTACCGCTGCCACGGCTTCGATCGGAATAATCGTCAAGAGTGACAACCAATTCGACCAACCGGCAACGAACCCCAGTAACGGGCCATGTGAAAAAGCGGCGTACTGACTCATCCCACCGCTCGTCGGGAACATCGTCCCAAGTTCAATATAATTTAACGCAATCAGGCCAATCACGATGGCCCCCAATATCCAGGACAGAATGGAAGCGGGTCCCGCGATTTGAGCAGCCATCCCCGCGCCGAACAGCCAGCCGGACCCAATGATGGCGCTCAGCGTTAACATGATCAAAGAAAATAAACTCATTTTGCGCTTCATGCCAGTTTCCTCACTTTCACAGAGATGTTTGCCCTATTGTACACTACGTCTCCGTCAAAATGTAAAGAATCCCGGAATTTCCATTAGAATAATTGACCGACGTAATAGTGAATAAACATCGTAATAATACCGACGATGACGTTACGAATAATTGCCGTCTTAACTAAGCCACGGCCCAGCTTAGCGCTCAGGTACCCGGTTAACGTTACGGACAATAGCACAGCCACAATGGTCGCTGGCCACTGAGTTGCTGCTGGAAATACCGTCATGGCAACGAGTGGGAAAGTCCCCCCCAGGGCCGCTGCAAACAGGGAAGAAAAAGCTGCATCCCAGGGATTCATGTAATGGCCCAGTTGGATATCTTCCTTGACGTTAACGACCGTGGCCAATGCGTCCTTGTGCATTAAGTCCTTCGCAATTGCCAAAGACGTTTCGGGTGTCACGCCCCGTTCCTCGTAAAACTTTTGAACGGCGGCTTGTTGATCAGCGAAATTGCTCTCCAATAAGGCTTGTTCTTTAGCCACCGCAGCCTGTTCAGTATCTTTTTGCGTACTGACTGAGGCGTATTCACCAGATGCCATTGAAAACGCACAAGCCAGCAAGTCGGCTAACCCGGCAATAAAAATCGTAAACTGGTTAGTAGTGGCCGCAGCAACACTAAAAAGTACCCCAACGACGGTTAGAATACCGTCGTTAGAACCCAACACTCCGGCCCGCAACGTGTTCAATTTTTCATCCATAGTTTGATGTTGCTTTTGTTTCTTTTGATTTTTTTCGTGAACCTCTTCGTTTACTTCCATCTTCGGACCCCCCTAGGCAAATAGATGGCCGATGCCGTAAGTGACGAGCATCGTCAAAATCCCAGCGATTACGTTACGCATGGTTCCGTTGCGACGGTTGGCATTGCCCAACGTAGCGGCCACGTACCCTGTAATCGATAATGCAATCACCACCGCAATGAACGTTCCCAGAATCCGCCAGTCCTTTGGCAACAAGCTAATTGAGACCAAGGGTAAAATCGAACCAGTGGGAAACGAAATCATCGAAGCAATTGCCGCTGAGAAGGGGTTGGTGTATTCACCAACGTTAAACCCAAACCGTTCTCGAACGCTGGCTTTGACTGGATCACTGGCCATCATTTCCTTAGTCGCCTGAGCGGCTAATTCCGGCTTAATCCCACTCGCAATGTATTTTTCTCGAATGAAATCAACCTCACCCTGATAATCATCATCCAACGCCGTGGTCTGGGTTTCAATCGCTTTACGCTGCGCATCCTTTTGGGTGTTGACGGAGACGTACTCGCCCATCGCCATGGACACCGTACCCGCAATCATGCCGGCAATCCCAGAAATAAAAATTGCAAAACTACTAGTGGCCGCCCCAGCAACCCCCACAACGATCCCAGCAACGGAAAGGATACCATCGTTGGCGCCCATCACGCTCGCCCGTAACACGTTGATCCGTTGGGCCAGTGTTGCTGGCTTCTTATTCTTTTTCATCGTATCTACCCCCTGAATTTACACACAAACTTCTCTTACCCATCTTAACACGAGTTGTAAATAAAAGTTTGGGACAACAAACAATTTCTGAGTAATTTAGAACCATTATTACTTAACAACAAATCTATTGTACTCTTTGGCCGCCAAAAGTAAATGGTCGAGATTGAAAAATTTCATTTTAATGACAAGCGATTCTAAAGTGAGCAGAACACTGGCACTCTCGTCAAAATGTGGTTTAATAGAGTCAAACTAGATTCATTCTAAAAAAAGGAGGGAAAACCTTGGCTAGTCAGCAACAACTTTTAAATCAGGCACTACAAACCCTGAAGGAACACCACGTCCGGGTGACCCCGCAACGCCAAATCATCTTAACTTACCTGGTGACCCACCATAACCATCCCGCCGTTGAAACCATCTTCACAGCATTGGCTGAGCAACTGCCCAACCTCAGTATGGCAACGGTCTACAACACATTAAATCTGTTAGTTGATCTGGGAATCGTTATCGAACTTCCCAACGACAATGGCGGTATTCGCTATGACTTCTATGGGCGCCCCCACTACCACGTTATCTGTGAAAACTGCGGTAAAATAACGGATGTCTTCACGCCCGCCTTCGAGCAGATCGAAGAGACCCTGAACGCGGAAGCCAAAAAACAAACGGGTTACCTGATTACCAGCAATCACGTCGAAGTTTACGGACTGTGTCCAGAGTGTCAGCAAAAACTTCACATCGATCCGACCCGCCAAACCTGGGCGACCGAAAAGTAACCGGCACCAATCCAGCCATAGCGGCGTTCCCTCTATCTGACGGAATGCCGCTTTTTAACTTGCCATAAAGCCCGGTCTAACAATATTACAAGGACGTTACAGGTGTCGTAAAGTTTTAATCTATTTGAAAACACGGCGAACAAACGCCGCGATACTCGTTATTACCATCGTAATATAAGCCCTGAAGCCCCGTGTGACGGTTGTCTGGGCGTCTAATAATGTTTATAGTTGATAACGAATGATAAATAAGTCGAGTAAACGACCCATTAACGGGTCCCTTAAATTTAGAAAAGAAAGTACGAGGATGATTAGGGTGAAAATGCACAAAGTCGTTTTAACTGCAGTGGCCGCACTAGGGGCTATCGGTATCTTTGGTGCCACATCAATGACAACTGCCAATGCTGCATCGTCAAAGGTCAACAACTACATCAGCAGTAAGAATATCAAACCTGCTAAAGTAACTAAGAGTATTTGGAGTGGTTTTCCTAAGAACAAGTACCGTCATGGTAAGGGTAAGCCAGAAGGAGTCGTTGTTCACGAAACGGCCAACCCATCCTCAACCATTTACAACGAAATTGCCTACATGAAGCGTAACTATAACAACGCCTTCGTTCACAGTTTCGTTGACGGTTCCCGGATCATCAACATTGCCAACACGGACTACTTAGCTTGGGGTGTTGGTTACCCTGGTAACGCCCGTTTCGTTCAATTCGAACAAGTCGAGGTGCACAGTAAGTCTGCCTTTGCCCACGAAGTTGCTAACGCTTCTTGGTACACGGCTTACCTTCTGAACAAGTACAACTTAAAGCCTAACGATGCTGCCTACGACTACAAAGGCACTGTTTGGTCCCATAAGGCCGTTGCTCACAAACTTGGTGGTTCAACACATACCGACCCAATCGGTTACTACGCTTCCGCTGGGAAGAAGTACTTTGGTCA
This sequence comes from Levilactobacillus yonginensis, assembly GCF_003946265.1. Lineage (GTDB taxonomy): Bacteria > Bacillota > Bacilli > Lactobacillales > Lactobacillaceae > Levilactobacillus > Levilactobacillus yonginensis. The sequence continues at coordinate 34,023 of NZ_RHNO01000005.1, forward strand.
AAAGTACACCATGGCTGCCTTCTACAAGATGGTCAAGTCATACTACAACGACATGAACGCAACGAAGCACACGAAGCTGGCCAGCGCGACCTACACGTCCGTTAACCAGGAAGCTAAGTTGAGCAGCAAGTACACCAAGTACTACCTGTACAACCACGTTAAGGGTGCCAACAAAAACGCCAAGCGCCAAAGTTGGTCCAAGATTGCGCCTAAGGTTGGCAAGTCTTACAGCATCGACATGACCGCTAAGAAGAGCAATGGTACCACGTGGTACCGAATCAAGCCTTCTAAGGACTCGACCAGCAAGACCCGTTACTGGGTTTATTCCGGTAACCTGACAAACGTTCAAGACGTTGCCACGGAAACGGCCAGTGCTACCAGCACTAGCACCAGCTCTGAAAACAACGCCGCCAACAGTTCAAGTGCTACTGAATCCTCTGTTAGTTCTTCTAGCGCTAGCTCAGTAAGTAGCAGCAACTAAATTTAACATTTCTAACGACCATCCATTTGTCTGGGTGGTCGTTTTTTTGTACTTCTAATTCGGTAGTTGATCGTTAAAGTAGCGGTCAGGGGTGGGGCCCGCTGTGGGGACGCTTCAGCCTGAGGACCGGGCTTCTCGCTCGATTTGAAGCCAGGACAGCCCACCTGTCTTCAAAGTCGCCCATGCCGTAAGCTAGTAGCCCACTAGCTAACGCCATTTTCACGGCCGGCCCCACCCCTGACCACCTCCGCTTTGATTGATCATTACCACCTCATCAGTGCAAACCAACGCTCATAGTGGCGTCAGTACTAACTGATATTGCCACTGAAGACCACTTAATCTACTTACAAACTCTCACCCCAAGATTACTGCATTGCCATAGGATTCAAATTAATTGCCTACAAAAACGTCGTCGACACCTCTCATTAGAGATTGTCGACGACTATTTTAGTCATACTTTATAGCTCCCTAAGCGACCACTAACCAGTTATCACACTAACCGCTGTAAATGACCAATCAGTTTCAACAAAATAACACTATGTTAGCGTAGGTGGCCTGGGACGGGGCCAGCCGTGAAAGTGGTGTTAATTGGCAGTTTTTTTGCCAATTTACAGTACGGGCGAGCTTGGAGACACGTGGGTTCCGTGGCTTCAAGTCGAGCGAGAAGCCCGCTCTTTGGCTGAAGCGTCCCCACAGCTGGCCCCGTCCCAGGCCGCCGAAGCGCGAGATTGCTGTTACTCACCCATTTTAGCTTTATCAGCACGTTTACGTTGACCGGCCACGGCGCGGGTCATGACCCACGTCGTAATTGGCACGGTCAAGATAACACTGACCATAGCAAATAAAATCATCAAAATTTCTGAAACAAAGATTTTATCATTTAAGATTTCACCGAATGAGTAATGAACACCGGTAAACCAGATAAACAGTGCTAGAAAGCCACCAAAGAACCCAAAGAACAAGGTATTAAACGTCGTCCCAATGATTTGCTTACCGACGGCGATACCATCACCCATCAAGGCCTTTAAACCCACCTGAGGATGCTGCTCAAGGATTTCACTAAGACCAGCGGCAATTGCCATAGCAGCCTCGGCAATCGCCCCCAGCGTGCTTAGAATGGCCGTAGCAGTGGTTACCTGTACGAAGCTGATCCCCACCAAGACGGATAAGCCTTCAAGGTCCTCACTATCTTCCGGTCCGAATCCTTGAACGAGAGCCCACTGTTCCACTGGAACAATGACGGCGACCAGGACGACTAGCACGACCGCAGACGCAATGAAGGCCACGGTGCTAGACAAGTCATCCCCACTGCTCATGAAGATGGTCAAAGCTAGCACTAGCATCCCCGTCACCAGGGTAACGATCAACGGTGAGAAGTGAAACGCCACTAAAACAATTGCCAGAAATAACAGGCCAAAATTGAGAATCAACGCTAGAAATGACTGCGCCCCCGCTTTACCACCGACTAAAATCATCAACATTAGTAGAATTAATCCCAAAGTACTGATTGTACTCATGCGCTCACCTTCTTTTCCATGAATCGGCTAGCCAGAAAGCTTGCTAACGGAACCGCCAAGACAATACCGATTCCGCTGATTAGGCTTTGCACGACCCCCATCGACATATTCATCGAGAAGGTGTAGCCCCAGCTATTCCCATTTTTTAAGTACAACATGGCCATCGGGAAAGTATCCGCCACGAAGATAAAGAATAACACGTTGATCAGTGGCCCCATAATCGTACTCCCAATCTGCCGACCAGACTTAAATACTTGATTGGCAGACAGCTCCGGCCGCTCACGTTTCAGGGCAAAGAGCGACGAAATAATATCCGTGGACTCGTCCATGACCGCTCCCAGAGAACCCAAGAGTGTCTCTGCCAAGAACAGTGGGCGCGGCAGCTGAGTCACGTACTGCATGGATTCGTAGTACATCCCCCGCTCATGCGTGAAATGAAAGACCAACAACGCCACGATAATTGAAAACGCCGTTCCGCCTAACGTAGTTGCCAGTGTAATCAGCATCTGTCGGTTCGCACCTAGTACCAACCACAGTGTGAGAGCAGCAAACACAATGGCTAAACTCCCAAAGATCCACAGCACCTGTGCCCCCTGGGTTGAGCCATTCAGGAGAATTGCCATTAAAAACAGCACCCCATTAGCCGCAACACTGAGAAAGGCCATGAACCCACTGAATTGCATAATTAAGAGCAGTAACGCCACGACGACCCAAATCATAGTCAGTATTGGGGTATCCCGCTTCACGTCCTTGGCCGTCGCGGTTAACTTTTGACCGGTGTGTTGATGAACGACCACAAATAGTTGGCTACCCACGTGGTAACGCTGATCCATTGCACCTGATTGTGAATAGGTATTGGTCACTGTCAATGAGCGCCCCCGGTAAGACCCGTTCAAAATGTGACCAGTCAATGTTTGTTTCGTTTGATAATCTTGATTGTGGAAATCATCGGTCTCCTTCGTCGCCCGGCCAGTTTTAACCTGGGTGACCTTCATAATGGGATCATGATAGAGACCAGCATTATGCTGCGTCCCCCATATCAGGAGACCCCCGATGACTAGGGCCAGAAGCCAGAACCACCCCTGCACCCGTTTCCCTTTCATCACTTGCATGTTCCCCGTCCCTTCTTACGCCATTTACCGAATTAATTCCAATATACCACTTTCCGTGGGGTCCCCTGAGCCGGATAAAAAATTTTAAGCAAATCACAGCAAACGCGGCCCGTCAACGCTAATAGGTGGTCTGAAGTTGCTTAATCCCGCGAGGGGCTTGCATTTTGTGAGAATATCCAGTAGAATAACACACGATTGTTATTTTAATTAAGCGAGGGTTTTTACAATGAGAAAAGCACATCCAAATGGCGTTCAAGGCCGTCGGAAGGTTAACCGTAAAAAGGACCGGAAGCGACGCGACGAAATTTCAGACTTACAACGTTGGTTAAAGAACAAGAAGTAGTCTGACGCCTTTACTAGAAAAGTCACTGACACTGTCAGTGGCTTTTTTGTTTACTCATGATCCATAAAGAGGTTCCTGGCCAACGACTGGTTGACCAAGAACCCCAATTTTGAAGATATAATAGCAAAAGCAATTGTTGCTTAGTCGACCACTAACACGCTGGTCTTAGAGTGATGAACCACGTAACTAGTGGTGGAACCCATGATTGCTCGCCCAATGCCGTGCGCCCCGGAACGACCGATCACCGTCAACGTCGTTCCTAATTCTGCTGGTAAAGTTTGGGCGATGGTTGGCTTCGGTAACCCAACTTTGAAGCTCGTTTCGACTGCCACGCCCTGCGCTTCGACTTCCGTGACGGCACTCTCCAAAAACTTCGCAGCGTCTTCCTTAAAATGCGTAACGATTTCGCTGCCAAATTCTGCACCGTAGTGGGCGTAAGTCTGATCACTGGCGACGGACACGATGAACAGTTTGGAACCGAGTTGCTTAGCCAAGTTGGTAGCCTCCACCAACGCAGCGTGGGCGTTCTTGCTCCCATCCATTGGTACTAAAATCCGTTCATACATAATATCCCGTCCTTTCCATAGTAAACCATCTAGGTGATATCGCTTTCAACACCTTTATCATACCAATTCTTTCGACCGCATAAAAGACCTTTGCGTCATTTTTCACGATTTAATTTGTTCCTGAAAATCTCGAGAATATCATCACCCGCTTAATCAGTACTTTGTGGTAAGATAAGTCGAGTAAATCAATCACTGAGGGATGGATATAAAATGAAAAAGTTTTTATTGGGCGCCCTAGGACTCTTAGCTTTGACCCTAGCCGGCTGCTCTAGTAACAAGCTCACCACCAATAAAAGTAGCTATCACCCAACTGCATTGACCGCTGTGGTGAAAGGCAATACCAAGTCCAAAACGGTCACCTACCAAATCGATGGTGGCCAGAAACAAAAGGCCGAGGTTAGCGGCGGCACTTACTTCTTCCAAGTTCCAGCTGCTACTAAGGACCAACAAGTCAAAATCACTGCTGGGACGGCCCACAAAAACGTTTCAGTGAAACACGTCACAGCATTGGCTAACTACAAAAAGTTCGCTGCAAAGTACAATCAAATGGTGATTGCCACCCACTTACCAGCAAAGGTACAAAAACAATTAGCTAGTGCGCAAAAGACCCAAGCCGCTACTAAAAAGAAGTTAGCCGCCCTGGCCCAAACGAATCCTGCCGCAGCTGCAGCCGCTGTCCAAAAGCAACAAGCCGCTGCCAAGCAACTCCAAGCACAGATGGCCACAGCCAAAAAAGCTGCTAAGGACGACCTTTTGCCAACGAATACGGCTGCGGGCGTGAAAAACCTGATCAGTACCAAAGCCGTCACCGTCCGGGGCAATGTTCAAGATGGTAAATTGATGGGCTTAGCACTGATCACACCCACTAAGCAAATGAAAACGAAGTCTGGCCAAAAGGATTTCGGGACCACCTTTGCGCTGTTGGGTGGCTCACTCAATGCCAAACCTAAGTACGTCATCAAGAAGTTTGAAAAGGTTTTGAAGGACGCAAAGAAGAACAGTAGCTCCACGACGACCAAGACGATTCGGTCGAACGGCGTGCGGTTCAACACTGGTTTCTCTACCGATCATCTCTACATCTACATGACGAAATAGCAATGCTTGCGCGTGAACATTGATTACCGTCTCCGGTCGACAGGGTGGGTGTCTGCTGTGGGGACCGGAGAAAGCCAAAGTACGGTCTTTCTCCTCGACTTCAAGCCTCGGCAAACCACCAAGGCTTGAAGATCGTCCCGTGCTGTAAGCTCGAAGGACCTGAGCTAACACCACCTTCACAGCTGCCACCCACCCTGTCGACCTCCGGCTCATGCAACTCATGAGTAAATCAACTTAATTCGCTCACTTGTTGACTTGTCATACTGGTCCTCAAGGCAACCTTCACTATCGTTAACAAGTTTACTTTCGTTTCTAAAATAACTATCTTAATCCGTTCATCCCTGCTGTGTCAGTCAGATGAGCGGATTTTCTTTTGCCATCAACCAAGTTCCTTCCCCAACTGTGATTTAGAAAACAAGCTGACCTTTCTTAATCACAGTGGATAAGCGCAATTGTTTTTATCCCCACCCGTCAGGCCGCATAATAACGGTATGCTGAGTTAGTGAAGAATGCTGGTCATTTTACCAGCAAATTGCACCAAATCGGCTGAATTCGTTTTCCTAGGGGGAGTTATCATGCAAAACGAAGAAAGAGTATTCGAAACTTTTCTGCGTCAATACCGGGAAATTTTTCGCGTACTGATCAACGCCGCTGAACAGGTGACGGGTCAGTACTCGGTCAGCTTTGAACAGTACCTGCTGCTGAAGCAAATTCATGAGCAACGCAATATTACGCTGAGTGAACTGGCCGATTCGACCCGTACCACCCGTTCTGCGGCTGCCCGAAAACTACGGGCGCTGCTGTTGGATGGTTTTGTGGAACAAGAGGCTAAGTTGGATGACCGCCGTGTGAAGTACCTGCGGCTGACGCCTAAGGGGGCGGCGATTGAAAATGATATTCGTCAGGCGTTCCTGCAGAGTGCAGCGGCCTGGGAACAGATTCCAACGAGCTTAACTGCTGGCGACATCAATGAATTCTTCACGCAATATCAGCAAAATATTGCTGTTTGGGATCGGACCCGGCCGAAATTTCAACGACCCGTTCTCCGTACGAAACGGAAGGCACTGGGCGATAAGTAGGTCGTGACCCATCACAACAGAATAGAACCAACGTGAGTTAGTGGGCAACCTCGCTAGCTCACGTTTTGGTTTACCCACTAATCCGGTTGGCCAACTAAAAACTAGGTGTCAAAAAAATTCCCTTTTCTCATCAAATGGTTTAACCTTTGAGGTAACACGAAAAATCAAGGAGGATTCCGTATGCGACTTAATCATTTCACGTCTGATGTTTCTGCCGGTGGCTCAACATCAGCGTTTCCCGTAGACGAAAGTAAACTGACCCAGGACTTCTATGACGCGGTCAATGGCAAGTGGGCTGAACAAGCCACCATCCCCGCCGACCACGCTTCAACTGGTGGGTTCATGGACTTAGTCGACAATATCGAGCACACTCTGATGGCTGACTTTGCCGACCTCTTAGCGGGCAAGCTGGCCCCCGCCAATCCGGAAATGGCCGAATTCAAAAAACTATACGCCTTAGCCAGCGATTTCGACCGGCGCGAAAACGATGGCACCGCCCCATTGAAACCTTGGTTGACTAAAATTGCCAACCTCAAGGACTTCGCAGACTTAAACGCTCATTTAGTAGAGTGGTACCAAAAAGGACTCCCCGTACCAATCGACTTGGGTGTCGAACCCGACATGAAAGATACCAGTCGATACGCCCTGTACGTTGACGCCCCTAGCCTGTTCTTACCAGACAAGACTTACTATGCCAAGGACAATCCCGCAGCCAAGCAATTAATGCCCATCTTCACGCAAACGGCCGTCAAACTCTTACAACTGGCGGGCTACGCCGAAGCTGAGGCCACAACCATCGTGGAACAAGCGAAGGACTTTGATGCCCAGATTGCCCCTCACGTAAAGTCCGCTGAAGAATCAGCCGACTACGTCAAGATGTACAACCCCTTCCCATTGAAGGACGTTGACGCCAAATTAACCAACATTGACTTGACCAACGCCATCAAAGGCGTTATTAACGACGTGCCTGAACAAGTCATTCTGCCCCAACCACTCTTCTTCGACGCGGCCAATGACATTCTGACACCGGCCAACTTTGAGGCCATTAAGAGCTGGATGCTGGTCAAGACCGTCTTCGATGCCAGTGGGGCCTTAACCGAAGAATTCCGTCAGATTGGCGGGACATATGGCCGGGCACTATCTGGTCAGAAGCAGGCCCGTTCACAGAAAAAGGCCGCTTACTACCTGGCCACTGGTACGTTTGGTCAAGTCGTGGGTGACTACTACGGGCGTAAATACTTTGGTGAAGCAGCCAAGGAAGACGTCCGGCAGATGGTCCTCAAGATGACCCACGTTTACCAACAACGGTTAAAGACCAACGACTGGCTCAGTGCGGACACTCGTGAAAAGGCCATCGTGAAGTTGCAGAAACTGACTATCAAGGTGGGCTACCCAGACACTATCGACGCCCTCTACAGCAAGTTTAAGATTGACGAGCAAGCCTCACTGTATGACAACCTGCAAACCATTACCGAGACCATCATTGCCAACCACTTCGGCCACTGGGGCCAACCCGTTGACCGGAAGAAGTGGGAAATGAGTGCGAATACTGTGAACGCCTACTACTCCCCTTCCAACAACGAAATCGTCTTCCCTGCTGCCATTCTACAAGCACCATTCTACAGTCTCCAGCAGTCTAGCAGTGCCAACTACGGGGGAATTGGGGCCGTCATTGCTCACGAAATCTCTCATGCTTTTGACAACAATGGTTCCCAATTCGATGAATTTGGGAACATCCACAATTGGTGGACGGAAGCCGACCTGACCCATTTCAAGGACCTGGCTAAGTCGATGATCCATGAATTTGATGGCATTGAATTTGCCGGACAAAAGGTCAACGGTCAATTAACAGTTTCCGAAAACATTGCCGATGCCGGTGGTTTAAGCTGTGCCTTAGAAGCCGCTAAATCAAGTGATGACGTTGACCTCCGCGCATTCTTCATCAACTGGGGCAACGTTTGGCGGATGAAGGCTACCACGGAATACATGCAACTGCTGTTGTCGATTGACGTCCACGCCCCCGCCAAGCTACGGGCCAACGTGCAGGTCAAAAACCTCGACGACTTCTACACGACCTTCAACGTCCAACCGGGTGACCAGATGTACTTGGCCCCTGTCGACCGCGTTAAGATCTGGTAGAATTTCTAAAAATTCGCAAAAAAAAGTTCGGGACTGATTGTCTCGAACTTTTTTTGCGCTATTAATCGTTATTAACTAAAGCTATCAAGCCAAGAATAACAAGGCGTCATCGACTTTCACCTGCGGCGGTCAGAGATTCCGCCTGCTGTGGGGAACACCTGCGGCCTGAGAAGCGGTCCTCCGGCTCAGTTTGAAGCCTGGGAAAAACACCAGTCTCCAAACACATCCCACGCTGTAAGCCGAAATCGGCTAACACCGTCGACACAGCTGGCTCCACCTCTGACCTCCTCCGGTTAAACGGGTTTTTGGAAACTAAGCTAGCTTACATGCCTGGTAGACAGATATTATTGGCGAACGGTCAGGCGGCAATTTTTCACTATGGCTGACTAAGCCCCAAAATCCTCGTCGTATTAGACATAGTGGGTGTTTCAGTGCTTTCAACCTTTAGGTAATTAACTTAGAACCCGACCGACAGAGTACGGTTGCCACGCCCAGCCACCTGGAAGCTATACCACAATCTTCCAGTTCAAGTTGAAGTTGCCAAATCCAACTAATGTAGCCGGAGGACGACAGGGAGGACCCGCGCGGTGTCGACGGTGTTGGTTGGCGTCCTATGCCAGCCTACACCGTGGGGCGGCTGGGAAACTCGGTGACTTCCCGAGGTTGCCAGTCGAGGAGAAAGACCGCTCTTCGGCTTTCTCCGGCCCCCACAGCGGGGGTCCTCCCTGGCGGCCGGAGGCGGACATTTACCGAATTGGGCAAGCACCACTGGCACAGTCGGATTGATCGACTAATTCAACATCCTTCTGATCATGATGCCCCGTCATTTCCGCAAACTTGACCGCCACGTCCGCCGAAATTTCAGCTCGCTTTTGGTTATAAGTTGCTTCATCAATGGGTTCCTTAGGTGCCTGTTCAAAGTCTGCCCCACTGTAAGGTAACAGTGATGTTGACTTAATCGTGTGCCGGTACTGCAGCAGTAGCCGACTGATTTCCGCACCTTCCTTGGGTTGGAACGTCACGGTACAACTGACCGCGTTATCGGACCAGTAGGTCTGGAGGAATGCCTGCGTCGCAAATTGTTCTGCCATGGAGACTTCACCCGCAGATGCAAACGCTGATTGATCTGCATGCGCTGCCTTAACTGGAAATTCCACACACATGGTATTTTGACTGTAAACATCCGGCTCGACCTTGTAGCCACAGGCTTTTAAAGCAGGTAACAACGGATCACTATCCTGGAACCGAATCCGTTGAATCAGGTAACGGGAATAATGGAAATGCATTCCCTCTGAGACACCAGCCAGCTTGGCCACCGTGCCGGAAGGTTTGACCGTCGTATGCTTAATCGAGGGCTGGCAACCCAGCGTTTCAGAATACGTCTTATCAGCTTGAACGACCGCCGCGAAGAGATCGTTGAACCGTTTGACCGCCGCCTGATTATAAATAGGCTGCATGAACGTCTGACCAGTTTCAGTATCCTTTTTAGCTTCAAATCCAGTCACGACCCGTTGACTGAACGTCTTTAAAATCCAGTCCTGAATACCAGACATGGAGACCCCGATCCGTCGATTCTTTTGAATAACTTTCCGGGAAACCTCCCAATCGTAATGACTAAAGGTCACCCGCTTCGTGTAACGAGCACCTAACGCAAAGGCGTCTTCCAATTGCCACCCCTGTTCCTCGGCCACGCTTGGAAAGACTTCAAACAGGTTGCAGGGTTCACCATTACTCAGAGAGATCTCACCGCAGGGATTGGTCCCTTCAACTTCGCCATCAATATCGGGTTGTCGGCCATCGATCAGCCGGCCATAGTCACGTGAAAGTCCCAGGTTCACAATACCGGGTTCCCCGTTATGTTGAATGGAATCCGCAATCGGTTGGTAATCCGCAAACTGACTATCCACCGCTACACTGTTATTAGATGCCCACCGGTGATGATACAGTTTATCCTTATCCTGTTTCATGGTAATGAAGTCGTCGTCTTCAGCACCACCTAAGGCCAGTTCCGCGGACCGGCGAACGTTGCCGGCAACGACCGTTTTACCAATTAAATTCCCCATATCCGTACAATCGACCGCAGACAATTTCCGTCCAGCGGCGTCGTTCAAAATCTGGTTGATGTCAAAGAGCATCTCCACCAGTGGCATCGGCCCAGACGCCGTCCCACCAAAGCCGTGGATTGGCGCATCCTTAGGACGAATATCACTGATATCTAAGACGACTTGCGCCTGACCCTCCGGATTGCTGGCATTGAAATGAGCGTCGATCATGTTGGCGTTGGCCAACACCCAGCCCTCACGGGTATCTGGGAGCCGGTAGTAGCGTGTCTTCGCTAATGAATGGTGCTGCATCCAATCAGTCCGGTCAACAGCTCCTAACGCTACTGAGGCGTCATAGGACGCACTCCGAGAATCAATCACAATGGTTAGATCAATTTGCCGGTCAACCCGGGGCATTTGACGCACGTTGTTGGGTGTTACGGAAAAGCCAACCCCGCCGCCCTTCATGAGTTGATCAAACATGAAGGAAAATGGCATGGAAACCGCTGCCTGGTCCTGTTCCAAGTAGTCTGGAACCAGGTGACTGTCACCATATGGTTGTGGCCGCACCGCGATAAACCAACAGTTATTCAGAGCATCCCCATTACGGTGTTGGTAGTCCGTTCCCGAGATCCATAAATTCCGGCCGGATGGTGTCGCTGCCAGTCCGTAGACTAATCGGTAGAGGTTCTGAGCCTCTTGGGTCAAGTCCGCCACCACCTGGTCAGCCACTGCACCCGTCTGTAGCCGTGGATCAAGGTTGATATTGCCTTCAACCACGCGTTTGACCGTCTCTGGCCACTCCTCAGTCCGTTGCTGCTCAGGTAACCATCGCGCGTAGGTCCGTTTGTACGTGACCCAGCCTAATTCACCCCAATGTGGGGTCACCTCGTCCTGTGTTTTTTTAATGAAATCAGCCGATAGTGTGACCATCGGCGTCGTTACTGTATTCATCAAACTCATTCACTCCCGTCTCAAACGTATACCATATATGGTAGAATATTCAAATTGAAAATACAATATATAGAAAAATCGAACTGTCCCTAGACTTTTGAATGAATCCGACTATGTAACATAGTGCGCGGCGAACACGCAACTTTTCCTTCTCAGCAGTTAATTGTAACTGGATAAACCACGTAAAACTTTTGACCTCCCCGGCTTCGCCCCAATCGAACCACAAGTCCAAATGGGTAGTAAACGACTCGCTTCAAACACAATTAATTCAGTAACGTGGTTGGTCCTTTCAAAAAAATTTCGCCGTTTTTCCGGTCACGCAACAATCATTCACGGCCCCGACAATTCACTTATGCAAGGTGACTCTGTAAAGTGGCACGAAACTCCGTAGCCTTAAGCTGTTTGTGTCCTCATAGCCTATGCTATACTGTTGCCAAAAGGAGGGCGCCCATGCAAATCATTCAATTAGGAAAATTCATTGGCATCCTGCACCGCCGTCTTCAAATCGCCATCAGCCATGACTTAACCTTACCGGAACTTAATGCCAGTAACGCCAATTTTCTCCTCTTCATCAGTGAACACGACCGCGTCACCGCCAAGCAAATTTCTAGTGAACTAGCTATCAACAAGGGACTCGTTAGTCGGGAAATGTTGCGCTTAGAAACAGCTGGCTACATTGAACGGCATACTGACCAGAGCGACCGCCGCACCGTCTGGATCACCAGCACCCAGACTGGCAAGGACGCCAGTCGCAGCATTCGCCGCCTAATGAACCACCTATGGCAAGAGGTCCTGGGTGAACCGGAGCCTGCGGATTTGGAGACCGTCTACGAAAATCTACTGACCTGGAGTGAACGGATCACTGATCTTGAATCCCCTTTGCAAGGCAAATCTAAGTCGTAAAACATACTGCCAGCAATCCGCCTCCGGTTGCCAGGTGGGGGCCTGCTGTGGGGACCGCCTCCGGCTACATTGACTCACAATCAACGTTAGACTAACACTTTCAGAATGAATTCATTTGTACGTTCCCCAAGGAAAACATCCAAAATTTTCTCGAAATATCGACGATCAGTCATCAATTAAAAACAAATCGTCAGTCAAAATAGACTAGCTTTAATCGATAGAATTTATCTAGCTTCAAGCCAACCTTGACTGCGGACACTATCAAATGCTGTATTTGCTTGCCCCACCACTGTAGCCGAAGGCGGACAGGAATGGTACCGGCTGTGTCGACGGTGTTGACTGGCGTTTTTGGCCAGTCTACAGCGTGGGACGAGCTTGGAGACGTGGTGCCCTATCCACGGCTTCAAGTCGAGGTAAAAGACCGCACCACAGGCTTTTACCGGTCCCCACAGCCGGTACCATTCCTGGCAGCCGTAGGCGGCATTTTTAGTAGAACATACAAAAAGAGCGTTCAGACCAGTTTGGCCTAAACGCTCTTATTTTAGTCTATTTTAACGTGCTCTCGCGCTGAATCAGTTCAGTACCCACGGTAATCCGCTGTGGCGTTGAACGACCGGTCTGCAGGCGATTTTCCACCATGTCGATGGCCGTAGCCCCCATCAGTTCCGTGTTCACGTGCACACTACTCAGCTCTGGAAAGACGTACTTGGCGATCGTCGTATCGTTGAAGCTAAACAGCTTCACCCGTTCGGGCACGGCGATTCCATTTTCGTGGAGGGCTTTCAAGGCACCCCCAGCCATTGGATCGTTCGTAACGAAGAAGGCGTCTGGCAAGTCATCCCCCAGTTGAGCAATGGCCGTTTGCATTTCCTGATAGCCCGAATGATTCGTGTAGTCACCAGCAAAGACCAAGTCAGAATCGAAAGCATCTCGTGCCATCATTTCCTGTTTGAACGCCTTATACCGGGGATCAATCACTTCGAGTTCACCATCCGTGGTCCATTCAGTCCCGTAAAGCAAGCCAATGCGGTGCTGGTCCCGTTGCCAGAAGAAGTCCACTACTTGTTTAACGGCAAACTGGAAGTCCGTGACCACGCTATCATATCCGTGGCACAGTTGGTCCTGGTCAACGAACACCAAATTAGGTGTCAGCTGGGCCATCGCCTCAACTTGTGGTTGGCTGAATTTACCAATAGCAATAATGGCATCCACGTCGGTATCAACGGCCTGTAAGTCATTTTGAAACGACCGAGTAGCCAGAATATGACGTTGTTCACAACGCTTTTCTAGACCCAATCGAATCGACATGTAGTACAAGTCATCGAGTTCCTTGGTCTTCGAATACCACTGGACGATGGCAATCTTCAGCTGTTTGGCTGACGACGACGCCCGGTGCTTAAGCTTAGTGTAGTTCAATTCCTCGGCGACTTCGAAAATCTGTTTACGAGTTGACTCACTGACCGAAAGGGTTCGATCATAGTTCAAAACTCGCGATACAGTGGCCAGAGACACGCCAACGGACTGCGCAATATCCTTTAGTGTTGCTGCGATTACCATCACCCCCTCAAAATGTTATTTATCCATTGTACACTAAATCTGAGCAATAAACTTATCCAATGCTGCTTGACCAGCGGCATCGCGTTTGAAGACCCCAGCATCCGCCAGGACCCGAGCAAAGACGTTCCCAATTTCTTGATGCAAGACCTCAGTGACGTTCTCTGACGTCAGTTGGTGGTCCTGTTTGATCTTGTCAGCCCACGCCTTATGCATGTCCGCAATGTTGTTAGGTTGGTCGATCAAGTACTTCGTGACTTCCGCCATTTCACTCTTCAATCGTGCTGGTAAAATAGCACGACCCATAACTTCGATCAAACCAATGTTTTCCTTCTTGATGTGTTGAACATCCTGGTGCGGATGGAAGATACCATCTGGATACTTGTCTGACGTCTGGTTGTCTCGCAGAACTAAATCCAGAACGTAGTCGTCACCGTCACGGTACGCAATTGGCGTGATCGTATGGTGCCGTGTATCACCCGTGTAGGCCCGCACATCAACGGATTCATCGGAGTAACCGATCCAGCTGTTCAAGACCTTCGTTGCCGCATTGATCAGTGGTTCCGGTCGGGTCCCACTTAACCGAATGTCGGTCATTGGCCAGTTAACGACGCCAGCCGTTACGCCAGTCACACCCAAGTCGATTTTCCGGTCGATAGGGGCCTTCATCATTGGAAAGTCGTGCTTCCCACCTTGGTAATGGTCGTGGGTCAGCATAGAGCCCCCAACGATTGGTAAGTCGGCGTTACTCCCAACGAAGTAGGTTGGCAGTGTCCGCACGATTTCCAACAAGTTGGTAAACGTGTGTTGGTTGATCACCATTGGCCGATGTTCCTTGGCCAAGAAAATGGCATGTTCGGAGAAGTAAGCGTATGGGGAGTACTGGAAGCCCCAGGTTTCGCCACCCAGCATCATCCGGATAATCCGGTGATTGCTCCGGGCTGGATAACCCAAGCGTCCCAAATACCCTTCGTTGGTCATACACAGTTGGTCCAACGGGTAGCTGGTCTTCTTCTGCGTCAAGGCAGCCGCAATCGCCTTAGGGTCCTTTTCAGGCTTAGACAGGTTGATGGTGATTTCTAATTCACCAGCTGGTGTCTTCGCTGGAAAGACCACATTTTTGGCAATGTTACGCGTCTTGATGTAATTGTTATTTTGACTTAATTGATAGAACCAGTCAGTTGCGGCACTAGGACTCTGTTGATACCGATCCCAGAACCCCCGGTTGAGGGCTGAAGGAAGTGGTGTCATGAAGTCCATCAGTTGTGATTCAAGAATTTCCTTAGGACTCGGAGAATCTTCAATCTTGCCGTGATCAACGGCCGTTTGAATCATGGCGTTGACCAGATCGATGGGTTCGTCAGAGGATGCTTGAGCAGCAGCACCGTCGCCAATCAAGGCAAAGATGCGGTTAGTCACGTACTGGCGGTCCAGCTCCGTGTAGGGTGCTGGCGAGGAAACAATGTGATCAATGAAAGTTTGAATTGTGTCTTTAGCCATAATTACTTCGTCTCCTCGGTCCGATCGTTGTAACCTTGTGGATGCGTTTGCTTCCAGTTCCAAGCGGTCCGAATAATGTCTTCGACGTTGTCAAACTGTGGCTTCCAGTTCAAGACTTCACGGGCCTTGTCACTGGCGGCAATCAACGTGCTAGGATCACCGGCACGACGTGGTGCCATCTTAGCAGGAATTTCCTTACCAGTAACTTTCCGAGCGGCTTCCAACATTTCTTTGTTGGAGAACCCAGTTGAAGAGCCCAGGTTGAAGGCATTGCTGTCATTACCAGCCTTCAGGTATTCCAAAGCTAAAATGTGGGCATCGGCCAAGTCAACGACGTGCACGTAGTCCCGCACGTTAGTCCCGTCCTTCGTTGGGTAATCACTACCGAAGATGGAAAGTTCTTTCCGTTCACCAGCGGCAACCTGTAAGATGATTGGAACCAAGTGGGTTTCGGGATGGTGGTCTTCACCAATGCTCCCGTCTTCCTTAGCACCAGCCACGTTGAAGTAACGTAAGGCAACGAACTTAATGCCGTAAGCCTTGTCGGACCAGCCCATAATCTTTTCCATCATCAGCTTACTTTCACCGTAAGGATTGGTTGGGATTTGTGGGTCGGTTTCCTTGATAGGAATCTGCTTAGGTTCACCGTAAGTTGCAGCGGTTGAAGAGAAGACGATTCGCTTAACGTTGTGCTTGTTCATGACTTCCAATAAGGAAACCATCCCAGCAGTGTTGTTATCAAAGTACTTCAGCGGCTTTTCCATGGATTCAGGAACGATGGAGAAGGCAGCGAAGTGCATAACCCCTTCAATGTCTTCCTTATCAAAGACATCGTTCAGGAACTTTTGATCGTGCAAGTCCCCTTCGTAGAACCGCGCTTTTTTATTCACAGCGGCCCGGTGTCCCGTTACCAAATTATCGACAACGGCCACATCATAACCCTTACTAATTAAACGATCGACTGCATGGGAACCGATATAACCGGCACCACCTAAGACTAAAACTGTCATTGATCAATTCCTCCTCTTATGTTTTGTTTCACTAATAATTTTACGCTACTTCTGATTATTCGTTAATTGGTTAAGCAACTCATAACTAGCAATACCAACACTCTGGCTCGCATATTCTGTCACTACCTGCGTCACTCAGCCACCTGATCACTTAATGTTAAGGCTAACCTAGCCGCAGGCAGACAGAGTGCCGCGCAGTGTCGAGATTCTAAGGAAGTGTTTTTTACTTCCTTAGAATCTGGGTCGAACTTGGAAACTCGTGTTTTTCGAGGTTTCAAGTCGCTCTGAAGACTTGTGCTTTTTACAAGGCTTCAGAGGTGCCCCACAGCGCGGTACTCTGTCTGCCGTAGGCGAATGTTAACCCACAACCATTAAGTTACTTTTGTAATTCGGCAGGACCGTCAGCAATTTCTGCGACGTAGAATTCTGCTGGATGGCCGATAGTGTCTTCATAGACCTTACCAACCTTAGCTTCGAAGTCTTCAACGTTAGATTTCTTAACGATAGCAATGGCACAGCCACCGAAACCGGCACCAGTCATCCGGGCACCTAAGACACCAGGTTGTTTCCAAGCGGTTTCAACCAACGTATCCAATTCCTTACCCGTAACTTCAAAGTCGTAGTGTAAGGAAATGTGAGAAGCGTTGACCAATTCACCGAAGCTCTTTAAGTCGCTCTTTTGCAGAGCGGCAAAGGCCTTCAACGTCCGTTGGTTTTCGAAGACGGCGTGACGCGCACGCTTGATCAAAGTTTCATCGTTGATCAGGTAAGCATTTTGATCAAATTGATCTTCGTTTAAGTCACCCAACGTCTTGATGTCTAACTTCGTTTGCAAACGACGTAAGGCTTCTTCACATTGTGCCCGCCGTTCGTTGTACTTGGAGTCGGTCAATTCACGACGCTTCTTGGTGTTCATGATAACCACGACGTTGTCACCCAAGTCTAGGGGTGCGTATTCGTAATCCATGGTGTTGGTATCCAACAGAATGGCTTGGTCCTTCTTACCCATACCGATAGCAAATTGGTCCATGATCCCGGTGTTCAAACCGAAGTAGTCATTTTCAACTTGTTGGCCGACCTTAACCATTTCAACTTCGTCTAACTTCATGCCATATGCGGCGCGAAGAATCTCGCCCATCAACATTTCCATTGAAGCTGATGAGGACAAGCCAGAAGCATCTGGTAAGTTCCCGTGAACGAAGAGGTCAAAACCGTGATCGATGGTCAAGTCTTGCTTGGCTAGTTCGAACAACATCCCCTTCAGGTAGTTGGCCCAGTTATCAGCCTTGTTAAAGGCTAAGTTATCCAGTGAGAACGTCAATACGCCAGCGTCAGGAACGTTTGCGGAGTAAACGCGGAATTGCTTGTCGTCTCGTGCTGAGTATGCGGCGTAAGTCCCCATACTGATAGCGGCTGGGAAAACGTGACCACCGTTGAAGTCGGTGTATTCACCAATCAGGTTGATTCGTCCTGGTGAGAAGAAGACCCGTTCTGGTGCGACGTTAAATTGTTCTTGGTATTCAGATGCTAAGCTGGCGAAATCCATGGCGATTAACTCCTTAATAAATTTTTTAGTAAAACTTTACTACAATCATCATAGCCGCTTTTGGCGACCTTGTCAATTAATTTTGAAGCGCTTTCTTTGCCCTTAAATAAAAGCCTCAGGCACTTTCACCTGAGGCCCTGATACATTAACGCATTACTTGGATTCGGATTCTTCTTCCTCTTCCTTTTCGGTTTCCAACTTCGTTTCAAGTTCACGCACAATTTCAGCATGCTTCTTTTCAGACAGTACAATCTTGAATTGGTAGATCAAGGCAGCAACAATCAATAAGATCATTGGCATGTAGAAGATGAATGAATGGAAGACGAACATCCCGTGAGAAGTGATGTCGCTAGGCTTGGCGTTACCAGTCATTCCTGAGTGGACGGCGGCAATAACAACGATCCCAGTTGAGAAGGCACCAGCCAATTTATCAATCAGTGGACGAACAGACAAGGTAACGGATTCATTCCGTGTACCGTTCTTCCATTGCCCATATTCAACACTATCAGTGATCGTCATCAAGGCGGCCAAGAAGATCATTGGGTATGGGAAGAAGAAGATGGCATCGGCAATGTACATCATGATCGTGTTGGTACCAGCCAGCATAAACAGAATGTAACCGACTAACATCATGCAAATCCCACCAATGTAGACACCCTTCCGAGTAATCTTGGAAACAATGATTGGGAACAGTGGTACTGAGATAATCCCTAAGATAGCGGTAATTACCCCAATCAAACTATAAGCAGCAGCGTTACCGATAACGTACCGGAAGTAGTAAATCAACAGTGAGTTCGTGACAACGTAGCTTAAGGCAAACAGTAAGTATGAGAACCCTAACCACATCAATTGGTCATTTTCACCAATAACTTTGAAGACATCGCGGAAACGGGTCTTTTCAGTGTTTTCACGAATTAAACTCGTTTGTTCTTTAGTCCCAAAGAAGGTTGCTAAAGCACCCAGGAAGGAAACTAACCCAATAACGATGGCAAAACCTAACCAGCCGGCACGGGTCTGTGTACTGCCGTGAGTCCCTGAGAAGGTTTGTGAGAAGTAGATAACTAATGGGGTAACAACAATGATAACCCCTTGAGAACCCAAGGTTGAACCGAAACGACCAATCGTCCCGAACTTGTTACGAACCTTAGAATCAACACTCAATGCAGGTAACATGGACCAAAAGGCAATATCTTTAAATGAATAGAAGATATCCATAATGACAAACACGATACCAAAGAGCAGGAAGTAGATTGAGGTGTTACTGTCAGCCAAACCGAACAGGCTGGAGAACATCAACATGATTCCGACAGAGCTGACGATGGCACCAATTAAAATCCAGGGCTTGAATTTCCCAAACTTCGTATTGGTGTTATCGACCATCCCACCAATCATCGGGTCAAAAGCAATTTCAATTAACCGAATAACAACCACCATCGTGGTAACGATCCCGGCTTCAGCAGCCGCGCCGTTCCCAACGAACAGGGCACTAGTAACAAAAATAGCAAAATAAGTATTAAGTGTAGCGTAGAAGGCATCATGTCCGAACGCCCCTAAAGCATATGATAGATATTGCTTAACCATTGTTTCCTTCACACCTTTCAACGGGTTCTATCCCTGATAGTTAATTCACAACAACATTAGTGATAACGATGTTCAATAATCTTGGAAAGAACCGCTTCACGCTGTTGCGCCTTAGCCATATCGAATTGTGATTCCTCAAGACTATTGAAATCCTTAGCAAGTAGCGTTGCTTCCAAGTAAAGGGTCAGTTGCCGTTTGATGTACAACTTATTCTCTTCACCAGGCTTCTGTGCGTTGCCCCCCAATACGGCGGAAGCAAACTCAACGGGATCCAACGTAATCTTGTCATCCTGCTTTGCAGCCATCTATAAACACCTCATATCTTCCAATATAGTTTAACTAGACCGGTAAAACTGCGCTGACGTTTTAGTTAAATGTAAGCGCTTTACATTGTTATTCTAAGGACATCCGTAAAAAATTGCAACCTCTTTCAATGCTCACTGATACACTTAAAACAACGCGGTTACCTGTTGTGTTCACATTGCAACCGGTTGCTTTTTCGATGATAAAAATTTTAGTAAATGTGCGAGTAAACCCTTTTCACATCCATCCCCTCTTTTCAAGCTAACTTTCGCCATAACCGTTTTGAAAAGTCATTTCCAAAGAAACCAAAAAGGATACCGCACAAGATCGTGCGGTATCTTTTTGATTTTCACAGTTATCTACCCGTCACTTCGTTAACAAAGTGGCACCATTCACTGCTTAGTGATAACGGTGTTCAATAATCTTAGACAGGACTTCTTCACGCTTTTGGGACTTAGCCATATCAAAAGCTGATTCTTCCAGGTTGTTGAAATCTTGCGCTAACAGTTCGGATTCCAAGTAAAGCGTCAATTGACGTTTGATATATACTTTGTTTTCTTCATCTGAGCGTTGTTCGTTTCCACCTAACACGGCGGCAGCAAACTTAGCGGGGTCCAACGTTAACTTCTTACTGTTCTTAGCCATTGATCTCTACCTCTTATCCCTTGAATGTTTTTTAACAATCTAAATAACTTTCATCAAGCTAGTTGCTCTTGTAAGCAACTCACATAAACATTCTAAAGAGTTTTCACAGAAATTACAAGTCCCTATTGGGCCCCACTTTCAGTTCAATTTATATGGATTATAGGTTCTATAATATTCACTTTAACTCAGTAACTGTTGGCTGGTCAATTCAAAATGAATTACTTCACGAGATGAAGCCCGACGCTATCCAAATGGTATCGCTTTAATCATTTCAGCCGCTATGCCATTTAATTCGCAAAATGAACAGCTTCTAAACCAATTAAAAATGAGTCAGCACGCTAAAAATTTATCGTGCTGACTCATTCTTTTATTTCAAATTTTATTTAACTGAATCGACGTACGTCTTCAAAGCTTGTTCATAGGTTGCCAAACGAGCTTGGGCAGCGGCATCGGTCTTGTCACTGGTCCCAATGTAGAACTTGACCTTAGGTTCCGTCCCAGAAGGCCGGATGCAGATCCAAGTCCCATCGCTGAGCCAGTACTTTAAGACGTTAGACTGTGGCAGATCAATCTTACTGGTCGTGCCATCTGCAGCCGTCTTCAAACTGGTCGAGAAGTCTTCCACTTCGTCGATGCTGCTATCGCCAAAGGACTTTGGTGCGTTTTCTCTGAATTCGCTCATCAGATGAGCCATCTGGTCGGCACCATCGACACCAGGGAATTCTTCGAACGTCGTCTTTTCAGCAAAATAGCCGTAAGTAGCATAGAGTTCCTCGATACCATCGTACAGAGTCATCCCCCGTTGCTTGTAGTCGGCTGCCACTTCGGCCAATAGAACTGTTGACTGGATGGCATCCTTGTCACGGACGAATGGCTTGATCAAGTAACCGTAACTTTCCTCAAAACCAAATAGGAAGGTGTGATCATGATTGGTTTCGTATTGGTGGATTTGTTCCGCAATAAACTTGAACCCAGTCAGCACGTTCTTCATTTCAACACCGTAAGCGGCCGCAATCTTGGTGGCCAATTCGGTAGAAACGATGGACTTCACTACCCGACTGTCAGCAGGTAATTGTCCAGCTGCTTTGCGAGCCTTCAAAATGTAAGCCAACAAAATAGAAGCAATTTGGTTCCCCGTCAACAGTTGATAATCCCCACTGGGTTGACGAACAGCGGCACCTAACCGGTCAGCGTCGGGGTCAGTCGCAACTAACAGGTCAGCGCCTTCCTTTTTCCCTAAGGCAATCGCCATGTCAAAGGCCTGAGAAAACTCAGGGTTCGGGAATGGAACCGTTGGAAATTCAGGATCGGCAATCGCTTGTTCGGGAACCATGGTAAAATTTTCAAATCCAGCACCGCGCAATGCGCGTTCGCCAATGACCTTCCCGGTCCCATGCAGGGGTGTGTAGATCAATTTCATGGTCTTCCCCACACTGTGGACCAGGTCAGCGTTGATTGTGACACTCTCAACGTTCTTCAGGTAAGGTTGGTCAACATTTTCGCCGATGATCTGTAATGTCTGGTTGGCCCGTAATTCCTGTTCGTCAGCCACTTCAATGGCAAAGACGTCCTTAGCAGACCGAACAAAATCAGTGATCATGTCAGAAGCCTTGGGTGGCATTTGACCACCGTCTGGCCCATAGATCTTAAATCCGTTGTATTGCTTAGGGTTGTGACTAGCAGTAATCATGATTCCCATTGCCGTGTGCAGATGACGAACGGCAAATGACAATTCAGGCGTAGGCCGCATGTCATCGAAAACAAAGCTAGGAATGTGGTGCGCCCCTAAGACGTGAGCTGCCTCGTGGGCAAACTCAGTGGAATGGTACCGGGAATCAAAACTGATGGCGACCCCCTGTTGCTTCGTGGCATCATCCAGCGTGTCTAAGTACCGGGCCACCCCTTCGGTTGCTTGCCGAACGGTGTAAACGTTCATTTGGCCAATCCCTGGGCCCATCACACCACGCATCCCAGCGGTCCCAAAACTCATGGGTGCTGTAAAGGCGGCCTTTAACGCATCGTCATCGTCCGCAATAGCAGTCAATTCGTTTTTAATGTAAGGAATCATGGTTGGTTGTTGTTGCCAAACCTGATAATTTTCTTGCCAACTCATTCTAATCTCTCCCTATTTCCGTAAATATTGATAACTGATCGTGTGTTGTACTGGTTGGTTAGCTGGTAAGACCACGTCACCGAAGTCTGCGTGATGAATAGCGTCTGGCAACGTCTGGGCTTCCATGGCTAAGGCATTGTAGTCGTGCTTGGCCATGCGGTCAGCATCGGTTACGTTCGCCGTGAAGACCACCAGCGCATTACGGTCAGAGTAAACCTGCACTTCACGATGGCCTGTGGTATCCCCAATTTCAGCGATTGGTTGATCCTTGCTAGGCACAACCACAAAGGCATCATCGTATTCAACATGGCCGTCCTGATTCAGCTGAGTCAGCCCGTCCTTAACGGTCCGAGGTTGACTGAAGTCGTAACCAGTACCAGCAGTCTTAACCATTTCACCAGTTGGAATCTTTTCTTGGTTCAGAACTAAGCGCTTGTCGCCGCTCAACTTGACCCACTGATTGTCCAGGCTGTGTTGATCGTCGGTCACGTTAAAGTAAGTGTGGACCGTTGGATTGAACAACGTAGCAGCGTCACTCTCGGCGTCAAACGTGATGTCCAACCGATTTTCTTCAGTCAAGGTGAACGTCACCGTCGTCTTGATTGTCCCAGGATACTTGTCTTCCGCTTCAGTTGCCGTATGGGTCAGCACAACACTGGCCGTGTCTTCAGTTTGCTTAGTGGTGGCGTCCCAGTTCACAAAGGTAAATCCGTGAGGGCCCCCGTGACTGGCATTTGGCTTTTCGTTGGCATCCAAGTGAACCGTTTTGCCGTCCAGGTCAAACTGGGCACCAGCGATTCGGCCAGCAACCCGGCCAAGTGTCTGGCATAAGTAAAATGAGTTATGGTCGTAATCCTTCAGGTTAGGGCGGTTCATGATTAAGTTATGTTTCTCACCATCTTCAACCACACTAAATTCCTGCAGCGTCGCGCCCCAAGTCAGAACGGCTACTCGCGTGCCCTGTTGATTCGTCAATAAATACTTTGATACTGCTTGCTGGTTTAATGTCCCAGCTGAGCTCTTCGTAATTTCCATGTGAATCACACCTCCAAAAAAAGAATCCGGTTTCATTGTATAATACTCGGGCTCTAAAGGCCAATGTTTTAGTAAAATTTTTCTAGCAGTTTTACTCATTCTACCTACAATTGGAATTATGATTATATAAAGTTGGAATCAGAAAATATGTAAAAATAAACCGTTTTCACTGGACTTATCATTTGATAATTAGTTATACTCATACCGAATAGTTCAATTTTACACAATTAATAACGTTTTGAATAAGGAGGAATTTTTTATGCCATCTACAACTGCTGCCGCAGAGAAGCTCCTGTTACAAATGGTCGACGACTACACGGAACGGGAAATCAGTCCCCAGGATATGCCCATGGATAAGGCCGGCGACTTTCCCGCCGGTTTCATCCAAAAACTAACGGATACTGGTTTCTTAGGCATTATGCTACCGCAAGAATTTGGTGGCGCCGGCTTCGGACCTGAAGTCACCGCTAATGTGTTAAACCACATTGCCCGGGGTAACGCCAGCACGGCTGTGACCCTGGAAGGTCACTTCAAAACAATCGATCAGATTCTGAAATACGGGACACCCGCCTTGCAAAAAGCCCTGCTCCCTTCAGCCACTGACCGAATCTTTGCCTTTTCTATGACGGAAGCCAGTGGTGGTTCCAACCCAATGGGAATCGGGTCGACCGCTACCCGCGAGGGCGATCACTGGGTCATCACCGGTGATAAGATCATGATCACGAACGGTGGTCTGGCGCAAGTCTACTGTGTCCTGGTTAAGACGGCCCCTAAAGAACTCTCCGTATTCGTCGTTGATCAGGACATGCCCGGTTTTTCTTTTGGTAAACGGGAAGACTTCCTCGGTCTCAAAGGCACGCCAGTTGGCGAAATTGTGATGGACCATATCATTGTGGATGATGACCATTTGCTGGGTAAGGTTGGTGATGGTGGTCTTATCGGTGATTCTGCCCATGATGACGCCCGTATCCTGATGGGCGCCGTTTTGACAGGCATCATGGAACACGATTTAAAGATTGCGACCGACTACGCTAAGGAACGGAAGGCTGGCGACACGCCACTGACCGACCTGCAGGTCACCCATCGTAAGGTTGCTGACATTGCCATGCGTAAGGAAACAACGAAGCTGCTCTACCAAAAGGCTGCGCAATTGAAGGCGGCCGGCCAACCATATAGCGAAGAAGCCGCCATGGCCAAGGCCCACGGTTCCCGAGCTGCAGTCAGTGCCGGCGACGACACCCTACAGATTCTCGCTGGTTACGGCTATAGTCGGGAGTATCCCGTTGAACATCTGATTCGGGATGCCCGCGCAATGGAAATCGCTGAAGGAACCGTTGAAAAGATGCGGTCCGCCATCGCCAAAGCTGAATTTAACAAATAGGAGGTTCCCCCATGAAAATTGTGGTTTGCATTAAACAAGTTCCCGAAACCAACAACGTCAAGATCGACCCAGTGACGCATAATCTGGATCGTCGTGGCCTAGCTGGCGTGATGAATCCATTTGATAAGAATGCCGTTGAATTGGCTCTGAATCTAAAGGACACTACCGGCGCTGAAGTGGCCCTGTTAACTATGGGCCCCGATGACTACGCTGAATCCGTGCGTGAAGGTATGGCCATGGGCGCCGACTCTGGTTACCTCCTATCCGACCGCGCCTTTGCTGGTGCCGATACTCTGGCCACTGGTTACGTCATTGCCCAAGCCTTAAAGAAAATTGGTGACGCCGACCTGATTCTCTTTGGTCGTCAAGCAGTCGATGCCGATACCGGTCAGGTAGGCCCCATTGTGGCTGAGTTTCTCAACCAACCACAAATCACCTACGCGGCCAGCTTACGAATGAGTGGTCCCAACGAAGTCACTGCTGAACGTCTACTCGAAGACACTAAGCAAACATTAGTGGCCCAACTACCGGCCGTAGTCAGCGTCCGGAGTGAATTGAACACGCCCCGTTACCCAACGCCCCGCAACATTCAACTGAGCTTTGAAAAACCGCTGACCGTTTGGCACCATGATGACCTCGACTTGGACGATACTCGGCTGGGACAATCAGGTTCACCGACTGTCGTGACCAAGGTCTACGCGCCGAAACCTGTCAAACGTGAACTGACACCGCTCACTGGCACACCAAGCGAGGCTGCCAGCCAGCTGATCAAAGCCTTGAAAGAACGTCAATTAATCTAAGGAGGAATCTGCTATGTCAAAACCAGAATTATGGGTCATTGCGGAACGCCGCTTAGACCACATTGAACCCACTACCCAACAATTGATCACTAAAGCCCGTGACTTAGCCGGCGATAGCTTCAAGACGGTGGTCATCCTGTTGGAGGCGGCAACGGACCATTTGGAAGACGAATTAAAACCCTACGGTCCCGATGAAATACGGGTCGTTCGGGATGACCGCTTCCCAACAGCTACCGACGCTGAACACGCCGATGCCCTTCAACAACTAGTTGAAACCTATCACCCCAATGGTGTGCTCTTCGGTGCCACCATCACGGGTCGCTCCATCGCCCCTCGTTTACAGGCAAAGCTTCAAACCGGGTTAACTGCCGATGCGTTGGGCTTACGCTATGACGGTGAAACATTGATTGCCGTGAAGCCTTCCTATGGGGATAACATTATGTGTGAAATTACCATCCCCGAGCGCCGACCACAGATGGTTACGGTACGACCAAACACCTTCGTTGCTGAAGAAGCTGCTGGACCCGCCGAAATCACGACCACGACGGTCACCTTCCACCCCGTTGCTCGGTTACAAGTGACAGCGGCAACGCCAGTCGTTAACACGGCCACAACGGTCGGCGATGCCAGTCGCGTCGTCGCACTGGGCCGTGGTGCGGCCAGTGCCGCCATGGTCAACCACGCCACTCAATTAGCCGAAAAGCTAGGTGGACGGATTGGGGTCTCCCGGCCATTGACCGATCAAGACCGGTTCACTCATGACGATCAAATCGGCCAGAGTGGAAACACCATTCACCCCGAGCTGATCATCAACTTCGGAATCAGTGGTGCCGTCCAATTCTTGGTCGGGATGCAGGATGCTAAGACGATTGTGGCAGTCAATTCTGACCCCAACGCACCAATCTTCGATGTCGCTGATTACGGCTACGTGGGGGATGCTCAAGCATTCATGACCGCATTACTCGCCCAATTTAACTAATCTTTCCAATTTTAAAGGGATTACGCTAGCCAGTTGATGGCTTGCGTAATCCCTTTTCATCTGTAAAAACTTTCGAATTGTTTGCGCTCCGGCGGCCAGGGGTGGGCCTTGCTGTGGGGACGCTTCAGCCTGAGAACCTGGCTTCTCGCTCGATTTGAAGCCAGGTCCAGCCCACCTGTCTTCAAAGTCGCCCATGCCGTAAGCTAGCAACCCACTAGCTAACGCCATTTTCACAGCCGGTCCCACCCCTGGCCGCCTCCGACTTAGACTGATAAAAACAACAACCACCGTCATCAATTGGAACTGGTACAAGAGCAACGCTAGAATTCTTAAAATTCTTAAATCCACAACCTTGGTCAGAACATTTTCACGCCTAGCCTCATATTCATAGACCGATCAGCTTAAACAAACATCCCATA
The DNA here is from genome assembly GCF_003946265.1 of Levilactobacillus yonginensis. GTDB lineage: Bacteria > Bacillota > Bacilli > Lactobacillales > Lactobacillaceae > Levilactobacillus > Levilactobacillus yonginensis. The sequence goes on from NZ_RHNO01000005.1 coordinate 61,120, forward strand.
AAGCCTAGTTGGAACCGACTGATCTGCTACAAATACCACGAACAATGTAAACACCTCAACATTAAGTTCGTGCCGCCTGCCTAAGCCGGAGGTGGCCTGGAGTGGAGCTTGCTGTGAAAATGGCTTTGGCTAGCGTTTTACTAGCCTAGGCCATGGGCGACTTTGCAGACACGTGAATTTCGTGGCTTCAAATCGAGCGGGAAGCCCGCCCTTTGGCTGGAGCGTCCCCACAGCAAGCGTAACTCCAGGCCACCGTAGTGCGTAAATCGCTCTACAGTTTAAGCAACTCTTGGAGCAATTTGTGCGCGGAGGCATTGAGATTGGCCTGCGACTTGTCACTACCCAGATGCGTGAAAATTTCACCAACGTAGACGTCATCCGCAAATAACCGGTCGAAAACGGCATCAATAATTGGTTGTGTCGCCGCTTGCTCCTGTACGGGGCCAAACGGGTTGGCGAAGAACGTGGTACTCATCCCCACTTCATCGGTCGTTCCTAAAGCACAGCGTTTGCCGGCGACAAAGGTGGCTTTGGCCGTGGCCTGATCTTCAAAGCGGTGAATCCCAATTGCATCGTCATAATTGTTGGCGTAGACCCACATATCAATTTCATGGTGGGCAACGACCCGGGGCCAGGTGTTTGCTGGAATGATGACCCGCGCGTTCTTTTGTTCCGGATTCATATAGATTCCCCGGTCCATGTTGTTGAAGGCTACCTCACTGCTCAAGTCATCTAACCGGACAAAGGCCCCGGTTTCGGTGCCCTGCGCATATAAGTAGTCGTCCTCTAACGTAAAGCTGCCCATGTCATCAAAAATCGTTTCAATGTTGGCAATCTGATCATCAGCCACTGCCTGCAAGGCTTCAATGGATTCAGACTTCCCCGCACCGGAATCTCCAAAGAAGACCACCGTCTTCGTTTGGCCGTTAGCGAAAGTAATGCGAACCATCGATCCGTGAATTGGCAACTTCTTTTCAGCAATCATATGGAGGTTGTGCAAAGTCAGACACATCTTCTTCATGTAACCGAAGTAAGTCGTCTGGTCGTTGTAAGGAATCTGCCCTACGTAAATCCCATTCGCTTGGTCGTAGAAGTAGTGACCGTTTTCTGGGTGCTCATCGCTCGCCACTCCCGGTGTCCCAAACAACAAAATGAGGTCCGGTTGCTGCCCCGAAATTTCTTCAGTATCTGCCATCTGAAAAAGATTAGCCAGGGCAATGCCCGATGCCAAATAGTCTCTATGGAAGTAAATGTAGGCCAGACTCTCCCCAATCTTAGCTGGATAACACAGCCAGTCGCGTTCCGTTCCCTTGAAGTTTTCTAGGGGATTCGTCTTCGTTGCTGTGAAGAGTCCCTTACGCTTATTACTCTTGGTGTGGAGCATCATTGGTGGCTGTAACATCATCCGACTAATGAAGTGGATGTCCTTAAGGGCCTCGTAGCCAGTTGGCAATGGCCACGCAACTTCCCGTAATAACAACGTGCCGTTGGTTCCGGCGTTGACTTCACGGTAAACGTGGTTCGCATGGCCCTTTAATTTTTCCTCGATGGCCCGGTACAACCGTATCACTAGGTCGTTAAAATTCTGATCAATGGACATGAACTCACTGGCAACGACGTTATTCTCGTGGGCCGTCATCAGCGAGATCCGTAGGTACGTCCGATAATACGTGTATAAATCTTCAACGCTGGCCAAAATTTCAGCTGTCTTGAAGGGTTGGTACGCGGTCACCTGATCCGTCAAAATGGCCTTGACCACGTCCATATAAGTTTCCGGTGTGGCTAGGTTAAAGGTTGTGACGGGGTCGGCATCGACTGGGACCTTATCGCGCTGCTGGTTCAAGAATAAACGAACAAACGCAATCAACTCCTCACTATTTACGAGGTCAAAAACACTCGTAATAAAGTGGGCATTGTAGTTTAAAACGGCAACGTTGCGGTCTGGGTTCGCGTAGAACGAAGGCGAATCGATCATAGTTGTGTTTGGCATAGTGAGGCCCCTTTCTGATTAAGCTTATCCGCTATTTTAGCGTACTTACTCGTTCGATGGAAGCAACATTTTATTTTCTTTGCTGACTAAATAAATTGAAGAGTTCGGCTAAATAAGCGTGCTGCGGATTGTCCGCCTGATACATGGCGTAAATCACCCGGAGGTCTTCTGGCACCGCCACGGGAATCTTCACCAAATCAAACGCCTCAAGGTAAAGGGTATCAGCCACCAGCCCAACCGCCGTCGACGACGACGACTGGACCATCCCCGCAATTGAAATTTCATCAGGATAAACGGCCGTCAAATTCAATTGATCACCTAACCCGCGTCGCATCAACGTTCGCTGCACCTTCTGACCGATCAATAGATCTGGCGTATACGTGAGTACCTCATAAGGCAACAGGTCGGTCAATGTCAGTCGCCGTCGCTGGGCCAACGGATGGTTAGGCGCCACGACCACGATAAAGGGCTGTTTCAACAACGGATGATACAAGACACCCGGTTGCCGGCCGTCAACGGCAGCAATCCCTAGATCCAATGTTTTAGCCGCAAGTCCCCGCAACACGCGCTCCGTAGTTACACTGTGGAGTTCAAAGGTAATCTGGCGGGTATGGGCTTGCTCAAATTCATGCAAGATTTTCGGTAAATACGTGCCGATAACGGTGGGAATGCAGCCAACCCGAATTTTAATGGGCTGTTGCGAGTCCGCCGCTACCACGGCCGCCCCCCATCGTCGAGTGTGGCTAACGTAGTTTGCACCACCTGCAAAAGCGCCCGACCGGTAGCGGTCAACGTAATGTGCCGACCCTGGTGCGTGAAAAGTGTTAGGTTAAGTTCCGTTTCCAACCGATGAACAGCGTTGGTCAGACTCGGTTGGCTAACGCGCAGCTCATTCGCCGCCTGCGTGTAGCTCTCCAACCGCCCAACACACGCAAAATACCGTAGTTGATTTAGATTCATTGGCATCCCTCTGTTCTCTATTTCACAATCCATAGTCTCACGCTATAGGTGAAATAGCAATCAGTATTGGTAATTTCTCATCAAGCCTTCTAGCATTAAGGGTGATAGGCATACTTAATATTTTTTAAAAATACAAATATTGATTATAGGAGGTCATTTTATGGAAATCGATGGACATACACAGTTAGTTGGCCTGATTGCTCACCCTGCTGGCCATTCACAGTCACCTGCCATGCACAACGCTGCCTTCGCCAAGGCTAATATCAACGCCAGATTTTTGGCCTTTGACGTCGAACCTGACCGGCTGAAGGATGCCGTCAACGCGATTCGTGCGTTTAATATGTTAGGCGCCAGTATCTCCATGCCGTTTAAACAAGCCATCATTCCCTTACTGGATCACCTCGACCAGACAGCCCAATTAGTTGGCGCGGTCAATACCGTTGTGAATCAGGGTGGCGAGCTGACCGGCTACACGACCGATGGTGTAGGCTTCGTGGCCGCCCTCCAGGACAACGCTGTTAGCTTACGGGGCCAAACCATGACACTGGCTGGGGTTGGCGGGGCCGGTACCCCCATCGCAATTCAGTCCGCCCTCGCTGGCCTCAAGGCCCTGAACGTCTTTAACATCAACGACGCTTCGGCCAAAAACGCCAAACACATCGTCCGGGTCATCAACGACCAAACCGATTGCCGGGCGACTTTTTATCCCTTGGAAGACCGGGACCAATTTCATAAAGCCCTGCAGACTAGTGACGTGTACGCTGATGCCACGGGGCTGGGCATGGGCCAGCTTGTCGACCAATCCTTAGTCGATGATCCTAGCTGGTTCCACACCAACATGACGGTCTTCGATACCGTTTACGCCCCCAGCGTCACGAAACTCATGCGGATTGCGCAACAAGCTGGCGTCACCCACGTTTTGAACGGGCAAGGGATGCTACATAACCAAGGTGCCGCGGCGTTCAAACTCTGGACTGGTCAGGATATGCCCCAGAATTAGGGAAATAATCTATAGGAGGAATTCAACATGTCAGAATGGTTAGGATTAGCAGATAAAGTTTGTGTCGTTACTGGCGCCGTTGGTGGTATGGGCACCAAGATTTGTGACGCTTTGGCTGAACAAAAAGCCACGGTCGTTGCACTCGATATGGACCAGGAAAAAACGGCCGCCCTGGTGACTGACCTGATTAATACGTACCATATCGCCGGCCTAGCGGTCAATTGTGATGTTACGAAAGAAGCCAGCGTGCAACGCGCTGTGGATCAAGTAAAGGATACGTTTGGCCGCGTAGATGTCGTGATCAACACGGCGGGCATTCTGAAATTCGACCCGCTAGAGGATTTAGATTATGAAACGTGGAAACAAGTCCTCGACGTTAACCTTAATGGCTATTATCTGGTAACCCATGAATTTGGCAAGCTAATGATTGCACAAAAACACGGGACCTTCGTCCACATTTCAACGGTGGCCAGCGACATCCCCGAAACCTACAGTGGCGCTTATAGTACCAGCAAGGCCGGCGTGAATATGCTCTCCAAACAAGTAGCCGCTGAATGGGGCATGTTTGGCATCCGGAGTAACGTGCTGGAACCTTGCCTGGTCAAGACTCCCATGTCGGCAGCCTTCTACGCCGACCCAGCCGTTGAAAATGGCCGCAAGGAATTGACTGCCAGCAAACGAATCGGAACGACCGAAGACATCGCTAACGCCATTCTATTTCTGGCCAGCGACCGGTCCAGCTACATCAACGCAGCGGGTATCGCCATCGATGGTGGCTTCAGCGTCATGATGCAAAACCAGATTCCCAAGCCAGGTGGCCGCCGTGGCTTTGCTGAAACGCACTAGTAACCTGGCCTTCTTTGGCTACAATTGATCATGGGCATTCTTAAATTGGTCGCACTCCGGCGGTCAGGGATTCCGCCCGCTGTGGGGACGCTTCAGACTGGAAAACCACCCGTCTTCTCGCTCGATTTGAAGCCACGAAGAACCCGTGTCTCCAAAGTCGCCCGTGCTGTAAACTGGCTGAGAAAACGCCAGCTAACACCACTTTCACAGCGGACTACATCCCTGACCACCTCCGGCTCTGATTGCATTAGCAAGATTGCTGCTGAGGAGCATCTGCACGCCACTCCTGAAAGGTAAATTGAAGCAACTTTTAGCCAAAATGGAAGGTTTCCTAATTTTCCCCACTATCATTGTCACAACAAGTCCAACTGGCATACAATGCTTTCAACGTTCGGCTTACAACTGAAGGCTGAAAGCACTGAAACACCCACTATTCCTGATACAACAAGGATTGGGTATTGATGTTTAGTCAGACATTTAAGCTGGCTTAGTTTCCATGAACCCGTTTAACCGGAGGGGGTCAGAGGTGGAGCCAGCTGTGTCGACGGTGTTAGCCGATTCTCGGCTTACAGCGTGGGACGTGTTTGGAGACTGGTGATTTTTTCCAGGCTTCAAACCGAGCCGAAGGACCGATCTTCAGGCCGTAGGCGTTCCCCACAGCAGGCGGAATCTCTGACAGCCGCAGGTCCAATTTCACGTCTATAATGCCTTATTATTCTTGGTTTGATAATGATTTTGGAACTTTCACCCTTTATAAGTATAAAAAATGACTGTTGCAACCGCACAACAGCCATTTTTATTTTCAGTATCATATAACACCATCGACAACCGTCAAGCAATCCACCTAACAAGCAAGCAGTGGCGTCGACTATCTGAGCCGCTAGTGGTCAGGTACGTAGCCCGTGAAGGTCCTGTTAGCCCGAGTGGTTTTCTGGGGCTTACAGGACTAGGACGACCTTTAAGACTCACGGTTCTTGAGGCTTAAAGGCGAGTCTAAAGACCGCTTCACAGGCTTTAGACGGTCCCACAGGCGGAGCTGCCTGACCACTAGCGGCGGACAGTATCACGCCTGTTTCCGACCGTCACGAAGCATGGCAGCGAAAATCCAGCCAACAACCGCAACCCCTAGAAATGTCCAGAAAACCGCATGGTACCCGGCTAGGCTAGCGGTAACCGCTGAAGTCACCTTCAACTGTCCTGCCGTCACGGTGGCTAAAATCAGGGTTGCCACGGCAACCCCCGTCGATCCCAAAATTTGGCGAACCGTGGTAATTACCGCGGTCCCATGAGAAATCAACTGGTCCGGTAAGGAATTAGCCCCCAAAGTCACGGCCGGCATCATCACAAACGCGTTACCCCCTTCAATCAGGGCAGCGATTAAAATCATCGCAATCAGTGACTGCTTGCCACCAACCACGGCCAACCATAACCAGCCCAGGACAATCATCGACATCCCAGTCAGCATGGTGGCTTTAAATCCAATACGGTCAGCCAATTTCCCTGTCAACGGGTTCAACAAGCTTAGGACCACGGCCCCAGGAACTAAGGCCATCCCCGAAGCAAATGGCGAAATCCCCAGGACTTCTTGATAGTATAGCGGAAAGACAATCGTAACCACGATTAAAGCAATGTAGGAAGTTCCCGTCAATAAGACGGCCAAGTCAAAGTTGGCTGTCTTCAGCACACGCAGATCCAGCAAGGGCGTGGCCACGTGAAATTGGCGAAAGACGAAGTAAGCTACCGCTAGCAGACTGACTACCAGTAGGCCGCCCATCACACCCCAATTGACTGCCGCCTTACCGATTTGGTTAACGACGTACAGAATCCCAATAAAACCAACGCTACTGATAACGGACCAGTAGTCCAGGTGGGCCTTGTGCTGGGGCATGACGTCCTTAATAGTTTTGATGGCAATTAAGAACACAATCGTGATAATCATCATGAAGACAACGAAGAGTCCCTGCCAACTGGTATATTTCAAAACAATTCCCGAAATAATTGGACCAACTGCTAATGCCGAACCCATGATCAGTCCAGCAAATCCCATGACGCTCCCTCGCTGCGCTTCTGGGGTGATTCGCAGCATCACTGTCTGATAGGACGGAAACATGATGCCGACCGCCATGGCTTCCATGACCCGCCCCAGCATCATTAATGGAAAACTGGTGGCTAAGTAGATAATAAACGTCCCAACATCAAACAACGCTAGTACGGTCACAAAGAGCACCGGAAATCGGATATTATTTAACAACCACGGACTGACTGGCATCATCACGACCATCACCAACATAAATCCCGTCGTCAGCCACTGAACGGTTGACGCTGGCACGTTGAAGTACCGCATCAACGTTGGGTACGCCGTCGACAGCGACGACTGGCTGATCGACATGGTAAAGGTCCCCGCCAACAACGTCCAAATAAAGGCCAGATGACTATATGGCCGCCCCTGTAAATCAATTGCCTCTGAATCCAAGACACTCACTCCCTCACGCTACTTTAGAAACATTATCAACTGGTTTCTATCGTAGTCCTTTTGACGGGGACTGTAAACCGATTGGTCCCTGTTCAATCAAGTTACTTATGGCGCAAACTTTGGTACAATGAAATTATTATGTGGCTGGGTCTTTAAGACCAGTTATTGCGGACTACGCAAAGAATTGAGGGCGGACCATGGACTTAGTGACTTATTTAAAAGATGAAATTGACTTTCTCACGGAACAAATGAAGCGCGCCGAAGACGAAAAGGATAATTCCATGCACTTCTTATGCGATGCACGGATCACCGAGGCCAAGCGAATCTTGACTCAGGTCAACGACGGTAAGATCAATCAGCTTAAAGCGGACTAATCAGCGACCGAACGAGACTTTTCTCGTTCGGTCGTTCCTGCCGTATCGAACTTATTCGGCTGAGTCGCCTAAATGACTGATTAGGTGTACATTAGAAGTGAACATATTTTTTAGGAGGTAACACGTTGATAACCATTAAATCTGATCGTGAAATTAAGAAAATGGCCGAATCTGGTGCCGTTTTAGCTGGTGTCCACAAGGGCTTACGGGACATCATCAAGCCAGGTATCTCTACCTGGGAAATCGAACGTTTTGCCAACAAATACATCGCTGAACACGGTGCCACCCCTTCAGAAAAAGGGTTTGAAGGCTACAAGTACGCTACCTGTGTCAGTGTTAACGACGAAGTGGCCCACGCCATTCCCCGCAAGGAACTCTTGCTCAAGGAAGGCGACATTGTGGCCGTTGACATGACCGTCAACTTAGATGGCTTTGAAAGTGACTCTTGCTGGACTTACGCCGTTGGTAAAATCAGTGACGAAGCGCAACATCTGATGGATGTTACGAAGAAGTCCCTTTACCTGGGGATTGACCAAGCCGTTGTCGGTAACCGTATCGGTGACATTGGTCACGCAATTCAGGCTTACACGGAAGGCCAAGAACACATGGGCGATGTCCGTGAACTGATTGGCCATGGGATTCAACCAACCATGCATGAACAACCAAACGTTCCTAACTATGGTGAAGCAGGCCGTGGGTTACGTTTGCGGGCTGGCATGACGATTACCATCGAACCCATGATCAACTTAGGCACTTGGGAAATTATTTCTAAAGAAGTTCCTGACAAGTCTTGGGAGTACTACGCAACGGCCGATGGCTCATTGTCCGCTCAGTACGAACACACGTTGGTGATCACCGACGATGGTCCTAAGATCCTGACGTCACAAGACCCAGATATTGACGCTAAATACTTGCTATAATTCAGACTAAAGGAGGTCATCTACATGCCCCTGACCAATCAAACACCTGAAGACCAAGTGCAAGCCACTTTTGATGGTATCGCCCCCCAGTATGATCAGATGAACAATCTAATCAGTCTGGGGACTCACCGCCTCTGGCGGCAACGCGTGATGGACGCAACCACCATTCATTCGGGTGACTTCGCCCTCGACCTCTGCTGTGGCACCGGCGACTGGACGTTGGCGCTGGCAAATGCTGTTGGTCCGGCGGGACGCGTAGTTGGCCTCGACTTTAGTGGCGTCATGTTACGTGAGGCGCGTCCCAAGGTTAAAGCAGCTGGTTTAACGGACCGCATTACGCTACGTCAGGGGGATGCCATGCACCTCCCCTATCCAGATAACAGTTTTAATCTTGTCACGATTGGCTTCGGCCTTCGTAACGTCCCGGATGCAAACCAAGTTTTACGTGAAATGACGCGGGTAGTTAAGCCGGGGGGACAGGTCGTTTGTCTGGAGACTTCACAACCAACCAATCCAGTGATTCACACAGGCTGGCAAGTTTACTTCGGTCACATCGTGCCCTTGATGGGTAAGCTGGCGCACCATTACCAAGCCTACAATTACCTGCAACAGTCGACACATCAATTCGTGAGTGTGACTGAGCTGGCTACAATGTTTCGGGATGCTGGCCTCCGTCAGGTTCATTATCAGCAATTCAACTTGGGTGCGGCCGCGGTACACTTTGGCCGTAAGCCTTACTAAATCTAAGCTAAACCAAAAAAGGTATCGAGACGATTGTCTCGGTACCTTTTTGCTGTCCAGAACAGCTTTCTTTAATCATTAAATGGGAATTCTTCAATCATCTGTAATAGCTTCGTATTGCTGTTCAAGCGGGCAAACGCCGAAGCATCTTGGAGGTCCTGCTTAATTTGGTGGGGATCTCCTTGCAACCGCTGCTGGTTCAAGGCGCGCTGATACAAGATACGCGCTAAATAGTAGGTCACGTGGAAGCGCGCACAGACCTCAACCCCATAGGTCAACAGGTCATTACTATTCTTCAATTCACCATTGCGACCATAAAATTGACCCGTGTAAAAAATAACGTTCAGGGCGCGCCAAATACTGTGACGATTCTTAAAGCTCAGATTTCGGATCTCACCGGCAACCTTATTGAAGTAGAAACCAGCCCGTTCATCATCATCTTCATTACTATAAGCAATCCCCATCCCAGTGTAAGCCAGCATGGAATACATAGAGTGATGACCTTCATCGAATCGGTTTAAAATTTGTGAAAAGTCGTAGAGCGAGTCGGCAATGGGACCACCGGTCAGCGCCGTGATATACCCCCGAATGAAGTAAAACCGCATTTGAAAGGTCAACGTACCAGTCTCTGGATTGCCTAACTTTTTCAGGCTAGCTGCGGCCTCTTTGTATTCACCGATCAGCAATTGAAATTCAGCCTGCTCCAACGCCTGCGAACGAACAGAGTCTTCATCATGGTTTAACGGAAAAAGATCATTTAACGTTAATTCTAGACGATCGCACAGTTGCAGAAGAATTTTTAAAGAAGGAACTTTGCCGTTACGTTCAAATTTACTGAGAGTTGCTTGTGTACAAATACCGTTAGCCAACTGGTCTTGCGACAAATGCAGTCGCTTCCGTGTTTCAATAAAAATATCTATATTCATAAACTTATGCCATCCCTTAAAACGTTATGGGGCTATTATACCAAAATCCCCCCATCAACGCCTAGTTCTGCCAACCGTGATTATCCCGGTCCCAATCGCGTTTACGACTGCCGGAAACAAAGGGGTTTCCCGCGACCGTAAACCGTAATGGTCGATCCTGCCAGCTACCTGCACTGACCCCGACCCGCGATGTGGCCGCAACTTCCTTTGGTTGACGCGTCTTTTCTGCTGTAATCGTTAAATTATGTGTGCCGAGTAGCGTTCGGTTCAGGTCCTTGGATTGTAACCCGATAGCCGCTGTCAGCTTGCCAGGACCGTTACTAATATCTGGAACTGGCTTGTCACGGTGCTGCTGCATGAGGTCTAACCCTTCGTGGGGTTCAATTCCCCGAATCAAGATTCCTTGCGGTGTCCCCGCCGCCTGAGTAGCCACGTCCAACATGTAGTAGCCGCGTAAAATGTAAATGTAGATGGTGCCTGGTGCATCATACAAAGCAGCGTTAGCGGCCGTATGCCGCCCATTAAAGGCATGCGCTGCGGTATCCTGTTCACCCAAATAGGCTTCCGCTTCAATGATCCACCCGCTCATTCTGCCGGCCGGCGTACCGTAGATCAACTCGTGACCCAGCAGGTCTTGCGTAATCTCTGGGGTAGAGCGGCCCGCGTAGAACTCTGCCAACTCATTTGTCATGGTTTTAGTCGCTTCCTTTGTTTATTAACATACGTCAAGATTGTCCGCCTACGGCCGCCAGGGAGGGGCCGCTGTGGGGTCGCTGTGGGGTCGCCTTCAGCCCAAATACCGGGCTTTCGGCTCGACTTGAAGTCCCGCCAAAACCGCGGGTCTCCAAGCTCGACCCATGCTGTAAGACCGGGAAAAACCAACCGCCCGGCCTAACACCATCAACACAGCCGCCCCTCCCTGACGACCTCCGGCTAAATTTCTGAACTAAATCCAACCTCTGCGTCTCCGAATTACTGCTCACCATCAATATGACACACCCAACTAATTCCTAGTAACGACCACAACCTAAGTCGGAGGCAGCCCGGGACGAAACTAGTCGTGACAGTGGTGTTGACTGGCGTTTCTTCAGCCAGTTTACACCACGGACGAGCTTGAAGACACGTGAGTTTCGTGGCTTCAAGTCGAGGAGCAAGACCGATTTTTGGCTTGCTCCGGTCCCCACGACTGGTTTCGTCCCGGGCTGCCGGAGCACAGCAATTTTAATCATCAACTAAGATTTAATTCTCAAAACAGAGATGGTAAACTGGGACACATGGAGATGGTATGAAAATGGCTATTAAATGTGAACGTATCTATACAAAACCAGCCGATTTAGACGGCTACCGCGTCCTGGTCGATAGACTCTGGCCGCGTGGTATTTCTAAGGTCAACGCCCAACTGGCCTCCTGGGAAAAGGAGATGGGGCCCACGACCGAACTGCGTAAGTGGTTCAACCACGAACCGACTAAGTTCCCAGAGTTCAAACAAAAATATCTTACTGAGCTCGCCGCTAATGACGCCCTGCCCGACTTCTTAACATTAGTTGCTGACCAATTAGCCACCCAGGACGTCATCTTCTTATACGGTGCCAAGGATGAGGAACACAACCAAGCCATCATTTTGAAGGACTTTGTGCTCACCCGACTGGCTGGCCAAGTGCCCGCAGCACGGTTGCAAGACTAAGGTGTGTCGTATCTGCCAGCATGGCATCTGCTCCTGGTAACTTCCGTTGATTAACGCCTACCGTGTAACATCCCGCAGCTTTAGCCGATTGCATTCCGGTGACTGTGTCTTCAAATGCCACGCAGTTTTCCGGTGGCAATCCCACCAGCTTCGCTGCAGCTAAATATACGTCAGGTGCGGGTTTGCTGTGTTGAAGCTGCACTGCTGCGACAATTTTGGAAAAGAATCCAGTCAACCCCAACCGATCAATTTCAGCCGGTGCGTTGGTCGACGCTGAGGCCAGAGCCATTGGATAGCCTGCCGCCACCAACTCATCCAAAAAACTGGTTACGCCAGGTAACCGATTGGCTGGTGTCATTTTGGTAATCATCTGTTGATACAACTCATTCTCATGGGTGGCAATGGCTTGGAACTGTGGCGCCGTGAACTCGGACTGACGCCCATCAGAACTTAAAATGGTCTTCAATGAATCACGCCGACTCATACCCGGTAGTACCTCAGCAAGCTGTGGTGTCCACGGAACTTCGAGTTCTCGCGCGATTTGCCGCCATGAGGCTAAGTGGTACTGCCATGAATCGGCGATTACGCCGTGTAAATCAAACAAGAATCCCTGAACTGCTGGTTTCTGCATCAGAACTCCCCCTTTGAAAGCGTTTCGAGTATGCCTATTATACACCAAAATATGTGTGGATTAATAACTGATAGGCATATTTTGACTGAATAGGCTAACTTAACCGCCAAACTGACTAAGTCGATTCATCATGATTACACTGCAACTAATTAAAGCACATTGGACCTTCCTCGTGGAAAGTTCAATGTGCTTTTTGCTAAAATACCTTATCAAAAACTAACCTTAAAGTCCGCCCGATTGGCAACGCTAACGATCGCCCTGACCGCTATAGCCGACTACCAAGCCCCTAACGAATCACAATAACTGAGACATCAGACTTTTTCGTCAACCGCAGACCAATTGCCCCCGGATGACCATGGCTAGCAAAATCTACGTCGGCCCCACAAACAATCAAGTCAGGTTGAAAATCTGGCACAATCTTTTGCAGAATCACGTCGTCCACGTCGCCACCTTCAGCCACAATGGGCCGAACTTGTTCAACGCCAAATGCAGTTGCCTTGTCGGCATACTCTTTAACGATCCGACGGAGATGATTCCGTCGTTCGTTCAATTTAGCTGGCATCAAGGACTCATAAATACTAATGTCATCATTTTCCAAAACAGATGCAATACCTAAATGCGCTTGATAGTCGCGCGCCATAGTCATTGCGAACCGAAAAGCCCGGCTGGTCGATGGACGGTCGTCCTCATCGATCGTAATTAAAATACGCCGGAAAAACAGCGGATTGTTACTTTCATCTGCCATAAAGTTATTTTCCCTCCAATGGATGATTCGGCTTCATTGTATCATACCTCTACTCTCAAGAGTAGCGCGCTAATTACCTAAAAAGTGTTCACGCCTCCCTAATTGCGGCCACCAAATTCATGGGCAAGCACCAGGAATCAATTTACTAAGCCGCCAACAGTCTGCCCGCAAGATTCCCGCCTAACGGGTCTTATCGGATGTCTCTGGTAGTTTAATCCGCAACGCGATGATTTACCTAGAATCAAATTGGTCACCCTCAAAACGCCACTCGTGGATATAAACCAATGATACTAATAATGACTGATTAATTTGACCATTCAGTCCTACCACCGTTGCTTCCTTGTAAAGAGACATTGGCGACCTTACTCAGTCATCTTTGTTTGCGCAACAAAAAACAGGTAACCTGACAAAGTTCAGGCTACCCGTTCGCTTAAGGTCGTTTAATTAGCGTGGTCTGGTGACAAAATCATTGGTCCGCGAACCGCCCGTGGCAATTCTACCGTAATCCGGCGAATCACAACTGGTTGTGGAACCACGACTGGTGCCACAGCATTTTTGGCCGTTAACATGTGCCAAATGGAATGCAACAACAACAGGCAGACAATCATCAATGGGAATCCGGCAATCGTCGAGACCGTTTGAACGGTCTTGAAGCCTCCCACCATCACAATCCCGAAGGAGAAGAAGATGAAGACGACGACCCAGATCATCCGGTTCCAACGACTAGGTTCTTCCCCATCATCCAAGTGCAGACTGGTGAACGAAGAAACGATAAACGCTGATGACGAGATGGTCGTTGCTAAGAAGATGAAACAAGAGATACAGTAGAGCGCCAAGATGATCATCTTAAATGGCAAGGTGGCAATGACCGTGGCAACCACGGCAGCCTGACCCTGTGTATTCAAGATGTGAACCAAGTTAACGGCCCCGGTGCGTTGCAACCACAGAGAGTAGCCACCAAAGATGGCGTAAAAACTCATGCAACCCAAAGCACCATAAGTCAACATCCCCACGAGGACCTGACGAATCGTCCGGCCTTTAGAAATCCGGGCAATGAACAGTCCCATAACGGGCATGTAAGACAACCACCAGCCCCAGTAGAAAATCGTTTCCTGCTGTGCGGTACTGCTCCCCCCGTTGGGCAACGTGTTGGTCGACATGGACACAAACTTTTGTGCCATCAAACCTAAACTGTTCGTTTCAGAATTTAAAATGTAAACCGTTGGTCCGATGACCAAGATAATGGCTAATAACCCCAGTGCCGTCCAGATATGAGCTGAACTCAACCGGTTGATTCCACCATTCAAACCGTGGAAAACCGTGACAGCAAACAAGATAAACAGAATAATAAAGAGCTCAATTTTTAGCATCAAATTGTCTTGCACACCGGTAAGCCGGCTCAGGACTTTGGAAATAATGGGAATTTCCATTCCGACTGAGGAGCCAATGCCCCCCATGATTCCAAAGACCACTAAGAAGTCGATGACGTGCCGTGCAACCACTTTGCCGCGACTATCCCCCTGCAAACTGGTAATGGCAGCGGAAACCCGTTGAACCTTACCATGCTTAACGTACAGAACGTAAGCAATCGCAATCGTGGCTGGTGCGAACATCATCCAGGCCATGGGACCCCAGTTGAATTGCCCCAACATGTGGGCGGCACCGTACGCATCACTAGAGAATGGCTTCAAACCAAACGCTGGGTGTTGCAGGTACCGTAAGGGATCAACGATGGACAGCATCAAAATACTGGCATCGATGGCCGTAGCGAAGACCATGCTCCCCCACTGAAAGTTGCTGTAGTGGGGCTTGTCTTCGGGGTCACCCAATTTAACCTTACCAAACTTACCAAATGCCAAATACATAAAAAATAAAAAGTTGACCACGTACACCATCATATAGGCCCATGACATGCGAGTATCAATCCAGTTCAATATTGAACTCAGGCCGGCTTGTAACTGGCCGCCGCCTAAAATAAATAGCAATGACGCGAGAATAAATAAAACGATGGTTGGTACGAATACTAACTTATCAATATTTTTACGCGCTAAAATAAATAATCCTCCTCATTTGTTTCCTGCAGGCCAAACCTACAGCGGACGCTGCCTCGTGAGATTGTACGAAAAAAGCGCTAGTTCAGGGTCGTCATACGAGCCACCTGCACAGCGCTTAAACGTTAAATACAAATTGCTTACGTAAATCTCTTTGAAGCGATATCCAAAGTCTATTATACGCAGAAGGATTAATTAGTAAAATCTTGCGGATGAATAAGAAATTTCTACTGGAAATAGAGCGGTTACACATCCGATAGCCATTGGAATCTAAGAATTTGATTAGAATTTCAAGACCGGACGCTTATTTCAGTAAATCTGGCCACTGTTCACGAGCTGCAGCGTCACCAGTCGCACCGTTATCAATTTGCTTAATGACCCGGGCTGGGTTACCAGCAATTACCACATCATCGCCAAAGGACTTGGTGACAACCGAACCGGCGCCAACCACAACGTTATTGCCCAGCGTCACACCAGGCAGAATTGTCACCCGGCCACCTAACCAAGCATTATCACCGATCGTAATTGGGGCGCCCATTTCAACGTCAGCCTTACGGGCCATCGCATTCAATGGGTGAACTGGCGTGTACAGGCCGATGTTGGGCCCAAAGTAACAGTGCGAGCCAATCGTGATTGGGCAGGTATCCAACAAAGTCATATCATAATTCCCATAAAAATGGTCACCGATATGAATATTCCAGCCGTAATCAAACATAAACTCAGCCTCAACGAAGAAACCTTCGCCAACGTCTGGCATTAAGCGCTTGTACGCCGCCATCCGTTCACCGTTGTCATCAATTTGATTGGCGGCTCTCAGGGTCTTACGAGCCAGAACTCGACGATCGATCAGTTCCTTATCGAATTGATCATAGGGCTTACCGGCCGTCATATTTTCTCGTGCAGTTGCCATGTTTATCAATCACTCCTCTTGTTTTTAATCATAACACTTTTTAAAAAGGCCTTGCGAGCGACACTTTTCTAGAGCAACTGAAGGTTGAAAGCTTTTAAAAGCCATAAAGTCGGATATAGAAACAATACTAGGCGACCTAGTATGTCCTTCCGCCTTACCGGCCGCCAGCTATGGGCTGGAACGGTGCGGACACAACTTGAAGCCTCGAAAGCCCCGAGTCTCCAAGCTTGGTCTTCAGCTAAGTCAGTCGGAAAACCACCGACTAACTAAGCAGAACGACGCGCCTGAGCCCATAGCTGGCGACCTCTCGGCTCACAAAGTATTTTGTTGCCAACTAATCTGCTGTCTGTGAGGCTGCCATACGGGGCGCGAGAAATCTTTCAGCGTTCATCATAACAAAACACAATCAAACCCGAGGTGGCCAGGGATGTAGCCAGCTGTGAAAGTGGTGTTTGCTGGTGATTTTTGGCCAGCTTACACCACGGGCGACTTTGGAGACACGGGTTCTTCGTGGCTTCAAATCGAGCGAGAAGCCCGCCCTTTGGCTGAAGCGTCCCCACAGCAGGCGGAATCCCTGGCCACCGGAGTGCAAATTTAGCAGTACCCATTTTGCTAATACTATTAAATCAAAAATTTATCTTTCAAACTCTAGCAGAACAAATAAAAAGTGGTGAAGACTTGTGTCTTCACCACTTTGCATACTGCTATTTCTATTCTGAATCACTCGCTGTATCTTCGGTGAACGTCATGCCCTGCTCCCGTAAGATCCAAGTAATGCCGTACGCATCAACCACTTGCCCCATCTTACCGCCGGCCCGCTGCGCCGTAAACGGACTGATAACCTTTACATCAGATTTCACTAGCTGTTGATAAAGTGCAGCTAGTGCCTTAACACTCGCACTGTCATCCTCATCCACAGCAATCATGAGTGAAATCTGAGTGGACGACGTCGGTTGCCCCATTAAAGCGTCAGCACACTGAATATCTAGTCCCATAACTTGAAAACCACCACGCATGGTGATTTGTTCCAAGTCGACCGTGGGTTCCAGGCCTAAACGTTCGGCTTCCTCTGGTGTTGGACTGACTCGGTAGGCGTTCTTGGCGTCAAAGACATCTTGGTAATATGTGATTGCCTCTTTCGCATTTTCAAATTCCAAATATGGAATCATTTTAACTTGCATCATCGGTACCCCATTCACTACAATTTTTGTTCAGTGTTCAATTTATCATCTAGCTTGAACGTTTCCCCCAAATAGATGACCCGCATAATATTTATGAAACTATTATAGCCTTAATCGTCGTTAAACGGTAGGTTTTGTAAATTTCGCGCAATATCAGCAACGGACTGCTCGCGACTTTGATGGGTTGAATCAAGTTTAGCTGATTCCGGCTTTCCAACTTGCGTATCCGCTGAAGTCTTCGGTGCCGCCTGCCCAGGAACCATTTGGTCCATCGTCTGATTCAACAAATGATCGACGAACACATTGCCTTGATTAGTCGCGTGCCCCTTCGTCCAAGCAAACGTCAGCCCTGTAAATTGCGGTAACAAACGGTCGACCGCTTGCCACAATTCTGCGTTAACTAGCGGTCCGGCAGAGCGTTTCCAACCACGCCGTTTCCAGCCAGCTAGCCACCCCTTGGTCACAGCATTCAATACATACTGAGAATCCAAGACGAACTGAATGCCCGTCGCCGTCTCACCCAGAGATTCTAACCGCTTGAGGGCGTTCAGAAAAGCCATGATTTCCATCCGGTTATTCGTTGCACCAAATTCACCGTCTGACCCAGTGACAACGCGATCTGGTAATTCGATTCGGTAAGCCCAAGCAGCCTTATCAGCCGTCTTGACGTGTCCACCAGCAACGTTTCCCGTATTCCGAGAACCACCATCCGTGTACACTGTAATCGTTGCCGGAAGCTGATTACTAGGCTGAGCTTGTTGGGAACGGGCGGCCGGTTGCCGCCGTCCCGTAGTTGGCGCTGGTTTTGCACTACCAGCCGTTCCCTGCATGAAGGCCTTGGCCTCATTTTCTGAGGCAAAACTCTTATATTGCGCACCAGAAAAACCACTGACCTGTTTCTGTGTTTCTGGCCAGGTCCGGTAGATTCCCGGTTGCCGACCCTTCCTGACTGCGTAGTACTTTTGTGCCAATTGAATCCCCGCTTTCAAACTAATCTTAGCTAGTTTACCATACTTTACCGACCTATCAGTGAAATCGGCAATTACCACTTTTGTGTAGCCGTTACCATCTTTGTAACACCTAGGTAAACTTTTCAACTGCCGTTTCTAGTGATTCTTTTAAATTGCCTAAATTTAAAGTGTAAATTGTTTTCATAACTTTTAGATTATGCTAACCTAGTATGTGTGAGTATTGACCGGAGCACCACAGAATCACTTAATTTTCCAACTCTAAGAGGGGGTTTTTCATGAAGAATCCGATCCGTGCATCCATTATTACCGTTGACCAAGCCCGTGAAATGTTAAAGGACCAGCGCGAACAACGCGATGAACGTTTTCCGCAGCTAGCTATCTCCGGTCAATACATTTTACCAGACTACCGACTAACCCGTAAACGTGAAGCGTTTAAGATTCGCCGGCATACATTTCTTAAAAAGCATTTCCGCTCCTACGTGGCCTTTGATTCCGATAACGGTCAAACGTTATGGATTCACAACTTTCCTAGCCTTTCCGAAGCTTGTTTCTGGTTAAACACTGGCCTCAAGCCTAACGATACGGATTCCGCGAAATCGTATAAGGAATGGAAGACGGAACACGTCGCAGAAATTGAAACTTTGAAAGAACAACTACGCTCACTACACCTTGAAAAGAAGAAGGCTGCGCCAGCTGAGAAACCAATCAGCGTCACAACCGTCCAAAAGGCCAAGCGCTCCAAAGCAAAAAAATAAACGCAAACAATAGCGTCGCCATCAAGACCAGTCAACTGGTTGTGATAGCGACGTTTTTATTTTGTTCAGTCAAATTGGTGACCCAAATAAAAAACCGGCCTGTTTTATTTGTATAAAACAGGCCAGCCATTAATTAAATTAAGTTTTAAAAGTCTAACTGTGGTAAAAGCTGAGCAACCTAATCCTTGGGCTACATGTTCACAGCAACAACCAGAATTGTGCCATTTTAGCAGAACCCTAGTTGCAAGCCCACTCAACCGTAGCCTCAGGATGCCAGGTACGACGACCGCAGTGTCAACGGTGTTGATTAGCGTCTTTAGCTAATCTACAGCGTGGGACGAGCTGAGAGCCTCGGCGAGTTCCCGAGGCTCTCAGTCGAGGAGAAAGACCGCTCTTCGGCTTTCTCCGGTCCCCACAGCGGTTGCCGTGCCTGGCAGCCGGAGGCGGCCATTTAAATTACAGGTCCAAATGCACCTGCTTCGGATCGGTCTTCACCACAATCTTACCATGGTGAATCGAGTAAAGAACTTCAGAGCGTTGGTTCAAAGCGTTGTAGAAGTTATCATTATTCATAATAATCAGGTTAGCTGGTTTGCCAGCAGTCAGGCCATAGTGGTCGGTAACGTGCATCGCCTTGGCACCGTGGGTCGTCACAAATTGATAGGAATTCATAATGTCGTCGTAGCCCATCATTTGCGTCACATGGATACCCATGTGCAGGGAGTCTAACATGTTACCATCCCCCATTGGGTACCACGGATCTTTGATGTCATCTTCACCAAAGGCCACGTTAACGCCGGCCGCGTTTAATTCCTTGACCCGCGTTAACCCGCGACGCTTGGGATAAGTGTCGAATCGGCCACCCAAGTGGGTATTGATCAGTGGATTAGAAATCATGTTGATGTGAGACATCTGCAGTAACCGCATCAATTTGTAGGCGTAAGCATTGTTGTAAGACCCCATCGCCGTCGTATGACTAGCCGTTACTTGGTCGCCCAAACCGGTCTCCAGTGCTAACGTGGCCAACGTTTCTAGGCCGCGAGAAGCGGGATCGTCAATTTCATCACAGTGCGCATCAACCAATTTACCGTACTTCTGAGCGAGGTCAACGGCAAAGTGAAGTGACTCAACACTGTATTCTCGTGTAAATTCAAAGTGAGGAATGGCGCCAATGACGTCCACACCCAACTTGGCAGCTTGTTCCATCAATTCCTTACCATGAGGGAATGATAAAATTCCTTCTTGTGGGAAAGCTACCAGTTGGAGTTCAATAAAGTCCTTGACCTCATCACGCACCTCAATCAGTGCTTTTAAGGCCGTTAAGCTAGGATCTGTTACGTCAACGTGAGAACGGACGAATTGAATACCATTGGCCGCTTGACGTTCCAGTGCTTGCCGTGCACGGGTCTTGACGTCTTCAATGCTCAACGTCTTCTTCCGCTCGGACCAAATACGAATCCCATCAAATAGGGTACCAGACTGGTTCCATTCAGGATCCCCAGCGGTCATGGTGCTATCCAAGTGAACGTGCGGGTCGACGAACGGTGGCAAAATTAGCTTCCCCGTTGCATCAATTACCTGTTCACCATCTTGGGGTGTCAAATGGTCAGCAATAGCTGTAAATTTACCATCCTCAATCCGAATATCTTGTGGTTGCGTTGCGTTCTCAATAAGTCCTTGTTGAATTAACATGCGCGTTAACCTACCTCCTGTACACGATTTTTTCAATAGAAACCGGGAATCGTCAGTCCGAGTAAGAGGACGGTACTGTCTGCGACCATCCCTGCCGTGACCAAGATAGCCAAGCAGGTGGCCGGCACTAAACACCACCAAGGGCTCCGTCTAGCGAAGTGAACGATTCCTATTAAGCTTATCACAGTTAACCCTAGTCCGAGCGTCAAAGTCACCGGTTCGTTGTGAAATAGTTGATAAAGACTATTGAACGCCCCCGACAAGGCCGCCCAACTCGCCAACGCACCGAATCCCAACCAAATGCCTAAATACCCGATACTTTTGGTCATACTGACTCCCCCCTGCCCTAGTATAAATAAATAAATTTAGCCCAAGTGGTGGCGCTTCCACAGATGGTTATGCTATGCTGAACTTGTTTTATATCTTTCATTTGGAGGTTTCGAGACTCATGACTAATTCTTACCCACAAGCCTTAACCATTGCTGGCTCTGATAGTGACGGCAGCGCTGGTATGCAAGCTGATTTACATACGTTTTTCGCCCGTGGTATTTACGGCGCTTCCGTAATGACTGCCTGTGTCGCCGGTAACTCCTATGGGATTCACGCCAGCGTTCCCATGCCCACGGATTTTATCGATCAAGAATTTGCCGACCTCGCTGATGATTACCAGATTCGGGCATCAAAAACCGGGATGCTGGCTGACTCAGCACTGATTGAAACCGTCGTAAAAAATTATCAAAAGGCAGACTTTGGACCGCTCGTTGTCGATCCAGTCATTATGACTAAGCACGGTAACCAATTATTGGAAGAAAGTGCCTTCAACACCCTGCGAACTGACCTATTGCCATTGGCTACCGTACTGACTCCCAACTTCTACGAAGCCGAAAAGATCGCCGAAATGTCAATCAAGAACGACGATGACATGGTACTGGCCACCAAGAAAATGCAAGCTATGGGTGCCAAGAACATTATCACGAAGGGGAGCCACGCCGACACCAATCAACAAGAGGTCCGCGATTACGTGCTTCTCGAGTCCGGTGAGGGCTTCTGGTTAAGCGAGCCTTACCACGAGACCGACCGGGTCAACGGAACGGGAGACACCCTCTCAGCCTGCATTACTGCTGAACTGGCTAAGGGAACTCCTATGAAAAAGGCCATTCAAATTGCCAAGCAATTCGTGAACGCTGCCATCGGTGAACCAATCGAAGTCGGCCACAAGTTTGGCCCCATTAATCACTGGGCCGCTCTGGACCGTCAATTAAGCTAAGAGCGATCACCTTTAATAAATCCTTGTAAAATCAATCAGTCGTGGCCTAGCGCCACGGCTTTTTTAATGCCACTGGCTCACCAGCGGTCGGGACTCCAGGTCCGACCATCCACTTCGCCACCCAGTTGGTCATGGCGTTGGTCCTGCTCCCTAACGACTTCATCTAATGCTAGCCAGAACGCCCTGTCCGTAAACTTGGCCTGACGACTAGCTAACTTTTGAATGGCCTGGTGAAGCCACACCGTATCCTCTTCAGTCATCTTCCTGCTCCTTTATCATTGCCAGAGTATCCTGGAGTGTCTCCAGGTCCGTCTGCTTCTGCTTAAATGCCTCTTCGATTAGGCGGCCAGTTGACTGGTCTTGCTCAGCCAATTGCGCAATCATTGTCGCCAAATGGTCGCTAAACCACGCCTGACGGTTCTTTAAACTATCTGGTTGTTGCTGAGTCAAATACCGTTGATAGGCAATGACCAAGCGTAATTTAGCCGGCTCATCCAGATAACTAAACTGATGAATGGCAAACGTTGGTAGCCAGGTCATTTTCGCTCGTTGTGCCACCGCCGCCAGCGGCGCGAGTGCGGCATCCAGTGTTAAGCCTTCCGCACCGCCCCGTTGAAATGCTTCGGCGGGCATACCGGTGGTCACGACCACCCCGAGCTCCTTGCCAGCTAAGGGGTATCGGTGATCACCATAGACAAAGGATCGCGTCAAAACGGTATCCTCCCACTGCTTCAGTCCGGCCGGTGCTGCATACCAATACAACGGAAACTGAAGGATTATGCGGTCCGCTTGCCGTAATTGGGCTTGTTCATACGCAACGTCTAAAACCGTCTGACTCTCAATGTGTTCCCACGAAATATTTTCTGCAGGCAAACTGGCCTTTAAAAATTCCTGCGTCCCGGAGTCCGCAATTTGTGGATGGGAAACCAATACTAACGTGTTCAATAACTCTCAACTCCTGACTTCAGTCTTATTTAGACCAACTTTATCACAATTTTTTTGAGCGACGCCCATGAACGCTCGCTAACTTTCACGAAAAAAAGTCAAAAGAAAAAGCTCAGTGCTTAACTGAGCTATGATTCGTTAACTTAATCGACGATTTGAATTATCGTGAAATTTATCTTCGCGGGTCGCCAGATGCTTACTCTTCTTACGGAAAGCCTCTCGGTTGTTCAGGTACAATTGACCCGCACCGGCAAGCACAATAATCAACAAAATAATAACTACAGCATGCATAGCAATTCCCCCCGTCAACTTTAGGTTACATTTATATTATCGTAATGTTACAGAAAGATTGCAAGGGGTTGAACGCAATTATTAGAATTTCTTGATAATTTTAGTAGTTTACTTACTTTCAGACTTGGCAGAACTGCCTGAAGACTTTTGGTCGGATGACGAGGACTGCTTTTTATCCCGTATTTTTCGTACGTGATTGGAAACCTGATCGGTGGGATTAACCTGTTTTTGCGCGACTAAATTAGATAAGGGGTACGCTACCAATAAAACGGCCAGCGAAATGCCCAGATAAATCAAATTCTGCTTACGACTCCCATGCGCCTGCGTAATTTGAAAAAAGTAATAAATCAAACTGATGGCCGCAAAAAACACCACAATTTCCGCAATCACGTGAACAACTGCCACAAGAGCACCTCCGTCCGTTTAACTTTACTCTACTCGTAGAACCATATTCCTGTCAATCGAACCCAATATCCACAATTGACAGGCCCTCTCGCCTTCTCTATAATTAGAGGTTGTTGGCTAACTACCTATTATGTCGCAATAGCTCAGCTGGATAGAGCAACGGTCTTCTAAACCGTAGGTCGAGGGTTCGAATCTCTCTTGCGACATCATTTAAAAAAGGTTTGGGACGAAAGTCTCAGACCTTTTTTTGTATTCCGAATATATATAGTCGAAACGTGTGACCAAAGGCAGTCAACTCCGCTTAACCCCGATAGACAAACAATCCAAGACCAGGATTATTCGTCTATCGACGTTAATGCTCATTGATTAACCGCCTTTGGTCACACTCACTTTTTGCTTACGCTTGGTAAATCCCGACAACTGGTAAATCCTTCAGCACTCGCCGACCATGAGGTGATTGACCATCAATTATGTGGGTCAATTCCTGACCCGCCAAATTACCGTGGTGCTTGCCACCAGCCCAGGCAGCCTTGTCGGAAACGTCATAAACCGTCTGATCAACCGCAATGTAAGCCGGTTGCCCATTTTGCCCATTATACTTTGCTAACTCTGCCGCATTAAAAACTTTTTCACTCATCCAGCACAACTCCCTTTATTAGATGAATTTATCGTAACCGTTTTCATAATAGAACACAAGCATTTTACCTGTCACTTGATAGGTGAAATACTTACCGACATTTGGACACAAAAAAACCACCGACACACAGTCGGTGGTTTTTTCAAACTCGATTTAGGCTAAAATAAATTAGTCAACAACCGAAACGTTAGCAGCTTGTGGGCCACGGTCGCCTTGTTCTACATCAAGGGATACGTGTTGGCCTTCTTCAAGCGTCTTGAAGCCTTCACTGTTGATAGCAGAGAAGTGAACGAAAACGTCTGAGCCGTTTTCCAAAGTGATGAAGCCGTAACCTTTATCAGCGTTGAACCATTTAACAGTACCTTGTTCCATAAGAATGAAACCTCCATGCGCATAGCGCAATAATATTTGCATTTGAAAGCTGGGGTAAAAAGGAGCCATTCTTAAAGAACGTCGAGCCTTTAAAACTTCCGAACCATAAATACATTAACAATAGGATAACAGGTATTCCGCAGAATAGCAAATGGGAAGTTCGAAAAAACCGAATTAAATTTAGTCCAACCCTTTAGGTATTTTGTGTTATCCACGTTTGTGCGGCCAATACTTCTTGCGGCGTCAGCATATGACTGCCACCCGTCACCAACATTTCTGTGGTGGCGCCAACCTGGTCGCAAGCAGTTTGTACGCGTTGTACTGTGTCCACGGATACTAAAAGATCTCGCTGACCAGCGGATAACCAGACCTGATAACCAGGTCGTGAAACGGGGTGCGCAACTGGCAACCATAGCGGATGAAATAAAACGGCCGCCTGTCCCGGTATGACTCCTGTACGGGCACCATAAGCGGCCA
This sequence comes from Levilactobacillus yonginensis, assembly GCF_003946265.1. GTDB lineage: Bacteria > Bacillota > Bacilli > Lactobacillales > Lactobacillaceae > Levilactobacillus > Levilactobacillus yonginensis. The sequence goes on from NZ_RHNO01000005.1 coordinate 86,364, forward strand.
TTGCCGCCCCATTAGAGTAGCCGACCAGGATTAGCTTATCCGCGTCCCACCGGTGTTCCTGACAGATACTAGTGACCGCTTCACCCAGCCAAGCCGCCTCGTTATGGACCTGCTGTGGATCTGTCGGTCCCGCAGCCGTCTGCCGAAAATATTGACGTTCAGCCCCACTCCCTTGACGCCCGGCAATCGTGATCAAAGGACTTTGGGGTGCCAATCGCCGACCAAAATTTAATATCTCTTGATTCGTCCCACCAGTGCCCTGTAACAATAATAAAGGCGCCGCAGTATTGGCGCCCGGCATCCATTCAATTAAATCTTCATCTACCATTAGTAACTCCTATCGCCGAACAATCAGTTCAATTAGTCCCTTTCTGGGTGCAAAATTCAGCCCATCGCAAACTTCCGTTAAAATTTTTCCGTACTCCGATAAAACATCTGCTGGCAATGGTGTATGGGTTCGTAAGTGTTCAATTAAATCTTGTGCCGAATCCATGTCGGCCAACGTCACGAACAATAAGGCATTATTAATCAAATCTCGTAATAAATCCGTCAGCAAACCATTGGGCTTACCGGCAGCATCGGTGATGACGACCTGCTGGCTCTCAACCTCTTGGTGATTCACAGAAATATGTTTTAATACATCGAAAATCGTTTGCACGACTCGTCACTCCCTCATCTAAGCGTTGTGTTAACTAGATAATACAGCAATTCGTGTTGAACTGAAACTAATTACCTGAAAACGCTTGCGAATCTACTTGTTTCTGATACCGGGCCATGACTTTTTCCTGTACTTTGGGGAGCGGTAGATCCGTAATTTCCCCCGCTGGCACCCACTTTCCCGGATAGAAAGGTAACCCTGGCGTCGTTGGTAAGTTGGCCTCCAAGAGCTTTACCTGCCAGCGCTGATGCGTATACGTATGACTTACTAGCCGGCCACCGACCATCGTCAATGAGAGTGGTAATTGGTAGTCAGAGGCAAATAAGTTTTCCAAACTTTCAATATCCTGGGCCAGTGTCGCTTCATCACCAGCTTCTGCTGATTGCAGTGACGCCTTCGTAACAAACGGGAACGTCCAATACCCGGTTAACATTTCCCGTTCTGTCCGTTGAACCAGTAGATACCCCGCCGGTGAATGAATAATTAGGGCGTAGTAATCAATTAGCTTTGGTCGAGGAGCCTTAGTCTTCACTGGAAAGTCTTCAACCTTACCTAATTGGTAGGAAGCATCAAAGTCTTTGACTGGTGAATGGGCTGGGTCAGAATTCTTGGCGGTCATGTAGCTGGAACCTAAATCCATGATGGCTTGGTTAAAAGCACCCGGCCGGTCCGGATCAACAATCGGTTGGATAATTTCTTCAAACAGTTGTCGCGTCTTGGGCTTAGCAATATCCGCATCGATCAATAATAATCGACTAAAAACCCGGAAGGCATTGCCATCGACCGCTGGCACCGCTTGTCCAAAGGCAATACTGGCAATCGCACAGGATGTGTAGGGGCCAATGCCGACTAGATCGGCCAAGGTAGCCGCCGTTGGGGGCCAGACGCCCTGATAGTCCGTGACGATCTGTTGCGCCGCGCGCTGCAAGTTTCGTGCTCGAGAATAATAGCCCAGTCCCTGCCAAGCCTTCAGTAAGGTCGCTTCATCCGCTCGCGCTAAATCAGCGACGGTCGGAAAAGTCGCCATGAATCGTTCGTAGTACGGAATCACCGTATTGACCTGCGTTTGTTGCAGCATCACTTCACTCACCCATACGTGATAGGGATCGTGATCCTGCCGCCAGGGTAAATCGCGACCCTCACGATCGTACCAAGCCAGCAACTTTTGCCGAAATTTTCGAATCGTTGCCTCAGACCATTCTTTCATTCTGCTACCTCCTCTAATGGTTCCCAGTGGCAACCAAGTTTGGCAGCACCGCTCCTAGGAACCGAGACTTAATTTTTACATTCTAGCGAATTTCACTGGCCACGACAAGCTAACGGCCCAGCAACGCTTGACGCCACCCCAGGACTCCCCTATTATCAGAGAAGATATTACATAGATAACGGAGTGGTAAATGTGAAACGATGGGGACTCGTTATAGGTCTTGGGTTACTCTGTTTCGGCCTAACTAGCTGCAGTATTAGCCAGCGGGCAGATTCAACCAGTGACAGTCAAGGCGTGATGACCAGAAAACAGGTGTTAACGCTAGCTACCAGCCGGCCGTTAACCACTTTAGACACGGATAAAATGACTGAATTTGGTCGCCTGAATAACACGATTGAGGGTCTCTACACCACTACGGATAATGGACAAGCGGCATTAGCACTCGCACAAAAGGTTAAGGTCAATGCCAGTAAGACGACCTACACGTTTACGTTATGGAAGGATTCCTATTGGAGTAATGGGGACCGCATCACAGCCAAGAACTTCGTTTACTCCTGGCAGCGGGCTTTAGCACCACAGACCAAGGCCCCAAACGCCGACCTTTTTACGGGAATTCACAACGCCCGCAAAATTCTTGACGGTAAACTTCCCGCCAGTGAATTGGGCGTTTCGGCACCCAGCAAATTCAAACTGATCGTCCACCTTGACCATCCGATGGCCGAACTGCCACAACGCCTAGCATACCCCCTGTTTGGCCCCCAGAACCAAAAAATCGCTGAAAAATATGGCAAAAAATACGCCACCAAGCCCCAATACCAAGTCTACGCTGGGCCATTTATGGTCGGCACGCAGGGCAATACCCAGACCCACTGGCACATGGTTCCCAATCCGCACTACTGGGACAAACAGCACGTGTACCTCCAACGAATCAACGTTGACGTCTATAACAACACGTCTAGCATGTGGCAGGACTACCGCAAAGGGACGCTAGATGAAGTGCGGTTGGTCTCCACGCAAAACATTAAATCGTATCAGAAACAGACAGCCTATACGGCACGGCCCTATTCTAAGATGGTCATTTTAAATTACCGGCAGCAGGGCCCCAATCCCCTCGTTAATCAATTGTTACAGCAACGGCTTGCGCGACTTGCCATTTCTCATATTCTGAATCGTAAGAAATTGGGACAAGCCTCATACGGCGTGACCTCACTTCCCGCCCAAGGTGTCGTCCCAGCCGGATTAAGTCGGGGGCAAAAGGGAACGGCCGACTTTGCCGCTGCCCAGCCCAAGCAGGAAACCCTGGCCTACCAACCTAAGCTTGCCAAACAAGAATGGCAAACGGCTCGTCGCCGAGCGGGGGTTAAAAACGTCACCCTATCCCTAAGTTATCTACGTGCTCCCAACAGTCTTAAAGTAGCAAAAGCCTTGCAACGCCAGCTCACCAGCTTGCCTGGACTGACCATCAAACTCAAGTCTCGCGAGTGGGCGGTCAATCAATCGGATGGTCCAACCGACACTGACCTAACGCTGGCAACACAACACGCCCAGTATGCCGACCCCCTGGCAATGCTGGCCCTCTTCACTAGCTCCAACATGGCCAACACAGGCCACTGGTCCAGTGCGGCGTACGATAAGCTCATCGCCCAGGCTAGCAACGCCCCGTCGTTTAACAATCGCCGATGGCGGACCCTGCTTGCGGCTGAAAGCCGTTTAATGCAGGATCAAGGTGTCACACCACTGTTCCAACCGGCTAGCACGTACTTGATCAATCCTAAGCTAAACGGCGTGCAATACAACACCGTGGGGACGCAGTCCAACTTTAAGGAAGCCTACTTTGTGAAATAACCTGACTAGATTTCAGTTGAAATGATCCAATTTAAAAGAGAGGACTCGCTACGTGGCGGGTCCTCTCTTTGTTTATATTGATAATTTGCGCTCTCCGGCGACCAGAGGTGGGGCCTGCTGTGGGGACGCTTCAGCCAAAAAACGGGCTTCCCGCTCGTTTTGAAGCCACGAAGCCCCCATGTCTTCAAAGACGCCCATGTCGTAAGCTAGCAAAAAACGCTAACTAACGACATTTTCACTGCTGACCCCACCCCTAGCCGCCGTTACTCACAACATGAGTCGGAGGCCGTCAGGGAGGTAATTCGCAGTGACAACGGTGTTATTTGGCGTTCTGGGCCAAATTACACCGTGGGACGGGGCTGAGACTCGGCGAACTTTCCGAGGCTTAACCCCGTGGGAAAAGACCGCTCTATGGCTTTTCCCGGTCCCCACAGCGGACCACCTCCCTGACGGCCGGAGACGGCAACCAGTTCCGTTTTACTGATTACCGTCTAAATGTTCGGTACCTAGTTGTACTACAGCGTCGCTAACAAATTCGCTAGTGAGCCGCTGCATGGGGGTGAACTCGTGTCGGTCCTTATACGCAACGGGATAAGCCGCAATAACCGCCACCTTCAGACCATTTTCAGTCAGGAAAATTTGGCCAACACCACGATACTTTCCCTTGCTGTGGCGTCCTGTGCGCCAGGAGTGTAATTTAAAATCGCCATCCGGTTCTCGTTTAATTTCATACTGGCCAGAAGCGTTCGCAGCCACTGGCACCCCGACGTACTGATTCACGTCATACTTAGCCTTCATTCAGCCACCTCCGTGAGTGCCGTGACAATTGGCGAAATGGCATCCGCACCAAGAATGGCACTGATTGCTGGCTGAGTCAGTACGGCCTTAACCGCGGCTGGTGTTGTCGCTACACCCACTAACTGCTCGGCAATCTCAGCTAGTTCTGCGGACGTCCCGACTGTGCCAAAGAAGGCCATCGTCCGGAACTTGTCAGCGTGACGGGTAAAGTTCAAGTGTAATTGCCCCGTTGCCAATTCAAGCTTACGATACTCGCGAAAACCAGGGTTAGCCCCATAATTCCAAGCATCAGTATCGTACTTTTCGGCTAATCGTTGATCAATAATTTCCCAGTCATGCGCACTCAAATGGTAAGTCTCAATGTCAGTCAAGTTCTCGACTTCAAAGACGTGACATAGGAGGGCCTCTTTAAATTCTTGAATATCTAGATTTCGGTATTCTGGTGCCAAGTACTGCCGCAGATTCGTAATCGTTACCCGGTTAGAATCCACACCCCGGTGCGGCTTGTCACTCGCTGGCAGCAAGGCCTTGTGCGCGGCATCAACGTTCAAATCATACATAATCGTCCCACCAGCGGCATAACCATCCCCGTTTTTAAACATCGTCATCCCGGAGAATTTCTTGCCGTCAACGACCAGGGCACTCTTATTACTGATTCCTGGATGCTGTACCCCCATCGCCGTCAGTGCTCGTAAGATTGGTTGGGCAAAGACTGTATAGTCACCAAATTTGGACCCATCTTGGGGATCACCGTTGATAATGTGTTCAAAAATCAGATTCCGTTCGTCGTGATAGACTGCGCCACCACCTGACGTCCGCCGCACCAGCTGAACGTCGTGCTTGGCCAAGTACTTAAAATCGACCTCCATCGTGACGGTTTGATTGATGCCCACAATAACGGCTGGCTGGTTGACGTACATCATCAAACCGTGTCCTGGTAATTTCAAATCATTGACCAAGTAATTGTCGATTGACTGATTCACAATGGCATCCGTGACGACCTGTCCTTGGCGATTCGTATCAATTAGAAACATGGGTGACTCTCCCTTCGCTGTGACTAAATTAAGTTCAGTTTAGCATAAGCCCTCAGGCCCAACAACTGATAAACGGTGCCGTGAGCAAGTTGTTGTCAGCGGTTACATCTAAAGCGTATACTAGATTCTAGCAATGACATTAGGGAGGAATACACGATGACTGAACACCCACAATCATTTTGGCAACGACTCATGAACCTGTTCCGTGGAAAGCACGCGGCCAGCACCCCGACCGTAACCGTCAAAGATGGCGTTTGGCTGGAAATGCGGGACCAGGGACACTACCGCTTAGGTCTCACTAGCGACGCTTTAGAGCAGATCGGTGACATTAGCTTTGCCGACCTACCAATCCTCGCAGACGACGTCTTAGCCGCCGGAGATGACATCCTAGAAGTTGAGAGCGACAAGGCTGTCGAAAACTTCAAAACACCCTACGCGGGAACCGTGGTTAAGGTCAATGAGGATCTCGTCACAGATCCCACGGTTATCAACGGCAACAAGCAGGCTGATAACTGGGTCCTAGACTTACAAGTAGCCTAATTATAGAAATATCAGGTTAAACATAAAGCAGGTCCGGAAATGGTTTCCGGACCTGCTTTATGTTTAATAATCTTAGCAGTACCTGTCGCTGTGATCATCCTGATACATGTCGGCTGTACTGAAGAAATTAGCATCCGTATCATAGGATGCAGCTAACGTATTCTGGACATTGATTTCATCGAACGGGTCCCTCCACTTGGCGCCTAACTGCCACGTTCCTAAGGAGACTTCATTGATATCAAAGTTGGTTTGTCCAAGTTTATGATACTTCATTCACTGTTCCTACTTTCTCAAGCCAGTCCAACCAGTGCTTATATCGCCTTTTATGCCGACTTTTATTTTGGCCGTCAACGTTCGCGTGAAACCGGTTGAACAAAATATTTACCATTTCCTCATAAAAGGACTACCATAAAAGTTGAAGCCGGTGGCATATGCCAGTAACACAAACCGCTGACCCCAATTTTTATTTGGAGGTAATTGGTTATGGCTGTTGTAGAAAAGACTGCTTTATTGGATGAAAAGATGAGTGAAGTATTTGACTGGTCCGATGCTTCGTTACCTGTACGGGACGCTTTGTGGGACCACTTCATGGAATCCAATGGTCACAACACCGATGAAACTGAAGCTTCTATGAAGGAAGTCGACGCTAAGTCAGACGCTGAAGTCCGTTCTTACGTCGAAGAAAACCTCAAGAAGTAACCGGCTGTTTCAACCTAAAAAACACCCTGCCATTTATGTGGCGGGGTGTTTTTTTTACGGTTAATTCTTAGATGGTTGTGCTCCAATGCTCCAACGCTCCGGTGTTCCGGGCGGGCGCCTACTGTGGGGACGCTTCAGCCAAAAATCGGGCTTCTCGCTCGTTTTGAAGCCACGCAAACCACGTGTCTTCAAAAGCGCCCGTGCTGTAAACTGGAAGCCCACCAGTTAACACCACCTTCACAGTTGCCGCCCGCCCGGAACACCTCCACTGAGAATCAAACAATATTGAAAGCCACCATATTCCGGCTCTCAAAAGCTCTCAACTACCTGTTTAAAAACAAAAAATGGTCGCCACATAACGTGACAACCAGTCCTTGGATTTAACCGATCAATTTTATAAACCATAATTGCTTTGGTAACTATCATAAAAATTAACTAACCCACAATTAATCCAATCGCAATCATAGCCGCCAGTTGGCCGGGTGAGCGACGGCTGTGTGATTTTCGGGAGGCTTCATGTCGAGGAGCAAGACCGCCCTGTGGCTTGCTCCGGTCCCCACAGCAGGCGTTCACCCGGCCAGCTGGCGGCGGTGAAACGTCTCGTATCAGGGTTTAATGCGGATCATTAGTGATTGACGCGTGGTGTGACGTTGTATGACCGCAGATAACGCCGACCGCTAGTCGGATCAATCACCATCCGAGTCACACTCGTATTAGCGGGCTCAGGGAGCGATGTGGTCGCTGGGGCGTTCATCATCAACAGTGTCGTAGCTTTAATAGTCAGGCCGTGGCTGACCACCAAGATGTGATCATCCGGATGGTCCACGACTTCTTCAGCCAGCCACTGTCCCACTCGCCGTTGAATGGTCAGATAGGATTCGCCGCCAGCTTGGACCAAAACGTCGGGTAAAGCTTCACCGGTGACCGGATCAAACTCAGCTGGCAATTTGTCCTGAAGCTCACGAAAGTTTGCCCCGGTCCATTCACCGTAGTCAGCTTCCATCAGGCGATCATCGAACTGAGGAAACACGCTCAATGTCCGTGTCAAGGCTGCCGTTGTCTGCCGTGTCCGATGGAGCGGACTGCTGACCAGTTGATCGTAGCGTTCACTGCGTAGCCATTGCGCTAACCGTTCCGCTTGCTGTAACCCACCCACGGTCAAGTGAGTCACTCCTGTATCTAACTGTCCCTGCATCAAATGGTCAACGTTTGCTTGCGTTTGACCATGACGCACCCAATCAAAGACTGTCACACAATCACTTCCTTATTGTCGGAAAGGTTCAACCTTCCGACGTCCCTGCTGTAACAAGTATATGGCTAAAATAACCAAAGCTGACCCAACAATTTCAGCAATGCTGACTTTTAAACTTAAGAATATGATCGAAAGAATAAACGTAACCACTGGCTGCGTCGCATCAACAATACTAATGACGTCTGATGGGGCAAACCGCGTACTATAGAGTACCAGTGCAAATGGCAGGATGGTCCCCACGATAATCACGGTACTCATCGACCCCACCAGTTCGGTTGTGATCGGTGGCATGCTGACCCATACAGGATGAACCAAGTTAAATGCCACCCCAGCAACCAGTGTCCCCCACCCCAGAACTGTAATAGGTGAATGGCCATACTGTTTTATCAATGGTCGCGGCAACGTCACATAAAAGGCCGCCGTCAGACCAGAACCAATTCCCCACATCAAGGAGTCAAACGGAATGGATAACCGGGTAACATCTCCCCGTGTAATGGCCAAGAAGACCCCAATCATGGCAACGGCAAACGCCACCAGGTCACTCCGCAGTGGTCGGTCATGCTTGAACAACAAGCTTCCCACCACAATAAAGAGTGGGCTTAAGTATTGTAGAATCGTTGATGCAGCCGAGTTACCAGTTTGAACAGACATGTAAAAAGTCATCAGGTTCGCACCCAGACCTAACAGTCCGTAAGCTAGAAACCAGCCCACCTCACGCAGGCTCCGGAAGATGGTGAACGTTTCCTTACCATAAAAAATCAAACTGATGAGAATCAGCACAATCCCCGCACCTGAAGTTCTCGCTGATAAGAACCAACTAGCGGGAATTGATTGCCCCTGCGAGATGAATTGAAGGACGGTCCCCGAGACCCCCCACATTGCAGAAGCCACGATTGCCCAAAAGATTCCCTTCATCACGTTTTCGGTTGACGCTGTCGAAGTTTTCAAAGCCGAATAATCCTTTCTCTCCCACACCCCAAAATGGTATGTATCATAATCTATTTATTTTACCGAATATCTATTAGAATTCACTGACAAAAATGGTCATGACTAACCATCGTCGTCCTCTTTAATTTTAGCTCAAAAACCTGATTCAGTCCGAAAAATATTTCGATCAAATCTGGCCGGGTGGAAAGTTTCCTTAGAACCCGGCAGGAGCCGCCTTTTAACAGTGTCCTCACGCCACTAAATGCAGCAACTAACCCGATTGTCGAAACTTCTAACCCACTCAATATATCCCAAAATCACAAAATGAGTTTGGGAACTAATCCCAAACTCATTTATTACTTCTAAATTCATTTGACTAAGCTATAACAAGTTTAAGCTTTAACATTCCTAAGCGTGATCAACTTTGCGGGCCCAGAAGTCCCCAATAAGTTGAATGGCAAAGACAATGACTAAGATAATCAACATTGCGCCAACTGTGACGTCACTTTCAAATCGACTGTACCCGACGTTGATGGCCAAATTCCCTAAGCCACCACCACCGATGGCACCGGCCATGGCCGTCAAGTCGATCAGACTGATCAACGTTAGGACGGATGAACGGATAATATCCGGCAGGCCCTCGCGCAAGTATACCCGGAAGATAATGGCAATGGGACCAGAACCAACCGATTCAGCGGCTTCAATCACACCCCGGTCAACTTCCGCCAAGGCATTTTGAATCTGCCGTGCGTAAAATGGTGCAGAACCAATAACCAATGGCACAATTGCTGCGGTGGTCCCGATAGCGGTCCCAACAATCAACCGCGTCAACGGTGCGATGACGGCCAGCAAAATAACAAACGGAATTGACCGACACAGGTTAACCAACTTATCCAAGATATTGTAAACAACGCGGTTTTCCAAGATACCACCGGGTTGGGTCACAATCAGACCAATCCCGATAGCCATCCCAATGATACCGGCAACCACTGCAGTAAAGAACGTCATGTACAGTGTTTCCCACGTTGCTTGAATGAAGTCACCCTTCATTGTGACCGCATTTGGAAAGTATTTTGCTAACATTTAGGCCACCTCCGAATTAGGATCAAGCTGCGTGACGTTGATACCAGCGTCTTCACAGTAAGTCCAGGCTTCATTCAACTGGTCGGGTTCACCAGCCATAACAACGATCAAGTTACCCAATGGCGTATCCTGAAGAATTTCAACATTCCCATACAGGATGTTTGAAACAACTGAATACCGCTTGTACAGTTCCGTAATCAACGGGGCATCCGCAGTTGCGCCAACGTACTGCAGTTGGACCAGGATGTGATGGTCGTCCAAGCCCAGCGTTCCCGCTTGCTTGTAAATCTTTTCCATCGCTTGGTTGATTTGCGTGGCCGTATTAATAAAGTCTTGAGTCAATGGCTTATCTGGCTTACTGAAGATGGTCACCAGGTCACCACGTTCAATAATTTCACCAGCGTCCATGACTGCTACCTTGTTACAGATTTCCTTCACGGCTTCCATTTCATGGGTGATCAGTACCACGGTCAGGCCCAATTCCTTGTTCAACCGTTTCAATAATTCCAAAATGGAAGACGTGGTCTTGGGGTCCAGTGCACTCGTGGCTTCATCACTGATCAGAATCTCAGGGTCGTTGGCTAGGGCCCGCGCAATAGCGACCCGTTGCTTTTGACCACCGGAGAGCTGAGCCGGATAGTCTTCCGCCTTTTCACTCAACCCAACCAGGTCCAGTAAATGGGCAACTTTTTGCTTCCGTTCTGCACGCGATAACTTGCTACCCTTTAGTGGGTAATCAACGTTATCCGCGATGGTCCGGGAGGTCATGAGGTTAAAATGCTGAAAGATCATGCCGATTTTAGTCCGGGCGGTCCGCAATTCCTTGGAACTCAAATCTAGAATATTTTGACCGCTGACTTCGACAGTGCCGGCAGTTGGCCGTTGGAGGCGGTTGATTACCCGCACGAGGGTACTTTTCCCCGCTCCAGAATAGCCGACGACACCGTAGATGTCACCGCGGTTGACCGTCAAGGACACATTTTTCACGGCCGTTACGGTCTGACCCTTATTGTGAAAGGTCACGTCGATATCTTTTAACTGAATAATCGCTTCGTTAGTCACAGACTTCATTCTCCTTACTCGCCAATGCCGGCAAATTTCATTTTGTTTCTATAATATATGACACTTTAATTCATTTAGACTGACTAGCTGTTGCTACTCATGGTTGGAAAATCACAGCACCGTCTACTATAGCAAGTTAGCGGGTACTTTGTCCATAAATACCATTAGCTAATCTGATTCCTAAATTACCAAGCTGGAATGGTCAAACCATGGTAGTACTTCTTCAACAACTTCTTCGTTGCTTCGGTCTGGTAAGCCTTCACGATCTTCTTGTAGGTCTTGTTGTTCTTGTCAGACTTGTTGGTTGCGATGATGTTGATGTAAGGAATCGAAGCTTTGTTGATCTTTTCTTTAAAGATAGTTTCCTTGTTAGGCAGCTTAGCTTCAGCGGCGAATTCGTTGTTGATAACCGCACCGGTTGCATCAGTCAATGAACGTGGCGTTTGAGCAGCGTCAACGGCCGTAATCTTTAACTTCAACTTGTTTTCCGTAATGTTCTTTGGTGTAGGTAATTCAACCTTGCTATCAACCTTGATCAAGCCAGCTGATTGCAGTAAATGTAATGCCCGGCCTTCGTTGGTGGAGTCGTTAGGAATTGTAATTTGGTCACCCTTCTTGATGGCTGAAACGCTCTTAACCTTCTTGGAGTATAACCGTAGTGGTGCCCGAACAGTCTTCCCGATGGAAACGATGTTGCTCTTGTGGGCCTTGTTCCATTGATCCATGAAGTAAGTGTGTTGGAACGAGTTCAAATCAATTTCATGGTTGGTCAACGCAGCGTTAGGCTGGTTGTAATCGGTAAAGGTCACCAATTTGATGTTGATGCCTTGCTTCTTTAATTTAGATTGAATAGGTTTCCAGATTTTTTCGTCGGAACCCATGATCCCAACTTTCACAGTCTTGTTGCTGGAACTGCTAGACTTCCCACAACCGGCAACGATTAACAATGGAATCAATAATAATAGGAGCCAGCTAAAATGTTTAAATGATTTCTTCATACTCAAAATCCCCTTTATTTTTCAATAATTTCTAAATCCTCAAAAGTTAAACGCCACGGTTGCAAACAATGACCAAAAGAAAAAGTCCGCTCCTAAATTAATAGAAACGAACTTGTCGTGGTACCATTCTAATTTAAGTCGGCATATAAAATAATGCTGGCTCCTCATTAACACTCGCTAGCTAACGCCTTAAAGTGCGTGCACGATAATGAGTGCCAGTCATTACCACCTCATCCTAGGGACTCAGTGATACCAATTAATTTCAGGCCATCTTCACCCCGCCGTGGGTTACTCGCTTCCAGCAAATCGCGAGCTCTCTTAGAACCATTGACGAAGGCTACTCTCCTGATCACATTGTTTTCAATCGCTTAATTTAATAGCAAGTCTAATGCAACTTTAATCCGGTGTCAAGAACGAATTTGGATAAATGTTTTTATGTTAACGCCCACAACACGGGTCTTTACCTATATTGACCTGAAAAAATAATATTGTCGACATTATTTTTTCTCATCCAAATTTCACTTAGTCATCGAGAATTTGTTCGCGTAGAATTCCAGCCGCCAGTAAAAACATATGCGTGACGACCGGCCCAACAAAACTGAACCCCCGCTGCTTTAAATCTTTAGCGACCGCCGTCCCAATAGCCGATTGATTAGTCAGTTCATCCCGGGTCACAGCCGGTAACAGGTATGGTGTCCCATCGACGAAAGCCCAGAGATAATCGGCAAAGCTACCAAATTCCTGTTGCACCTGAATAATTGCCCGCGCATTTCGAATGGTCGCCCGAATTTTGCGCCCGTTACTGATCATATCAGTGTCCCGCGCAATGCGTTCACCATCCAGCTCATCTTCAAAACCAGCCACGACTTGCGGATCCATCCCTGCAAACAGCCGACGATACACGGGTAATTTACTAGCCGCGGCCTGCCAGCTCAGACCAACTTGAAAGACGCCAACTGTTAGAAGCTCATACAGGACGTGGTCGTCGTGGGTCGGTGTTCCAAAGTACGCGTGATATTCTTGGGTGCCATTGGTCATCCACTCGTGGCCGTCATTTGGTCCAATTGCCATTGTCTCGTCACCATCCTCTGTTATCATGATACAACAATGAGCGACGGGCAACCATATCACGCCGCTAGATATGGGCTGGCACAGTGCGGACACAAAGCCTTTGGCGCACGAACAAATCATCTTTCACTTTTTAGTCATTACTTGATGTACGCGTACTTATAACTCCACTGCGTTCCCGCCGTGTTATGAATGATTCCCTTGGCAGTATTACGTTGGAGGTAGGCGTAATTCGCCTGGTAGAGCGGTGTGAAACTTTGCGTCTGGTTGAGCATCTTAGCTGCTTTAACCATATCCTGCCAGCGAACCTCCGGCTGACCGGCATCCTGATTCTGTGCCTTATCGATCAGTTGGTCATACTGCTTGTTAGACCACTTGCCATAGTTCAGTGAATTGGAACTGACTGGAATCTGGAGGAAGGAAATTGGATCATTGAAATCGGCACCCCAGTGCGACAGGTAGAGATCAAAGTCGCCACTAGTTGCGCGTGACTGCGCAACAGATGCTGGCACGTTTTGAATCTTCAGATCAAAGCCCTTTAGATTCTTTTCCAAAGCCCCTTTGAGATACTGTGTGACCGTGCTAGCGGCCGCATCGTCATTCCCAGCCATGATGCTCAGGTCGACCTTCTTGATCCCCAATTGTTTCAGTCCTTGGGCCCATTTCTTTCTAGCCAATGTTGGATTGTAAGTGGTGGAATTCTTAACAGTTTGTTGCTTAGCAAAGTCTTCACCCGTCTTGGGATCCTTAGCCAAACCACTGGCTACGAATCCAGTTGGCGTCACGGAACCGTCGCCCAAGACCTTCTTCGTCAGTTGGCTGCGATTGATAGACAGTGCAATGGCCTGCCGAATGTTTTGATTATTCATGATTCGGCGTTTTTCTTTATTGGCATCTTGGAAGTTATACTTCAAGTGGATCACGATGGAGTAAGGATATTCTTTAAATGCCTTGTCATTCTTATAGTTTTTAACTTGTTCATTGGTTAGGTTAGCAAAATCGAGCTTGTTATTTTGATACAGACTCAACCCAGTCTGCGGGTTGGTCACAACCTGATACTTGATTTTTTGCAGCTTAACCACGTTCTTATCCCAGTACTGATTGTTTTTCACAAATGACCAGGTATTCCCAGTCCCACTCCAGTTAGTAATCTTGAAGGGACCGCTGTAGACCATGTATTCTGATTTGGTTGCATATTTCTTACCGTATTTGTCGATAACCTTTTGGTTTTGAGGGGCAAATAGGGGATACGCCATCAAAATTTTAAAGTAGGCAATCGGTCGATCCAACTTAACGACCACCGTCTGCTGATTCTTGGCGTGAATCCCAATCGTACTAGGATCGGCCTTCCCCGCAATGATCTTATCCCCATTTTTGATGCCGGAGAACATGTTGGTGTAGGAAGACTTAGTGGCTGGTGTTAACGTCCGCCGCCAAGAATAAACGAAATCTTGGGCAGTAATTTTGTCACCATTACTCCACTTAGCATTGTCACGAATGTGAAAGGTCCAAGTCTTTTGGTCCTTGGACTCCTGAACTTTATCCGCCAAGCCTGGTGCTACTTGACCATTTTTTCCTAATCGATAAAAGCCTTCAAACACGTTCCCAGTTTGGCCATAACCGGTGGCCTTGGCTAAATCAATTGTATCAAGCTGTGCGGTGGCGGGTAGCCGCAACTCTTGGGTGGGCTTCGCTGAGGAAGCTGATTGGCCACAAGCTGCTAACCCCAGGCTTAAAGCCATTACAGCTGCGACGAGTCCGAATCCGGTCCATTTTCTCATAAAATCATTGCTCCCTTGTCCTCAAATTTAGTGGTGTGCAATCCCTAAATCCAATTTTTATGCATAAAAAGCGGGTTACCCTTCACCCGTATCGTGAAAGGTAACCCGCTACACTGACAACCTGAGTCGTCGTTATGTATTGCTACGGTTTAGCCGGAAGTCCACGATATGAGCAACGCAAAAAGCACACGTTACATTCGCAACATGCGGCTAAAACCGTTTGAACTTGGTTGGCGTTGTTAATCATCATCGTGGTCTCCCCTCCTTATTTTTAGTAATTAAACGGATTGCACAAGACTAAAGTTACCCCATCGCCAGCCGTTTGTCAAAGAAAAAAACCGACTCACTAACATCTCCTCTAGGAAAACGGTATACTGGAATTAAGTTTGACTAGTAGAAAGGATTTGAACGTATGGACATCGAACGAACGCTTGCTGCACTGACGTTACCAGAGAAGGCCGCTTTGGTTTCTGGAAAGAATAACTGGTACACGGCCGCTGTAAAGCGACTGGGCATTCCTGCCTTGATGATGACGGATGGTCCGTCGGGGCTCCGGAAACAAAATCCTGGTTCCGAAGCTGACTTCACGGACTCAATTCAAGCAATTGCCTTTCCCACGGCGGCGCTCAGCGCTAGTTCGTGGAATGAATCTCTCTTGCAGAAGATGGGAGAACATTTAGGAGAGGAAGCACGTGCTGAACAAGTGAGCCTGTTATTAGGCCCCGGCATCAACCTCAAACGCTCCCCTCTAGGTGGTCGTAACTTTGAATACTTCTCAGAAGATCCACTAGTCGCCGGTAAATTAGGTAGCGCCTACGTTAAGGGTGTTCAATCCCAACATGTCGGTGTGGCCGTTAAACATTTTGCCGCAAACAACCGGGAAAATCAACGGTTTACAGCTTCCAGCGATATGTCGGAACGAACGTTACGTGAGCTTTATTTACGGACATTTGAAATTGTCGTCAAGGCGGCACTGCCCGCTACCGTTATGACTTCTTATAACAAAATAAATGGTGTTCTCAATTCTCAAAACCAACGACTCTTACGGAGTATTCTGCGGGACGAATGGGGCTTTCATGGTGCCGTGATGTCTGATTGGGGAGCAGTCGCCGATCACCCACAAGCCTTGCGCGCAGGACTGGACTTGGAAATGCCTGGTAAGGGCCAGGCTTCCGTGGATGAAATCATTCGCGCGATTGATACCGGTGAACTAGACGAAGGAACGTTAAACAAATCCGTCCGTCATTTACTCCATATCATTGATAATTGGTCACCAGCTGAAAAACCAAGTACTTACGACCATGAAGCGCATCACAACTTCGCCCGGACCGTTGCCGATGATAGTATCGTTTTGCTCAAGAATCACGCAAATGAATTACCTTTGACACCTGGTCACGAAGGTAAACTTGTCGTAATCGGCGAGTTGGCTGAGAAACCACGCTATCAGGGTTCTGGTAGCTCACATGTTAACCCAACCAACTTGGTAACGCCGTTAGCAGCGTTGCAAAATAGTGACCTTAAAGCTGACTACTATCCTGGGTATCGTTTGGATCAAAGCGAAACTGATGATACTTTAGCACAGACGGCGCTCAACGCAGCCAAAAACGCAGACCACGTCATTGTTTTCGCGGGTTATCCGGAAAGCGCTGAATCAGAGGGCTTTGATAAAAATTCACTGATGCTGCCTGAAAACCAAGGTGACCTAGTGGGTCAACTGGCTAAGCTCAACCCCCACACAACGGTGATTCTTCAAAATGGGTCTGCAGTAGAAATGCCTTGGGTCCACAGCACGGCTGCAGTCGTTGAAACGTACCTAGCCGGTGAATCAGTCGGTGAATCTACCTGGGATATCATTACCGGTGCGGTAAATCCTTCCGGTCACTTGACGGAAACTTTCCCCCGGCGCTTAACTGATACGCCGATGGCACCAACCTTTGGTCAAGATCCTCATCATGAATACTACACAGAAGGTATCTTCATGGGCTACCGTTATTACGATACACATGAAATGCACGTTCTCTTCCCATTTGGTCATGGACTAAGTTACACTAACTTTGAATACTCTAAGTTAGTCATTGACCAAAACGAACATGGCGCCACCGTCACCTTTGGGATCACCAACACGGGTGACCGGATTGGCCAGGCTGTGCCACAACTTTACGTTGCCAATCATTCCACGCACAAACCGATGCCTACCAAAGAGTTGCGGGCCTTCACCAAGCTGAGCATTGACCCCCACGAAACGAAGTTAGTCACGTTCAAATTAAATCGTCGTGACTTTAGTTGGTGGTGTGAATCCAAGCAACGCTGGGAAGCTGATACCGGTGACTACGAAATTATGATTGGTGAATCTTCCCGTGACATCCGGCTTCAAACGAAGTTGACCATGGACTTCAAAAATTCACCAGCACCAATCACCACTGAAACTTATTTTGCCCAAGTCGTTCAGGAACCACGATTACGCGACCTCTTCCAACGCATCGTTTTGGATTCAGAACAGGATCGCACGAATAACTTCCTAACAATTAAGGATGACGCTGGTAATCTGGTCTTGATGCAAAACCAGATGTTCCTTAACATGCCGCTCCGTGCAGCCGTTGCATTAGGCGTTCCAGCAAACTTAATTTCTAGTTTCATTGCCGCTGCAAACGACCATTAGAACAGAAAAGTCACCATTCCCAATTGAGAATGGTGACTTTTTTATTGCATCGATAATACCATATCAAGATGTGGAATACCTGTATCCAAATAGACGTCACTGACTGGTTCAAACCCAAATGACGCATAAAATTCCTGCAGGTAAGCCTGCGCTTGAATCACAATCTGTTGGGCTCGGAGATAATTCTGCTGGGCAGTCGCAATTGCTGCTGCTACCAGCCTTCGGCCAATTCCCTGCTTACGGGCAAATGGCGCAACCACCACGCGACCAATTCGGACCTGGCTCCCCTCGTCCATAATTCGGGCGTAGGCGCTCAGCCGCTGTGCTTCATCAAACCGCACCAAATGCTGGGCGGTTAGATCCAAGTC
Source organism: Levilactobacillus yonginensis (assembly GCF_003946265.1). GTDB lineage: Bacteria > Bacillota > Bacilli > Lactobacillales > Lactobacillaceae > Levilactobacillus > Levilactobacillus yonginensis. The sequence goes on from NZ_RHNO01000005.1 coordinate 104,343, forward strand.
GTCTACTTCTTGGTACGCACATGCTTGCTCCACCACAAAAACGGTGACCCGCAACTGATAAATCTGAAAAAGCTCGTTCGTCGTGAGCTGATTAAAGTTCTTCGCTACAAACTCTGTCATCGGTTCACCTAGTTCAAGTGACTGACGTGTGGTGTGTGATCTAACGGGTATTCAACTGGCGTATCCCAATCGTTCAACATCTCATCCGTTAACACAACCCGTTGTAGTTCCTGATTATCATACGGTTCCATGTAAAAGGCCCGTTCGTCCAAGCTCATGTATCCACGGTACTGCGTGTAATCGCTCTTCCCATCTGCTTTTAGCTTAACACCCTTAGGAATCGTGACCGTGTCCAACAAATGTTGCAGTAAGTTCAACGTCGAAGGAATATCCGCCGTAGGAATACTGTAATGCTTATTATAAACTGTCCGAACAAACCGTGATGGCGACGTGTAGTCCCCTGGTAACCCTAAGGCCCCAGTTCCTGGCCCTTGCGTCTTCAAAGGCAGTCCTAAATAATCATGCAAAGGACGTTCCTCAGCTTGCATTGTCCCGTACGTACTTAAATTCTGTAAGTGCCAGCTCAATTGTGGTGCATTGGCCATGACACCGACTGGATCATCAATCAGATGTAAGTCCTCGCTTGTCGCCTCTAACACAGCTGTATCACCAGTAGGATCACTGAAAATATAGTGTAACGGTGTCGTTAATCCCAAGAGTGCAACTGGCACATCTAAAATTTGAATTGTTTTGACTAAGTCACGTAACTCAGCAACACTTTTAGCATTGCCCAAAACCCAAGCTGTCACATCGTGCGGTGCTAAGCCCAGCTTTCCCGCCTTAGCCGTTTCTTCGTATTGCGCATATTGTGGGAAGTAAAGTGCTGCCGCACCAAGACCAAACTCATTAACACCATCCACAACGATATAGTGGCTCAAATTACGCCCAGCCCCCACAAAACCGTACTTGGTGGTGAATTCACCGGCATCACCTTGAAATGTTTGGTGACGCGGCATAAAGATTGGTTGGCCACCTAGTTCAAAGGCAAAGTCCATGGTGCGGGCCAGAAAATGGTCCCCCCGACTATTTTCAAAGGTCAAGCTAGTACACATCAAAACCATCCCGTTTCTAATTTAGTTATCAGTTATTTTAAACCATCAGCGGAGAATGTGCACGCAAAATCGTTAATTATATAACTATTTTTCTGTTTGATGGAATATCTCATAACTCCCCATGAAACGTTTGTCTTACCAACATTCCCAGCCAGTGATAATTCCCCAGCAAAGGTAGCTCAGCTTCTAAAGCGCCATTGAAAAAAGTACCTTTTTGACGGAATCTCGTGGTTTACAGGTGTTTATTCGAAATGAATCGACTATCCTAAGGCTGAAAGGTTCTTCGCCAATCCAAATAATTTGGTAACGCTCGTCGTCTTCTCACGGATGGTTACCCAAACACATTAGAAGCTTTTCAAAATTTGACAATTACCAACTACCGACACATCCTTGTAGGTAAAATCAACTACCCCATCAACTTCTCTTGTTCATCCCTCATTTTCCGGAAGTGGCTTTGAATCGACGTTGAGCTTTTCTGATTTAAGTCGTCAACCAAACGTTGACGACTTTTTTAATCTGCTACGTGGTAATGAATCGTGCTCTCACCATTTCCGGTGGCGACAACCTGCAATTGATTAGGAACTTGATCTCGTAATTCGCTAACGTGACTAATGATGCCAATCATCCGATGTTTACCTTCAATAGTTTCCAACGAATCTAACGCCACCATCAAAGCCTCCTCATCTAGTGACCCGAAACCTTCATCAATAAAGAGTGCATCAACATCCACACTTCCAGTCGTTTGTTGAATGACCTCACCCAATGCTAATGCCAGTGCCAAAGATGCAATGAAACTCTCACCACCAGAAAGTGTGTGCACGCTACGTTGCTCACCAACATGATCATCATAAACGTTGATTTCAAGACCAGAACGTTTCTTAGAACTAGCTTGCGTCGAATCGATAATAAACTGGTATCGCCCGTTAGTCAGCTGACGCAACCGATGATTTCCAACAGACAGAATCTGCCGCAAATACGTTTGCAAAACGTATCTTTCCAGACCTAACTTACTATTCGGACCATCCCCATTTACCACACCGGCAAGTTCTGCAAGTTCCTGAGTCGTTTTTAATTCATCGGCTTGACGCGCTACTTGCTTTTGAATCTGTTGCGCTAACCCAGCGTTATGTTCTTGCTGATTAAGTAGTTGTCGATGTTGATCCTGCAATTCGTCTGCATGATTATTGGCGCTATGCAACGCCTGCTGAGTTGCAACTTGATCCGGCTCTGGTCGGTCTTTAACTCGCCCTTGTAAATCGTGAACTGTCGTTGTCAACTTTTCCTTTGCCGTTTCAAAACTTCGTAACTTCAGCCTTTTGGCTGGTAATTCAGCCACCAATGGTATTTGTTCAACGACTCTTTGTTCAGTAACCTGACTATCTTGCTTCTGCCGTTGCGCAATAACTGCAGCTACTTCAGCCGTGGCTTGCTCCAACCGCAGGGTTTCCTGAGCAACCTCTTGTTTAGCCGTCGCTAACCTCGTTTGACCGACAGCGAGTGCCTGCTTGGCAGTCTGAACTTGCTCTTCCATCTCTGCCAGCGTTGCTTGATGCTGTTGCAACTGAGCTTGTAATTGCTTATTTTGCTCTTTGAAGGTTACTAACGTTGGTGCATCTGCTGGCAGTTGCTTTTGCTCCGTGGTCAGCTCGATTGTGACTTTCTCCAACTGGCTCTGGTGTTTCCTCAATTCAAGTTGGGCCTGCTGCAACGTCTCTTGACCAGCTGTAGCCTCTCGGACTAATACCTCTAGCTGTTCCTGTGCTTGCTTGATTTGAGCTAATTGGGCTTGAATCTGCGTGCGGGCCTTTTCTTGTGTCGCTTGGCGTTCCACTAGCAGATCAGCTAATTGGGAAATAGGCGTTACCGAAACTTCCATAGCCTGACATAACTCAGTGATTGCCTGCTGCTGTTCCCCGGTAAGACTAACAATCTGTTTTTCCTGTGAAGCCAGTTCCGCCCGTAAATGTGCTGCCTGATTTTCTTGCTTGTCAGCTGCGGCTTGCAATGCTTGGACTTCTGTCTCAGCCACCTCAGTCACGGTCGTCACCCCTGGATGAGGATGCTCAACTGAACCACAGACAGGACAAGGTGTTCCCGGCGTGAGTTTGGCACTTAGAACGGCAATCTGACTCCGTAAAAATTCTTGATACTTATCCTGAGCCAAATTACGTCGTTGCGCAGCCTCAACCATTGCCTTTTCTGCTTGATCCTGCAAGTTATCTCGCTTGGTACTTAGTTGCTTAAGCTGACGATCGGTCTGTTGTATTTGATGCAATTGTCGTTGCCAGGCATCCAATTGGGCTTCTTTCTGGGTCAAGCGTTTATCTGACTCATAGACTTGTGCCTGCCGATTCACAATTTCTTCTTGTGTATCTTGTGACTTTTGGTTCTGCTGAACTAATTTTTGGGCATCAGTTTCCGTCTGCCGAGCATTGGCAACCAGTGTCTGCAGCTGCGTCACCTGTTCCGTCAAATCGCTAACCCGTTGATAAACTGGCAAAATCTTTTCCTGCTGAGCAATTGCCGTCGTCTCAGTGGTGATTTTTTCCTGTAAGTCTTGGCTGGCCGCTAAGGTATCTTGAGCTGTCTCAAAGGTTTTAGTCGCGGCCTTCACTTGTTTTTCCGATGAATTTTGCGAATCCTTGCGAGTATGCAACGCTTGTTGCGCACTGGTCTTCTCCGCTAATTGTGATTGCACAGTTTGAACCCATTCAAGGTCTGCAATTAGAGCCGTTAATTGAGCCATAGCCGGAGCTTGCTCTTGTAACGTTGTCAGTGCCAGCGTCTGTTCTCGCAGCTGTACGCGATCTTTCAACAGTTGCTTTTCTTGTTCATCCTGTCGTAGTAACTGGTTAACCTGCGTTTTCGTTTCAGCCAACTCTGTGACAATCTTTTGATCAGCCGCTTGCATTGCTTGTTGCTGTGTTGTCATTAAGTCAATGACCTCAGCTGTCTGGTGCTTCTCAACCAGCTCAGCTGCGCGATTTTGTTTATCAGGCTGCCATTTAAGTTCTGACTGTAAACGCTCAAGTTCCTGGGCTGACGCTCGATTAGCCGTTTGATTCTGTTTCAGCTTTAGCTTAAGTTGATCCGTCCATCGAGAAAAAATTTCAGTATGAAAGAGCTGTTCGAGAACGGTTGCTTTGTCCTCACTCGGCGCGATTAAAAAACGACGAAATTGTCCCTGCGGCAGTAAGACAATCTGAGCAAACTGGTCACCATCCATCTGTAACAAATCCTGTAGAAAATCACGAACTGGTGTCGCTTTCGTTATCTGATTGACCTCTTCCGTCCCCCGATATACCGTCAGAGTGACACTGGCCTTAGCTTCAGTCAGGCCCTCTCCCCGTTGCTTTTTTAGGAGCTGCTGTGGTTCACGAACCAATTCATACGTTTTGTCCCGATGAGTAAACGTAAACGTCACTCGGGTCCTATCTTCTGGTGTTGCGAAGTCCGAGCGCATGGACTTCGCTTCCCGATCAACGCCAGATGTCTGGTCAAATAGGGCATAACACATCCCATCAAAGATGGTCGTCTTACCGCTCCCCGTCTTGCCACTAATCAAAAATAACGGCGTTGTAGAAAATTTAGTGAAATCAACCATCTCATCACGATATGGACCAAAGTATTGTAGATGTAAACTCACTGGGCTCATTCTTTATCCTCCTTTTCAGCTGCTTGTAGGGTCTCCTTCGCCCATTTTTGTTGCGTCGCTTGCATCGGATGTTGTGTTACTTGTTCAAAAAACTCAGTCATCAGTTGTAGTGGATCACGTTGTACTTGCTGAATATCCAACTCATCTGGTGTAACCGTCAGCTGATTGATGCGTTGTAACTCAATCACTCTGGGAAAACGGGTCTTTAAGCGTTGCATCACATTCGGAATTGGCGTCGTGTCCGTCAGCTCAATCGCAATAAAATCTTCTGATTGGACGTCATAATCCTGTTCCGGATTCATTAAATGCTCGAAACTATCCGTTAATACGACTAAATCATGCCAGGGTTTTAGTGGTTTAAAGATCACCGTAACCGGCGTCGTATCCGTGTCGACAATCCAAACACCTTTAGTATCTTCAGACTCACTAGTCGAAAACTTTAAGGGGGAGCCACTATATTTCACCGTTGGTTCATTTTGCAGGGCTTCTTTTCGATGCAAATGACCCAGGGCAACGTAATCAAATGGTGCCAGTAAATCTACTGGTACGGCGTTTAACCCTCCCACCTGGACGGCCGTTTCAGAATCACTATGCTGACTACCGGCTGCAAAAAAATGCGCAACCAGGACATGATGGTATCCCGACTGAAACTTCTCCTGCATAGCTGCTACTAAACGTTCCATTGCTTGATTGACTGTTTTAATTTGATCATCTTGAAAAAATTGACGAGCCTGAAAGGGTTCAAAATACGGTAGCAAAAAGAACTGTGTGTCACCAATCGTTATTGGCTCAAGAGCGCTCGCCAAAGTTGTCCGCAAATAAAATTCTGTACTCGTAAACCATTGCTGCCCATAACCCAAACGTACACCAGAATCATGATTTCCGCTGATGGCCAACAAAGGAAATTTTTCTTGTCGATTAAGGTCAACTAACATGTCATCTAACGTCGCGACTGCCGCTTCGCTCGGCAAGGCTCGGTCATAGAGGTCCCCAGCAACAACGACGGCATCTACTTTTTCAGCCTTAGCAATCGCCTTGATTTGTTGATAGGCGTCACGTTGTTCTGGTAATAAATCGTAGCCGTTTAATTTCTTTCCAATATGCCAATCTGCTGTATGTAAAAACCGCATGTCTGGTCCTCCCCTTACTGATTCTCCGGTGCCCAGTCACAACTGAGCAAATGATCATTAACTAAGCCTGCTGCTTGTAAAAATGAATACACCGTCGTTGGCCCCACAAATTTAAACCCCAGCTTTTTCATCTCTCTTGAAATTTGTTGGGCCAGATCCGTCGTTGCGGGCATGTCTGCAGTGGTAGTTACAGCATGACGAATCGGCTGGCCACCCACGAACTGCCATAACCAACTTGAAAAATCGACCGGTGCCGACCACTCGTGAATCACGCGCGCATTGTTGACCGTAGCTTCTAGCTTGCGGCGATTTCGGATGATCCGTGAATCAGTCATCAGCTGATCAACGTCCGCTGACGTCATTGCCGCCACCTGTTCAATTTTGAATTCATGAAAATCTTGTTGGAAGGCAGCGCGTTTATTAATCACCGTTTGCCAACTCAGCCCTGCCTGATAAGTTTCCAAACATAACAGCTCAAATAGCTTCTGCTGATTGTGTTCTGGCCGACACCATTCCTCATCATGATACTGTTGCATTGCAGGCGAAGAATTCGCCCAGTCACATCGTTTAGCCATTTTAAATCCTCCAGTTTCTCTTCTAAAACTACTATACCAGATTGCCTCAGTACAGCCAAACAAACGTTCTATTTATTAATATTTGGAAGCGCAATCATGCCTATTAGACAACGATAATAGCGTGAATAATTTTTCGGATTCTATCACTTGACCAGGTGATTGGAAAAGCCTATGCTATTGTAAATGTTGAATGTTTTGGGGAATTAAGGGAGGTTAACATCATGCGCAGATTACACCATCTAAAGGTCCGTTCACTTCTCATGGTAGCAGGCGCTACCTTGTTAGTGACCCCCGTTGTCAGTAGCAGTGCAATCACAGCGGAAGCCGCAAGTGTCACACCATCGACAACCACGCTCAAGAAAAGTTCGAGTTACTACCGCAAACATGCGAAGACTCTAGGCAAGAAATACAAATTAGCGTTTGATGCGCAAACCGCTCTTAAAAAGAACGGTAAAGCTGTGGTTTATGTCAATACCAAGGACAAGAACCTTAAGCAAAGCGTCAAAGTCGCCATGAACTATTGGAATAAGCAACTGGGCAAAAAGGAATTCACCCAGGGCACCAAAAAGTCCCATACGTTCACATTCTCAGTCTCTAAAACCAAGCCTAGCAAGAGTGATTCGAGTGACGCTTGGTGGACTCCCGGTAAGAAGCAGTTGCAGATTCGGCAATCCTACTATACTGCTGAAAAACAGGAAATTGGTTCAGCAATGACGGAACAACTGAACGATTCCTTCTACAAACAATACAAGAGCACTATTGAGGCTAAAGCCAAGGCTAACCTTGTTGCGAAGGGCGTCTCGACTAGCGACAAAAACTACTCAACGTTGTTCGATCAAGAAGCTGGAAACGTTGAGACATCCCTGCCAGCTTATTCTACCTTGGTCAAGGACGTGAAGGCGGTTGAAAATAGCTATGCTAATACTGGCCGGATGTACGCCTACGCTAGCATCATTGCTCACGAAATGGGCCACGTCATGGGCCTAAACCATTCGCCGAATACCAAAGATCTCATGTACTACGAAAGTGGCAACAGCAATGTTTACAGCTACAAAAAAGTTAAGGCTGGCTTATCCAAATACACACCGGTTACCAAGACTGACAAAGCCCGGGCAAAACTAGCTTTGAAAATTTACACAGCTGTACACTGATTAACTACGTCAAAAGATTGCGACCGAATTTTTGGTCACGGTCTTTTTTGTTTGCAATCGAACTGTAACTAATTGTAAATTTCTAGTAACCTGTTCGCTTGGGTTACCGTGTACAATGGACTCAAATACTGAGGAGGACATCATTCATGCAAATTAGTTTACGTAAATTAGGGGCCGGTTTAGCTGCCTTTGCTGCTGTTGTCGCTGTTGGGGTTAGTTTAAACACGACCACTGCGAACGCCGCTGGCAAAAAAGTTGCTGATATTTCGCAATACCAAGGGAATATCAACTGGAAGAAGGCGTCCAAGGACTTAAAGTACGCCATTATTCGGGTGCAACACGGTAGTAAGGGTGACACTGGTTACATGGTTGACAGTAAGCGAAATGTCAACGCCAAAGGCGCATACAAGTATGGTGTTCCATTTGGCCAATACATGTTTGCCGAATTTACCAGCGTGAAGGATGCCCAACAAGAAGCCAAGGACTTCTACAAGCGGAGTAACTCCCACACGAAGTTCTACGCTTTGGATGAAGAAAAGCGGATGCCTGGTGCCAAGAGTAAGGAACAAACTTACGTTAACGCTTGGTTAAAGACTATGCGTAGTTTAACTGACAAGCCACTGATCATGTACTCTGGTGAATGGTACGCTAACTCTAACAACTTGAACTTCTCCAAATTCGATGGGACTTGGATTGCCAAGTACAGTTCTACCAAGCCTAAAGTTTCTGGTACTTCCGTTGACTTATGGCAACACACGAGTTCAGGTAAAGTTTCCGGTATCAGCGGGAACGTTGACTTGAACAAGGTTTTAGACAATGCCGCTGTTAAGAGTTGGTTCGCAGGTAACACGACTCACTCAAAGACGAGCTACTACAGCTCAGCTAGTGGTGTCACGGGTATCAAGACCAAGAAGGCCGTTTACGAATACTCTTCCACCCTCTTTACCAAGAGTCACCGCGGTACCAAAGTGGCTGCTGGTAAAAAGTTAGCCGTTAAGGCAGTTGTTAAGAACAACAAGAATGCTTACCGTTTCCAATTAACGAATGGTAAGTACGTCACTGCCAACCAAGCATACGTTTCAACTTACTAAACTTGTATATAAAAGGCGTCTGACCGCTGTCAGACGCCTTTTTTGCGTTCAGATGATTCACTTATTCCAAACCAGTAACCACTTGAAGGGTCGCGGAGTAGTAGTTCTTCCGTGGAATCTTTTTAGATAGTTGCTTAGCCGTTTTATTCTTTAAGGCCGTCTTTTTCATTGTCTTGGCGGCAAAGTGAACGGGGGCAACAAATGCCGCGTTGCTGTAATTGTTCACTGCCCGACCACCCAAGGTATAGACTGCTTGCACCTGCTTTTTTTGATTAAAAAACCGCAATTGTTTAGTCAACGCATTTTTAGTCACCTTATCATGCTTCAGCTTATAGGTTTGGGCAAGTCGCCAAGGAACCCGGCAAGCATTATAGCCAACTTGATTATCCGTTCCGGACTCAATGCTATACGGCGTAACAGCCTTTAATTTAAGACTCTTACCCGTAGCCAAAATGAAATCTGGGAACAAACCGGTCTTATGACGAGCGCTTAGCTTCTTAACAGCTATTTGGCTACGACTAGCTACCTTAGTCCAGGTGCTATCTTTCATGTATTTAGCAAATGTCTTAAAGTACCCGGTCGTCAAATCTGAGGGCCGCAACTTACTCCGATCATAGCTGCTAGTCGCCCAATTACCCATGGTTGGCAAATAGGTGGTTGGGTTGAGTTCCTTTTGCTTAATCGCGGTCAACAATTTCTTAGCCGCCTGCTTATAATTGATCTGCTTACTCCCCCACTTTTTGTCCGCTAAGATTAGGGCGTACGCAATGTCTAAATCACCATCCGTCGCACTATTCTTCTGCGACCCTTGACTGGTCATCTTTCCGGACCGTTTAGTCTGCTGCCACTGCATCAAAGGCAGTTTATTGGAGACTCGGTGCGCACGATAGTACTTGTACATCTGATTAAAGGTCGTCCGCGTATTAGCCCCTTTCTTCGCTGCTAAAACCGTGGCTAACATACCGTATCCTTGGCCTTCAGATAGAGCCGTGGTACTGCCCGGACCATCATTGGACTTCACATATTTTTGCGTTTTACCACCTACGTATATTTTCTTCCACTGGTTGTACTGTGTGACTGCCTGACTGGTTTTCGCCTGAGCAGGTAGCGGCTGTCCCAGTGCAAGCCCCAAAGCGCAACCACTTAACAGAACAACCCCCAACGTTTTAAGTAACCATCGTTGTTTTCGCATCCATTTCAGCTTCCTTTCCTCAACCACATTTCCTTTAAATTATAGCGTTTTCAGAGATAGTTTGTCGTGACAAATGAACCATTATTTGACGATTGACCCCATCAAAAAAGTCGCCCCATTGAATTGAGACGACTCACTGATTAATCTGTAAAGATTTCTTTCGCAATATTGAAAGCAGACCAAGCCTTAGGCCAACCAACATAGAATGAAAGGTGCGTAATGACTTCAGCAATCTCGTCTTTGGTGATGCCGTTACCCTTGCCAATCTTTAAACGCGCTGGTAATTGTTCAAAATTCCCGGCAGAAATCAACGCTGAAATCGTAATCAGACTTCGTTGGTGAGCTGACAATTTGTCCTCTCGTGACCACACTTGTCCGAATAGAACATCATCATTTAATTCTGCAAATTTCGGAGCAAAATCGCCCAAGTTATCGCGTCCTGCAGTTTGTTTTTTAGCCATTTAACAGACCTCCTAGTCTAAAGCATCGTAAGTCTTATCATCAACTGGTTCTAACCATTCTGGCGTACCGGCCGTGATCGCGATGTGACTAAACCAGCTATCCTTCGTCGCACCATGCCAATGCTTAACGCCATCCTTGGTAACCACGACGTCGCCCGCTTTTAAGTGGCGTGCTGGTTGACCAGCTTCTTGATACCAGCCTTCGCCACCGGTAACCAACAGGATTTGGAAACCATCATGATGGATGTGCCAGTTATTCCGACAACCAGGTTCAAAGGTAACGTTCCCAACACCAACGTTCACGTCTGGATCGTTAACTAACCCTTGTAAATAGCTCTGACCTACGAAAAAGTCTTGATAAGCAACGTTTTTGTCGCCAGCTGGAAAAATTACACCATTTTTGATATCTTCATTTTTTGCCATTTTAAAGTGTCCTTTCTAATCCTGAAATCTCTGTAAATAGTCATGGAAACTTTCTGAATCATCAATTGTATGAGCTGTCTTGCCATCATACCAGTCGATTTTATGTCCCAAGACCTTTAGATGCATCTGTTGTTCCGCAATCTCAGCTTCGGCGTTGTCCTTGACTCGTTGTAACAGTTGACGCCGTTCAGCAATCGTTGTATCGCCTTCCGCACGCAACTTGACGTACCGTTTTAAATCATTGAGCTGCATCCCCGTTCCTTTTAAATGTAGGATAAATCCCACCCAACGGATGTCTTCTGCAACGTAGTAACGCACACCATTGTCATCGCGCTGTGACAGAATCAAGCCTTGATCCTCGTAGTAGCGTAACGTATAAGCAGATAAACCCACTAACTTTGAAAACTCGCCAATTCGATAACGTTTGTCAGCCAACTTCAACACCTCCGTTAATTGCTTACAAGACTTAGTAAACACCTTAGAGTGTACTCTAAGGCAAGCGAAAATAACAAAAAAGGTCGATAAATTTTATCGACCCCCTAATCTAATCAATTTTAAATTGGGCAATTGCCAACGCCATTGTTTGTTCAAAACGTTGATTGACCTTACGCTGAGAAAGATTCAGGAATCCCCCGATTTCCTGCATAATGAATCCAAACAACACTGACCGGTACAATGTTGATTCGACCAGTCCCGTATCTCCAGCTTCATCAAGGTGTAGGCTCCGAAACATTTGTTGGTACAGGTCGACCAACGCCTTGTGTGTCCGCGTCAATTGATGTAAATCATTCGGATTCATGAGCAAAGGGGCCAGGTGTTGTTGCTGATTACAGCTTTGCCGAAATTCTTGAGCAAAAACCATCAGTGCTTCCTTACCTGAAACACCGACCAAGCGACGCATCAATCGATCTTCAATTTCCTTAACAAACTGTAACCCAACTTGATCCAACAAATCATTCAAGCTCTCAACGTAGTTATAGAGCGATTGTGGCCGTACCTCCAATGCCGCCGCCAATGCCCGAATGGTTAAATGGTCGACCCCTTCTTCAGCAATCATCAAATTAGCCCGATCGATCACCTTTTCATGCGATAAAGTCCGTCGTTTCACCATAGTGTGTACCCCTCTCCAGCCTCTTTTCGCTATTATACATTGAAACGGTTTCAAAATAAACTGATGTATGTAATTTATTTTCTTTAAATATCAGTATATAATATGCATTAATTAATGAGGGCCAGTGTGCTCCCCAAATAAAGAGGCTTATATCAATGACTGACAACAATAATCATGCTTATAATCGGGTGGGCCTCATGGTCACCCTCATGTTCGGAACTTTTTGTACGGCATTAACCACAAACATGTTGGTTACCGCCTACCCGACCTTGATGAACCGCTTCGCAATTTCTAGTGCCACCGTTCAATGGCTAACTACCGGTTTTTTGCTGGTCATGGGGATCATGATTCCCATCAGCGCGTGGCTAATTAACAACTATAGTCTACGAACAATTTATTTAACCGCCCTCAGCTTCTTTTTAGTTGGCCTAGTTATCAGTTACACGGCCAGCAGCTTTGGGCTAATTCTGTTGGGACGATTAATTCAAGCGATTGGTGTAGGCATCACCTTTCCAACTATTCAAACCGTCCTACTCGTAACTTTCCCTGCCGACAAACGGGGGGCCATGATGGGGCTCGGTGGAATCGTCATTGGTTTAGCACCCGCTCTAGGCCCGACCGTCTCTGGGTGGATTCTAGACAACGCTAGCTGGCGCGATTTATTTGGCGTCATGATTCCACCTGTTATTTTGGTTCTCGCCCTGTCGCTTTTCTTTGTGCGGCCAGTCATCCCAATTAAAAAGTCCCCAATCGATAAATTTGCGATTCTCTTATCAACGATTGGTTTTGGGAGCCTCCTCTATGGCTTTTCAGAAGTTGGCGAAAATGGTTGGGGCTCGGTGACTGTAATTGGCGGTATTTTGGTTGGCTTAATTTTTATCGGTTGGTTTGCCCGCCACGAATGGCCACAGGCGCAGCCCTTCTTAAACGTCCGCTTGTTAAAAATCCCTTCATTTACGATTGCCTCCTTCATAACTGCACTTTCCAACACGGCCATGATTGGGATTCAAGTCGTACTTCCGATGTACCTTCAACAGGTTCGGGGACTATCACCCTTCCACTCTGGACTGATGATTCTGCCTGGCGCCTTAATTTATGGGGTTGTCAGCCTAATCAGCGGCACGCTCTACGACCGGATGGGTGGTCGGCGCTTGGCTCTAATTGGCACCTTTCTCCTAACACTGGGGACCCTACCATTCGCCTTTCTTACGCAAAGCACGCCTTATAGTTACGTTGTTTGTGAGTATACAATTCTGATGATTGGGGTCGCCCTAGTAACCATGCCAATTACGGCAGCCAGTTCCATCGACCTTCAAGGCATTCAACTCAGCCACGGTACAGCCGTTAACAGTACCATGCGGCAGGTAATGACTTCGATGGGAACCGCCATTCTGGGGAGCGTCCTGGCTAACGTGACCACCAACCATTTACCAGCCCAGACGCTACGCCACACAGCACCACTCCTTTACCAAAGTCAAAGTTACCAAGCTGCCATGACCGGCTTTCACGCAGCCTTCCTTGTTGCAACGGCATTCGGCATTCTCGACTTTATCTTTGCCTGTTTCTTAAAGTCTCGCCAACGGGAGGTAATCGCATGATTTTAATTCTATTATTCGTCGGAATTTTAATTTTCATCGGTGGCCTATTACTCATGCCCACCAAAGCAACTCGTTTGATTACCGGTGCTATCGGTTTGCTCTTATTGCTCACCATGGCAACCTTTATGATTGGCAACGACAACTGGCACTGGGGAATGCATCAGACTACAACCACGTCGACAGTCAACATCACGTCGATGTCCCCCGATAAACGATTGGGACTACTAGTCTATCAACCGATCCGCCAATCCAAATATGAACAAGTCTACGTTTATAAGAATTCTCATGCGACCCAACAACACACCAACGCTAGCTTAAAGACTAGCAACCGTGTAGCCTATACCTCAACAAAACAGGCCCAACTGACGACCAAACGAACTTATTGGACTTACAATCAGCATTGGCAATGGTTATTCAAGTGGACCGGTAGCCACCACGAGTTGATCCGTCGTCAAAATGCGTTTGTTCTGCCTGACTCATGGACGACCTTGAGTTCCGCTCAAGCCAAGTGGCTAGCAACCACGGTTAAGACCCAAGAGGCCGCAGCAAAACGCAACCTACAAAAACAGGTCACCACAGCGTTCGAAGCTGCCTTAGCCCAGCAACCCACGATGACTACGCAACAGCAACAAGCTTTAAAGAAGAAATTGACTAAACAAGCGCAACTTGTAGCTAACCAACGTCTATCTCAAAATTTAACAAAATTAGTGAAGGCTGCCCACTCACAACCGATTCGATAATATTAACATCGTGCATGGACGCGATAATCCGGTAGCATCTTTGTAAGGCTGTCGACCAAACGGCGCCGTTTAACAAGACACTTGTTTTACGTTGCCGCTAATATAGGCTTGGTTTTCCATCGTCACCCTATTCATTGCCCACAATTAGCCTTCTACTCATCTAAGACAGTTATCACTTCAATCAGCTCATAAATACGTTTCCGCCAGCCCGCGACTCGTTCACGGGCTTTTTGATTTATCATACTATGCCTTTTGCCGGCTAGTTAACCACCCCTGGTAAGCCAAGTTTCCGCTCTGAACAACTTACCCATTTGCCAAATTAGCCAGCTATAAAATAGTTCATTAAACCGCTTCATAGCAACGCTAGTGGCGACAGTTTTTAAAATTCAGCCATCAAATCACCTTAAAAATTCTCAGTTGGCTCTGCCAGCTTTTTAACAACCAAAATCTTCTCTCGCTCCTACCCTGACCTTTTCGATTGCGACTATAGTAAAAATAAAGCGGTTGAAGGATTGTCAAAAATATTTTGTCTGATGAGCCATTATTGTAAAATACACTACCACGTACAATAGTGACTCGTAAATGTTGATTGGAGGAGGATTACGATGATAAGAAAGGTTACCACCGTCGTGATTGGTATTCTAATAACCATTACCGTCTTTATCCTTGGCGGTCTTGGTGCAGGTGGCATCACAGCTCACGCGGGAAGTGTCACGGTATCTGGCCTGGATGGCAATAATGCAACGATTACGGATTCCAACGGCACACCCATCCCTAATGGAAGCGACTTAAGCAAATGGAATAACTATACGATTGACTACAACTGGCGGATTCCAGACGGACAAGTCATCAAGGATGGTGATACTGCCACCGTCACGTTCCCACACAGTGCTGTTGGCCGCCGGGACGTTACTTTCCCGTTGTATGACGATAACGGTCAAAAGATTGGGACGTTTAGCATCAAGGAAGGTGAAAGCACCGGGACCATTACGTTCAACGGTGCGCTAGCGAATACCACGAAGAATCGTACGGGGAATCTACAATTTTATGTTAAAGGAAGTACGACGGAGGATAACACGAACCTAAACTGGGGAATCAATAAGGTTGGCTGGGTTTCTGAGCGCAATCCAGACGGCTCGCCAGCCAAATTGACTTGGAATATCGCTTTCAATCCAACCAGTTCAAGTCTGGGGCAGGCCGTCGTTACCGATAGTCTCGGTCCCGGCCAGGAATACATTCCTGGTAGTGTTCACGCCCACACCGGGAGTTACGATAGCAATGGCTTCTTCATCAGTGACGGCGGATCCATTTCGCCAGCCATCAACGTCATGGGTAGCGTCTTAACCTTCACCTTTAGCGATGTCAAGACGGCCGTCAACATGACCTACCAAACTACTCCTACCATTTCTGGTACCGGTGGAACCTGGAAAAACAATGCTTCAATGAACGGCAAAAATGTCAGTGCCCGTATCGTCTGGGGCGGTAGCGGGACCGGCAATGGTAATGGCGACGACCAACAGGCCGGTGAAGTTATTCTGAAAAAGACAGCCAAAACTAATGGTGAAGTCCTAGCAGGTGCCGTTTACGATTTACAAGATGCTAATGGTAAAGTCATTAAGACAAACTTGGTGACTGATGCTGAAGGGATCATCAAGTGTGATGGCCTCGCCGCCGGCAATTATCAATTTGTTGAGGTTACCCCACCAGCCGGGTTTGAATTAAACAACCCCCCCATTCCATTTACCATTACCGACGGACAAACCGCCGCAGTTACTGTCGCAGCAACCGATGTTCGGGAGAATTCTAGTTCTGAAGGCGGCGGTACACCGGAAAATCCTGGTGGCGGTGGCAACACCGAAACCCCAACCAACCCTGGCAATCCGGGAACTGGTACAGAAACCCCAACCAACCCCGGAACTGAGACGCCTACTAATCCTGGAACAGAAACACCAACCAATCCAGCAACGCCTCAAAAACCTCAGAAACCAGGAAAACCGACGACGCCAAATAAACCAACAAAACCTAATAAACCAGTCAAGCCCACTAAGCCAAATGGCCCGACGACTCACAAACCGGGGACTAGTAGCTCAAATAGTCAGCAGACCATTACGGGCGGCAGTGGCGCCTACCCAACCACGCCTGGTAATGGCAGTACTAACCAGCAATCCGGTGGCACTACCGTAGCTGGTAGTGGTAGCAGCTCAAATAGTGGTGCTGCAGCTGGTACCTACGTGGGCGCAACCTTACCTCAAACTGGTGAACGCTCTTCCCAAGGTTACGTTTGGTTAGGTGTTATGTTACTTGTCATTACGGGTCTTGGTGCCTACGATTGGAAGTTAGAACATAAAGGCTAAGCGAGACTAATTTTAAGCCTATACCGCTCTACCATTCTTGGTTTGATAACGATTTTTGATTTTCCCCCTTTAGGTCTTAAAAGAAAGTCCGTGCAATCGCTCTGATTGCACGGACTTTTTGCCTATTCCTTTATCTATTATGTTCCAAAGCACCAGCAACCTGGCCCACCACTTTGGCTGCCAAATGATTGGCCTCGGCGACGGCTGTTAGCAACGGTTGGCCGGTTGCGAGGGCTGCCAGTAATCCACCGCAGTGGCTGTCACCAGCACCAATTGTATTGATCACGCGTGCAACCTCTCCCGTAACCCGTGTACACTGTCCCTGGTCAACGACGTAGGCACCGTCCGCACCCAATGTAACCACGACAGGCTCACCCGTTAAACGATGGATGTGCTGGGCAGCGACTTGATAGCTCGTTTCTCCTGCCACCAAGCTGCCCGCCTCCGTCGCATTACAGTGAACGATTGTACCTGGTACGAATAACGCCTCCAACACTGCCGGCTGTAAATATTGGCTTCGGGGGGACGCATCAAACAGAACCTTGGCACCAACCTTACGCCGACGAAGGGCATCTAAAATAGTCTTAGCAGCCCCTAATTCCTCTAATTCATAGCCAGAAATGTAGAAGTAATCGTAAGTTTTTAGATCTACTGATTGAAACCAACGTTCAGACCACAGTTGTTCAATCCCATTAACCGTTAAAAAAGTGCGCTCCCCATCCGACTCAACTAATGAAACATCCCAGCCATTATCAGCACGGTCATCCCTGACAAGCAGCGGAATCTTTCTATCAGCTAGCGTCTGTTCAACAATGCTGGCATAGGTGCCCAGTCCAACCGGTGCAAGTAAATCAGCCGCCGCCCCCTGATATGCTAGCGCACGTTGGACGTTGAAGGCCGAGCCACCAACCTGCGTCGCTTCCAAATTACCAGTAACGTCTTCTCCTGATTGCGGCAAGCGATTAAGTCCGACGACAATATCAACGTAAGCTGCACCAATCACTAAGGTTCGTTTTGTCATTTTTAACGCGCCTCACTCGTACTGGCACGGCCAACTGACTTGAGCAGTAACATGCAAACAACTGCCACGATACCAGCTACGAAAACCCCCAGACTATTATCTCGGAAGATGCCGTGCGCAAACGGCCCATTCCAAATCGCATTATTCGTGAACAGAAAACCCGTAACAACTGCAACAATCCAGGACGTAATGCCCTTCCAGTTGTATTTATTTTGAGAATCGTTTTCTAGTAAGCTAACATCGTACCCCTGCCGCCGATACATCACGCTATCACAGAGAAAGATTGCAACCCAAGCAGCTAAACAAGTGCCCAAGAAACCCAAGAACAATTCAAAGTTAGCCAAAAAGTTGCCTGAAATAAAAAGCACGTAGATGGGAATCAAGACCACAATTGCCCCATGGATCACTAGCGAAGTTTGTTGTGACACCTTGATGCCAACCGTTGCCAAATTAATTCGGGCAGAACGGAGGCTAATAATGCATTGTGGAATCAAGCCACCGGCAGCGACTAGGAAATAAATCACCGAGATCCATGACGGTAAGGCATCGTTCATCACATCAATAGGATTTGAGGCCGTCGCCAATGAAGGTTCTACCGTGCTCAGAAGTACCCCACCCCACATTAAAACGAAGAGGGGGATGGCACCACCTAGTGTTGTATTCCAAAAGGTTGCGGACTGACTCGTTTGTGGCTTCACATAAGCGCCCCAGTCAGCAGCAGCCATGGACCAACTGATTCCCGACCCCGCTGCCACAATTGAAACGGCTGGCCAGAACCCACCTAACCAATGGCCACTAGGAGCTGCGAGTGCTGCCTGCCAATCGGCCTTCATTAAAAATAAAATTAAGATGACGAGTGTCAGCAGGCCAAAAATCCAAGATAACCAGGTTTGGATCTTCGCTAAAACTGCTTCACTCAATAATCCTGATAAAATAACTAATCCTGCAAAAATTGCCAGGGCAATGGCAACGGTCACCCCATTTTTAGCGATATGTAAAATCTTAAACAAGGATACTAGCAACAACGTCCCCGTAATCACGTTGATGGCCAACCACCCCACCATATTAAACCAAGCGATGGCGTTAGGAATCTTGTTCCCATGAGTCCCGTAAGCGGCCCGGGAAAGTTTAAAAGTGGTAATTCCCTCTCTTTTTCCTAAAGTCGCAACCCAGCCTGGAAACACAAAGGATAGCCCTCCCACCAATGACGCGAGTGTCGCCTGAAAGAAGGATAAGTGAAAGCTAACGATCATCGCGCCAAACACAATCCCCATAATTCCAATGTTGGCGGCAAACCAATTATAGAAAAGCTTTCCAGGTGTTAGTGTCTTCTCCTCATCTGGCACCTTAATAACATCTTCATTCACAAAAAATTCTCCCCTTAAAATAATGTACTATTTCTAAATGATTGCATCGGTACCACGTAGTCTAGCAACCGGTGCTCTGGATTCTCTTCATCAATCAACGTGATCCACTCTGGTAAAATACTGTGATACCCATTCTTGGCTCCACAGATAGCAGTAGCCATCGCACCAATCGTATCGGTATCGCCCCCCAAATTGGCACAGAACAGGGCACACTGCTGGACATCCCGTGTGTAATAGGCAATCGCCACAGCTGCAGGGACCGATTCACTAATTGTGGTTCCCGTGCCCACCGTTTCATAAATCAATCGAGCGAACCGCTCCGGATCATCAGCATTTTCCCATGCTAATCGCAGACCTATCTGTAGACGGGCCACGACGGCTGCCGACCAGGTCGGCACCCCATAATCTTTGGCTGCGGCGCTAGCAGTCATCGCAAACGCCACAATGTCGTCCCAGTCCAAATCATCCATCGCCGCCGTAACCGCCCCGGCCACCATTGCTGCTCCAGCAAAGGCCACATCCGATGAATGGGTCACTTGCGTCACAGCACATACCATGTCTACCAGCTCTTGGCAATGCCGCGTATCAAACAGTGCACCAATTGGGGCAATTCGCATAGCACAACCATTCGTCAACGCACTGGCCGTCACGGGATGCGCGTCCGCACCCGATTTGAGGGCCAACAGTGCTGCCTTAGAACTCGGGCCCAGAATGTTTTGATCAAATGCGTCAATGGCATCCGCCCACCGTAAGAGATGCTTTCCAAAAACCGCAGTCTCTGGTACCCAATTGCTCTCCATCAAGGCTTCCAAAATAACTAAGGCCTGGTTCGTATCATCCGTGTACTGGCCCCTCGTAAAATTAACGGCTACCTCATTCGTGGTCGGGCCATCTAAAAGTGTGGTGATGGGTCCACCAAAATACCGCTGGATTCGCTCAACTGGCCAGAGTTCTCCTGGCATCCCCATAGCGTCGCCAATCGCTTGACCGTACAAAACACCCTTCAATTTATCTGTTTGATTTTGCATATTTTCACCTCACACTTAGCTGATGTGTCGATTGTCCAGATTTCTAATATAACCGAAACTACCGTGGATGTCTAAGTTAACGTCTTATAAATTTCATTATATGAATCTTATGCTTTTTGAAAATTGCTTTGTACATAAAGAGCGGTGATTCAGTTACCTGAATCACCGCTCTATTCATCAATTAATCAAATTCTTCATATTCATTCGGGTCTTAGGTCTTACCCTACTTCCCTAGCAAAGTGAATTATTCAACCTCTGCTTGGCGTTCACGATGTTGTCTGATAACCTGATTCAAAATAATGGCTAATACTAGTGAGATGACCCCAAACACAGCAGCTCCCCAACTAATTCGCTTAAGTCCCACCACTCCCAGTAAACCAGAGGCAGTTGCCGACCCTAACGAAATACCAAAATTAAAGAAAATCGAGTTTAATGAAGACGCGAGCACGGTTGATTGCGGGTATTCCTGTTCTGCCAAATTTAAGAAATGAATCTGAATCGGCGAGTTGAGTAGCGTCACAATCAAGGTCAACACCAGCAGGAAAGCCATCCCCAGAAGCTGACTGCCTAAGGCAAATGGCAACAGCAGGAGTAAGATGATGTCGGCCACGTAAAACCTTGGCATGATCCGTAATCCATTCCGTTCAGCCAACATCCCCGAGAAACGGTTGCATAGAATACTCATGATCCCAATCAAGAATAACAACCAGTTGAGGCTAGCCGTGCTAAAGCCCATTGCTTGCGTCAATAACGGTCGAATGTACGTGTAATAAGCGTACATCATCGCGGCGGTAAATAGGACCAACGCAATCCCGACGTAGACCCGACTATCTTTTAACAGAACCAACTGATTCTTGATACTCCCTTGTACCTGTTCAACCTGACGTGGGAGCAACCATCCCAGCAGGAGACAAGTGATGGCACTGATCACCGAAATTAAGTAAAAAGCGTCATGCCAACTATAAGCCGTACTGATGGCCGTTCCCAGTGGCACCCCAAACACAGAGGCAATGCTAAAGCCAGCAAAGATCCACGACACCAGGCTAGCCCGCTTGTTACGCGGCGCAATGGCACTGGCAAAGGTCATAATCAACGAAATTATGGCACCAGCCACCATCGCAGCAATGATTCTGGAAATCAACAGCATTGTGAAGTTAACGGCCAACCCACTCAACGTATTCCCTATCAAAAAAATCACCATGAGGGTCATGAGCGTCTTATAGCGGCTGAACCGACTCGTCAGAATGGTGATAAACGGGGTACTAACCGCGTACACCGTCGCGAAGATCGTCACTAAATACCCAACAGTCGCTTCGGCAATTTGATATTCCTTAGCAATGTCAGAGAGCACCCCGACCACAATGAATTCATTACAGCCCAACATGAAGGCCACTAAGACAAACACGATAGCTTGCCAACGATACTTATTCACAATCCTTTTCCTCCGGTCTTAAAGTTACAATCAATTCCTTTATCATCATCTTCTGCGCTTGGCAATCGTGTGATTCAAGACCAGCGCCACAATCATTGATGCCCCAGCAAAAATGGCTGCCGTTGGTCCTAAGTGTTTCAGGCTACCACGAGCTAACGTCAACGACCCTGCCGCCGACCCCATTGAGATACCGACGTTATAAAAAATAGCATTTAACGACGACGCCAATACTTTGGCCTGTGGGTAATCCGCCTCGGCCACATCCAAAAATAAAATCTGTAATGGGGAGCCCACCAAGGTCAGCAATAGGGTCAATGCTAAGAAGATGCCAAACCCGACCACGGCCTGGTTCAGCGTTAATGGCATCAGTAATAGCAATATCAGTGTGACTAAATAAATGTAGGGCATCCACTTCAACCCATTATTATCTGCTAACGTTCCTGACAGCCGATTGCCAAAAATACTCATGATTCCTAAGGCAAACAGTAGCCAATTCAATGCCTGCGCACTGAACCCCATCCCCGTTGTCAGTAACGGCCGAATGTAGGTGTAATAAGCGTACAGCGTCCCAGCTGAGAGCGTGATCAACGATACACCCCAATAGATACGGGCATCCGTCAATAAAACTAGCTGCTCCTTAATTGTGCCAGGTACCTGTTGCACGTGTTTAGGTAACAGCCAAGCCAGTACCAAACACGTCACCAGGCTCAGTAACGAGATCAAATGAAAGGCATCATGCCAGCTAGTTGCTGTACTGATAGCTGTTCCAACGGGGACCCCAATAACGGAAGCAATACTGAATCCCGCTGAGATCCATGAAATCAAGACAGCCCGCTTTCCCCGCGGTGCCACATCATTGGCAAAGGCGATAACCAGTGACTCCAACGACCCCGCCACAACGGCCGTTATCATTCGCGAAATCAGCAGCATGGTAAAACTCGTGGCGAATCCACTCCAGGTATTTCCAATCAGGAAGACGACCATCAACGTCATGAAGACCCGGTACCGGTTGAAGCGGCTGGTCAAAATCGTAATGATTGGCGTGCTGATGGCAAAAACCGTGGCAAACAAAGTCACCAACAGACCGACCGTTGCCACCGTGACCTTTAGGGATGACGCAATGTCCGAGAGCACACCCACCACAATAAATTCATTACACCCTAACATAAATGAAACCAAGACAAACGCGGTGGCTTGCCAACGATACTTCGTCATCCAATCCTCTTCCCTTCACCTTTATTTCGAAACACGTATCCTCCTAGATTACACTATCCACCACGAAATTACCACGCGAACACTTACCATCCGACCATAGAAAAAGTGCTGATAGAGTCCGCCATTGCGGTCCCTACCAGCACTACCTATTAGCGCTAAAAATTGAAAGATAAATCGTCTGGTTCAAGTCCGTCCCCACAAATATAGATGCTGCAAAATTTGTCATATTCCGGAGGCCAAGGAGTCTGCATGCCATGACTGCACTCTAGCATACCAGTACGCTGAAAGACTTACGTGCACAATTTTTTCAGGTTAACGGATAACGGATTTTATGACCCTTAGTCGGCAATGGCACACTGTATAAGCCGAGAGGCCGCCAGCTATGGGCTCAGGCGCGTCGTTCTGCTAAGTCAGTAGGTATTTTTCCTACTGACTTAGCAGAAGACCAAGCTTGTAGACTCGTGCCCTTCGAGGCTTCAAGTTGTGTCCGCACCGTTCCAGCCCATTGCTGGCGGCCGGTAAGGCGAGAAGACAAACCGATTAGCCTGCAGTCGTGAAGTACCAATGAACCCGATCACCCCGCTGTACCCGTTTGCTATTGGCCGCCTGGTCAACGAACTTGCCATTGACTGTAAACTTCCAGCCGCTGCCAACCTTCACATCGTTTTGAGCAAGGCCCTGGATGCTACTGACGTACACGGCGGTACCACCCTGGTATCCTAACTTTAACTTTGAAGCCTGGAGCACTGAAAAGACCGTTGATTTGTTGGTGATTTTCAGATTGCCCTGATAAAAGTTTTTCTTATAGCCGGTAACCGTCAAGTGAACCTGATCAGCCGCTTGACTGGCCTTGGTTGCGCGTGGATTTTTCTTAGCTACCGTAGCCGTCTGACTCGTCTTAGTCTTTTGATTGCCAGTCAAATGACGCGTTGTTGGCGTTTTTGCCGACACGCTTTGACTAGCAACCTGCTGACTAGCACGCACTGAGGAGGCCGAGGTCCCCGCTTTCACCGCCTTAGCCACAGACTGTTGGCTGGATTGACGACGGGCCCGTGCCGAGCTACTAGCTAACGAGGAATCATGGGTTCCCACCGGCGCGGCCAATGGCGTTTGTCCTTGCTGACGCTGTTGCATGGCTAACGCTGTGCCCATTGTGAAAATAGTGAGTACGACCGCCACCATGATTCCCACCGTTTTTTTCATGCTACTCGCTCCCTATTACCAGATTATTTAAACGTATAAATCAACTTATTCGTGTACTTGCCGTTATGATAGGCACTGTTGGCTAGACTAACTTGACCGTAAGCCAGGACACTATCCATTGCCCCGCTGACCGTTCCCTTGGCCGTCACATAGGCGTTCATCGCTTTCAGTGGTGTGGCCTGCTGTCCACGCTTGATAGCCGTGTGATTGATCAACGAAAAGGCAGTTTTATTCGTGGCTAAACCAACGATAGCCTCCGCAGTGGAGTTAGCGTTGGCAAAGTTCTTACCGTTATAACTGTACCCAAACGCCCCACTCTTGTAAACCGCCTTCTTTAGATAAGCGCGCCCATTTTTCGTGGCCGTTGTCACTAATTTACGCTGGCTCTTACCCATGGCCAGAGCGTTAACGGCGACCGCAGTGGTATCACTATCAACACTAGCAACCGTATTGTTGTACGCCCACCCGTGGTTCGCTTGCTGGCTCTTAGCAATGCGATTGCTCAAAGATGTCTTAGAAAACTTAGCTTTGCTAGGCCGCTTAAACGTCTTGTTTGAAGCAACGGCAATCAGGGCCTGACTTTGAACATTCACCGTCTGCTTAGTCAGTGACTTCTTATACAACGTCGTCACTAGGTTGACCTGTTTCTTCGTACCGACCGCATGATAGGCCTTGGGATTGATTCCCATTGCTTGTAACCCAATGATGGCATTCGCTAAAACTGCCGGATCACTCTTACTGGAAACAATCAGATTTTTCTGAACTAATTTTTTCTGGGCCGCCGTAAATTTATATCCCTGCTTCTTCAGTCCCAGTAAAAAGTCTGAGTAACCAGAAGCTGCACCAGTTGTAGGATACGTTGCTTTGCTAAAAATCTTGGTTTTGCCTGAAATCCCATCCCGGTTCTGCTTCATCATTTTCTTAGCCGATGTATAAAGGGCTTTTTGCTTACTTTTTTGCGACGTCTTGGAGGCAACCTTAATCGTTGCAGCATCCACATTGATTGCCGGCATTACTGCGCTTAAAGCCATCATCGTCGTTAACGCAATTCTCACTAACTTATCTTTACTCATCAGGTCGTTCTCCTTCAAATTAATCTGTATTTTATCATTAACCGTTTCATCATTGTTTGCCACGGTCGGTAGAGGACCAGCAGACTCACCGCATTAGTCATTGCGTGAAAACTGTCGAAAACCGCGCTCGAAGCAAAGGACACCAACAAGCTGGCTGGCCGCACCGGTCGGACGTAGGCCAACGCATACCACAGGTCCATGATCCAGCCGAACCAGAAGCCCCAAAGTGCGCCCCATACCACTAACACGCCCACTTTATTTTGGAGGGAGGTTCGGCCCAATAATCCAGTGGTGACTCCCATCAGGCCCCAGGCCAACATTTGCCACGGCGTCCAAGGCCCCTGACCGAGGAAGAGGTTGGACACCAGTGCCATCATTGACCCACCTACAAACCCCAACTCAGGCCCCAGTACAATGGCACTAACAATCACCACAAAACTAGTCAGTTGAACGTTCGGGATTGCTGCGAAGGGAACTCGCCCCAGAACGCCTAGTGCAATCATGATTGCCAAAAACACCAGGAGTCGAGTCTGCATGTGACGATGCTCAAAGTGCCAATAGGCTGGCGCTAAACTACAGGCTAAGCAAGCCACACTAAAGAACAAGTAATGGCGGCCTCTTAAAGCCAACAGCCCCGCCAGTAATACCAGCATGACTACCAGCCCCAACATCCAAGCACGATTACGTTCCCACCAATTAATCTTGATCATCCACCCCACCTTTTCTTTCCACATCCGTGCTAAATAAAGCCTGTGGCACCCACTGTCGCAGTAGACGATTCACGGCCGTAGTTGCCATAAAGTTCGTCGTGAAAAATTCACGACTGAGTTGCACAGGTGTCAGTTGTCCATCAAACATAAACGTGCCGTGGGTCGCAAACTGCGCACTAAATTCAACATCGTGACTGGCCATAACAATAGTTACGCCCGCTGCACGATAATTTTCCAACAACCGGCCAACCAATTGTTTAGTGACCGGATCTAACCCCTTCGTGGGCTCATCGAGCAATAATAAGCGTGGTCGCGTAATCAAGGCTAACCCCAGTCCCACCAACTGTTGCTGCCCGCCACTCAAGTCGAAAACATTTTGATCAGCCACCGCCGTTAGCTGTAATTTAGCCAACCAATCCGTGACTGTCGTGGCGTTGGCGGGTTCATTTCCTAACCGTGCCTGAGCCGTCAGTTCTTCACGCACCGTTAGTCCGGTGAATTGATCGATTGGATGCTGTGACAGCAGACCGACCTGCCGAATCAACGCGCTATTATTTAACTTCCAAACGAGTTGCTTATCTAGTCGGACCTTGCCGTGCTGTGGCTTTCGTAATCCCGCGAGCACACGCAACAAGGTGGACTTCCCCGCCCCATTTTTGCCGAGGATCGCCACCCAGGTTCCGGTAGCAAAAGTGACATCAATAGTCCGCAACGTGGGGGCTTGCTGATCGTAGCGAAATGACACGCCAGTCAACGTCAATAGTGGTGAGCCGGCTGTCTTTACGGGCATGGCGGACGACCGTAGCTTAAACGATATGCCTCGCTGTCCAAGCATTTGCTGAGCCGTTGCAACGGTTAGTGGCAACCGGTGACCGGTCAGGTGCTGCTGCACAAAAAAATTGGGAATCGCTGGCACAAAACTGGCTAGCTCAGTGTGCTGGGTCATTAACTGCAGTCCTGTTGCCACCGATCCGGCTGCTAAAAGGGCACCGTCTTGCATAATTAGCAACCGACTAGCTAACGGCAGGACCCGGTCTAATCGATGCTCACTCATCACAATGGTTAATCCCAGTTCATGATGTACCTGTTGTAACACGTTTAAAAAGTTCTGAGCTGTCGTGGGATCAAGCTGGGCTGTCGGTTCATCTAGTAGCAACATGGCGGGATGGAGAACTAAGGCTGACGCTAAATTAACGAGTTGTAATTGACCACCCGACAGCCTCTGCAACGGCGTATGTAGGAGTTGATCTAATCCTAAAAAGTTCGCGATCTCTGCAATTCTGCCGGGCATACTGGTTGCCGAAACACCAACGTTTTCGAGTGAAAAAGCCAGTTCCTCAATCACCGTTGCCATCACTGGCTGAACCACTGGATCTTGCACGACCACCCCGATTGCTTGGGCACTTTCAGTGGTGCTTAACGTCTGAATCGACCGTCCCTGATACTGAGCAGTCCCCGTCAGCTTACCGGCTGGAATCAACTCCGGCTTTAACTGGCGTAACAACGTCGTCTTCCCGCTCCCAGTGGCACCCACAATGACCACAAAATCACCGCTGGCAATACTCAAATCGACATCGTTTAACGCCGGCCTGCTGGTTGCTGGATAGGTAAACGTCAGCTGTTTCAGGCTCATTAGTTCTGACATAATCGATAAATTCCTTCCCCAATGAATGGCAAGCCAACTACCAGACTCACCACACCTGCTACCCACCAATCCGTTGCCAATATGCTTGGTAAGCTATGTACATTCGGCGTGACACCCCAGCCACGTAAGCGCAGGCCAAGGATTACCAGAAACAACCCGCTCGCGACTAGCGTAAATAGTGTGTCCGCCAACCGCCAGTGATAATGGCGGTACTGACTGCGCTGTCGACCACCGTAGCCCCGGGCCTCCATCAAAATGGCTGTCTCCATTGCTCGCGAAATGCTCCCAAGTAAGAGGACCCGGAGCAGACTACCAGTCTTGGTCAACCGTTGCCGCCACGGCCCCGCCGTTACCACCATCCCCCGCGTCCGTTGCAGGCGTAATAACCGCCGAAATTGTTGGCTAAAGAGGTTCACGAATCGAATTGCTAGTGTCAGTAACATGGCCAGTCGAGGGGCTACTGGATTTAAGAGGGCCCTTAACTGGCTAGCCGTCACGCAACCGTTAAAGAGGACAAAGGCCATGATCATCCCCCCTAGTGACAGGGCCATGGTGGCGCCATACAGAACGCCGACCCGCGAGACACTCCAGTGCCAAGTTCCCAGGGTAAACTGCCACCAACTAGCTCCTGAGTGGCTCAGCAGGATATTTAAGAGCAGGATCAGTCCCATCAATGACAGCACCGAACGCACGAGCCGCCAAACCGTTCGACTGCCAAAATACCAGCAGCACGACCCGCACAAGCCTAAAAAGAATAATCCAGTAATCAAAATATGATTAAAGAGCAGTAATCCCGTAAATAGTTCACCAAAGTATAGAACCAGGGCTAACGGGTGACGCTGTCCCAGAAACTGGCTGGACTGGGTTCCTATCGACTGCATGCTACCCCTCCTCATTTCAACGCATTCAGTTTAATACTATATCTAGTGGTAAATTCGGAAATAAAATACTATGGAATGTGTTTTTGAACTGAACGTCTGTTAAAAATTATACCAGCCTTCACGCACCCCTGATTAGGCCACAATCTATAAACTGGGTCCTTGACAGTCAAAAAATCCCGCCGCCACGGTAATCGTGACGACGGGATTAATTTACTTGCTGATTGTCCGAATAACCTGATCTGAAATAAGTTGTAAATCGCGCTCGTCACCGTGCACCATGGCTGGTACGAAGTGACTTTGCACCAAGTAAATACCAATCTGGCCACCAATGATCCGCACTAAACCGGCCGCATCAATGTCATCTCTCAACTGACCGGTTCGCTTCAAATCACCCAGCATTTCGCTCAAAAAATGGAAATCATTGCTGGAAACGATTTTGCCAAAAAGCTGGCGAATCTCTACATTACTCATCATTTCCATGAACAAAATCTTGATGACCTCAACATTTCCAGCAACAAACTGATAGCGGTCACTGACGATAAACCGAATCAATTCTGGCAGTGTGTCAAACTGACTCATCTTAGCAAAGAAGTCGTCACGGTATTTGGGAAAGAAGTTTTCCATGACTGGTCTAACAATTGCTAACAGAAGATCCTGTTTCGTGTGAAAGTACTTGAAGATAGTTGCTTGGCTGACACCGGCTTTTTCAGCAATCTGAACGGTAGACGTCCCGTCAAAACCGGTGTCGGAAAAGAGTTCCACGGCGGCCACCAACGCAGCCTTTTTCCCTTTTGGCATCTTTTCGTGTTCCAGCCAGTCACGGTAAGTGCTGAAAATATTTGGTTCCACACCCTTCACCCTTTCTTATTAAAATCGATACGTTCATTATACACGAGATGTCTGACCTGACCGCCTAATACTTGCTTAAACCTTCCGGTAGCGACGCAAGCCCACTACATTGAGAATTGTTAAGACGACCAAGAAGACCAATAATACCAAGATATTCCAGCCTTCACTGAAGATAGAGGTGCCACGCATAATGATGTCACTAACGGCGTCCCCAGAGTACTTCAGCGGGATGATGTAGGAAATATCCTTGACCCAGTCGGCCATCGAATCCAACGGAATGATGCCGGAGAAGAAGACCTGTGGAATTACAACCAGTGGAATGAACTGCATCATTTGGAACTCGGAGTTGGCAAACGTTGAGAGTAAGATTCCAAAGGCCAGTGCGACCAGTGCCAGGAGTAAGTTGATCACAACTACGCTGGCCATATTGCCAACCACTTCGATTCCTAATAACCAAACGGTGACCAAAACGATGACAATTGTTTGAATAACCGCTAGAATCCCGTAACTTAACATGTAACCAAAGACAATGGAAGATCGCTTAACGGGTGTCGCCAGCAACCGGTCCAGCGTTCCCGTCGTCCGTTCCTTCAACAGCGCCATCCCAGAAATCAGGAAGACGAAGAAGAAGACGAAGAAGCCCATCAAGATTGGGAGCATCTTGGCAAAGTAGCCAGTGTTCTTATCACCGTAAACGTAGTGATTGGTGATCTTAGGCGTCTTTTGACTGGTACTCTTGGTCGCCGTCGTCGTTGACGTAGACTTCGTTGATGCTGCCTTCTTGGCAGCCGCTGTGGCCCCCGTTGTTTGAGTTGAGGCACTCATGGCAGCCTGTTGCTTTTGCATAGCCTGTAACTGTGCTTGCAACTTAGCCATCCCAGTCGTGCTCTTCTTCAGAGCGGACTTCAACTGGTCAATGCTGGTCGCCGTCACCGCATTCTTAAAGGCCATTTTGACGACCGCCGTCTTACTAGAATCGGTGTTGGCATACGTCAAATCATAATTGTTGCCATTTTTCTTAATGATGGCATCGATCTTTTCGTCCTGCAACGCCTGCTTCGCATCGGCCTTGGTATCATACGTCTTGACGTCGACGTGCTTGATGCCACCCATTTCTTTATTTAACTTCTGAGTCACAGCAACCGTTCCCACGTTAACGTTCGTGGTTGAATTGGTATTAAAGATAACACTCATTAACAGCATCACTAGGATGGGGGCAACAAACATCAGTGCTAACGTCCGCTTGTCCCGGAATAGTTCCTTCAGGACCCGGTTCATAATTCCAATCGTTCTCATTATTCAACACCCTCCGCCTTTAAAAATACGTCTTCAATCGTGTCCACCCCGTACTGCTGTTTCAGAGCAACCGGTGTATCAAACGCCATGACTTCGCCACCCAGTAATAAGGCCACGCGGTCCACTAATTCTGCTTCATCCATCACGTGGGTCGTAATCAGAATGCTACGACCCTCATCACGAATGCTGCCAAGTTCTGCCCAAATCTGCCGCCGTAGTGCGGGATCGATTCCCACCGTTGGTTCGTCCAAAATCAGTAATTCGGGGTTACCCAGTAGTGCAATGGCTAAGGATAACCGCCGCATCATCCCACCAGAGTACCCCGCGACCCGTTTGTCCAAATCATCGGTCAAATCAACTACCTGAGCAGCGTGAGCCACTTCTTTCGCCATATCAGCCTTGGCAATGCCCTTCATCAAACCGTAAAATTTTAAATTCTCACGACCTGATAAGGCTTCATACAAAGCGTCAGTTTGCGCCATGTACCCGATTCGTCCCAGTAACTGCCGGTTAGGCATGACAGTATCGAAGACCTTGGCGGAACCACCACTGGCTACTTCCATTCCTAATGCCACTTTGATGACGGTCGACTTGCCGGCCCCTGAAGGACCAATCAGGCCGATGATTTCACCTTTATTTAAAGTTAAATTGATATCTTTCAAAACGGTTTGATTGCCAAATTTCTTAGCCAAATGGTTAAGTTCAATGATTGCTTGTGTCATAATAATACCTCCCAAAACGCGATTGTTTTTAGGTGAGTGAGTGATTACTTACCTGATAAAGTGAGTATAAGCTCACTTTTACTTTTTGTCAACCAGTCCTGGAAGTTTGCTTCAAAAAATTGTAATAGGTCCCAGAGAAATCGCACTGGTGTACTGATTCAGACCGCTTAATGAGCTGCCCACCATTGGCCTCGAGCTAATTCAGAAAATGATTGCTCACCCGACATGGAACCTAAATTGCACGCCAAAAAAGGCCCGAAATAGAAATTCCGAGCCGTACTACTCTTCCTATAGCACAATATACAAAAAAATTGCCAAGACGGGGTCAACACCTGTCCTGACAACCAAAAGTGACAATCTAATAGTAAACTTCACCTTTAAAGTGATGATTCTTCAATTGCTTTGCAATCTTTTTAGAGCGGTAATAGTGCGCAGACGTCCAAACACCGGCACCGCCGGCCTGACTCAACACAGCGTGTCGGTCACCCTGGTAGGACTTGGTCATGACCTTGTAGTAATCACCGGCACCCATCCCCTGATTCCAGCCACGAACGTTGATCCAAGTGGCGTGTCGACGTTTAGTGGTCGTCGCAGAACTCCAAGTCGTGTGTTGCTTAAACTTCGTGGTCGTTAACTTGTGTGCGTGCAGATTAGTCCGATACTTGGCACTCTGACCATCAAAGTAACTGAGGCTGGCAATCTTCTTCGTACTAAACGTCAGTTTCTCATACTTGCCCTGACTGTAGTGATACCAAGTATGCCGATACCGTTGCGGAATCGTCCGTAACGTCGTTTGCGTCTTAGCTTGGGCAGTGGTCGTCGTCCCCAAGACGCCACCAACCCCCATCAAAGTGGCCACCACAGCCACACCGATTACTTGTTTTTTCATGCGTCCATCCTCCCAAATCGAGACTGGGTCCACCAATCCCTTTAGGAATCAGTATACGCCATCGATTGGAAAATTAATCATTACATTTTGTCTAATTCTTGTGGCTGTAAAGGCTGGTCGACCCAGCCAAACAAGCCTCGTAGAAACGCGAGTGAGCGTTCAAATGACAACGTCGCTAAAATCAGGAAGACCGGTAGAAATTGAATCAGGTAACGACTCCGGCCACCTTCAAAGAGCAACAGGAACATAAAGCCCCCAATTAAACTGAGCCGGAGCATTTGAACGAGTTGTCGACGATCGCCCCAGGCAAAGAAAATCATGAGCACCCAGACAATCCACCAAACTTGAGCCAAATACCGGAAGTCACCCAGATTCTCACCATACAGGTAAACAAAGCTACCGAGCGCCCGGGTAAGACCCGTTCCTTGCGGCTTGGTGCCGTGCTGCATGAAGTGACCTTCCTTGACCCAGGCAAATGAGCCATCAGCCGTGTTGTTGCGTTGTTTAGCAACTAGGAACTTCAGGTACCCCCAGAAACCTCGCTGACGCAGGCGTTTGATATAGACCTTCTTGGACCAATCTGACCGGGCCTTCTTCGTCGGCAAGGTCACCATCTTGAGGGCGTCCTTCGCGTTGTAGCCCCCTTGACCCGAAATCCCCATGCTGAGGAAGTGAATGGCCGGAATCGCCCGATCCGTGTTGATCTGAATGTAGGTTTGCTGATCCAGCGCGTGGTTACCAACCACATACGTCGTCCCCGCCACGCCACCAGCTAAGCCAACCAGTGCCAATACCAAGGCAATCCGCTTGCCAGTTGCTTGTTGCCAAGTTTCTCGTTTAAACAATCCCAGCAGTTCAATCAGGACAATCGCGATCACGCCCACAACCGCAGATGGCTTCATAAAGTAGCCACCAATCGCTGCTAAGCCAAAGCCCACTGCGGCCAGTAGTTTAACCGCCCAGTGAGACTGCGTGTAACGCATGACAAAGTAACAGAAGATATAGGCGGACACGAAGGGTAAGACCCAAGCATCTGTATAGGGAACGATGATCATAGGAAACAGCGCAAGCCACCCAGCATGAATGTACATTGCCGTGGGCACTAACCGCCGTTTAATTACCGCGACGCTCAACAGATTGAACACGACGGAGAGATCCGTCAGCAGTAACGTCACCGTATCAAAGAACAACCAGGACGTCGTGTGAAAGTACTGTGCAAGACCGTGCTGCCACAACAGAATCGTCAAGTTATTTGGGTACTGACTAAAATACGACGTAATATCGGGCGATTTAGGATTCAAAACGGCATCGTGAATCGCCCCCACGTCGAACCCGATTGCCGGGTGGACGGCCAGCATGAACGTAATCTGCCAAACGACAGCCAGTGCCAAGACGACACTCGCCGTTACCGCTTGATGGGTAATGAAGAGCCATTTAAAGCCCCGAAATAACGGTCGGTACGCGTACAAGCACAGGATAATCCCCACGACCACCATGACCACCCACGTGGTAACGATTGTGGTCCCACTCCCAGTAAACTGGTTGTCACCCAAAATAAAATTCGGCGACGTGATGGCAAAATAAGTCGTTAAAGTAAATAAAACATAAAAAAGGCCGTGAATTAAGTGTTGGCCCCAGTTAAAGATTTTTTGATTCATCAGGATTCCTCGAATTAGTCGTCAGTGTGTTGAATACAATAGAACCGCGTAGGTGATTCCCCAATCTCTAAACGCATCAGTGTCGCCTGACTCTTAGCTAATGTTTCAGACAATTTCTTGTAGAAATAGCGGGTGATGTTTTCCAATGAAGGATTGAGCTTATCAAACGGGGGTACTTCGTTTAAAAACTTGCCCGAATAGTTCACCGAGACCTCACGCATGTTGTCCTCAATGTCGTTGAACCGTACCAAATGGTTCGTGTCCAGTTGAATCTCCATGATAACTTCCCAGGTATGATTATGCTTTTGCCCGGTACCAGATTCCCACCGCATCGCATGACTTGCGTTGATGTAGGATTTCATTTTATACGTATGGATTTCACCCAATCCGCTCACTCCTTCTTCTGTTTCTGATCACGTAACCGCTGCATGTCGCCCTTGAGGACCCGACCAACGGACTTCGTCTCAGCACCAAACGTGGCCGTGTTCCAAGCCCCCGGCATCGACATAGAATTAATGATTCCCACTAGTCGAATCCAAGAAATCACGAAGTTATAGATTGGCAGGGTCCAAATAACCCAGCTAACCCGCCGGTAGAAGCGCTTTTCATCTGGAAATTCCTGCAACAACTTACCAACACTAACAAAGTTCACCAATGACACTAAGACGTACAGCAGGTAAATGACCAGGTAAGACAGGCCCAATACGACGGGCGAGTACCGAAAGAATAGGAGTACAACACTGGCAAAGAGCCAAATCATCTTCGGAAAGATGAAGGTGTGATCAATCATAATGCGCCGAACCAGAAAGTTATGGAAGAACTTCCCGAGCTGGGCGTCGTGGTGCATGTACTCCCGTGAGACTTCTAATTCCCCACGCATCCAGCGTTGGCGCTGCTTGTAGAGCTGACTCATCCCCGGCGTTGGTTCAATATAAAAGATGGCGTCGGCACACAACATCACCTTGCGCTTGAGCCGTTCACGCACCTGAAAAGTCATATCCGTATCTTCACCCACCGTGCTGGTATTATACATAAACGTGGCCAGCAACGTATCTTTTCGGAAGGCCGAAAAGGCACCCGACATGGTGAAGAGTTCGTTGTTATTTGATTCAATCGTCCGCCCTGATAGGAAGGCTTGGGCGTATTCAAAGTATTCATTCTTTTGAAGTAACCGTAGGCGCCGCTTCTTCGTCCGTTTGATGAGCGCCCGTTGTGGCAAAATCGTACCAGTCATGGCAGCTAACTCCAGGTCATTTTCAAATTGTAGGACCATGTTCATCAGGGCATGTTTCTCTAATACACCGTCACTATCAATATTGACGATGTAGGTGCCGATACACTGGTAGATGGCGCCGTTAAGCGCTTTGGCCTTCCCCTGCTCCGTCCGAATCAACTGTAGATTCAAGTCAAAGTGGTTTTGCGCCGTTGCAAAGGCTTGAAAACTGTCATCCGTACTCTGATTATCTGCAATCACGATTTGCATATTTTTGTTAGGAAACGTCGAATCATTGATCGACTGCAGACAGGCAAAGAGTGTGTCCTCAGAATTATAGACCGGTACAATTATCGAAATAAACGGCAACTTGGCCGGTAATGGTAACTCATGTTGGTGCCGACTACGGACAATCAGTCGCACCGCTGAAATCAGAGAAGGAATAATTTCGACCACAATGGGAATCATTGCCCAAGTAATCCAAAAGCCCATCTGAAATAGCGTTAAGTTTACAAAATAGTCCACGAATAACTAACCTCTCGAAAAGTGGCGTTTGAAGTTACGGTATAAGCTCTGTGACAGCTGTGAGTACGTAAAGACGTTATAGTACAGCATAATAATCAAACAGTAGAAGACTAAGCGCCCAATAATCGTATGCGCCGTGAAGAACCAATTAGCCCCACCAAAGTGGACTAAAATCACGACTAATAACAGACGAATCACGTTGGCCAGGTACACCCACAAAGTACCTAACGCCAGGTAGAACAACTTTTCCTGCCGACCGTAAGTGGGATAAAAGGCTAAGAGGCTGACAAAAGCAGTCGTCTCAATGATTCCTGAACACTCGTAATCGATCGACATAGTCACCGGCCGAATCGCGTTCACAATGTAGACGATCCCGTACTTGGTGTGCACGCTACTCCAGTGGGTAAGGTCACTCACCCAGGCGATACCATTGATGACCGAATGCGTTAAAAACCAGACCCAATAGGG
This sequence comes from Levilactobacillus yonginensis, assembly GCF_003946265.1. GTDB lineage: Bacteria > Bacillota > Bacilli > Lactobacillales > Lactobacillaceae > Levilactobacillus > Levilactobacillus yonginensis. Next base: position 140,131 of record NZ_RHNO01000005.1, read on the forward strand.
GTTGCCAATGGCAATGAGAATAAAGAACAGGCCAACACTCCCCACGATAAAGTAATACGCGGAGAGGTGGGCCCGTTTCAATACTGAGATTGCGTAAAGCCACCCGATGATACCAAATAACAGGTAGCTATTCATCTAAGCAGTCCTCTTTTTTCTCGATTTGTTTAGCTTAACGACACCGCCAAGAGCAATCGCGAAGCCGACTCCGGCTAAGACGACTGGGCCAGTAGACCCGCCGGTCACCGTTAACGTTTGACTACCCAGATTGCTGTTCGTCATCTTAAACGTCTGGCTCCCACCGGCTAATTTTAAGTCGGCAATCGGAATCTTAGCCTCCATGACGTCGTTAAAGTTCTGGCCTGTCTTGAATCGGTGAACCATGACCTGAGCACCCGTGGTTGGGTCATTGACACCATCCGTCCGGTTCCAAATATTGACGGACCCGGTCTTACTCTTATCAGTTGTGGTTCCCGTAACATCTTTAAATTGCAGATCATAGGTCTTAGAACCAGCTGTTAGCACGTACCCGTAACCTTGCATTTCGTTGTACCCATTACCTTTTTTGGGCGACATGTTGATGTACAGATACAAGTTATTCGCATCTGCCAGCATGCTCCCTTTTTTAATATTATAGTCATCCCATGGTTCCTTAATGGTCGTCATGGGTTTATCTTGCCAATCATCAAAATTACCGTCAATGGTAATCCCCAAATTATCGCTAGTCGCGTTGTTGGTGTTCGCGCTGGCCACCGTGGTGCTAGCCCCCCACAATAACACCCCAGTTAATAGGGCTGTTACAAATAAAATGGCTTTCCGCACGTTCATTCCTCCTCTGGCTCTTGTACTTGTCATTAATCAATAATCCATTAATGGATTTCCACTATATTGTAGCGACTTCTGCCTTAAATAACTACCATTTGTCTATCATATCCGTTGAATTGGCTAAAGAGTTTGGGCCATTTTACACTGCTTTCTCATTTACTGAAAACATGTAAAGCAACGGCCTAAGTCAATGGCCGCCTCCGGCCGCCAGGAACGGGACCCGCTGTGGGGACCGGAGGAAGCCAAAGTGCGGTCTTCCTCCTCGACTTGAAACCGGGCCTAACCCGCCCGTTTCCAAGCTCGTCCCACGCCGTAAGCTGGCCAGCCAGCTAACGCCGTCGACACTGCGGGTCCCGTTCCTGCCAGCTTGCGGCTACACTTGTTTTCCTGCTACCGCTAGCATTGTGCAATAAGCTCAGCCGGTTAAGTAATGAGTAGTGTTAATTATTGTTGGACAGATAGTTTACCATACATGAGCGTAATTGCAAGCTAACCGCAATGCTGGTCTAACTTCATGAAAATGAACTGGGCCCCCCCTACTCTTACTAACGAAATTTGGGTGGCATTTGTAACCCCCATTTTCATAAAGACTGACAACTTAAAAAGTGCCCCTTCGTGAGCTTGCTTGACACGCTCATGAAGTGACACTTGTTTAGAGAATTATTTACCAAAATCAGTAACTGCTTAATCTTCGTATACTTCACCCCTAAAATGATGGTTCTTTAACTGCTTGGCGACCTTCTTGGAGCGGTAGTAGTGATCAGACGTTTGAACTAGACCAGAGGCCGCAGATAACGTTGAAATCTTTTTACCGTGATACTTCTTCGTACTGGTCTTATAGTAGTCGCCGTAGCCCGCATTCTGATTCCAGAGCTTGATGTTGATCCAGTTAGCCTTTCGGGCAAAAATCTTACTGCCAAATACCCAGCTTGAATGCGTCTTATGTTGGTAGGGATAGGTACTGGTTGGGTGTAGGCTCGACTTTACTTTCACGTAGCCATCCGCATGGGACGTATACTGCCAGGTCTTGGCGGTAAATTTTTGCGTATCGTACTTGCCATGACCTATGTAATGATACCAGGTGTGCCGGTAACGCTTGGGAAAGGTGGTTAGGGACCGTGTCTTAGCGTGCACCGTCGTTGGTGTCGTGCTAGCCATCCCACCGATTGAGACCCCGGCTAATAACACTGCAACAAACAACGTCTTTTTTCTCATCATCGAATCCTCCAGTTGATTAATCATCAGGTACAGCCGTAGTATACACCAGCTAGCCACGAGGAGGCAGTATCAGTCGCTGACCCTTTAATCAACTCATTAAAACTGGTTGCAAACTTTATCCGCTTCGCTTATGGTTGTTCATAATAGAATCAATGCTAACTGAAAGGGAGGGCTTCCCTTGAACTATCTTTTACTTCTGCGAGGCATCAACGTAGGGGGCAAGCATCGCGTTCCCATGGCGGACCTTCGGGCTCTGTTAACAGCCGATGGGTTCACCGCCGTACGCTCATACATTAATAGTGGTAACTTATTCGTCACTAGCGACCAACCCGCAGCTGTTTGTGAGGCAACGGTGACTGAAATTTTGACGCGTAATTTTGACTTTCCCATCGCCTTTCGACTGCTCGCACAACCAGACTTTTTGGGGGACTTGTCCCGCGCACCAACTTGGTGGGGCGCCGATCCACAACTGCGACACAACGCCCTGTTCAAACTCAACACCTACGAACCGCAATGGGACGACTGGCTCACCGAGCACCGTACGACCGACTACGATCAGGTACTGATTACATCAACCGTTATCTTCTGGACGTCAACGCTAAAAATCAATTTCAGCCGCTCATTCTATTCAAAGATTGCCGGAACCGCGTTCTATAAACAGACCAGTGCCCGGAACTACAACACGACCGTCAAGCTCAAAAATTTACTGGAGGCACCTCATGATTAAACCCGTTATTCACGATCAAACACGTTTAGTACAGAAATCCACCCCCGCTACCAAGGCTGACGCAGCCACCGTGACGGACCTTTTAGACACTTTGAAAGCTAACAGTGACAATTGTGTGGGCATGGCCGCCAACATGATTGGCAGCAATTTACGGATCATTGTGGTGGATATGGGCGTCTTTCCGGTCGCCATGGTCAACCCAGTCATCACCAAAAAATCCGGGCCATACGATACCCAGGAAGGTTGCCTGTCCTTAACTGGCGAACGACCAGCCAAACGGTTCCAAACGATCGATGTCACGTTCGACAACCAACACTTCCAACGACAACATCAGACCTTCACCGGCTTTGTGGCCCAAATTATTCAACACGAAATTGACCACTGCAACGGTATTTTAATCTAAGGCGACGCCTGAAAAAGACCAATATCCCTGAAATCTGCTGAAATGCTGATTAACTTAAAACTGCTGCCACACTTAGATTTTGTGTGACAGCAGTTTTTTTGATTTCTGTAGCTGAAACGTGCAATTGCGGACAGCGGGTTCCGCTTAACCCCACAAGATTAAGAATCCAGGACCGGGATTCTCAATCTTGTGACGTTAATGCTCGCCAGCTAACCGTCCGCAATCGCACTCTTATCTTCCCCACAACTGCATCCAACCCCAGCCAATTAAACACACGTTAAAAATCATGAGCAGAGCCCATAACCACAGGTAATCTGTGACCAACACCGGGACGTGCAACCACCATAGAAAGACTGACATCATCCCAATTACCACAATGTTAATGATTAATCCCAACATCTTAGCCAGTCGGCTTTTCGCCACGCTAGTTGCTAAGACGATGAACAGCATGCCGCCCACCAATAACACGTCCGGTTGCTCCCAGACCAAGTCCAGGCCCAGGCTGGTCTGCGCGGGTTCTAGCGAAATAATCAGTAGAAAGTACAGACACCCGACGACGTTTAGCAACGGCACAAATACGTACAGTTTCTGCATAGTCGTCACCTCTTCTGCTTCTACCTTGACTATAGAAAGCCACGCACGAGATGTAAACCTGAACGCTAGGACTTGGTTATTTGAGAAAACAAACCGGTTGCTGAGACCGCGCACCAAAAGGCAGCTAACCCCGAACATCAATGCTCGCTAGCTAACTGCCTTTTGGCTTACTCTATTTAATTTAGGCAAGAAAATCCTTTAGTTTTGTTCCCAAGGTTGGGAAAATCATAATTTGCTTCTCTTGAAAGTCCCGCGCTGTCAGTCCTAACGCAATCACACTGACCAGCTGATTCACGTCATCCGTTGCCGTTTGACTGACCTCGCTGGCGCCCACCAACCGGTTACTTTGATCAAACACGCCAATTAATTCAGCATCCTGATCATTGGTCCCGGCGTACGCAAAGTCCGGTGCTAATGCCATCTTTTTCAAGTGATAACGGTCATCCGTTTGGGCAGTCGTTACCGCAACCCCGACCTGCGCAATCTGGGGAAAGGTAAATGAACCGGTGCCAGTCACTGGATAGGCGATTGGTTTGGCTAAATCACCGGCCAGGTAGGCCCCCTCAAACTGAGCAACTGGCGTAAGTTTGGGAGCGACTTCTCCCGCCTTCTTCACGACATCCCCAGCGGCATAAATACCCGCCACGTTGGTCTGGAGGTGGTCATCAACAATAATCCCCTGCGTGTCGGCACTTACACCAGCCGCCGCAAGATTTAAGGAATCCACGTTCGGCATGCGTCCCGTGGCATCCACCACATAATCCGCGTGATACGTGTCGCCTTCAGCCGTGCTGACTGCCAACCCACCTGTCATCTGCCGAACCGCATCAACGGATTGGCCAAAGTGTAATTTGATGCCACGCGCCTCCATTTGCGCAACCACCACGGCTACGTGTTGGTCATAGAACGGACCCAAGGCACGCGGTGAATGCTCGATAATTTCGACATCAGCCCCCGCAGCATTTAAAACAGTGGCTAGTTCCATACTGACGTAACCACCACCGATGAAGGTCACCCGCTGTGGCAATGTCTTGAGAGCCAATACATCGTTGCTATTGTGCGTCAGCTCACTCCCAGTAATTGGCAACTGATGGGCCTTCAATCCCGTGGCGATAATAATTTTTTCGCCTTGGTAGTGCTCACCATTAACTGCAACTGTATGGGCATCGACAAAACTAGCGGTGCCCTGCAGCGTTGTCACATAATCAGTCTGAAAAGCCGCTTGGGCATTGGCTGGATACGGGGCGAACGTGGCCTGCTTGGTGGCCATCAACGTTGGCCAGTCAATCTTAGCAGGGTGTTGAATGCCGCGTCCTTGTAATTGACGGGCAATCAAAACGTTTCGAACGGCGCCTTCCAAAAAGATTTTAGGTTCGCACCCATAATTCGGGCAAGTTCCCCCAAATAGTTCATTATCAATAATCAATGCGGTCTTCGCACTACCAGATGTTTTTAAGGCCGTCGTTAACCCGTAGGCTGCGGGACCACTGCCCAACACAACGTAATCAAATTTATTACTCATTAGTCACCTAGTACTTTCTTCAGCTCTGCTACAAACATTGGTTTTGGCCGCGCACCGACTAATCGGTTCACAACCTGTCCATCTTTTTTGATTAAAAAAGTGGGAATTCCCTGAACATCGAACCGACCAGCAACCTCCTGATCATGATCAACGTTCAGCGACGTGAATTTAACTTTTCCTTGAAACTCATCACTCTCAGATAAACTCTTGAGAATTGGGTCCATCATCTTACAAGGTGGACACCAGTCGGCTCGAAAGTCGACAACGGTTACGCCCGTATTTGTTTCTTGATCAAAATTTTGGTCGTGAATTTCTTTAATCATAATCAGGTACCTCCGTATTTTCGTTTAGATAATCCCCACCGGGGTATTTGATGATTGGTCGGCGAACGGCTAAAGAGCATCGAATTGAAGTCGCCATCTTCCCAATGGTGACTGCTACAATCCGTTCCGTATTAATTTCAAGGCTAAATGATTGCCGCCAATCAAGAACGAGAATCAGCATACCCCCATGGGTATTTAAACGCAAGTTTTTTTACTTTTGCTGTATTAAAAAAACACCTTACACAAATTACGTAAGGTGCCGCTAAAGCCTATTTAGTTGCGGCTTGACAGAGATTGTCGATCCATTGGAAAAGTTCAGGCAAATCGTAGTCACCGCTGTGAGGTGTCGCCCACGGTAACTTAAAATCAACATCATAGCCCCGGTTGGCCAATTTGGTAGCCAAAATCATGGGAATAGCAAACGATGTATCCCGGTCGGCTGCCCCGTGACGAATCCGCCAGTGAGGCGCTACGTGACTCTGCTTAGTCATCAAATAGGTTACGGGATTCACTGCAGCAACCAATAATGGATCAGCTATCGACGCCGGAACCGTTGAATGGTCCTGCGAAAACTGCGTGAAGTGTCGAGCCGGTGTCAATCGATTGCCAAACAGGTCGTTCTCAGGATTGCTGAGGTCCAAAGCATCAAAGGCTGGAACACTCTTCATCCGCGTGATGGCGTGTAAATAACGGGACCAGTCGAGTCCGGTCACCATCTGATTAGTTACCGTAACGCCGGCATATTTAGTCACGTCCGTTCCAGCAGCTAACGCCCGTTGCGCTGACATTAAAATTTCCCGTTCAATTGCTTGTTTGAAACTTCCCTCACCGGCGGCATCCAAGGTCAACGGATTACCAGCGATATCTCTGAGCCCCAAACCATTGAGATACGGTACAAATGCCGCTTTGAGCTCACGCGACAGCACCTGTTCATCCGGCGAGAGTTGGCCGTGAATTGGCGTACAGATTCGTTGATTATTTTCGATGCGGATGCGCTGACGGTGCCACTGATTGATACCGTTGAATTGCCACTCATAGGCGGCATCGGCGTGCGCCAAGTTGTGGACCGGACAGTACGCTGAGACGGCAAAAATATCGTCCGTGGCCGGTGCCGCTCCGATTTCTTGCAAGGGGGTCTCAAAGAAATCGGCGTTACCGCTGGCCCCCGTCAAGGCTGAAGTTGCCCCACCCGCGCTAGTACCATTGGTGATGATGCGGTCGGGGTTGCCCGGAAGCCAGCCTGCATTGTATTTCACGTAGCGTACGGCGGCCTTCATATCCACAACAAAAGCAGGGGCCTTACCCAAGTATTCATTCTGTAAATTCTGCGTTGTCCGCCCACGCAATCCAGCTGAAACAACGACATATCCCCGCTTTAGCGCTTGGAGGATGGTGGTACTGCCACTAAACGGCGCTGGGTTGCCAGGGAAGTCTCGTGGTCCGGGCAAATACCCCCCGACGGTATTGGGCATGAAAATGGGAGCCGTGACCCGCGTATAGCCATTGATGGTCTGGCCGTTAAAGTAACCCTCCGGTACAAAAACGTTGAGCTTTTGACAGTCATCAACTGGTTGCGCCACGTAAGTTAAATCCTTAAAAGCTCGGTAAATCACCCGGGTCGTCCCCACGGTCGCCGCTGCTGGGTCATAAATCTTTTCATTAAACCGTAGTGGATCCGTCATCATCATTCCTCCGTTTCAGTTAGTTGGTTAACCTTACTGTAGTGGAAAAACACGAGTCGTGCAATTGATTTGCCAGTCAAGCTAACCGTCAGGACTAGCAAATGGGCAATGGGTAGTTGGCTGGCTACCAAGTGGATACGCCCCCGTTTACTATCCCAGCTATCCGGAAGTAGCTTGTGAATTTACCGAGTCATTTCCGTTGTTGTAAGCGCAACCATCAGTTAAAATGAGGGAAGCAAAAATTCACAAATACATAAATATTGAGATTTTAGTTAATCAATGAAAGCGAGCGATAACCATGCAGAATTTGTCCCGCCATATTTCCTTTCCTCGACTCTTAATTCTGGGTGCCTCCAGCGTCATTGGGAGTAGCTGGATTTACACGAACGGTATCTTCTTTGACAAATACGGGGCTGGGGGCGAAATCTTTGGCTTTGTGCTGGCCACCTTTATCACGGTGCTAGCTTCCCTCTCCTTCGCTGAACTTTCTTCAATTTTCCCCCGAAGTGGTGGCCCAGTCGTGTATAGTTATCTCGCGTTTGGCAAACGACTGGGATTTGCAACCGGGTGGGCAATTCTGGGGGCTTACCTGAGTGCCCTCTCCTTCTACGTAACGGCTAGCAGTATGCTGCTGGCAACGTTGATTCCCCAGATATCGGCAGGCCCTGGCTACACAATTGCTGGCGCCCACGTGTCACTGATGGAGCTGGCAATCGGTGTAGCCTTCACGCTCTTAATTTTCGCGTTAAACGTCCGCGGCACCAAATTGACGGCGGGCGTGCAAGCGGTCCTGTTCATTGGACTGGTCATCTTAGGAGGCACCTTGGTGGTCACTGGCTTTACACAAGGGAGCGTCCACAACTTTTGGCCAGCGTTTAGTGCTGGTACGGACCCTTGGGCTAACGTGATTCGCTTTGTACTCCCGGCCATGACCTTCTTGACCGGTTGGGAAGTCGTCACGATTCTGGCGGAGGAAGCGGCCATGCCACCACGTAAGATTGGGAAAGCGGTCGTGGGCGCCATTTTACTGGCAGCAAGCTACTACATTGTGGTGTTGCTGGCGAGCGCTTGGGTCTACCCCTGGCAGAAGACGGCCAAATTCAGCATGGGCTCCATCAAGGCGTATACGGAGGCCGGGTTCCCCCTGCTGGGAACGGCGGCGTATCTGATTGCCTTCTTGGGATTGCTAACGAGCTTCATTGGGCTGTTTACGGCGGCCCCTCGGTTAATTCTTTCATTATCCCGAGCAGGACTGCTGCCGCAACAGTTTGCCAAGATTAATGAGAAGCACAATACACCGGTAAACGCGACGATTTTGGTGTTGGTATTTGCGGTTGGTTTCGGCTGGCTGGGTAAAGGTGCCATGACCTACTTCTTGGACTTAGGGGGCTTCTTCGTCGCGATGGCTTGGGCCATCACGGCAATGGCACTGTGGCGGATTCGCCGTGATTATCCAACCCTCCACGGTGGCTTTCGACTAAAGCGACTCTGGCCGAGTATGTTAGGTGGCCTGTTGGCTGTGACCATTGCCATCGGCACGCTGTACCCCAAGTCACCAGTTGCCTTGGCCTGGCCAACGGAATACATTATGCTGGCCGTGTGGATTGGGCTGGGACTGTTGTTTTACTGGTTAGGACGCAAGGAACATCAAGATACAGATCAGGCATTACATCATTTGTTAGGTGACAAGGAATTTGAGCGGTTGAAGAAAACTGAATAAAGACTCTAAAAAGCACCACTAACTATGTACTAGTCCCTGTCAAGTTGACGGATGAAATACTATAATTTTTGTAGATTTGATTAAGCGGCTTCACCGCGGTAT
>NZ_RHNO01000050.1 GCF_003946265.1 Levilactobacillus yonginensis
CGAACACGGAAGTTAAGCTTCAGCACGCTGATAGTAGTTGGGGGATCGCCCCCTGCGAGGATAGGACGTCGCTACGCAAACAGTAAGGAATCCAGTGATGGATTCCTTTTTTTGTGCAAAAAATAAAAGGGCGCATGACCGCAGCGACAATGTGCTTGGCAAAACCCAGCGACGTCAGAAATAAAATGGGCATGTAGACTCGGACGATTCCCTGAAACTACTGGTCACGTCTCCTATCTATGACTAGGGAACCCGTACAAACGAATCAAAATCGCAATAAGTCATGGACAGTATTTTTAATTGACGGGACGCTTTCAAATTCTATGGCGTTTGGGTTGCGGACGTTCCAATTCTGATAGTGATATGCGACTAAATTGACGTTTATTTCAGGTTGCCGATAATGATCGAACACATTACTGTCAAAAGAGAGTAATGGCCCACTAAGCAAGATTAGAAGAGTAGTCAATTTAAAAAGGTAACGGCACTTCCATGCAGGAAGGTCGTTACCTTTTTTCGTGGGCAGCTAAATTGAGGCTAATGGATGATTGGCACTTTAGCGTTGTCTAGCCTTTACGGATCGAGATTGCCAGCACTTCCTAGCCAGCGCGATAACAACCACTAGGCCACTGAACTGGCAGGTCGTCATTAGGCCAAAGCCCATGTTAAAGGCGTTGATACTTCCACTAACGAGACTGAGTGCGGCAAATACCGTCAAACCAATCCAATGTACCCGCTTCGTCCAAGTGTTCGGGTGGCGATGGGCAAAACCCAAGTTGATCATAAGACCGATTAGTAAGAGGATGAGGAAGTCCACCCAGTAAAGAGCTGGGAAGGTTGAAAATTGGGTGACGCGTTCCACCAGGAGAACGCCGAATAAAACTACTAATAGGCTAGCGTTTAGGTGGGCAACGGGTTTCGTTACGGGTACGGCTGTTGTGTCCTGTAAGAGGTCATCTACTGGGACGGCATATAGAGTAGCTAATTGGGTAATGGTGGCGATGTCCGGTTGGTTCCGGCCAGTCTCCCAGCTGGAAACGGTTTGGCGTGAGACGTGAAGCCGCTCTGCCAGTGCCGTTTGGGTCAGCTGCTGCGCTTGCCGAAATTGTTTCAGACGTGCACCTAGTTCTGTCGATGCCATGGGGGCACCTCACTTCCTTAATAATTGCTGTTAACTCTAGCATAGAGAATCAACGGGAAATAGCAAGCTATTCTCGCTAGCATCCGTATCATCAGGCGGTTTGAACGGGTATGTTAGAAGGGAGTAGAGGAGATGATGTCCAGTGCAAAATGGACAAGTGAAAATGGTTCAGGTAACCGGGCTACGGAAAAAGTTCGGTCGCCGTGTGGTCTTACGTGATGTGAATTTCGCATTTTCAACTGGCGAAGTTGTCGGCTTAGTCGGACCCAACGGTGCGGGCAAGACGACCATTATGAAAGCATTATTGGGACTGCTAGCCACGGATGCTGGCAACGTTCGGATTTTGGGACAACCCGTTTCGGCCAATACCCATACTGTTGTGACCCAACAGGTAGGCGCACTCATCGAACGCCCAGCAATTTATCCGTTTCTGACTGGCTGGCAACATTTACAACTGATGACGACTTCCAGGGAACAAATGATGTGGGTAGTGCAGGCCCTCCAAATGGAAACCTATATTCACCGGCCGGCCAAACGGTATTCACTAGGCATGAAACAAAAGTTGGGAATTGCCATGGCGTTGGTGAATCGTCCACGGCTAGTCATATTGGACGAGCCGATGAATGGGTTAGACCCCCAATCGGTTAAACGGCTACGCTATTTGATTGGTCAGTTGGCAGGGGAAGGGACCACATTTTTAATTTCCAGTCATATTTTGAGTGAGCTGGAAAAGATCATTGATACGGTGGTCTTAATTGATCAGGGAGAAGTGTTGCTGCAACGGAGGATGGCTCAGCTTCAGCAATTAGCGCGGCAATCTTTAGTGGTGCGGACGACGGAAAATGCTCGAGGGTTGCAGGTACTTTTACAGGCAGACTATCCAGTGACACAGCGGGGCAGCAATTTAATCGTGACAAAGCCGGTTGCGTTGACGCCCTTACTGCGTACCCTTCTCGACGCGCATCTTCAAATTTCAAAGGTAAACCAGCACCGTGAAGATTTAGAGACAGTCTTGTTACGCTTATTGGCAGAGAGGAAGGCATAGATCATGGGACAATTAATCCAGCAGGAGATTTTTAAATTCAGACATCAACGTATGGCGTGGCTGGCCCCCGTCATCTTGGTGCTTTTAATGGGCGGACTGGCCATGACGGCCCACGGCGCATCAGCTAGTGATCAGAAATTTTATATTTCATCGGCGTATGGCGGGTTTCAATGGTTGACGATGCTTATCATTGTGATTGGTGCTAGCTGTGTGACAATGGAATTCGAGTATGGGACAATCAAACAGTTGGCAACTCAGGTGAATCATCGCTGGACGATCTTTGTGGGAAAGTATGTACTAGTTCTCGGGTATAGCGTGTTAGGTCATGGGTTGGCCATCCTCGTGACACTATTGCTCAAAACTAGTGCTGGGCGGGGCCTAAACTGGCAGACCATTTACCTCTATCACCAATCACTATTGGTTAATCTAGTGACTAATGCGGGGCTGGATATGTATGGTGGCGTGATGATTATTGGACTGGTCTTCTTGCTGGCAAGCTGTAGTCATAACAATGCAGCGGCAATCGCTATTGGCATGGGTGTTTGTTTCATGGGGGAAGGAGTATCCAGTTTGTTATTACAGTCGTTTAAGTCGTTATTGCCAGTGATGAAATGGAATCCGTTTAACATGTTCTTCTTACAGGAGGAGTATGCCAATCCCAGTTATCAGCAGAATGTGACCCATTTGACGATTCAGCAGTTGAGTGTTGGCAGTCTTGTATGGGTGTTATTCTTTGTAGCGGTCGGTGCGGTGGTTTTTTCGAGACGGCGGATTTAGGCTTGGCCGGAAACGTGAGTTGCAAATTAGACATGCTGGCAAGCGTCACGGTGACATCCTACCAAAAGAGACTTCTGGCCCGCAATATGGGGAGAGCGAGGGATGGGCCTGGAGCCGCTACCAACGAATAGTGGGGTTATCGATATTAATTTGGAATTTTTGTTGACACTGAAACCATGTGCATGGTATATTATCTAAGTTGTTTTTTACGACAGCAGCTCGTTAATTTAAAAAGTTAAATTGCTTGTTGACAAGTGGTCTGACAAAATGGTATATTGATTGAGCTGCTTCATTAGGCAGCCAACAACATAGTTTAATTAACTTAAACTTATTGTTGACATCATATTGATTGAATGATATGATTATTAAGTTGTCTGCGAGAGCGGATAGCTGGTAGACCTTTGAAAACTGAACATTGTTTCGACAAACCAAATATGTGTAGGGCGGTTTGATACTTGGTATCAAACCC
>NZ_RHNO01000051.1 GCF_003946265.1 Levilactobacillus yonginensis
CCGTAAATGTCTCGGATGGAAAACGCCTTATGAAATATTCTTTAATGTAGTGTTGCACTTAATTTGACAATTCAAGCGTTAAAAAAATTTGATGAGGGTGCTTTTGAGTTTGGTTACGGTGTTCTGCAAATCATGAGTTAGTGTGCCTGGCGGCTATTACATTTATTTACGGTGATAATATAATCAGTACTGACTTTATTTGTACATTTGGTTAATGGTACAATTAGCGATATATTACATAGGAGGAGCTTATCATGTCAAAAATCACTAAATTAATCGCTGTTATCGCAGCTTCTGCTGGTGTTGCGGGAGTCATGGTCACAACTGCTAAGCCAGTTAACGCCTCAGCCAGCACTAAGTTCCGGTACTACAAGAATATCAAGGACCGAACGTACAAAGTCACTAACAAGAAGGGCGTTATCTATTCAAACGGTAAGATCAAGCACAAGACCGGTGCCAAGCTGGGCGAATATGGTAAGTATGTGACTGGCTACTACTCATCACACGTGACTGTCAACGGCCACAAGCGGGTCTACTACAAGTTCAAGACTGGCTCGAAGCATACTGGTTGGGTCTGGAGCGGCTACTTGAAGAAGACGTCTAACAAGTCTAGTAAGACAACATCGACTTATAAGCCTTATAAGAATGATAGTAACTGGGGTGAATCCGACTTTGACCGCTTATCTAAAGGTAAACGCTTCAAGATGAATATCAGTGAATATCGTCAAGGCTTCTTGGCTACTGTTAACGCTGAACGGGCAAAACGTGGAATCAGTTCACTCAAAGAAGACACTGGATTAGATGGCGTAGCAATGAAACGTGACCTTGAATCAAACGTTAACGGTTCTCACTATACCGCAGAAGGTCGGTTAGCAGCTAAAGTCGAAGCTGAAGCTGTAGGTATCAACTATGTCAAAACTGAAGCAATCGGTATGGATGGTGTCAACATGATTTCTCATGGACTTAATGAGGACGACAGCCTTGATAATAGTACCAAGCTTAACACCGTTATTGATTCTTCATACAATGCTGGTAAAGCTCGTGTATTGGCTTATATCTATGATGATGCTGATAGCGACTACGGCCATCGTGACTCTATGCTCAATCGTGCCTACAATGTTATTGGCATCGGTGCTCACAGCATCAGCGACAACACCGTCGCATCTAACGCTGCAATTTTTGGCACCAAGTAACCTTTAGTTCACATTTCTTTCACAGTTACATTAAGTCCACTCAGTTTAATGATTGAGTGGGCTTTTATTTTGCAAAAAGATCACTCAAATAGGGGATGTCATCATTTCAAAATAAATTAAGTTACTTCCAATGGCGGCGTTAATCGGTACTAAAGTTGTGTTATTTGTAATAGTCGGCTGTATTGACTGGTATGGTTATAACTGCATTTAGCCAACAGAATATCTAATACGATTTCGACCAGCACTATCAAAATCAAGAGCCAAATGTTGATTACTAATACACATAATGTATTTAGAGTATAGTCAAATGCAATTTCGCATTTATCTATGTTCAAGAGGCAATAATAGGGTGGAGAGAAGGCAGAGAAATAGGGCCTAATTTTTCGAATGAGATGGACTAATTAGCCCAATATATTAAAATTCAATTGAACTATTAGGATTAGTAAATTATTATTTAGGAATAGTGATGAATAAAGGTGATCATTATAGATGAATAGGGTTAATAACGAAAAAGCCGGTGTAAGCTATAAGTGAATTGTGAAGCCGATAATTTGGTAGCGTAATTACATAAGTATAAAACTGAGGACCTTAATAACAGCACAGCTGCGAAATATGTATGACTTATTGAGACGACTAAGTTAAGGTTTGAAGCTCGTGTAAGGTAAATAAAGGCCTAACCGGACTCAAGCGGCTAGGGTCAAAATGAAGGGAGTTTTTATCAATGAAAAAACTGAATCGAATTCTAGTCGCCACCATGATGGCAGTGACCATGGCAGGCGGTACAGTGGTACCAAGTGTTGCTGCATCGGCTGCAACGAATACTGGTTATAGCCGAATTCGTAAAGTAAATACGTGGCATCATGCCAAATATCGGGTCAAGAATACTAAGGGCCGGACTTACAAGATGACGGGTACCACTAAAAATGTGAAATTGAAGGCCAATCACTATTTGAAGAATTATAAGAAAAACAAGTGGACTCGAACGAAAATCACCCAGATCAAGCATAAAGGTAGTTGGATGGTCTATTACTATATGACACCAATTACGAAAAAGAAGCACACTGGTGGTTGGGTTAAATTGACGGATATGAAGCCGGTTAAGACCTTTAAAGCATCCGAGCATACTGAGGCTGATTTTGACACGTGGTATCGAACATTAACTAACACGGGTCGTACGCATTATGCACACAGTACTGATGGCGCTGCGCTTAATGGGTTAGGCGATCCAGCACAATTTCCTGATACAGCTAGTATTTACTTTAAATAACATAATGTCATGTTTGAAATTCACCGTCTGGTAAAAATCAAAGGAGTTTTTAAATTGAAGAGAATAAATATTGTGTTTACGGCCTTTGCTGCCATACTGACGCTTGGCGGCAGTTTACTTCCCGCCACACCAGTTAATGCTAGTGCCAGATATCGTCGAACTAAGATTGTGAAAGTTAAAAAGGGCAATTACGTTGTCCGAAACAAAAAGGGAAAGACCTATAAATTTAAGGGTAGTGCAAAGAAGCTGACCTTGAAGACCAACCATTATCTGAAGAACTATACCAAGTCAACATGGAAGCGCACCAAGCAAACCAAGGTTTACCGTCAAGGTAAGAAAAAGGTGGTTTACTATTATGTGACGACTTCTAAGAATAAAGCCGCGGGCTGGGTTAAAAAGTCTGACTTAAAGGTTAAGCGTGCTAAACAGACGACCGCGGTTACTAAAACTAGTTCTAGTGCCAAAGTGGTAAAGCAGACGACTACTAAGTCAACCAAGTCGACTAAAAGTAAGCAGGCCACGGCAAGTGCTAAAGCTAAGGCTGAATCCCGTAAGAGCGCGGAAGGCCGTGTAGGAACACGTGGTGCCGGTGGTGGTAAATTACCTTCATTTTGGGACTAGCTGATCAGTTTAACTGGTCTCAGCTATTATAGATGGAACCAGTGCAGCAGCTGGCCAAGTAACTCGAACACAAGGAAGCTTTATTTAATACTACCTGTAAAGTTCTACCAATAATTATCTAAACGGACGCTATAAAGGACAGAGACTAACCGAATGTACTAGTCCCTGTCAAGTTGACGGATGAAATACTATAATTTTTGTAGATTTGATTAAGCGGCTTCACCGCGGTAT
>NZ_RHNO01000052.1 GCF_003946265.1 Levilactobacillus yonginensis
TTAAAGCCGCTAACTGTCGATCTAAATGTTGCTCCTTGGAACTCACACGCGCATAACCGATTTTAGCCATTTCCAATCTCCTTTTGGACAGTTCTAATGAACACTTGTAATTCCTAGTATAGCACAGAAATAAAAAAGACCATTAGGGTATACCCTATTGGCCGTTTTGAAAAATCGTTGTATTAAATCCAGAAAATTTCATTAATGAAATTTAAATCGAGGACTTCTTTAATTTTGAAATTCCTGTGGAAAAGTTAAAAACAAGTGCAAGGTTGACGTGATTAAATTTATTCAAAAGAAAGCCTATTTTTGGGAATTATTTTTTTTCAAAATATCAGCAATTTCTTGCAGGTATTGAGCTTCCATTGAGATTGGGGCAGTGGCAGCTTCTTTTTTAGGCATAATTTTATTGATACCTTTTACTAACAGGAATACAACAAAAGCAATAATTAGAAAATTGATAATGGAATTAATAAAGGCACCATACTTGAATGTTGCACTACCAACTTTAAAGGCAAGATCAGAAAAATCAATTTGTCCCAAGAAGATACCAATTAATGGATTAATTAAGTTATCAACTAATGACTTAACGATAGATGTAAAGGCAGCTCCAATAATGACACCAACTGCTAAGTCCATTACATTACCACGTGAAATAAACTCTTTGAATTCTTTTAACATACAAGTTTCTCCCTTAAATTTTTCAGCTTTTATAGTCATCAGTATTGGACTAGTCGTGCTAATGAAACTTTTGATTAACGGTTACTTTCTTATTAACGTAAGGTGACTTGGATTTAGTTTTGTCACGATGCTGCTTAATCAATAGAAAAATGCATGCACCAGCAATCAGTAGTAAGACAGGCCAAGATGTCAAAAAACGCCACAAAGCAATTAACAGCATTATTCCTAATATCCACCAAATCCATGAAGAAAAAAATTTATAGGTTGCCCAAATTATTATTAACGCTACCAATAAAATCATTTTTTTCCTCAATTGTCAAATCAAGTGCAACACTAAGAATCTATTCTTAGAAGTGGTCTAGTTGCTAAGCTAGTTCAGGCATTAGATCGGCTGGGCAGCGATAGTTCAATGACCGCCGTAGCCGGTTGTTTAAGGTATCTTGAGCCAGCTGAATGTCAATGAGTGAGGCCGAAGCCAAGGATCTGCCCTTCGGGAAGAACTCGCGCAAAAGGCCGTTAGTGTTCTCATTGGTTCCACGTTCCCATGGTGAATAAGGATGGGCAAAGTAGATGTCAGTTCCCTTGACTTGACTCAAGCTTGAGAACTCAGCACCATTATCAAAAGTAATGGTTTTAAAGTGCTCGGTTCCATAGTCATATAAGGTATTCTGGAGGGCTTTCAAGCAAGTGTCGGCATGATAATTGGGAAGTTTAACGATGATCTCTAAGCGACTAACACGTTCAGTCAAAGTCATTAATGCTGGCTCAGATTCAACCCGTTTGCCTTTGACCAAGTCACCTTCCCAGTGTCCAAGCTCTTGACGCGCTTGAACCATGGCGGGACGCTCTTCGATTGAATGGCCCAGATTTTTCTTATTGATTCGATGATGCTTTGCCCCGGGGCATTTAATCCGGCGACGTAGTTTAGCTGGTAGGTCTGAATTGCGGATAGCTAAACGCTGGTCATCAATATACCGGTACACCGTCGGTGTTGAGGGGCAGACAAGCCTTGGGTGATCAGTCTTGAATTGGTGGACAAAAGTATCCACACTATGCATCCTGGGACGCGCTTTTAAAGCTGTCACCAAAGCATTACAGAAGGTTTGACAATGATCAAAGAGTCCACGATAACAGCTATTTAGTCGGTGCTTACGATAAATTGCTTCACCAGTTTCTGCCAGATATGACTGTTCAAAGATATGAGTACTAGCGTTAATCTGTGTCGTTGTCCCACGTTTTAATTCACGTGAAATCGTGCTGGGATTACGATGAAGGGCCTGGGCAATTCGGCGGATAGACCAATCTAAGTCCCTTAGGGATTCAATTCGACCACGTTCAGCTAAATTGAGTTGGTGATACTGATTAGATATGATATTCTTAATTCGGGTCATGAAGATACCTCTTTCTTGTTTGTGGTGAATTAAGAATAGGTCTTCATGGCCTTTTTGACTAGTCTGAATAAAGAACTGGTCTAGTAGAGCAGGTGTTGCACTTCAATTTTAAATCGAGGTAAAAAATAATCATCAACATAAATAAAATTTTTAATTAACCGCCAATTTTCAACTGAAAGTTGCATTAGTGGAAAATTGGCTACTAAAGAACATAGATATAGGTACCTAGGGTTATGGCGTTGGGAAAAATTTATATTTCCAAACTTCCCCTGTATTTCGTCAAACATTTGCTGAACATCTCTAGTTGTACTACATTTAACAAAGTGATTTAAATAAATAAACTGAGATTTATCTGTATTATCGATCATCGATTTAGCTGTATTAATGGTTACGAGGAGCCATTGGTTCAAATTAATTAACTGTTTAGGCCGGTGGTATAATTCTTCTTTAGTTGTTTCAAATAACTGGTTATTTATGATTCTCTCACCTTCTTATCTGTAAATTGTTTGTCACTTCTGGTTTCTTTATTTTGGGGTTTTGTTCAGCAAATGCTTGCAGCTGTTTTTGTGTTCGATTACTGATTTCATGGTGTATATCATTTAGTTTATTTTTTAGTTCTGATTTTTGTTGTGGGTTCCTTGCTTGCTGAACTTGTCGTTGCAAACTTGATATAACTGATTAAGCGCTCGGGCTGATAGCTTTTTTATTTTACATTTGAATTACAAGTGCATACCCCCATCTTCATGCCGGTTTCGAGTTTGGTGTTGCCGTTGCTTTTTCGTCATTTCCCACTCAGTCTCCTTTAAACCTTGCACCTGTTTTTGCCGTTCGTAATCTTCATCACGGGCATATAGGGCGGTCATGATTGCGTTACTAAAGGCCGTCTTTAAGTAGTAGCTTGGACTAACTGGCTTGTAATTTAGCGGTTGATAATGTCCAATATTTACTTTTCTATACTGGTCGTCCTTGGCTTGTTGCCCTTTTAACTGCTTTTGGATTTTCTCGATCTGACTGTTCTTAATCGTCGGATC
>NZ_RHNO01000053.1 GCF_003946265.1 Levilactobacillus yonginensis
GAAGCATCATTTATTTAAGTTAGATACATATTATATGTACGAAGGCGTTTCATTTACACAAGATTCTTGACGCTACCACGTGCTATGATTGTATCAATAACTTAGCATATACTTGAAAGGGTGGTAGATTTGACAACAATTGCAGAAATTTCAAAGGATTTACACATATCAAGAGCAAGAATTTATCAAATAATAGATTCACTAGACGACAAAGACAAGCCTTTAAAAGATAGCGATAATAGATATATTTTAAGTCAAGATGTTGTTAATGCTATACATCAATATTATGCCAACAATACAAATAAGGATAAGCAAGACAAAAACACGTCAAGCAACGATCAATTAGTTAATATACTTAGACGCCAACTTGACGAAAAGGATCAACAGATAAACAAATTTCAAAAATTATTAGACCAACAACAGCAATTGAACTTATCCAGTCAGAAATTACTTGAAAATCAAAAGTCAGAACAAAATATCAAAAGCAACACCACACAAAGCCGTGAGAACGATTCTAATGACGATAGCAATGATTCAGATATAAATATAAGCAAGCAAAACGAAAAGCCCTCTAATGAGACGAGAGAGAACTTTTGGAAACGGTTGTTTAGATAGGTTGTGAATATTTTTTGAGTAAGTTAAGTGACAGCATTGATTGATTGTTATATGATTGTGTATGTCCTAAATGGACACAAGCAACGCTCCTAAGCAAAGCCTGTATGTACTGATTTCAGAAAAGCCCTCTATTCCGCATAATAGAGGGCTTTTTTTGTACATTCTGCTTCATCTAAACGGACAAGTGTATACGTCTAAAAGCTGAACGTGTTGTCTGAGTGCGCGTGATTATTTACTTTTTACGCGTACATCACGTTTTTCTAAAGAATCAATTTGAAATTCTAATTCTTTACGTTCGTCTGAAGTCAAAGATTCAATATAAACAGATAAAGCTACTTCAATAGCTGCCTTTTGATTGTCACTATACCCTAATACAGCCATTGCTTGCAATTTGTTTCTAATGTGGTTGTTGATTTTTAGGTTTGTGTCAAAAGTAACCGAAGCAACTTGATTTTGTGGGGTTTTAATTCCTTTATTTGAATTTGAAAAATCCGAAATTTCAGCCTGCTTATCTGGCTTAATTGGGTTGCGGTTAGACCGAATCAATTTATTAGCCATTTTCAATTGCCTCCATTCTTTTTAGCATCTCGTCAGTTACGTCTTTGTATACTTTGAATACACGCCTATCAAACTGAGTATTGAAAGTAATACCAGTTATTCCATAACGCTTGATCCTCTGCATCGAGTGAATTTTATGTTTAAAAATGTTTTCAGTTCCAAACTGATTAATAGCATTTTGAATAGTTGCTTCATCTACAGGAGCTCCGGCTTGCAATAGAACAGCCAATATACCAACGATTTCCAAACGGGGAGCCTTGTAGGTATCAATAACTTGTTCCTGGATATACTCTATAAATGCTTGAGCTCCCTCAAAACTATGTTCATGAGTTTGCATAACAATTACACAATAATCGCTGGCATACAATGCTGAATCGGTGATTAACGAGATAGTAGGCGGCGTATCTATGATGACATAATCATATTTATCTTTAATAGGCTTGATAAGATTACTGAATTCTTTGACGCGTTCATTATAGTCTTTGATTTTTTCCATATAGCGTGGGAAAAGAGCAAAGTCAGGTGCAGAAGCTAGGATATCGAAGTTTTCTTTTATATGTATTAAAGATTGAGTTAAATCGCCATCTTCAATACTAGCCATGAGAGATTTTTTAAAATGGCCAACTTTTCCATCAATATTAACTTTAGTATTCAAGAGTAGATTTGTGGCGTTTCCTTGGGGGTCCAAATCAACTAGTAGTGTTTTGTAACCACGATTGCTAAGGTCTAGAGCTACTAATGTTGAATTACTAGTTTTTCCAACTCCACCTTTAAAATTTCCAAATGTTATGGTTTGTGTCATGATAACGCCTCCTAACGATTGTTGTTATATTAGCACTATATCGTTTTTGAATCAACACGATATAGTGCTATAGTGCGTTAGTTCTATAGTTCTATAATGCTGTTGTTCTGTAGTGCTTATGTTCTACAGTGCTATAGTGCTGTAGTTCTTTAGTTCCGTAGTGCTAGCACTACCGTATAGCTTTAAGCCCTATGTGCAAACATTTACTAAAAGAAAAAACAGTGCCGTAGTTCTTTAGTTCCGTAGTTCTATAGTTCTATAGTGCTGTAGTGCTTATATTCTGTAGTGCTGTAGTTCTTTTATTCTATAGTGCTGTAGTGCTGTAGTGCTAGTTTTTAAAAACATTGACTTTTGTTGTGGTTGAGCTATAATTCTAAATGAAATCGATAAATAGAACATAAAAAAACACCCACCAACAGTCATTGGTGAGCGCCACAAAAAAGTCATCATTGTTTAATGACTATTATATCATGGCCGGTGCGATTTTTAAAGCCCTAGGGGACAAGCTGGGGTCTAAATCCAAGGGGACACGTTTGCCAGTGCGACTTCAATAAGTCTGGCTATACCACAACAAGGTTATCTGTACGGCTGGGTGGTGAATGGTGAGCGCGACCATTAACGGCGCGGGTGGTAAAACGAAGCTTCGGCTTGGTGC
>NZ_RHNO01000054.1 GCF_003946265.1 Levilactobacillus yonginensis
ATTAACCGCGCTAGGTAACCGAATAGCTGCGATAACAAACTTTGCAGTATCAAATCATTCGGCCAATCCACAATCAAATGATCTGCTTTTAGTTGATTTATGACACTTCCCATCTGCTTGACCATCTTAGGCGCAATCTGGCTAAGAAGCTGTTCGCGTCGTTCGGCGTCAAAAGCTGCCATTTCAAAAATGACCTTTAACTCTTTCACGTTAGCTTTAGCAAATGCAACTCGGTCCGTAAAAATTGCTGTGACGAATGCCTGTAGACTGGGATAATGCTGCCGTAATTCATCCTCTGAAAAATCACTCGCTAAAATTGGCACAATGTGCGCGGTAATTGGTGCTAAGATGGCATCCCGTAAGGCAGCCTTAGTCTTATACCGCCGATAGACCGTCCCCTCCGCAACGCCGGCCCGTTGTGCAATATCACTAGTACTGGTCTGGTCAAAACCCTTTTCAGCAAACAAATCGAGACTTGCCTGGAGGATGGCCCGTTGCTTAGGTGTAATCGTTTCATTCTGACTTAGATCCTGTTGAAAATAATCCCGTATCCGTGGTCGTTCCATATCCTCACACCTTCCGATAACGTTTCATTCCAACAATATTCAACATTGTTAGTACGACCATAAACCCTACTAATATTAACAAATTGACACCAATATCGCCAAGCCCAGCACCCTTTGTCACAACATCCGTCAACGCATTAGCACCATAGTATAACGGCATGATGTGGGCAATTGCTTGCAACCAACTGGCCATGCCATCGACTGGAACCAACCCAGCAAAAAAGATTTGTGGTACAACAATCAGTGGAATAAACTGAATCATTTGAAATTCTGAGTTAGTAAAGGTGGAAATAAAGATACCCAAGGTCAAAGCCACTAACGCTAATAATAAGTTAGTCAGAAAGACCAGCCAAATACTACCAACTAAGTGAATATTGAGGACCACAATTGTAAAAACAACGGTCAGAACAGTCTGAATGATGGCAAAGCCCCCATAGCCAATTAGATAGCCCATAATAATTTCACTCCGTCGAATTGGGGTTGCAAGTAGCCGGCTTAGGGTTCCAGTAGTGCGTTCATTCAAAAGTGAAACGCCAGAAATCAAGAACACAAAGAAGAAGACAAAGAAACCGAGAAATGCTGGCGAAAAGTTTTCAAAGAACGTTGAATCACTACTACCATAAATATAATGAGACTTAGTCGTATAACTGGTTGCTTTAGCTGACTGAGTCGAACTAGACGTCGTGGCTGTGGCCTGCTTGAGTTGCTTTTGTAATTTCTCAGCAGTTGCCTGGTCACCGCGGGCCTGGGCTTGTGCAATGGCAGTCTTCAGCTTGGTCACCGTTGCTTGTGTCTGGGCTGCTGTCAGCTTCTTCAAAGCGGCTTGTTGCGATTCAAGGGCCGCGCGCTGTTTCTTAGTAACGGTCACCAGCGTCTTCATTTTCAACTTGACTAATCCTGATTGTAAACTCGCCTTAATTAAAGACGTGCTGGTTGGATTGCTATTTGAATAAGTAATCGTCAATTGACCATTTTTCTGAGTCAAATAGCCATCTAGATCATGCTGCTTAATCATTTTCCGTGCCTGTGAACTATCATAATGATGAATCGTCACGTTTTTGGTATCGATCACGTTAACCACGGATTGGTCTACATGATGAACACCCAAGCTTGCTACTTGCGTCGTGTTGTTTTGAAATAAGAAATACATCAGCGTCATAATCAGCAATGGTGCCAAAAACATCAGCGCCAAGGTACGCTTATCACGTAACATTTGCTTAAAAACTCGTTTAACGATTGCCATCGTTCGCATCTTGCATCCGCCCCGCTTTCATAAAGACCTGTTCGATCGTATCTACTGCATACTGTTGTTTCAGTGCCGCGGGTGTCCCCTCAGCAAGCGCAATCCCGTGCCGAATCAACATGAGATAATCACACCGTTCTGCTTCGTCCATGACATGCGTTGTCACGAGCATCGACTTACCGGTATCCTTGAGCTTATTTAGTTCGGTCCAAATTTGTTGCCGTAATTCTGGATCAATCCCAACGGTCGGTTCATCTAAAATCAATAATTGGGGATCCTGAATCAGGGCAATTGCTAACGACAAGCGCCGTTTCATCCCACCCGAATAGCCACTGACCCGCTTGTCTAATTGGGACGTTAAATCAACTAATCCTGCTGCATAATCAATCATCTGTGCTAACTTTATTTTTGGAACGCTCAGCAATTGCCCAAACAAGGTTAGGTTTTCACGGGCCGTTAGTGTCTCATACAAAGCGTCACTTTGGGCCATATACCCTACTTGTGCCATTACCGCCCTATTGGGCATCACCGTATCCATGACTTTAACAGTGCCACTATCCACAACTTCCATCCCTAAAATACTCTTGATCAGGGTGGACTTCCCAGCTCCTGATGGCCCAATCAAGCCATAAATCATTCCAGCCGGCAGTGTCAAATCAATCTGATTGAGCACTTGCTGATGACCAAAGTGCTTGCTGACCTGCTTGGCGATGACATAATCCGTT
>NZ_RHNO01000055.1 GCF_003946265.1 Levilactobacillus yonginensis
GGAATGCCTCCTGTGATGTTTTCTGTGGTTACTAAATATCATAAGGGAAGGCATTCCCTATTTCTATACAATTCAGAAATCTTTTATGTATTTACACAAGATATTTTACGCTCTCAAACCTTGTTAATTTGATAGTGCATGTACATATTGGACAACTGTTTAAAGTTAGCATCAACTAATACATTTATCGGCACTGCCTCTTTATCTAGACCTGTTTTGCCGTAAAGATCTAATCTCTGAATGTATTATCTGTGAACACTGTTTTAACAATGTCTAGAAACCAACAAGCTTTTAATAGAATCTTCTTGCCTTGAAATATATTCTGCTGATGAAACTAAATGAATTTGTCTTAAGAAATTATTTTGTACTAAATATAGTAAGCGTTAAAATTAAACCTAATATGATTTAGGGGGCTATATGATGTTAGAAAAAATGGCATACAAAGAACTATTGAGTCATGCGTTTGACATTCCTATTTCAGTTACTTATTGGGATGGTTCAATTGCCACATATGGTGAGGGAACTCCAAATATTGCAATAACGTTTAAGAAAGAAATTTCGCTTAAATCAATGACATCTGAGCCAACTCTTGTGTTAGCAGAGGCTTATATGAATGGCGAAATTGAAATTGATGGCAGTATACAAGAATTAATTACATCTGCTTTTCGAACCGACCATAGTTTTTTAACCAACAATCCCTTCTTGAAACATTTGCCAAGTATTTCTCACTCAGAAAAAAATAGCGAACGAGATATTCAGAAGCACTATGATATTGGGAATGAGTTTTATCGGTTATGGTTGGATAAAACCATGACTTACTCATGCGCTTATTTTGAACATGATAACGATACTCTCGAAGAAGCACAATTAAATAAGGACCGACACATTATTCATAAGTTGGACCCTGAATCTGGGAAACGGTTGTTGGATATTGGCAGTGGATGGGGCACTTTACTATTTATGGCTGCTGAGGAATTTGGACTCAATGCGACGGGAGTAACCTTAAGTCAAGAGCAGTATGATTATACGCAGGAGCAAATTAAGGCTCGTCACCTTGAAAGCAAGGTTTCTGTGTTACTTGAAGATTATCGTGAAGTGGATGATAAGTATGATTACGTTACTTCCGTTGGAATGTTTGAGCATGTGGGGAAAGAAAATTTAGGACTATACTTTAATAAAGTTAAAGACTTGTTGAAGCCTAATGGGCGAGCTTTAATTCATGGAATTACAGGTCAGCATGAAGGAGCCGGCGTTGACCCATTTTTGAATAAATACATCTTCCATGGTGGGTATATTCCCAATGTTGCTGAAAATTTACGGCACGTTATGGATTCAGGGTTACAATTGACAGACCTAGAAACTTTACGTCGGCACTATCAAAGAACATTGGAAATTTGGTATAGCAATTACAATGGTGTTATTGATCAAGTAAGAGAAAAGTATGGAGTCCCATTCTCTAGAATGTGGTCGCTATACCTCCAAGCTTGTGCAGGGGCATTTGAATCGGGAAACATTGATGTTATGCAATACTTACTTACAAATGCTCCAAGTGGAACTGGCCTACCAATGACACGTCAATATGTTTATCAGAACGAAGTATAGTGAAATTGTTATTGATAAACCAATGGTGGCGATCTGAAACCGTAGGAATATAAACGCAGTATCGCTAACACCTCCTTAGACCAGTTCAGACCAGTATGGAGTAGCAGGGAATTTATTAAGAAACAGGAAGCACTCATGGCCGTTTTATGAACCGACGAAGACGAAGCCAAGTAATTGTACAGAATGGAATAGTGCTTTTAACAGAATTAGGTACCAATATAAAAGAGGTTCAGGTGCGTGTCCTCGACGCACCTGAACCTCTTTTATATTAGCTCTATTATCTAGAATCAAAGCCAAGAGGTAGATTGCAAATTTAATCCGAATTTTTGGAAAAATTTGTCAGCATAACCTGATACGGTGTTTGCCAGTCGAGTATTTTAAGCGGTCGCTGGTTAATTTGGAGTAACGT
>NZ_RHNO01000056.1 GCF_003946265.1 Levilactobacillus yonginensis
CCGAGGGTTCAAAGGACTCCAGGACACCTTGGAAGCATCATTTATTTAAGTTAGATACATATTATATGTACGAAGGCATTTCATTTACACAAGATTCTTGACGCTACCCTAAATCTGGATCATAGTGATATTTGATAGCTTTGTAGCAGTATGTAAATAAAATTATTATTCTGATAAAAGCAAGCAACGATTGACAATTCTGATCGTTATTTTTCGAATCATGGCGTTTTTATATTACAATGATCCTAGAAAAAGTAAAGTTATGGAGGCGATTAGATGAGTGATTTGGATCAGACAAACAGCTATCGATACGTCATTGTTGGTGGCGGAGTGGTTGCTGGCTATGCCATCAAGGGAATTCGACAGGAAGATTCAGAGGGTGAGATCTTAATTATTTCGCAAGAGGCGGATGTCCCATATGAACGACCGGCACTGAGTAAAAAACTATGGCTAGATGATGAATTTACTGAAGAGAACATTCAGATTGGTGCTGAAAATTATCCCAATGTGACTTTTAAGTTCAAGACAACGGTTACGGCTATTAATCGGCAAGATAAGGTCATTACATTGGCCGATAGTGAGCAAATCAAGTATGAACAGCTATTGCTAGCAACTGGCGGAGAACCTAGACAAATCCAGGGACCTTCTGATCCACATGTGCTAGTCTTTAGACAGTGGTCAGATTATCGCAAGTTACGTAAATTTAGTGGTCCGAACAAGCGAGTTGTGATCATTGGTGGTGGATATGTTGGTACAGAGCTCGCATCGTCACTGACCCAAAATGAGACTGAAGTTACAATGATTTTTCCAGAAAAAGCGCTGGGTGAGGGTAAATTTCCTGAGTCTATTCGGACTGAGTATGAAGCCACGTTCAAACGCAATGGTGTCACACTGATGAGTGGTCAGTTTGTCCAATCATATCAACGCCAAGGTGACCACTTGACTCTATTGACAAAGGATGGTACGGTGATCGCAGCCGATACGATCATTGTTGGGTTAGGCGTTACGCCGCGGATTAGTTTAGCTGAAGACAGTTGTTTGGATTTAGCTGATGGTGGTGTGAAAGTTAATGAGTATCTCAATACTAGTGACCCAGCCATCTGGTCTGCTGGAGATATTGCCTCTTATCCAGATCACATCTTGGGTCGGCAACGGATTGAGCACGTGGACCATGCCCGACTTTCTGGTGAATTAGTTGGCCGTAATATGGCAGGTGCTCACATGAGCTATCAGCATACCCCATACTTCTATTCCATGATTTTTGATATTTCCTGGCAAGCAATCGGTAATATTGATCCTAAATTGCAATTGATTTTTGATCGGCGAACGCATGGATCGCTTGTCTATTTCATAGATACCGATAAGTTAGTTGGTGTTTTAGTTTGGAATGTTAAGGTGAATCTTGATGATGTTCGCGCATTGCTTGCGAACGCTCCAGCTACAGATGATCTGGTGGGCTCCATTCGAGAGAAGAAGGCTTAGTATCTGGATGAGATATCGGTGAATCATTGCGTCATCACGAATGTACTTTAGAACAAAATGGCCATCATTAACGATGGCTCAGTAGCAAATAAAAACTAGCCTTGAGTCATTTTAAAGTGCATGAAGTGCAACACAAAAGTTAGACAAAAGGTAGATTGTAAAATTAATCCGAACGCTGTTCGGACAAAAAAGATCAGCTTCCTTTAAAATGGTGTTTACCACAAACCCATCTTTTAGGAGCTGATCTTTTGTCTAGTATAACCTATTCC
>NZ_RHNO01000057.1 GCF_003946265.1 Levilactobacillus yonginensis
TGTACTAGTCCCTGTCAAGTTGACGGATGAAATACTATAATTTTTGTAGATTTGATTAAGCGGCTTCACCGCGGTATTCAACCGCGGTGGAGCCGTTTCTTTGTGCTGTGCGGTCAATATAGTTGAAATAGTGAATACCTTCCTCAATAAGCCTAATTAGCTCCTCCTTGGTTTTTGGCATTGGGTGGCTGCCTAACCAGTTTAACTTGAATTCATTCCACCAACGTTCCATTGGGGCATTGTCATAAGGCGTTCCCGGTCGGGACATGCTCCGAACGACTTTGTGTTCGGTCATTAGATCATTAAAATCTTTGGAAGTGTAAGCCGAACCACGATCAGTATGAACCATTGGATGAACTTCTCCAGCTTTGCTAAAGGCTCGCTCAAAAACTTCAACCATTGCGTCACTGGTCTCAGTAACACTCAGATTGTAGGATAAAAGATATCTGCCATACAGGTCTAGTACACCACACAATCGTGCCTTGTACTCGCCATTGATACCGTAACGAACCTCGGTGGCGTCCGACAACCACACTTCATTTGGGTTATCCGCCATATTAAACCGCTGGTTTAATACGTTGTCTCGTAATTCTTGCTCGGCTTGTTTTACTCGATGGTGTTTCTTCAGTCTACTTTGGCACTTGAGATGGAGGAGAGTCATAAGCCGCTTAACGCGCTTAAGTGAGACGTAAAAATCAAGCTCTGAATCATGGTCTAGATAGATCTTCAATTTTCCTGCGCCGATTCTCTGACGATGTGCATTGAAGTACATGAGTATCTTTTGCTTAAGCTGCGCTTCTTGTTGCTCCCAAGGGGTTTCTTCACGATGGAGCCATTGATTAAATGCTTGGCGAGATAAACCCACTTTGCGAAGGATAATGGTTTGGGCGCCATGAATCTGGGGACTGAGTTCCTGAATTGTCTGGAATACTAATTTATGTTGGGCGTTCACTCCTTGTTTTGTAGTTCCCGGAATTTTTTTGCGAAGAGCTCCATTACCTCCTGTTCTTTGAGCTGGGCCTTTAGTTGACGATTCTCTAGTTTTAAACGTTCAACTTCAGTCATTTCTTCAACTGGTTTAGTACGTCCACGGCCATCCTTTAATGCTGTGTAACCGCCGTCTTTGGACTTGAGAACCCAGGCTCTTACCTGTTGGTAAGAGACGTTGAAGTGTTCGGATGCTTGGGAGTACGAATGCTTTCCAGCCGTGACATACTCCACAATTTCAATTCGTTCTTCGAATGTTGTTTTACGACTCATAATGCGGACCTGCCTTCTTGACGGGGTAGCCGTCAACGATTTATTGGTCCCATTATACTGGAATTTCTTAATCCAGTCGTGAAGTTGCGTATTGCTTCTCAATCCAAAACGATTGCTGATTTCAACTAAACTACCTTCACCATTTAGATATGCTTCCACGGCTTGCTGCTTGGTTTTTGCACTATAACGTGTCCAGATATGGCGTTCTTTTAGGCCGTCAAGGCCATCACGTTTGTAAAGTTCTCGCCACGATCGAATAGTAGAGTCATAAATACCATATTGCTCAAGATATTTGCTTCTGTTCAACTTGGTCTGTGATAGACCAGTCAAAATATCCAGTTTCTCCATTGCTGTAAATCTTGTCCTAGGCATAGAAAAATCCCCTTAAAGTTAACAGATGAATTATAGTTTTTCATCTGTCAACCTTAAGGGGACTATAGCA
>NZ_RHNO01000058.1 GCF_003946265.1 Levilactobacillus yonginensis
AAACATACTAAGATTAGCTCTGTAAAACCGATTTAGGTTTTGCAGAGCTTTTTGAATTACAGTAGGTATATGGAGCTGAAGATCGCTCAAAAACCCTGGGACCTCGAGTCCGCTTATATAAACTGATCACCGCCATTATCTCTAGTAATTCAGGTTTAAGTATGTTGGTCTTCGAGACCGCGTTTAGGAAATTAGAATAGCCGGAGATAATTCTGGAATAGTTCTGTACTCTTTTTAGGAGATGTTAGTTTTGGAACAACATGATGTTATTGGTATTGATGTCTCGATGGGAAAAAGCAGTTGTGCTATTTATCATCAAGACCATTGTCTTTACGATTTTACTTTTACTCATACGATTACTGGTTTTAAGACCTTGTTTTCAAGGATTAGTCTAACGACTAATCCAATTGTTTATTTTGAATCAACTGGTGTCTATTCGAGACCCGTCAGAACTTTTTGTGAAAATAACCGTCTTGCCTACGTTGAAGTAAATCCGTTAGCTCTACACTTTCAAATGAGTACTCTGCGGCGTCTTAAGACTGATCGAAATGATGCTCATAAAATTGCTCAATATGGTATCCAATATCCACAAGCGTTGTCTCAGCCATTCACTCCTGCCTATGGGAAAATACGTGAATTGACCCGATTTCATGCTCAAATAGAAATGGATATTAAGGATAAGCGCATGCGGCTTCATAACGCTCTCCAACAGACTTTTCCAGAGTTGGAGCACCTTTTCGCCAGTCGTGTATCAAAGCTAGCGTTAAATGTTATTGAACTCATGCCACACCCAGACTTCGTCCGCTCTCTATCACAGACCAAACTAAAAAATATCTTGTCGAAGAACACTGATAAGAAGCTCTCTAAGGCAAAGACTCTGCGCCGCGCACAGGAGCTTGTACACTTCGCATCAATTAGCTATCCGGCAGCTAATCGTAACAGTATTCAGGTTGACGAAGTGCGTTATTACGCTCGAAGGTTAATCAATCTTATCCAGGAAAAAGAGAAGCTAGTTAAGCAACTCAAGAACTTAGCCCAAACACTTCCCGAATTTGAAATAATGACCTCGTTTCCTGGAATTGGCGACCAAACGGCCGCCGAATTGATTGGAGAACTTGGTAACATTCGCAGATTCACCAACAATCGCAAACTAAATGCCTATATCGGAATCGACTTGAATCGTTATCAATCTGGTACATACACCCGCCCTGATCACATTAATAAACGTGGTAACGCCCATGCACGCAGTATTTTATTCTTCACAATAGGAAATATGATCCGTCAACAGGCAGCCGCACCTAATCATATTGTCGATTACTATTACCGATTAAAAAAAGGACCTCATCCCAAACGGGATAAGGTCGCAAAGGTAGCTTGCATGAATAAGACAATCAAGTGTCTCTTAGTCATGATAAAAGCCAACCAAAGATATGATTATTCATATCACGGACTCAAGGTCCAATAAGGCATACACCTTATAAATTTAGTCTAGCAGTCTCACTTCAAATTTCAAATTTTTCCTCAGTGAGATACTGTTTAGTGTACACAAAATTTCGAAACATTTTTATTTACAGAGCTTGACTAAACGTAGGAA
>NZ_RHNO01000059.1 GCF_003946265.1 Levilactobacillus yonginensis
AAGTGGCCTCGATTAACTACTTTCTCCTGCATATTTTTATAGCCAGCTTTGGACTTACGATAGTTCTTAACTTGTTGATTAAATGCCTTTCTTTCATGCCGTTTGCTATTGATTCCCTCGTGTTGCATTGGTGTGTCAGCTATTCCCTGTTCCACAAATGATTTTTCACTGATCCGATCAGGAATGTTTTTTTGCTCCAAAGCCTGATTTACACTTGCCGCCCAATTATGACGCCATTCAATTATTTTTTCTTTCTTATCCCAATCGACCATCAGTATCTTTCTACTCTTAGGGTACTTGCTAGTTCCGGTATACATTTTATTGCCATTCTCATCTAAAATATATTCCTTTTTACTCTTGATTCCCCATGTTCCGTCTGGGTTAAATGGTCGGTTAGTTAACATCACATGTGCGTGCGGATTATCTTGGTGGTCGCGATGAATTGCCACGTCGGCTACCATGCCCTCATCAACAAAATTTTCTTGCACATATTTTGTCAGTAATTCTTTCTGTTCGGATTCACTTAATTCTACCGGTAAAGCCACGTTAAACTCTTTTGCATACCGTGAGTTTGATTTACGATCTTTCTTTTCAACTTCATTCCACAACTGCTCTCGATCACTCGCCCATTCAGGTGAATTTTTTGGCGTCAAAATAAAGCTTTCTGGCATGATCGATCGGGCATAAAAATAGTGGCGACCTTCCTTATCATCAAATAGCTTTTCACCACTTCGATAAGCGGCACTGGCAATCGCACTTCGTCCTTTACCAGCACTAATATTACTAAAACTCATGTGGAATATTGCCATGTCAGTCACCGTCTTCCTTTGATTCTATGGGTTTTGACCTTGTTGTCGCCATCGGCAACTTCTAATACAGGATTTTAGCACGATTTACCCCACAAGAATTTAGTGGGGTGTAAGTGCGCATTGACCTCGTTTCACTCGGTCTTCTGATTCTCTTAACTTTAATTTAGTGTATGCCTTTCGCTTCGCTATTTCAACTTTTATCCTTTGACTTAACATTCTCTGTATGATATAGTGTCGGTGATTATTTTTAATATGATTGGAGGGATCGTTATGTCTCAAAGCAACTTAGAAAAACAAGAAGCTAAATTAAAACAGCTTAATCAAAAGATTAAAGCTGAAAAAATTAAGATTGAACAACGGCTAGGTAAACAAATCATCAGTCAAGCCAATTTAGATTATGCTAATTTGTCTAACGATCAGATTAAGCTTTTAGCCAAGCAATTTTCTGAATTTTTAAAGGTAAAGTCCGTAGATCATTAGCCATACGAGATGGGGAAATTCCATGTCTAATCAATATGAAAAACTAGTCGAGCAGCAAGCGCGTTTAAAACAAAAAATTGAGCGGGAAGATTTTAAATTACGCCAATCTAAATACTATGAAAATCGGCAAGCCCGCAAAGCCCGTTCTCGCCGATTAATTCAAAAAGGGGCTTTGCTCGA
>NZ_RHNO01000006.1 GCF_003946265.1 Levilactobacillus yonginensis
CGAACACGGAAGTTAAGCTTCAGCACGCTGATAGTAGTTGGGGGATCGCCCCCTGCGAGGATAGGACGTCGCTACGCAAACAGTAAGGAATCCAGTGATGGATTCCTTTTTTTATACCATAAAATATACAAAAATCGTAATAGCGTACATTAATATGTAAATATTAGAAGAATATACGGCTGAGGTGGTTTGCCAAACGGAAAGCTTGTGCTATTATAGTTGTTATTACAAGATTTAGGGCAACTTGAGTTATTAGTCAACTCGTAAGAGCTTACATAAGAGAGAATAGGTGGAATGGGAATGAAAAGATATCGACAGTATCGTCTTAGCCTAG
This sequence comes from Levilactobacillus yonginensis, assembly GCF_003946265.1. GTDB lineage: Bacteria > Bacillota > Bacilli > Lactobacillales > Lactobacillaceae > Levilactobacillus > Levilactobacillus yonginensis. The sequence goes on from NZ_RHNO01000006.1 coordinate 335, forward strand.
GCTGGCAGATTTTAATTGGTTTGATTCTAGGGGTCATTCTTGGTGTGATTTTTTACCAAAACAAGATGGCTATCACCGCTATGCAAAATATTGGGAACATGTTCATTGGGTTGATTCAAATGATCGTTCTCCCCATCGTGGTGTCCTGTTTAACCGTCGGAATCGCCAACATGGGTGATATTAAGCAGTTAGGTCGAATCGGCGGTAAAACGCTGATTTATTTCGAAGTAATGACCACCATTGCGATTGCTTTGGGGTTACTAGTTGGGAATATCTTCCAACCTGGTTCATTCATTGATATTCACCAACTGCAAAGTACCGACATTAGTCAGTACGTTTCTTCTGCTAAATCAGCTAAGGATTCGGGTATTTGGGCAACGTTGATGGGAATTATTCCAACCAACATTTTCAAGTCCCTGGCAGAGGGTGATATGATGCCTGTCATCTTCTTCTCCGTCTTCTTTGGGTTAGGAACGGCAGCCATTGGTAAACAGGGGCAGGTCATCACACAAGCGTTAGACGCTGTCTCACAGGTGATGTTCCGGGTGACCAATTGGGTCATGCATACCGCACCAATCGGTGTCTGTGCGTTGATTGGGGTTACTGTGGCGCAAATGGGACTATCTGCATTAGCACCATTAGGGTATTTCATCCTCTTGGCATACGCTACCATGGCGGTGTTTGTCTTGGTTGTCATGGGGATTGCTGCTAGAATCTTTAAGTTCAGCCTCAAGGACCTGTTATTTGTGATTAAGGACGAAGCGGTGTTGGCATTCTCAACTGCTAGTTCTGAAGCCACACTGCCACGGTTGATTGATAAAATGGACAAATTTGGGGTCAGCAAAGGAATTGTGTCCTTTGTTATTCCAACCGGCTATACCTTTAACTTGGATGGTTCGGCTATCTACCAATCTTTGGCAGCACTCTTCTTAGCACAGGCCTACCATATTCATCTGAGCCTGGGTCAACAGATCACCTTATTGGTGGTACTGATGATTACCAGTAAAGGGATGGCCGGTGTGCCTGGGGCCTCATTTGTGGTGTTACTAGCTACGATTTCAACGATTGGCGTTCCAATGAGTGGCTTGACCTTTATTGCCGGGATTGACCGTCTCGTTGATATGGGCCGGACGGCTGTTAACGTTGTTGGGAATTCGCTGGCCACGGTAATTATTGCCAAGTCTGAACATGAATTTGATGAGGAAAAGAGTCAAAAGTTCTTAGAACATATGAAAAATCGCCGGGTTAAAGCCTAATAAATAAAAGAAGCCATTCAATTCATCAAGAATTGAATGGCTTCTTTTTGCGTATTGGAACGCTTTGGAATACCAGCTCATCAATAGTGTGGGACAACGCGTGCGGGGTGATTCCCATCAGCCCATGGGCAATTGCCAGTTGCTAGTGATAACCAGTGATTGGTTTGGTATTGGGTTATTCGTATCGACCATTAGAAGTTAAAAACCAACTTATTTGAAACGGCGTCAGTTACTAGTTATTTTCCTCCCCACAGGGTTCCCCCAGCGGTGAAGCGTCGTCACGAGTGGTAACGCTATTCGGACTAGCACGTCAATGCATTGTAGTTGAATAGTGCCGAGAAAAAGACGTAACTCAAGCTTGTGTTTTCCAGGTAAGAGGCTTGAATCCGACTAGCTCACGAACGAGTTCAGAGAAGGCCAAACGAGTTACGGTCGGTTGCAACGCCGACAGCGTTTGGGATAAAGTGGCGAGTCGATTCTGTTTAAAGTCTATTAGTCGAACCTCCGCATCAAGCTACGGGGTCCGGGAAAGGGAAAGCTAGAGTGTCGTCCTCCTCAAAGCGTCAACCAAGAGGTGTGAACAGACTGTAACTTTCCCACCGGCGAGTAATAACACGCTCCGGGATCATCTAAAAGTTGCGTTGTCATGTTCAATCACCTCCTTAATATATTGACGACAGTGACAACTGACGATAAATTAAAAGCGCTTAGCCATAACTAGCTAAGCGCACACTGAAAGACATTTTGTGAACGAATTTAGCTAGTCGTTGAGTTTTAGCACTATACGGCGTAGTTAGTTGTTCATAACAGCTACATTAGAGCAGGCCTTAATTTGACCTGACCAGCTGACTCATTGGCGTTTCTCGACGTTTCTGAGCAGTAGCGTTTTCCGTATAGGAGCCTCACCTAACAGCTTCTAATTTATCTATGAATCTAGTCTAACGTATTTTTTCACCAGACGCAAGCAAAACCATTCATACCCGTTAAATAATAATTATTATAACTAACTAATCGGCTAATCCATCGAGATATTGGGATTTTTAATATCTAGTTTAGAATGATTATTGATAAAGGACGTCAAAACGGTTATGCTATGAGTGTACCGTAACGACATAACTGAAGGGAGTCGTTCATATGAATTTTATTGGTTCAGCTTTACCAGATTTTTCGGTTCAAGCGTTTCAAAATGGGGAGGTTACGACCCTGACCCCAGTCGATTTAAAAGGCCACTGGTCAGTTTTGTTCTTCTATCCCGCTGATTTTTCATTTGTATGCCCAACGGAGCTGGGGGACTTAGCCGAACACTATGCCGCCTTTCAAGCGCAGAATGCGGAAATCTATAGTATTTCAGAGGACACAGAATTTGTTCATCAAGCCTGGCATGAACGGAGTCCAGAGGTGGGACAGGTAGCCTACCCTATGATTGCGGATCCAGCCGGTCAATTAGCGCGGCACTACGAAGTCTTAGATGAGTCTGCCGGTCAGGCTTACCGCGGAGTCTTTATTTTGGATCCACAGGGAGAGGTCCGGTCATACACCATCAATGACATGGGAATCGGTCGCAATGCTGGTGAAATTCTACGGACGTTAACGGCAGCGCAATTTGTTGCTGAACACGGTGACCGGGTTTGTCCAGCTAACTGGCATCCTGGCGAAGAAACTTTAAAGCCAGGAACGAACCTGGTAGGTAAACTTTAACGGCCAATAAAAAAAGGACTGTCCATTGAGGGCAATCCTTTTCACGTCTATAGTGTTATTTTCCTTCTGGAATCCCAACGTATTGTTGCTTGTACCAACCGTCCCAAGTGAGGTCCTTGAGGGCACCACTGGCGCTGTACGGCAAGTTAACGGTCTTAAGAATTGTGAGAAATAAATCTGACTTATTCGCCAGTACACCAGCAACTAACTCATCGGGTGAAAAATATTTATTAGCATAAAGATACATATTAATGTCGTTCATGGCATAGTCAACCTTGAACTGAGATAAGATTTCCAAATCATTGGTCCGGTAATGCCGAATGTAAAAGTGAGCAAAGTCACTCAGTGCTGTCTGCCGGGCGTTCTCATCTAGGTCGGTAATCGTTAAATCTTCGTTTTGCAAAATTGGAGACCTCCTCAAAAATTCTAAACTGCGTCGAGTATCGGTCAAAGTCGGTCGGTGCCCTCAACTCCATTATGGCACATTTTTCTGATTCGTGATGAGTTGCAGTGTAAATTTTTTGGCGTTTAACGACTAAGCTAGACAAATTACCTAGTGTATAATGTTTAAGTGATGATTGAGAAGGGAGTTATTAGACAAATGCGGGTATTGATTGTTGGTGCCAACGGCCAAGTTGGACGCTTGCTGGTCACCCAGCTTTTGGCAAAGGGGGATGAACCCATTGCCGGGCTACGGCCTGATGAGGATGGCGAAGACTGGGAGGATTTAGGTGTTGCAGTGCGCCGCTTAGACTTGCTAACGAAGCCGGAACATATTGCGAGTGCTTTAATGGGCGTCGATGCCGTGGTATTTGCTGCGGGGTCCGGCGGTCGAACAAAGGATGACATGACGTTACTGATCGATTTGGATGGCGCAGTCAAGACGATGCAGGCTGCTGAGATTGCTGGTGTTCACCGATTTGTCATGATCAGCATGCTATTTGCTGAGGATCGTAACCGGTGGGCTGATCCACTGAAGTCACTCTACGTTGCGAAATTCTATGCTGATAACTGGCTGGTTCATCAAACTAATTTGGCGTACACCATTGTGCAACCCGGGGCGCTATCCTTCCACCCGGCAACTGGCAAGATTAAGAGTGATCCACTAGCGGTTGGGAGTATTCCCCGTGCGGACTTGGCGGCCTTCATGGTGGCCGCTCTCCACGCCCCCCAAACCATTGGCAAGACGATTCCACTGCTGAGTGGCACACAGTCAATCGACCAGGTTATTAATCAGCTGTAAGCATAATTATTGTATACTATGGACGATTTTGCTAAACTATAAATAGTTAGAAATGCCCCTCAGATTTTTGCTAAGGAGGTTACGGTTATGACTGAGAACATGGTATTGGCCCCGCCGGAAGCCCTGGAACTAGCGAAACACCTTGATGAATGGGCGAAATGGCGGCAGACGGTTGACCGGACGACGGCAGACCTAGATTGGAACCAATTTATTGAAAAAAGTCGGGAGAAGGCGGAGTGGGAAGCAGGGTTAGCAGCCGAAATTGCCCACTGGGAGAGCCTACACGCGATTCAAATGGCATTGACGGATAACTTAGCAGGTGTGACCCACGGCGGCCATACGCGGCAATAATTATCCAATAAACAGTAAGCAACATAAAAAAGCTAACCAATCGGTTAGCTTTTTTGGTGGGTAATTGACATTGCCACTGACTTTTAGGGATGCGCAGGGCCTACTTTCGTTTGGTAACCTGTTTTTCTAGTTCTTTGAGATGACTGATTTTGTTCATTACCCAAAGGAAGGCGAGACAGGCCCAACCAACGATTGCGGTAGAGAATAAGTTATAGGAAGCGGTCGATGAACTGGCCCACCAGGGACTGGCAATCATGGCACCAGTGGTAATCACATTGCATAGTAGAGTTGGCAACCAGCCAGATTGCCATCGCTGAACAGCAATTGGTAATGGACTGAGCCGCTCTTCGAATTTTTGCAGGTAGAGAAATGCTAGCGTGTTCGTAATAAAGACGGCTAGCAGGGCCCAAAGACTGTAACGGCTGGATAAGAAAAACGTGAAAATAATCAAAAATAAGTAGTTGGATGTCAATAATATCAGGTGAATCGGCCGCAGCCGTTTAAGAATTTCCGGCTTGCGTAAATAGTTCATGATACCGGTATCTCCCTTGATCAGGATATCTAGTGATAGTCCGTATAGATCGCTAAGGATGATCAAGCTGTCGATATCCGGATAACTTTTACCGGTTTCCCAACTTGAAATTGTTTGTCGCGACACGTGAACGTGTTCCGCCACGGCCTGTTGGGTGAATTGCTGCGTGGTGCGTGCTTGTTTCAATTTTTCTCCGAGTGTCATGGAAATCCTCCCCTGAATCTGACCTTAATCATAGCAAATATACCCGCAACTGTCGTGCTGAGTTTGCTTGCGGGACTGATAGATCGGCGTTTTAGATTTTCGAATTAGGGATACAACCACAAAAAAGCTCACGACCGTAGTGGCCGTGAGCTTTTCAATATTACGGTTTAAATTGATTCTATTGTTCTTCGTACCAGCTGTAATGGAAGTTCCCATCGCGGTCGTTACGTTCGTAGGTGTGGGCACCAAAGTAGTCCCGTTGTGCTTGTAACAAGTTAGCAGGTAAGACTTCAGCACGGAAGCTATCGTAGTAAGTGATAGCAGCTGACAGACTAGGAACGGGGATGCCGGCTTGAACAGCCATAGCAACCACGTCACGAATGGATTGTTGGTACTTAGTCGCAATGTCCTTGAAGTAGCTGTCAAACAATAAGTTGGTCAGCTTAGGATCCTTGTCAAAGGCATCGGTGATGTTTTGAAGGAATTGGGCACGGATAATGCAACCGCCACGCCAGATTTGTGCTAATTCACCGAACTTCAAGTCCCAATCGTTAGCTTCAGAAGCGAACCGAAGTTGTTCGAATCCTTGGGCATAACTCATCAACTTACCAAAGAAGAGGGCTTGACGAACTTCTTCAACAAACTTGTCCTTGTCGCCAACGTCAACGTTGCTTTGCTTTTCAGCAGCTGGCAAGTACTTAGAAGCCTTGACACGTTCGTCCTTTAACATAGAGATGTAACGGGCGTAAACGGCTTCGGTGATAACTGATTGTGGAACCTGAACGTCTAAGGCGTCTTCGGAACTCCACTTACCAGTCCCTTTGTTGTTCCCACGGTCCTTGATAGCGTCGACAATTGGTAAGTTCTTGTCGTCGCCCAAGTCATCTTTACGGGAAAGGATGTCGGCAGTGATTTCAACTAAGTAGCTGTCCAATTCACCCTTGTTCCATTCCTTAAAGATGTCGGCCATGTCATCAACGGAGATACCGGCAACGTTACGCATGATGTTGTAGCTTTCATCGATCAGCTCTTCATCACCGTATTCGATACCGTTGTGGACCATCTTAACGTAGTGACCAGCACCGTTAGGGCCGATGTAAGTAACACATGATTTGCCATCTTGAGGGGCCTTGGCTGCAATCTTAGTTAAGATAGGTTCAACTAAGTCGTAAGCTTCTTTTTGGCCACCGGGCATCAGTGAAGGACCTTGTAAGGCACCTAATTCACCACCGGAAACCCCCATACCAATGAAGTTGATCCCGGATTTGTCGAGTTCTGCGTTCCGCGCCATCGTGTCGTGGAAGTTGGTGTTCCCACCATCGATCAGGACGTCACCTTTGTCTAACAGTGGAAGTAATTCATGAATAACGGCGTCGGTTGGCTTACCAGCCTTAACCATCAAGAGAATCCGCCGTGGCGTTTCCAGTGATTTGACGAAGTCCTCAACTGTGTAGCTAGGAACTAACTTCTTTTCGCTGTGGTCTGCCATAACTTTTTCCGTCTTGTTAGATGAACGGTTGTAAATACCAACGGTGTAACCGCGGCTTTCAATGTTCAGGGCTAAGTTCTTGCCCATAACCGCCATACCAACAACACCAATATTTGCTTTTTGATCTGCCATTAGTAACCTTCCTTTGTGTTTAAAATTAGGAACGACTTTCCATCCATTAGTGTAGCATTGAACAATATAAAAGGAAAATCATTTGACCCCATTCTTGAAAGAATTTTTGCATTTTCAAAAGTCAATTTACAAATGATAGCGGTTACTTGACGATGGCTCTAGCGGTGGGCTTAATCAGTAAATTTATGGTAGCGTGGTGTTACTTTTGTTCATGCTGGAAGTCACGAATGTTTGCGGCGACTTTACCTAATAATTCTTCGAGGAGGGCTTTTTCGCCAGTGGATAAGCCGGCGGTCCCGGCGGTGAGGATAGATTGTTCGTATTTTCTGAGGGCGGGGTACATGGCCTGACCCTTAGCGGTGGCCTTGAGTAAGCGTAACTTCTTATTGTGGCTGTCGAGTTGGCGTTCAACAAAGTCATTGTCGGTCAACTTACGAACGGTTCTCAGGCAGGTGGAAGGATCAACGTGTAACTGATCGGCTAACTCAGTTTGGGTGATGCCGGGGTTCTCAACGATTCGCATTAAATAGATAAATTGATTGCTCTGCAAGTCATCGGGTTTAAATACCCGATTCCCGATAACGGCGTTGGCTCGGGCAATTAACCCAATACTTCTAAAATAATTCTGCATAAGTTTTCCTCCGGTAGTTGCATTTGCAATTAAAGCGTGTCATAATATAGCTACATTATAACACAAAGGGGTCTTACATTATGATTAAATGGTTGTCTTACGGGTTGGAAGATATGTCTGCGATGGATTTATATAAAGTTGCATATGAACGTATTGAAACTTTTGTAGTCGCGCAAAAACGTATGTATCAAGAAATCGATGACATTGATCCCGTTGCTCGGCATATTCTGGGTTATCAAGATGGTGAACTGGTGGCTTACGCCCGGGTCTTCATGGATGGGGATCATGTTACCTTTGGGCGGGTTCTGACTGCACCAGAACACCGTGGCGAAGGGTTAGGTCGTCAGTTGATGGCGCAGATTGAGGCCGAAATCAAGCGGAGTTTCCCTGGTGAACCAATCAGCATTGAAGCCCAGGTCGACAAGCAACATTTTTATGAAAAGTTTGGCTATAAAGTTGAAGGGGACATGTTCCTGTTCAATAGCACGCCGCATTTGCAAATGGTTAAGGCGGCCTTGGTTTAAAGTGATAGTCGCCCATCGCTGCCTAGAGTTCTGGCCGGGATTGTACCCAGAGCAATGACGGCCGGAATTGTGGGCAGCGGATAAGTAGATTTATTGAGGTGTTGGCTACTGGCTGACGCCTTTTTTGCGTAAAAATTATTGCAAAATTAGATTGTAAGCAATTAAATTTCACGTAATGTAGGATTCGGTTTATTTTGTGAGAAAACGGCCACTCTCTCGGTAGTATCAGGTACAATGCGGGGGTCAGTGGGGGACTGAATGGCGTTTCCCACACTAAGGTTTTAGGGGGAGGATACTATGAATAAAAGAAGTGACATGAAAGTACACTATAAGATGTTTAAGAGCGGGAAGGCGTGGGTGTTCGCCAGCATCACGGCTGGAATGTTGGCTGTCAGTTTTGGGGGTGTGACTGCCCAGGCGAATGAACAGAGAATTTCAGAGGCTACCACAGAGATTGAAGTCGCCCAGCCTGCGACCACTGAGCAAGCTAATGCGGCTGAATCGGAAACGGCCGTCACTGAAAATGAAGAAGTGGCAGAAGTACCAGTGACGACGATGCCCGTTGAATCTACAGCTAGTAGTGAACCGGCGACCGTGACCGTGCCTGAGGAGCAACCAGCTGTAGCGGAGCCTGCGACATCGACCGCAGTTTCAGCAGCGCCAGTGGCAGCGCAGCAGCCTGATACGACAGCGCCGGTAGCCACGACGCGACCGGCTCAGGCAATGACGGTCGTTGAATCCGTGGTTCCGGCCAACTCAACATCAAAACCAACGACTCGTCCAGTAAATGTAACCGCTTTATCCACGGCGAATCATTCGGGAGCTGACCATACGATTGCCGCTGTGCCACTAGTGCAAGCTGAATTGGCCAAGCCCGCGACGGTCCAATTGGCCCACAGCAAGGACACGGCGACGATTGATCTGTGGATGCCTAATAAAACGCTACAGCAGGTTATTTTATTAACCCTGCAGGGGTTGAACGGCGTGGGCAAGACCTGGGATAGTGTTGCCGACATCACGCAGGAAGATTTGGCGCTGTTGAAATCCTTAAATATTCGCGGATTTAAGGGGTATTCGACCTATATTGATGGTAAGACAGAGTTTTCGATTGAAGGTCTCCAGTACGCAGTTAACTTGGAAAGTATTGACATGGGAAACGACTTTAATTCATCGCCAGGTGCCTATTTTGGAGACTTAGTGGATATCAAACCGTTGGCTAACTTGCAGCATCTGACAACGGTGGCATTACAGGGGAACCGGATTAAAGACGTGACACCACTAGCGAATCTACAGAACGTGACGTCATTGACCATTTATTACAACCACATTCGGGATTTTTCATCGCTGAAGGGGAAGCACTACGACGAGTTCAAAAACTTTAGTCAATTTATTTTGTTGGACCAGGTGATGATCAATCAGGCTACTCAAACCGGTCACCTGCAGATTCAGTGTTTAAACGCCGATGGTTCTGTGGCGCCCTTGGCAGTCTATGGCAGTGTGGTTGGTGAGCCAGTTTTCAATGACCCAGCAGCCGATGAACCGCTCTATCATTTTTATTATGTTGGGGGAAATGCCGTAGCTGATGGTAATGGTGGATTGAACTACTCATATATTCAGCCACAAAAACCGGGTGTGACGGAATCACCAGCTCCAGGCTTCGGGGTGGCACCGTTGGCGGATTATTATTATTTGACGGGGGTAAACCGACCTGCCGGCAGTAATATTCCCAATTTTATTGTGATTCAACCCTATGCAATGGCTTACGCCGGGGCGAACGTCGTTGTTCACCATCAAGATACGGCGGGTAACCAACTGGCACCGGATGAAACTTTGACGACCGGATTGGTGGGCGAGAACTACAGCACAGCGGCGGTAACTATTCCGGGGTATACGTTGACGGCGACGCCAGACAATGCAACGGGTCAGTACGGCGACACGGCCATTGAGGTAACTTATGTGTATGCTCAGAATGATGGCGGAACGCAGGTTAAACCGCCAGTAGTGACACCGCCAGCGACCCAAACGACTGTCACGGTTCATCACCAAACGGCCACGGGCCAAACGGTGGCGGCTGATCAGGTATATGCGGGGCAACCGGGGATGGCGTACACTACGCAGGCGGCCCAGCCGACGGGGTACATCCTGCTGACAACGCCCGCCAACGCACACGGGACGTTTGGTGAAACGAATATTACCGTGACCTACATTTACGCACCCTTGCAGACGGATGGTGGCGGTGACCAGGTAAGTCCAGGAGAGACACCGGGAATTACCGATCCAGATGGGGGCCAGCAACCGCAACCGGGCGACCAAGGCAATCCAGTGGGACCATCGACTGGCAGTACTGGTGATGCTGGGAGCGACGAATCAGGAGCCGATGCCGCTAGCATAACGCCTAGTGGCAGCAGTGAAACGACGGGGCAAGTGCAGCTGGGCCACCATCCATCGGCTACGGTGAATAGTTCCGCGGTGACAGCTTTACCGGAGCATCAGGCAGCAACGTTGCCACAAACAGGAAATCGCCAGTCATCAGCAATTTGGGGAGTGGCTTTACTAATCAGCGTACTAGGGCTATTTGGATTGAAACGGCGTATTAAATAAATAAAAATATCGCGACTCTTCAAATTGATGAAGGTCGCGGTATTTTTTTATTGATGCTTTTTAAGAATGACTTGACGAATATCATTTAAGACGTTATCGGCCGCATCGCCAAAATATTGTGCAGTCAACATATATAGGCAATCATTTATCGCTAACTGTGAAGTTAAGGATAAGAGTGCTTCTGAACGATAACGAGAATCTTCAGAGATTGAAAAGAAATTTACGTTACCAAAGTCAGCTAAAGGTGAGTTTGGAAAGCTGGTAATGACGATAATGGGGACGTGTTTATTTTTTAGAGCACGTGCGATATCCAAGGTGTCAGTGTCATTGCCAGTATGGGAGATGACAACGGCACAATCGTCTTTGGTTAGTCTTGAAGCCTGCATGAGAGCTAGGTGATATTCATCGTCGTGTAGAACGGTTAGCGGTACTCGTAGAAACTTATGATAAGCGTCAAGCGCAACGATATTAGAGCCACCAAGTCCAAAGAATTCAAGTCGATCTGAATGTACGATGTAATGAATAGCCCGTTTGAGATCATCTTCGTTCATCAAGTCAAATGTACCATTCAAGGTTTCAATGTTGGCGTCCAGCGTTTTTTTGGCAACCATCATGGGGGTATCAGTGTCTGAAATTTCCTGAATAATTGGCGTATCTTCTTCCATCTGATTGGAGAGTGCCCATTTTAATTGGGAATAATTTGTGTAGCCAAGTTGCTTGGCAAAACGGGAGATGGTGGCAACCGACACGTGACAATCAGTTGCCATTTCGGTAACTGTTTTCGAAGAAGCGTTTGTCCCGTTGATAATGATGTAATCGGCTATCCGTTTACTGCTTCGACCCAGTTCTGGATATATTTTTTTGATACGTTCGATAATGCTAAGTTCCATATTTAATTCTCCCTTAAGTATTCGCCAGTGAGTTTGTGTCATAACCTTAACATTTGAATTTCTGTTTTTCCACCTTGCAATGAAAGCGCTTATGAGTATAATCGAAAATGTAAAAAGGAATCAAATAATTCGTTTTAATAATGATGGATATTTACATAATGTTTCAGCTTTTATTCATGTAAGGAGGACTTAAAATGGCTACAAATCCAAGCTTGTCGATTGACCAAGTACAATTAAAAGTTCATGCCGATGATTGGGAAGATGCGATTAGGGTTGCAGCACAGCCGTTAGTGGACAGTGACAATATTACGGATGGCTATGTGAATGCAATGATTCAATCGGTTAAGAAATTGGGGCCGTATATTGTTATTGCACCGGGATTAGCTTTAGGTCATGCCAGACCTTCAGCAGCTGTTCATCGGACCGGTTTTGCCATTGCAACATTGCGTGATCCCGTGAAGTTTGGAAACAAAGATAATGATCCCGTAGATTTAGTCGTTATTTTAGCCTCCGTTAGTGATACGGATCATTTGGCTTTGTTACAAAAAATTGTGGCATTTCTTAACGAACCAAGCAATTTGCGGGTCTTGAGAAATGCAACGACCTCTGTTGAAGCACAAAAAATCGTTAATCAAATTAATGGGGGGAACTAGACATGCAAGTGATAAATTTTTTGGTTTACCAGGTTCTTAGCAACGAAACGATTTTTCTCGGCTTAGTTGCTCTGGTTGGTTTGCTATTACAACGAAAAAAATTCCCACAGGTGATTGATGGTACTGTAAAAACGGTCATTGGTTTGACGGTTCTCTCTTCCGGAGCTGGTATTTTAATTTCCTCGTTGTCGCCAGTGGTGACGAAGTTGAATTCAACACTACATGTTAAGGGGGTTTTGCCTACTAACGATGCTGTGTTTGGGGTTGTACTACGGTTCAGTACAATTGCGAAGGATACGGTTATTACATTTTTGCTGGCGTTCTTCCTACATTTGATTTTAGTAAGAATTACCCCGGGTAAGGATTTTAAAAACGCTTATTTGACGGCTCACCTGATGCTTTATCATGCAGCCTTTATGAACGTTACGTTACCCGTGGTCTTACACACAAATGGTTTTTGGACCGTGGTGGTCGGGACAATTTTAAACGCTATTTACTACACGTACTCACCTGCTATTCCACGAATCATCTCTCGCCCATGGATGCATGATGTTTCAACGTTAGGGTTTATGGACCAAGTAGGGTCGATTCTTGCCCACTTTATTGGTAAGTGGTTTGGTAGCTCAAAGCCAGAGCAAGATGCTGACAACATGAAGCTCCCTAAGTGGGCCTCAATGTTTCGTGACAACACCATCGTTCTATTCTTCTTGATGCCAATTATCTTTATTGGTATTGGGTTAGCCGTTGGCCAGAGTGGAATTCAATCCTTAGCCGGAACTGGTCCTGATGCGACTAACTGGATCATGTGGCTGATTATTCAAGGATTTACGTTTACCGCTGGGATCGTCATCTTACTGTCTGGGGTTCGGATGTTCATCGGTTCAATTGTCCCAGCATTTAAAGGGATTTCTGACAAATTCTTGCCGGGGGCCATTCCAGCTTTGGATGCACCAACGATTTTCCCATACTCCCCAATGGGTGGTATGTTTGGTTTCTTGGGTTCCACGGTTGGCTGTATTATCGTTACTTTTGCGACAATCCTGTTTCATTCACCAGTGATTGTTTTCCCAAGTCCTATCATTATGTACTTTGATGGTAATGTCATGGGAGTATTTGGCAATAAGGCTGGTGGTTGGCGTGGTGCAATTATGGCCGGGTTTATCACTGGTATTATTTCTTCAGCCGCAGTTATTCTGTTCTACCCATTGACCGGTGCCGTTTATGGTAGTGGCTTAACTTGGTCAAACATTGACTACGCCGTTGTTTGGATGCCGTTGATGTACTTATTGAAGTTGATTCGGACGTTAGTTGTTGGCATGATTCTTTAAAGAAAATATCTCAGAATAAAATTTGGAGGGCTCTATTATGAAAATTATTGCGGTATGTGGTTTAGGTGTTGGTTCCAGTGTTATTGCTAAGATGAACATTGAAAGTATCGTCTCAGACGAGGGGAAAGACGATGTCACTGTTGATACGATTGACCTAGGAAGTATTCGTAGTGCACCTGCAGATATTTACGTCACGACGCGTGAACTTTTTGATAATTTCCCAGAAGAGTACAAGGCTAAAACGATTGTTCTGACCAATTTTGTAGATAAGAACGATATCAAGGCACACTTGGACCCTAAGATGGCAGAACTTCAAAAGTAACGCTTTTACGTGAGGAGCATGAATAAACAATGACAGTAGATAACGTAAATGATGTGACTGAGCAGACTTGGAAGGATGAGGTTTTTCCCGAGTGGGGAACATGGCTGAATGAAGAAATTGACCGAACTAAGGTTGCTCAGGGAAAGTTTGCAATGTGGTGGCTGGTCAACATGGGAATTTGGATTAAGTCCGATCAACAGACTAGCATTGCCATCGATTTGTGGTGTGGGACTGGTAAAACGACGCATGATAAGCCGGATATGTCTCCACGCCACCAATGGTCCCGACTGACTGGTGGTCGTAAAATTCAGCCCAACTTGCGGGCACAACCGATGGTAATTAATCCGTTTGCGATTCATCACTTGGATGCATATCTGGTTACCCATTTTCACCATGACCACATTGATATGAACGTTGCCGCGGCGATTCTCCAAAACGTTGAAGAACCAATTCCCTTCATTGGGCCCAAAGATGTGGTTGATCAGTGGCTAGATTGGGGAGTGCCAGCGGATAGATGCCAGGTGGTTAAACCGGGCGATGTTGTTAAAATTAAGGATGTTGAAATTGACGTAACCGATTCTTTTGACCGTTCTGTCTTGATTACTGATCCGGATGAAAAGAATTTACCGGATGATAGTCAGGTGCCAGACATGGATGAGCGATCCGTAAACTACGTCATTAAGACGAGTGCCGGAAATATTTATGATGCGGCCGACTCGCATTATTCATCCTATTTTGCCAAACACGGACAGGATTTTGATGTCGATGTTGCTGTGGTAGCGTACGGAGAAAATCCAATCGGTGTTCAAGATAAGATGACTTCAGTAGATGTTCTAAGAGCGGCGGAAGCCTTACAAACGAACGTAGTTATTCCCTTACACTGGGATGTTTGGTCAAACATGCTTGGTGATCCCGCAGAAGTCGAACAAGTCTGGAGGATGCGAAAGGAACGCTTCAATTACAAGTTCCATCCATTCTCATGGTTACCAGGCGGACATTTCATCTACCCGGATGACAAGGACAAGCTTGAATATTATCATGAACGTGGTTTTGAAGACCGCTACACGCATGACATCAACCTACCATATAAGTCATTCCTATAATTATTCAAAAAAACCGCTCATCGAATTTCGATGAGCGGTTTTCATTTTATGATTAGTTGTTCAAACGGTAAATCCATTCACGGTGGTCGCGTTGAATTAATTCTTCAGCAGCGGCTGGGCCCATTGAGTGTGGCGTGTAGTTAGGGAATTGTGGTTCTTGTAAGTCCCAAACACGACGGATTTGATCAACGAACTTCCATGCGTAGGAAACTTCTGGCCAGCTGGAGAAGTTGGTCCCATCGCCATTCAAGACGTCGTGAATCAGACGTTCGTATGGTTCTGGCGTATCCTTGGACTTTTCAGCATCAACCAAGTAATCCAACTTGATTGGTTCCGTTGAGAAGCCAGTATCGTTCGTCTTGGCGTTCAATTGCAGTGAGAACCCTGCGTGTGGTTCAACGAAAATCGTCAAAACGTTGGCAGCCAATGGCGTGTTTTGTGATTGTGGGAAGGCAAAGATATCAACTAATGGCCGCTTGAAGACAACGTCAACTCGCGTGAACTTGTCAGCTAACATCTTACCAGTCCGGACGTAGAATGGGGTCCCGGACCAACGGTAGTTATCAAATAATAACTTACCAGCAACGAAGGTTTCAGTCGTTGAATCAACTGGAACGTTGTCTTCGTGACGGTAGTCTGGTTGGTCGTTAACGGCACCGTATTGGCCACGAACGAAGTTAGTTGCGGCGTCAGCAACGTTGTAGACCCGCAGGCTCCGTAAAGCTTTCACCTTTTCAGCCCGGATGTCAGTATCCGTGAAGGCAACTGGTTGTTCCATGGCTAACAGAGAAACGATTTGCATGATATGGTTTTGAACCATATCACGTAAGGCACCACTGTTATCGTAGTAGGAAGCCCGTTCTTCAACCCCTAATTTTTCGGACAAGGTTACTTGGATGTTGTCGATGTAACGGTTGTTCCAAAGGGATTCAACTAAGGTGTTCCCAAAGCGTAAGGCTTCAATGTTTTGAATCATTTCCTTACCTAAGTAGTGGTCGATCCGGAAGATTTGGTCTTCTTCGAAGGACTTGCTTAAGGCATCGTTTAATTCCTTAGCGGAGTCGTAGTCACGGCCGAATGGCTTTTCAATGACCAGACGGTTGAAGGCGTCCTTGTTCGTGGACATCAGACCTTGTGTCTTCAAGTCTTGGGCAATAGTACCGAAGAATTGTGGTGCCATGGACAGGTAGAAGATCCGGTTGCCGTCTAATTTGTACTTCTTATCAAGCTTGTCAGCGGCGTCCTTTAAGACGGAGTAGTGAGCAACGTTCGTAACGTCATGTGCTTGGTAGTAGAAGTGAGAAATGAAGTCGGTTGCTTCCTTAGAATCTGAACGGTTACCGCTATCAGCCAAAGACTTCTTGATAGCTGCCCGGAACTTTTCGTCGTCAAGTGTTTGACGAGAAGTCCCGATAACTGCGAAATGGGACCGCAAGTTACCCTTCCGATAAAGGTTGAACAGACTTGGGTAGAGTTTCCGGTAAGCTAAGTCACCAGTACCACCGAAGAATACGAATAAAGCTTTACGTTCAGTTGCCACGAGATCGTCACTCCTTAAATTTTAAGTGCGTTATATGAGTAGTATCTACAAATAGAGAAAACAATGATTAATCGGTTATTCAGTGTGGGAGCAAAACCACACTGAGTCCGCGAGTTATCTAAACGACTGTCTAGACCACTTCAAAAAGGAATTATACACTACTTCACCGTGAAAAGCTAACTTTTTAAAGCAAGAATTTAAAATTTGGACAACCGGTTGCATTCCCAAAGAAACAACGTTTTCAGTCAAAATTCATTTTCATGAAAGCAAATCATTTTATGCAAATTTAAATGGAAACGGCTTTCGCCAATCATTTAAAATGAAATCGCTATCACTTGTAGTCTAGCAGAAAACCCCGTCACTGCAAGTATAACGGGGTCGAATGTTGAAATTAATTTCGTTTGATGAATGCTTTCCCTAGCCAAGAGAGACTGAGTAGGCCAGCTAACCCCAGTAAAACCAGGAATGAGGCTGATTGATCACTCGTCTGGGGTAGGACTGTTTGAGATTTTGTGGTGCGCTTGGGATTTGAACTAGTGGCTGATTTCTGAGTAATGGGTAATTGAACGATAGGTGATTGAGCGGTCTGAACATTGGCTGCCAAGGCAACACGGTCTTGCTTGGGACCCGACTGCTCTGAACTGAGGGCTGTTTGGGTATCATCGATTGCATCAGCAGAACCGCCATTGACGACGATTGTCGCTATTTTCTGTTGTTGGGAGCGACGCACTGGTTGTGTTTGGGCGGCAGGTGCTGTTGTAGCGGTTGCTGCCACTGTTTGTGTGACAATCTGTTGTGCGATGGCTGCGGCTGTAGTGGCGCCATTGTCGTCTGCATTACCAGTTTCTTCGACGGGCGGCATAGGAAGAGTACCCGTGATGTCAAAACCAATAATTGGTGAGGTCGGTGTTGCTGGGGCGACCGCCTGTTTCTTGAGTATCAGTGTGACTGCTTGCGGATCAATCGTGTAGACTCCCCTTAATTTAGCCGCTTGACCGGCGACTAGTTGGTAGTCCTTAAGCTGCGTGAGGGCGGTTAAATCATAGGCCTCACCCAATTTAGCAGTTGCGCCAAGGATAGCATCGGCCTGCAAGACGTTTCCAGCTTCATCGGTGAAGGAGACAGTTACAGTTGGTGAGGTCTGCCAGTTGGCTAAGCGGAAGATACGGGTATCGTAATCCATCTCGGCTCCCCCTTCGTACGTAGTTTTAATGTACGCAATATTTGGCGAGGTAGTTCCCCGAATAAAGCCAAGCTGACCATATGTGATGTATTGTGAAAAGCTGCTATTGACAATTTGCTGAGGATTATCAAAATAAATTTGACCCTTGTTAAGGTTAGTAATTGGCGTATAAGTTCCTACGTCAGCGGTATTAAAGGAATAGGTTTTGCCGTTCGCTAAAAGTTGTCCATCCAAGCCGTAAGATTCGTCAGGGGTAAGCGTTACTGGCTGACCGATGACGACGTTAACCTGATGACTGCTGTAGAAGGTTTCACCAATCGCCAAAATTTGCGTGTCGGCTTTGATACCACCTAACGAGGAAAAGTCTGACAGGTTGTTTCCTGATAGATCGATTTGACTGAGCGGTGAAGTACCTAGCTGGTAGCCATTATTGCCAATGATAGTTAGCCAAGGTGCTAACAAGGCTAACTGACGATTTTGTAAAGCTTGGTAGTCATTGGAATAGGCATTGCCTCTGAGAGCAAATCGGGCCATTTTAGTGGGATCGATTCGGGTGAGCTGATTCAGCATGTCGTCGCTAAGGTAGCCGGAATAGTAGTCAGTGATTGAGAGGTTAGTGAACCGTAGATTGGTTAATGGTGTGAGATCGAAGTAAGGGGAAGCTGTTCCGTCAGCCTTAATTGGGGAGTATGTCAGGGTTAGATCAATCAGTGCGGTTGAGGGTAGGTATTGAAGGGCTTCTAATCCACTCATGTCATTGATAGCAGCCAGATTTAAGGTTAGCGTAGTTCCTTTGAATTGCCGAATGGCACCGACCGTTAGGCTACTAGTTGATGTCAAATGTAAAGCAGACTTAACGGCTGCGGTTAAACTGGCATCCTTAATTGTTACAAGCTGATCATCGGTGGGAGTTGCCTCTTTCAGCAACGCTGACCGGTTAGGCTGATAGTTGGTTTTTTCTGGTGTGACAGAAGTTGGCGTGTCAGAATTTACGGGATTTTTGGGTGTGATGGGCGGGGTGGTTTCTTTGTCACTGTCGCTGGTCGTTTCGTCGTTGTCCAATCCAGATACATTAGTAACTGGCTCAGTCTTGGGCTTGTCAGTTGAATGGTCAACCTGGTTATCTGAATTGGTATTTTTTGCATCGCTACTTGAGGTGTTAGGAACTGAAGAGGTCAGCACAGCCGATTTAATTGGAGCTGAACTAGTGTCTTCTTTGGAATAACTAGTCTCACCATCTTGGCTATCTGGGGCTGAATCCGCATGGCCAACGGCGACCGTTCCGCTTCCCAACAGGATTCCACTGGCTATTGCAGCGAGTACCCAATGCGTTTTTAGAGACAAAGGTTTAATATATCCATGATTGCTGCAGACTTTCATACTGACCCCTCCTATAAGTTATTTACAAGGTCAGCATACCCCGGCAATAGAGTAGTTGCTACACCAGAACATCCATTATATAACCATATTAAATTACTACAGAATTAACAGGGCAAACAATTTTGATACCCAAACAAGCAGGCGTGCTAAAATAGGCTTAATTAAAAAAAGAGGGATGCCTATGAAAAAGCCTTGGTATCAACAGCCAATTACCACAGTGACCACTTATTCTGATTTAATGACCCTTTTCCAAGAATTGGGATTACAAGAACAAGACACGTGTCTCGTACATACATCATTAAGTGCCTTTGGATTTATCCCGGGTGGTGAACAGACGCTGATTGCGGCTTTAAAAGCTAGTCTGGCGAAAGGCAATATTGCCATGCCAGCTCAGTCATCTGATTTATCTGACCCACATGAATGGATCAATCCACCGGTTCAAGCGGATCATCAGGACCAAGTGATGGCGGCATTGCCAGGTTTTGACCGGGAGCTAACGCCGTGTCATTTGATTGGCGCGTTACCGGAGTATTTTCGCAACTTACCGGATACCCAACGAAGTGGCCATCCGACCTGTTCGATGACAGCTTGGGGCGCCCAGGCAGAACATATCTGTGAAACAACGACCTATGATTTGCCCTTTGGTGCCCAGGGACCGCTTCAAAAGTTATACGATTTGAACGCGAAAGTTCTATTCTTAGGAACTGATTTTGAAACAGGAACGGCGATCCACTTGGCTGAGTCTACGTTGCCGCGGCCGGTCTTTGAAGAACGGGCCCCGGTTCAAACGGCTGGTCAAAAGCAGTGGGTGTCCTTTAAAATGGTGGAGTTAGAACCCTATGATGACTTCAATGAAATGGGTGCGCAGTTCTTAGCGGCTAGGCCTGGTAGCGTGCGGCAGGCAGCCATTGGAAATGATCGGACAGCACTAGTCTTTTCAATGCGTGATCTAGTAGACTTCGCCCATGAATACTACCGGCAGCGGGATATAGCTGAGGGCTTGAATTAGGCGTGTTTCAGCGTCGACTTATGGCCAATCGGCAGTGACTAATTTAACAGCAATTTATCATGATGACTAACTGTTTTCTTCATTAAAGAGGTTTAGCTTCGTCAGGTAACTTTTAATGAATATTTGGGCCCATTAGCCATGTATATTAAAGATAGTGTTAAGCCTTATTAAAAAACCGTAAACTCCTGTTCGGTACGGGCACTAATTTGTACAAAATCTGTTATACTACTAGTCGGTTATAAAAATAAATACCGGCTGGAAATCGCCGGTAGATTAAGGGGTCAGGAATAATGAAGAAATTTATGGTTGCATTGACCGGTTTGGTCACGTTAGCCACGGTAGGCGCTACGGTCCCAGCTACGGCGATCACTCCAGCATCAACGACTACGGCACACGCTGCGACGAAACATATCGGTCCCAGCCTGAGTGTTAATGCTATCTCTACGTCTTCCAGCAAGATTTCGGGGACGGCTACTAAGGGTTCTAAGGTTACTGTTAAGGCAACCAAGAATGCTAAGAAGAATCTTACTAGTGGGACTGCTTCTAAGACGACGGGAAAATTCTCCATTAAGTTATCCAAGAAGTTGAAGAAGGACGCTAACGTCTACGTTTACGCAACGAACCCAAAAACGAAGGCTTACTTCTACCGGATCATCCGGGTCCAAGCTGCTTCGACTAAGGCTGCTACGACCAAGAAGACGACTACTAAGAAGACAACCACGACTAAGAAAGCAACCACCAAGAAGGCGACGACTTCAACCAAGAAGAGTACCGCTAGCTTCTCCGTGAAGACGCCTACTGGTACTTGGAAGTCCAACACGGCTAACAAGTATTCACAAAAGATGGTCTTCAGTCAAAAGTCTGGCTTTAACCAATATCTCTACAAGAATGGTAAGAAGGTCAAGACGTTAGTTTCTTACGCTAAGTACAGCGTGGATGCTAAGACACCAACGTTCTGGAAGATTTCATACACCCCTAAGGGTTCCAAGGCTTCTAAGACGCTTTACCTGCGCTTCACTTCTGCTAAGAAGTTCAAGATCGTTAACAGCAAGAACAAGGTCGTTGCCGTTAAGGCCGGCGTTGCCCCAGCTGCTAAGTGGACTTTCACGAAGTAAGCTTTGAAATTCAAATTTAATTTGTGAGACTGGTGACTCAGTGATGGGGTGCCAGTCTTTTTTTATGAAAATAAGGGACACAAATAGTGGCCACTCTCCAAGAAGGGTGGCCGCTATTTGCGAGCTGTTAAGAAGCAGAGGGTTAGTTCGTTGCGAGCTGTTGGGCAACTGGTTTAGCATCTTTGGTACCGCGAGGATGGTAGCCAATCAACCGCATAGCGTTGAAGATAACGACCAGGATAGAGGCTTCGTGGACGAACATGCCACTGGCCATGTAGATGTAGCCGTAAACCAAGCCAATCAGCAGGAAGGCAACCGTTAAGATGGCAATCGTGATGTTTTCCTTTGTGTTGGCGGAAGTCTTTTTAGCTAAGCCAACGGCGTGGTTCAAAGCTGTGAAACTGGATTGCATCAGGACCACGTCGGCCGTTTCGATAGCTACGTCAGTCCCACCACCCATGGCGATGCCGACACTAGCCGTGGCCAGGGAAGGACTATCGTTGATGCCATCACCAACGAAGGCAACGTTACGCCCCATGTCTTGGAACTTTTTGACGAAGGTGACCTTGTCAGCTGGGAGTAAGTCGGCATGAACTTCGTCGATACTCAGAGATTCGGCAACGGCTTGAGCGGTCGCTTGGTTGTCACCAGTTAACATGACCAGGTGCTTGATGCCTTGACGCTTGAGAGCAGCTAAGGCATCTGGAACTTCAGGACGAACGGTGTCAGCGACGCCTAAGATAAAGGCGAGTTTTCCTTGGTAGCCAACCAGCACGGTGGATTGACCATCGTCTTGCATGGTGTGGAGGTCGTTCAGCTGGTCTGCAGTCAGCGTGATACCGTTATCTTTTAACAGAGCGGCGTTCCCAACAAACAGTTGGTTGTCATGCCAGTTGCCGACCATGCCGCGGCCCTTGATGGTTTCAGTTTCTAAAGTAGCTGCGTCATCTTGTAGGTGAGCGAACAAGTGAGCCACGATGGCCTGAGCCAAGGGGTGGTCGGAGGTTTTTTCAATTTGAGCGACACCGGCTAAGACCGTTTTATCGTCGGTGTAGGACTTGGTATCAGCTACCGTCATCTTGCCAGTGGTTAACGTCCCAGTCTTATCAAATACGATGGTGTCGACTTTCGCTAGACTTTCAACTACGTCCCCACCTTTGATGAGGATACCGTTTTTAGCACCATTACCGATGCCGGCCACGTTGGAGACTGGTGCGCCAATAACCAGGGCCCCAGGGCAACCAAGTACCAGCACGGTGATGGCCAAACGAAGGTCACGGGAGAAGACGAAGACTAAGATGGCGATGATTAAAACGGCTGGTGTATAGTATTGAGCAAATTTATCAATAAACTTTTCAGCGGGTGACTTAGTGTCTTGGGCTTCTTCAACCAATTCAATGATCTTAGAGAAGGTGGTTTCGTCACCAACCTGGGTGGCTTCAATCGTTAAGGTCCCACTTTCAACCATGGCACCGGAGAAGACACCGTCACCATCAGCTTTGTTGATTGGCCGGGATTCACCGGTGATGGAGGCTTCGTTAACGTAACCGGAGCCACTGACGACTTTACCATCGACGGGGACTTGGCCACCGGCTTTGACGAGAACGACGTTACCTTCTTCTAGGTCATCGACATCGACTTCTTCAAGGGAGCCGTCGACTTGAACCAGTTCGGCAGTGGTGGGTGCCATTTCAGTCAGGGATTGAATGGCGCCACGGGTCTTGGCCAACGTCTTCTGTTCCAGGTAGGACCCAAAGAGGAATAGGAAAGTAACAATGGCAGATTCTTCAAATTCACCAATCGCGAATGCCCCAATCACGGCGATTCCGACTAGTAACTCAATACTGAAAACCTTGGCCTTCAACGCGCTGATTGCTCGCAAGACAATTGGTGCTGCGGCAATCACGGAAGCGATGATCCAGGCAACGTCGGTAACGTAAGGAACGTGAGTAAACCAGGTATTCAGAAAGCCGAGGATGATTAAGCCGGCTGACCAGAAGGTAATGGGATTAGTATGTGCGTAGATAAACCGTTGAAATTTCATGGGAAGCATCCTTTCTTGGTGTCTGTTTAAGTTGTTCTATCCTTGTTGATGTCTTTATTATGCCGCGGAACCTGCGACATTAACTTGATGTGAATCAAGTTGGCGAAATTCTTTTATGAAATACGTAAAATGTATGTGTCGTGGGACTGACAATGCTGATGGTCTTATTCGCCTTGCCGGTTGTCAGATATGGGCTGGAACGGTGCGGACACAACTTGAAGCCTCGAAAAACACGAGTCTACAAGCTTGGTCTTATTCTAAGCCAGCGGAAAATCACCCGCTGACTAAGAATAATTTCGCGCCTGAGCCCATATCTGCCAACCTCTCGGCTTAGATGGTCGTCAGAAACAGGAACAGTTGCGTATGAGGTGATACTTAGTTGAAGTACGATGAAGTTCATTTAACATCTTGATAATTTCGACAAATAGTACAATGGTCGTCAATTTAAGCCGGAGGTGGTCAGGGGGGCCTGCAGTGAAAATGTCGTTAGCTAGCGTTTTGGGCTGGCTTACGACATGGGCGAATTTGAAGACACGTGGGTTTCGGGGCTTCAAATCGAGCGAGAAGCCCGTTCTTTGGCTGAAGCGTCCCCACAGCAGGCCCCCCCTGACCACCGGAGAGCGACTAGGTGCTCTTGTATTTATGTACAAAAAGGATTCGGGAGGATTGATCCCGAATCCTTTAAATTCCTGTGAATATAGCGGAAATGGTAGCCAGTTTATGCCTGATAACTCGCCGTGGCAGCATCGTAGTGAAGCAGAAGCTGGTGGTCAGCGAGGTCTAGTTGAACGGTTTGATAAACCGGTTCGAAGCCGTGATGGGTGAGATGAACCTGCACCTGTCCGTCCGTTACGCTGATAGTATAGCGGTTATAGTGGCCATCCTGGTAGGCAAAGTCAGTCCCGTTGTCCTGATAATGCTGGTAGGAGGTTGTGTTGCCGTAAAGCTTGAAGGTCATGGTTGTATCAGGTTCATCTGAAATATAGGAAACGGCCGGCCCCCAAGGAAGCACCGTCCCTTTTTTCACGAATAATGGTAATTTATCCAGTGGGGCGTCGACGACAACATCTTGTTTGCCACGATACTCTTGATTATTCCAGAAGTCGATCCAGTCCCCAGCTGGGAGGTAGACCAGCCGCTTAGTCTGAGACTTTTGAACGATGGGCGCTACGAGCAGGCTGTCACCCACCATGAATTCATCGTTCAGGTCGCGGACGCGTTGATCGTCAGGATAATTCAACACAAGAGGCCGCATGATCGGCAGACCGGTCTGCGTTTCGTCAGCGAACAGGTCGTAGAGGAAGGGGATGAACCGGTAACGTAATTTTAGATAGCGCCGGTAGATGCTGAGGGTGGGTTCCCCAAAACTCCAGGGTTCTTGGTGCCGCGTTCCCATGGCCGCGTGATTCCGCAACAGCGGGCTGAAGATGGCCGCTTCGATCCAACGAGTCAGGAGTTCAGCGGACGAATCGGAAGCGAAGCCACCAATGTCGGTACCGGCAAAGCTGAATCCGCTCAGTCCCAAGTTGCAGAGCTGGGGAATCATCATTTGTAGATGTGGCCACATACTACGATTATCACCAGTCCAGACGGTCGAATATTTCTGAGTACCGGCATAGGCAGCTCGGGTGATGACGAAGGGCCGTGTGCCTTGATGTTCCTTGAGTCCGGCGTACGTGGCCTGCGCCATGTTGTGGCCGTAAACGTTGTGCATCTTTTGATGGGTAGCGGGGGTGTTCTGGTCGCTAAACACAGTGTCCAGGGGAATTTCACCGTCAAACGATGCGGGTTCGTTCATATCGTTCCAAATTCCCGCCACGCCGGTATCCGTGAGAATTTTCGTATTTTGCGCCCACCAGTGGCGAACAGCTGGGCGACCAAAGTCTGGAAAAGCTGAATTACCAGGCCAAACTTTGTTGATGTAGGTTTCACCGGCTGGGGTCTTCACAAAGTAGTCGTGTTGCAGACCCGCTTGGTAGATGGCATAATCGGGGTCCTGCTTAACGCCCGGATCAATGATGGGGATGACCTTAAATCCTTGCTGTTTCAGGTGGGCGACGAACTTGGCCGGGTCTGCGTACTTGGCGCGATCCCAAGTGAAGACGCGATAGCCGCGCATGTAGTCGACGTCAAAGTGAATGGCGTCGCAGGGGAGATCCTTTTCCCGGAGATTGTCGGCGATGGCTTGTACTTCATTTTGGCTAGCACTGTACCCCCAACGAGATTGTTGGTAGCCTAAAGTCCATTTCTGAGGCAGTGGCGTGCGACCGGTGAGGTAGGTGTAGTTGGTCACGATAGCTTTCAAGGTGGCACCACCTAGAATGTAGTAATCGAGGTTGCCGGCCACCGCACTGTAGAAGTAGTAGTGGTCGCTTTCCTTGCCCAAATCCAAGTGACTCTTATAGGGGTTGTCGAAGAAGAGGCCATAAGGGTGGCCGTTCTTAAGACCTAGTAGCACGGGAATTGATTTATAAATGTTGGGCAGAATTTCTAGTTGGGGGTCGGGGTAATCAACATTCCAGTTATCATATTCAAACCCCCGTTTGTCGAGGTAACCGGTCTTGTCGCCGAGACCGTAGAGGTGTTCATCTGTGGCTAGTTCTTTGACGACCTGGTAGTAACTTGCATGATCATCAATGGTGACGTCGGTCACGCTGTGGCCTTCCGCTTCAACTAGTTTTTGGTGAACTTTATCGACCCCTTTATCAAGGAGGTGGCGCTCACCACGAAAATCAGTGATGAGCGCGTGGCCAGCGGCATCGTAAACGTCAACGTGACCGTCAGCGTCGAGCTTGACGGTGAGGTCACTGGTAGTGAGCACGTATTGGTGAGCAACGACCGTTAAGTCATAGTCGGTTGGCTGCTGTTTGTCACCTTCAATGGCATAAGACTGGCCGGTTTCACCGCGGTTGGCAAAGACCCGAATGATACTAGGGGTCAGGATGCTTAATTGTAGTGGTCGGTGGGGGTAATCAAAGGTGATCGTTTGTTGATTTTGCTGATACTTGGGTAAGGTAGACATGCTTTTAAGACTCCTTTTGGATGTTTCTCTTCTATAATAGACGGTTACCCCTGACTAATACAAACGGTTGCATTAACGGTCATCAATTTGAACAGGCTAATTTTGGCAACAAAAAAATAGTGTTAGCACCTCGCAGTGTGCTAACACTATTCTTAACGCTGGTTAATCATCGTCATCATCGTCTTCTTCATCCAGACCGTCACGAGCATCGTTGCCCAGCAGAGCTTGGAGTTCGCGAATGATGTGGTTGTTCGTCCCACGTAAGTCGGTTAGGAAGCTAGCCAAAGCGGGCCGTTCCTCCTTCTCAGCCAGTTTGATGGCCCGGTCGATGAATAAGTTATGCGTGTCGGCGTCGTGGACTAACTCGCTAATTTGTTCTTCAGCGGGCAAGTACTTCTTGTCGCCACCTTCTTGCAGCATGTTGTAGTCGTGAAATTCTTTAGTCGTGGTTGAGACGATTTCGCCTTCATCTAAAAGCAATTCACCCAGCGTATCGAACTGTTGACGGTAGGTGGCGATATAGTCGTTGAGCAGTTGACGGACGCTCAGAGCCAGCGGACCCTTGACGGACCAGCGAACCTGATGGAATTTCACGATGGAAATGTGCAGGTTGGAGAGAATGTGGTTGGTCATGGCACCAGCGGTGGGAACGTGGTGGTCGTGTTCAGTTTGGGCTTGTTCGGCAGCGTAACGGTCTTCAATAGTAGTAGTCATTGGATGAACTTCCTTTCGGTGAGTGGGGGATTAGAGAGCTTTAACTTTAGAGCTTTGCACAGCATAGCCTAGGTCGGTGACGGTATTTTCGAGGTCATCGGCAGATACGGCCGCGTCATCAAACTCGGCTTTGACCTTGCTGGCGTTGAACAGAACCTTGACGTTCTTCACGCCGTCTTTTTTGTTTAAGGCGCCTTCGATTTTAGTCATGCAAGATGGGCAGGTCAGTGCGTCTAATTTCATGGTTACTTTACTCATAATGAATACCTCCTAGGTTTTCGTTTGTCTTGATTACATAAGTTAGTATACGGTCGTCAGTGATAAAAGAACTTGACTCAAATCAAGTTCGCCGATTTATTTGAAGAAAATCAAAAATTGCTAACTGCACCGGCGGTTAAGTCTTTGTGTTTCGCAATAAAGCTAAGTATGCGACAATGGGTGCAGAGTGAAAATTAAGTGAGGGACTATAATGGGAAAAACAAAAAAAGAAGTGAGTATGGCCGGTATCGTGTCGGCGACCCTTCTATTAAACGCTGCGGCTGCGTGTATGTGGCCGTTAACGACGGTCTACATGCATAATCAACTCCATCAAAGTCTGACGCTGGCGGGGATTGCTTTGCTGGGGATGTCGTTATGCATGATTCTGGGCAACTGGTTGGGTGGCCGGATGTTTGACCGCTGGTCGCCATTCTGGTCAGCCATTGTGGGGACGCTCTGTTCATTCGTTCCAATGGTGACGTTGATATTTGCCCACGGGTGGCCAATCTTTGGTATTATGCTACTTTTCATTGGGTTAGGCGACGGTATCGTGATGACCGTGGTCAACTCCTTTGCGGCGACCGTGAAATCAGTTGAGAGTCGTAAAGTTTTCAATTATCTCTATATTGGCATGAACTTAGGGGTCGTTGTCGGTACGTTGATGGTGGGGGTTCTGATGGCTCACGGGGTCACCCTAGTCTTTATCGTGGCGGCGTTGAGTTATCTAGCGCTGTTGCTGATCTTCTTGTTTGATTTCCGGGCGGACATTGAACAGAAGAGCTTCGAACATAGTCGGGGACCCGCTAAACCAGCCCAGTTGAATCTGATCTGGCTAATTGCTTTTCTGGTCTTTTGCCTCTATATGAGTTATTCCCTGTGGGAAAGTGTGATTTCGGTTCATATGACGGGCTTAGGGATCTCATTTGAAAAGTACAGTCTGCTCTGGACGCTGAACGGTCTCATGATCGTCTTCGGACAACCAATCGTCAATCGGTTGGCAGCACGCTTCCAGTTGAGCTCTCAGATTTGGGTCGGAACTCTGATTTTTATTCTCTCCTTCCTATTGTTAGTGTTTGCTAAGAGCTATGCCATGTTTGTCCTGACCATGGTTATCTTAACGTTTGGTGAGATGACCGGGTTCCCGGGAATTCCCGCGTGGATCGATGGCCTGGCTGGCGATAACGACAAAGGCAAGTTCCAGGGAATCTATAACATGGCCATTTCATTTGGTCGGGCAGTGGGGCCTTTGTACGGTGGTTTGATTATTGAATACGGTAGTTATCAATCCTTATTCTGGTTAGTAACGGGCCTGATGTTGCTGGCACTGGCTGGTGTGATGGGCCGTAACCGGCTGAATCGCAGGAGAGGGTAACACCTTTAAATAGCAGTGTGAGTGGCTTTTACTGAACCTTTAGGGGGACAGTAAAAGCCTTTTTTGGTGGTGTAAGCCCGGCATAAACCGGTGTGGGCCGGGGAATCCAGGCTCGAAACAATTTTTTTTGGTGTCCAGAAGAATAATTTGGCTAGTGAGAAGGTCGACTTTGTGAATTGGTATACCTATAACGGGAGATACGGGTATACCGCTTTTCCGAAATGAAAACAGGGCCTTCATAGTTGAACGATAATGAGAAAACTCTAATGATATTCCGCCGGGTTACAGTTTAAATGGGTAAATTTAGTCGTGTACAACTGAAAGACGTCGCTTACTATTTTATTTGGTTACTTTAAAAACGAGCAAATGGCCCTTCACAAGGGGGTTTGGAAGGCCTAGTCTTATGCGAAAACCCATAATGAAGTTTGTGTATTATGTAATTAATACGAGCAGTTCATTAAAAAATCTTTTGTAAAAATATTCGCATGCAACGTTTTCAGTAAAAACGACCAAATCCAGTGTCACTAAAGGGGAAAGCGCTTCCAATCACGTGATAATTGACTTCTGTTTTTGAAAAAAATTCGACGAAATTCCATGAAAGCCTTGCCAATTCCATGTGAAAGGTATAGCATAATAGTCGTAGTTAAATAACTTACAAGGAAGTGTTTTTACATGCAAATTGCCGTTATTAAAGAGCAAAAGGAAGGCGAAGGCCGTGTGGCCGCAACACCTGAAAATGTTCGCAAGATGGTAGAAGCAGGTAATGAAGTACTGGTTGAAAAAGACGCTGGTGTCGGTGCTGGTTTCAGTAACGATGAATTCGTCGAAGCTGGTGGGAAACTCGTTAGCCATGCTGAAGGTTGGAAAGCTGACCTGATCATCAAGGTTAAGGAACCAGATCCAGAAGAATACCAATACTTCTCCAAGGGCAAGATTGTTTGGGGCTTTCAACATTTAGCTTCATCTAAGCCTACTGTAGAAGCAATGATGAAGGCTGGTACGACCGCAATTGGTGGCGAAACTATCGTTGAAGATGGCAAGCTGGCATTGCTTTCCCCTATGAGTCAAATCGCAGGGCGTCGTTCAGTTATCATGGGTGCTTACTACTTGGAAGCACAACACCAAGGCGAAGGTATCTTACTTCCAGGTATCCCTGTTCCTGGTATCCACGCTGGTAACGTTGTTATCTTTGGTGGTGGTAACGCTGCTATTGGTGCCACAGATATGGCTTTAGGTTTGGGTTGCTCCGTAGTTATCATTGAATTAAATGATGACCGGATCAAAGAACTTGAAACTCAATTTGCTGGCAAGAACGTGCGTGTTGTTAAGTCCAACGAAGAAAACTTGGCTAAGGAAATCAAGGATGCTGATATCTTTGTATCAACTATTCTTATTCCTGGTTCTCGTCCACCGAAGTTGGTCAAGGAATACATGGTTAAGTCAATGAAGAAGGGCTCCGTTATCGCCGATGTTGCCATCGACCAAGGTGGGACCGTTGAAACGATTGACAAGCCTACGACTATTGACGACCCTGTATTCATCAAAGACGGCGTTATTCACTATGCTGTTCCTAACCAACCAGGTGCTGTTCCACGTACCGCTACGATGGCACTTGCTGCAGGAAACTTGAAGTACTTATTGGAAATCGCTGACAAGGGCATCGATGATGCTATCAAGTCCGATCCAGCCTTAGCTTCAGGGGTCAACCTGTACGAAGGTAAAGTTACTAATGAAGGTTTGGCTAAGTCA
The DNA here is from genome assembly GCF_003946265.1 of Levilactobacillus yonginensis. Classification (GTDB taxonomy): domain Bacteria; phylum Bacillota; class Bacilli; order Lactobacillales; family Lactobacillaceae; genus Levilactobacillus; species Levilactobacillus yonginensis. The sequence goes on from NZ_RHNO01000006.1 coordinate 30,678, forward strand.
CTCGACTTACCATACACTGAATTACAAAACGCTTAATAATCGCTTATCTTACTTAGGTTTCAAAACTTAAAAGTTTGAGTTTCAAACACAATTGAGGAGTGAAAATAATGGCTGCAAATGATGTAGTATTAAAGACGAACGACCTGCTCAACATTCAAGATATCGAAGAAGCAAGAAGTATTGTTTCGAAGTATGCTCGGAGAACGCCATTGGTTAAGTCCATGTTCCTGAGTAACAACGTTGTTGGTGGGGATGTTTACCTCAAATTGGAAAACATGCAATTAACCGGTTCTTTCAAGTTCCGTGGTGCTAACAACAAGATCAACCACTTGACCGACGCTGAAAAGGCTCGTGGTGTTATCACTGCTTCTGCTGGTAACCATGCTCAAGGTGTTGCCTTGACCAGTAAGTTACTTGGCATTGACGCAACTGTTGTTATGCCTGACGAAGCTCCACAAATGAAGCGTGACGCAACTGCCGGCTACGGTGCCGAAGTTGATATTCACGGTGCATTGTTCGACGATGCTCACAAGTGGATGGCAGAACGTGGTAAAAAAGAAGGCAAGACCATTGTCGACCCATTTAACGACAAGTACGTTATGGCTGGACAAGGGACTATCGGCCTTGAAATCCTTGATGACCTATGGGATGTTGACACTGTCATCGTACCATGTGGTGGTGGGGGCTTAATTGGTGGTGTTGCTACCGCTTTGAAGTCATTCAACCCATCAATCCACGTTGTCGGTGTACAATCCGAAAACGTTCATGGTATGAAGGCATCTATCGATGCTGGTAAGATCGTTACCCACCATAAAGACTTAACTCTTGCTGATGGTACCGATGTTTCCACTCCTGGTGACATTACGTTCCCAGTTGTTTCAAACTTGGTTGACGAAATTGTCTTAGTTTCTGAAGAAGACATTGCTAAGGCTATGAAGGACTTACTGCAACGGACCAAAGTTGTTGCTGAAGGTGCTGGTGCCTTACCAACTGCTGCCCTCGAAGCTCACAAGATCGACGACAAGTGGTTAAAGGACAAGAAGGTTGTTGCCATGGTATCTGGTGGTAACGTTGACCTTGAACGTGTATCAAACATCATCGACCACTTCTTCTCACCAGTTAAAACTGAAGGCGGAATTGGCTAAAGATTAAATAAATAAGCATTAATGTAACGTATGTTGAACATCAGGGATGTTACAGTTGACTATGTAACAGTTGACTATGTAACATCCCTTTTGTTCCGAAGAGGATTGAGTTAAGTATGAATGATGATCAACAATTATCGCGATCGCTAAAGAATAGACATATTCAATTAATCGCCATTGGAGGAGCAATTGGGACCGGACTGTTCTTAGGCTCAGGGACTGCAATCCATGAAGCCGGGCCGTCCATTATCCTGTCATATCTGATTACTGGTATCATTTGCTTCTTTTTGATGCGCAGTGTCGGGGAATTGTTGCTTTCGGATACGCGTCTCCACTCGTTTATCGACTTCGTGGGACGTTACTTAGGGAACAGATTTGAGTTTGTCTTAGGTTGGACGTATTGGTTCTGTTGGATCAGTATCGCCATGGCTGATTTAACGGCGTCTGGAATTTATATCCGGTTTTGGTTCCCACACTTTCCACAGTGGGCGACCCCCTTACTCATCATCGTGTTGTTATTACTGGTCAACTTGGCCAACGTTGATTTGTTTGGGGAAATGGAATCTTGGTTTTCGATGATCAAGGTTGTTGCCATACTGTTGTTAATTGTGATTGGGCTTTACCTTATCGGTACGAATTTTACAACGCCGAACACAGTTGCTAGTTTTAGTAACTTGTACAGTCATGGTGGGGTCTTCCCAACTGGTATTAAAGGATTCATGGCCTCGTTCCAGATGATTGTGTTTGCCTTCGTTGGGATCGAAATGGTCGGAATCACTGCTGGTGAAACGGAAAGTCCTGAGAAGAACTTGCCCAAAGCGGTTAATAGTTTGCCGTTACGGATTGGATTATTCTACATTGGTTCAATGATTATTATCATGTCCGTCTATCCTTGGAACAAATTAGCTCAAACGCAAAGTCCATTTGTCCAAATGTTTGCTGATATTGGTATCAACGCAGCCGCTGGCGTCGTTAACTTTGTTGTGTTGACTGCGGCCTTGTCTGCCTGCAACTCTGCCATTTTCACTACTAGTCGTACGCTATGGTCATTAGCAAAGGGTCACAACGCTTCACAACGGTTCAAGCACGTGAACAAAAATCACGTTCCACAAAATGCGCTACTACTGTCCTCAGCAGCCTTGCTGATTGTGGTTGTTCTGAACTATGTGATGCCAAAGGATGTCTTTAGTTTAATTTCCGGTGTGGCCACGGTTAGTTTCCTATTCGTTTGGTCCGTCTTGATCATCACCCACTTAGTCTATAGACGTAAAAATAAAGAGAGTGCTGAACATAATATTTTCCCAGCACCGTTCTATCCTTACGCCGACTACATTGCGCTTGCATTTTATGCGATTATCTTTGTCATCCTGTTTTTCAGCTCTAGCATGCGTCTTTCACTGTACGTTTCTGTATTGTGGATCATATGCCTGTTCCTTATTTATGAGGTTGTTAAAAAAGTTAGGAGGACTTGATCATGGCTGATAAAGCAAATTCTGGGGGAATGAAGAAGTCTATTGGTTTCTTCGCCGCCTTATCAACTGTTATGGGTACGGTTATTGGTACTGGGGTGTTCTTTAAAGCCGCCGCTGTTACCGACTCAACTGGAACCATCAGTTTAGCATTACTCGTTTGGTTCTTAGGTGGGGTTATTACCATCTGTGCCGGGTTAACGGGGGCCGAACTGGCCGCTGCTTGGCCTGAAACCGGTGGGTTGACCAAGTACATTGAACACTCATACGGTGGTTTCTGGGGTTTCTTAGCCGGCTGGGCACAAGCAATTATTTATTTCCCGGCTAACGTTGCCGCCATTGCCATTGCCTTCGGGACGCAATTTGCGAACCTGTTTGGCTTAGCACAAAGCTGGATTGTTCCAGTTGGGTTAATCACCGCCTTCTCCTTAGTTCTGATCAACTGGATCAGTGCTAAGGCCGGTGGTTGGGTAACTTCAGTTGCCTTGGTTGTTAAGTTGATTCCATTGGCAGTTATTGTGCTACTTGGTTTCTTCCACTCAACCAGCGTTGATTTCTCTCTGTTCCCAGTTGTTGCCGGACCACACCGTGAATTCTGGTCTGCTTTAGGTAACGGGCTGCTTGCCACTATGTTCGCATACGATGGCTGGCTGCACGTTGGGAACATTGCCGGTGAAATGAAGAACCCTAAGAAGGACTTACCAAAGGCCATTGCTTTAGGTATTGCCCTCATCATGGTTGTTTACTTACTGGTTAACGCTGTGTTCCTGTACATCGAACCAGTTGACCACGTTGCTGGTAACTTGAACGTTGCCTCCGATGTTGCCAAGGTATTGTTCGGTGGTGTTGGTGGTAAGTTTATCACGATTGGTATCCTGATTTCCGTATTCGGTGGGTTGAACGGTTATACCATGACTGGTATGCGGATTCCTTATGCCATGGGTAAAGAACACAAATTACCATTTGGTGATGTCTTTGCTAAGTTGAACAAAGCTGGTGTCCCTTGGGCTGCTGGTTTGATTCAATACATCATTGCCTTCATCATGATCTTATCTGGCCAATTCGATGCTATTACCAACATGTTGATCTTCGTTATCTGGGTATTCTACTGCATGGCGTTCGCTGCTGTTATCTTCTTACGGAAGACGCAGCCTAACTTGAACCGACCATACAAGGTTCCACTATTCCCAGTTATTCCGTTGATTGCCTTGGTTGGTGGTATCTTCATTCTGGTTTCCACGATCATCCAACAATTTACGACTACGATGATTGGTGTCGTTGCTACGGCAATTGGTATTCCAATCTACATGTACCTGAAGAAGAAGTGGAAGTACGACGAACCTAAGACTAAGGAAGACTAAGTATTAGGCGCGTTAAAATTCTAAAAATAAAGAGTTACGTATCGATTCGATTGTGAATTGATGCGCAACTCTTTTTTGTTTTGATTAAATTAGTTATGAAATCGTTCGCTGTCAAATTTGGAAGGGATATTAATATTGTAATGGGAGATTTCGTCGTTTGCAGGGCTGATGATTGTATCTAAGTTTAAGAGGCGTAAGATGCAAAGAAAAGGGAGGTTACGCCATGTTAATTGATTTTACGCTGACGAATTTTCGCTCGTTTAAGGATCCAGTAACGTTATCATTAGTGGCCACCAACGCTGGTGGGGTGGAACGCTCACTGCCATTAACCGGAACGAAGCGCGGTTTGAAGTGTGCGGCCTTGTGTGGCACGAACGGTGTTGGTAAGAGTAACGTGTTAGCTGGCTTATTGCGGATGCAACAGATGGTCGTAACCCCAACGGAAGAAATTACGGATGATTTGCCCTTTGAGCCATTTCAATTGGATGCGGGTTCCAGTCAACGGCCCACAACTTTTGCGGTGACGTTTAAACGAGCGGGAATCGCCTACCGGTATGCCTTTAGTTATCGTGCGAATCAGGTGGTGGATGAATCCCTTCAGGCGACGATTCCTGGTGAGAATCCCAAGGTCTTATTCTCGCGGGAAGGGGGCCAAATCGTTCAGGTACCAGTTGGCCAGCATACGGCGATCAATAACACACGGCCGAATGCATTGATGCTGTTCGCGTTACAGAACTGGAATTACGCACCGGCTATTGAAGTGTTTCGCTGGTTCAGTGATGATTTAGTCAGTTTGGATGGTCAGGCGCGGGTTACCGGTCGGTTAAATGAGGACGTTGTGGCGCAGCTAACGCAGTTCCTCCATGCGGTTGGGTGTGAGGTAGCCGGTGTGACGCAACATCAAGTCGCGGTTCAATTTTTAGATGGCTCACGTTATGACCGACCGGATCTCTATTTGCGTTATGAAAAGTATGATGATGCGGGCGAGGTGGTTGACGTTGTTGAGCTGCCTTTGTCGCGGGTTTCGGTCGGGACCCAGCAACTAGTTGCGTTTGGTCTCGCCTTAATCCAGGCACAAGCGGCGGCCCATCCACAGACGTTACTAGCAGATGAGTTCGCCAGTGCGCTGCACCCAGAGGTGGCCCTCGCTTTACTGGCCTTAGTGAATTCAACCGCTATGCACAGTCAGATTGTACTTGTAACGCCGCAGTTTGGTCTATTGGGTGGTCAGCTACGTCCTGACCAATTGTACCTGGTCACTAAGAATTATCGCGGGGAAAGCCACTTGACCCAACAACTGGCTCCTGAGATGGCCGCCCGGCAGGTGGCCATGCAATCGCAACCTAACGTGGACATGGGTATCTTGCGGGCAACATTTATCTTGTGATGCAAAAAAAGAGTGAGAAAGATTTCCCACCCTACAGGTAATTTAATCAGTTTAACCACCCTTGTTGATGGATGCCAGTTAAGATGCCAGCGCGTTGTTGCGGGTCTCGAGATAGTTCGGCGGCAATGTGGTGTGTAAAGGTTTCATCGCGCTGATGGGTTTCTCGCTGGTGGTAATAGTCAGTGACGAGTTGATCATAGCTTTGCAGAGCCTGGTCAGCGGGTGACAGAACGTGGTAACCGTTAGTGAAGTGCATCAGCTGTTGCGGCAGACGGGGTTTCTGTTCCGGTTGCTCGGCTGGATGGCCAATGGCAATTCCAAGAACGGGTAAGGTTAGCTCTGGTAAATCTAAGAGGGCAATCAGACGTGGGACGTCATTTAAAATACTGCCCATGATGGTACTGCCTAGACCCAGGCTTTCACCAGCGGTCACAATGGCTTCAGTTGCAATGGTGGCGTCGAAAATACCAGCAAGTAATTTATCCAGGCTATGCAGATTAGCTTGAGTAGTGTCGTCGTTGGGCGCTAGGCACTGGTTCCGGTACTGATCAGCGACCATCACGAAGTAGTGGCCCGCTTTTTCTAGCCAGGGGTGACCACTTATGTCGGCTAACACGGCCAACTTAGCTGGGTCGGTGACACTGATAATACTGTATTGTTGGGAGAACGTACTGGTGGCCGCATGTTGTGCGGCATTAATTAAAGTTGTGACTTCGGCTTCTGTGAATGGCTCAGACGCAAATTTACGAATGCTCCGGTGGTTTTGCAGGGTCGCTAGGGTTGGATTAGTCATGAGCAGCGACCTCCCGTAAGCGGGCTATGAGGGCGTCATAGACGCGGGTCTCATCACGGGGAACACCACGTAATTCATAGTTGGCAACAAACGGGACTGCGTATTTTTGGGCATAACGTTTAGCAGTCAGACAGTATTGTTCGTTGAAATTGCGGTTACCACTACCAACGACCCCTAGCAGTGTTTTAGCGTTATCCTGGTAATCAATGTATTCTCCCATGATATTGGTCATAAGTTCTTTGACGCCGTTATCAATACCATTACCGCCGTCCAGGTAGGTGGGAACGAAGCAAAAGTAAGGGGTTGTTTCGGATTTAAAATCGGTCATCTCATCAATCTCGGTTGCGTTGATTTCCGGAAGTTTAGGATCCGCCGCGTGTTGCTTAGCAGCGTATGCCGTGAGATTCTTGACGAAATTACGCGTGTTACCTTCGATAGATATAAATAAAATACGTAAAGGTTGCATAGTTTTCCCTCCGGTTTTCTGAGTTATTGGTTTTAGTGTACACGATTTTGAGTCGAAATGCTGGTGATAGGGGGGACTTGTCAAAGGAAAACCAATATGCTATCCTTTTGGTAATCTAAGAAAGAACGAGGTATTCAGCCGATGCGTAACTAATTAATCCACAAATGTTAGTCAACTTTCACCGCTAGACGGGTGGAGTGGGCTTGTATTTTGGGATTGATGGTTACGCCGGCTGAGTGGCTAAGAACATTCAGTGGGCGCCATTTCCAATTGGGAAGCGGCCACTTTTTTAGTACCATCAATCCCTGCTATTAAAGGGGGACGAACTTTTGACACAAATAAATTTAACGAATATTGAAAAGACAGTTGCTGGCACAACGTTGTTTACAGTCCAACGGTTGTCGGCTACAGATGGCGCCCGGGTTGGAATTATCGGGGCAAATGGTACGGGTAAGACGACCCTAGCCAAGATTATTGCGGGGGTTGATACGCAGTTTAGCGGTGAGCGACATGTTACGGCACCGGTGACGCTGGTCCCACAGATTGCACCAACAGCGGGGCAATCGGGCGGCCAAAGTATGTTGGCGCGGGTTCGGGTGGCTCTGTCGCAACGACCAGCGATTTTAATCTTAGACGAACCTTCTGCTAATCTGGACGATGAGCATCAGCGCTGGTTACAGGAGCAGTTATTACGGTTTAAGGGGATTCTAATTGTTATCTCGCATGACCGGTCACTCCTGACGGCAATCACCACGCAGATTTGGTCGTTAGAAGAACAGACGTATACACCATATAATGGCAACTTTGCAAAGTTCACCACGTATCGTGAACAGCGACGGGAGAATACGCTGTCGCAATATCACCACGAACAACGTGAGCAACGCGACTTACGTGAAGCGGTTCAGGCACGACACGAAAAGGCTGCGCGTATTCGCAAGGGCAGTCGGCATATGAGTGCTGGCGAACGTGCAAATTCCCAGTCAGTTCGGGAACAGAATGCCGGTAAAATGGAACGTGGTGCCCGGGCATTAAAGGATCGAGCCAACCGGCAGACGGTGACGGTTAAACCACATGAGACGGCACCGTTAAAATTAGTTGCCACCGATTTACCGCCAGTTCGCGGTAAGTTCCTAGTGACCGTCAATGAACTTGATTTACAGCGCGACGGGCGGACGCTCTTACAACGCGCAAGTTTACGGGTCGCACCTGGTGAACGGGTTGCTTTGGCCGGCCCAAACGGTAGTGGTAAATCAACGTTGATCGAAGCAATTTTAGCGCATCAGGCGAATACGCGATTGGCGCCTAGTGCCCGGGTGGGTTACTTTCATCAAGATATGACTGTGTTGCCACAGAAGCAAACGGTCTGGCAGTTTATGAGTCGGGCCACAGCGCTTGATGGGAATCGGACTCGGCAAATTATGGGGGCATTTGGGTTAACGGCAATCTTCTACGATCGGCTTATTGGTGAGCTGAGTGGGGGTGAACAGGTTAAGCTCCAACTACTGGCGATTTTAGTTAGCGCAAGTAACCTGTTGATTTTGGATGAACCAACTAATTATCTGGACTTACCTGCGTTGCAGGCGTTGGCAGAATACCTGGTTAATTATCCGGGCACCGTGATCTTTGTGGCGCATGACCAAGATTTTCGGCAACAGGTAGCCACGCGGACCTTGGTGTTCAAGAATCAAAAATTATTGGATCCCACCAAAACAGCCAAGGGGACCCCTGCTTCAGACTTACCGCGATTACAATTTGAATATGATCAATTGATGATGGCTCCTGAACTTGATACCCAACGCTTGCGAGAATTACGTGAGCAAATCGCGGCGTTAAAAGCGAAGTAAACTGAGAGTTTACTAAGAAAATACCGATGGAATCGCTTTCTATTAACTTTTTCTAAATTAACGCTTACGAAGACTTGTTTTTTCTGCTAAAGTAATCCATTGTGTTCGAAATGAAAGTGAGTGTGAAAACAAATGGATTCAGTACAAAGCAGCCATTCAAAAATGGCGGAAAAGGCTCGTGTACAAGTTGAGCACCCTATGCTTGCAATGATGGGGATGTTAATCGGGGGCTTTGTTGGGATGTTTTCAGAAACGTCCTTAAACATTGCGTTGCCACAATTAATGGTCCAACTGGGCGTTACGACAGCCACGATTCAGTGGTTAGTTACGGGTTACATGTTGATGGTCGGGGTTGTCTTGCCACTATCAAGTATTATTACAAAATGGTTTACCACACGACAGGTTATTCTGTTCGCGTTGATTGATTTCGCAGTTGGTGCCGTGATTTCGGCCACTGAGCCAGGATTTGGCGTTCTATTGTTTGGCCGGATGATCCAAGGGATTGCGACTGGACTGATTTTACCGTTGATGTTTACAGTTGCCATGCAAATTTTCCCACCATATAAGTTGGGTGCTGCTATGGGTGTGATTAGTCTGGTGATTATGTTTGCGCCAGCCGTTGGCCCAACCTTAGCTGGTATCGTTTTGGGAGTCGCTTCTTGGCGGTGGATTTTCTGGCTATTCGTACCTTTCTTAGTTATTGCCTTTATCTTCGCGGTAACATCCTTGACTAATATTGCCGAAGTTACGCGGCCTAAGGTGGATCTGTTATCGATCATCTTATCCACGATTGGCTTTGGGAGCTTGGTTATGGGGGTTAGCTTGGCCAGTGATCATGGTTGGGGGTCAGGTGCCGTCATTGGTTCCCTGGTCTTGGGCCTGGTTGTCTTAGCTTGGTATACGCATCGTCAGTTGAATACGGAAAAGCCAGTCTTAAATTTACGAGCTTTTGCTATTCCTGGTTTCCGGATGGGTGCCGTGTTAGTCATGATTAACTTTGGGATTATCTTATCTGCCATGTATCTGTTACCAATGGTTATCCAAAAGGGACTGTTGATTCCAGTGGCGTTAACCGGGATCATCATGTTCCCTGGTGGTATTGTGAATGCCCTTGTGTCAGCCGGTGCTGGTCGTTTGTATGACCGGGTCGGAGCCCAGAAGCCAGTTCGAATAGGCTTTATTATTTCGATGGTGGGGGCGTTAATGTTAGCCTTCACGTCGACCTCATCAGCCGTTTGGTATATTATTTTAGCCCACGTTGTCCTCATGATTGGGGTACCATTGGCAATGTCACCATCGCAAACTCATGGGTTAAACGCCTTAACGGACCCAATTGCCGCCGACGGGAGTGCCATCATGAATACGTTCCAACAGGTTGTTGGGGCGATTTCAACGGCGATTGCTACTAGCCTGTTAGGAATGGGTCAAGCAGCATACACTGCGACGAGCGGTGTGAACCACGCCGCTGGGGCTTTCGTAAATGGTGCCCACTATGGGTTCTACTTTACGTTTATCTTAGCGTTAGTTGGTTTCCTGTTAGCTTTACGTTTACCTAAAACTGAAAGTAAGTAGCAAAAAGACCGAGCAAGCGCGCTCGGCCTTTTTTGGGTATTAAGATGATTATAGCCAATTGCTTAAGGTGAAGACTAACGGAATGGTAGCAATGCAGAGAATGGTCGACAGACTCATCAGTGTCACGGCGGGAGTTGTGTCGCCGTGATCCTTCAAGGTAAAGAGCACAACATTACCCGCTACGGGACAGGCCGCCATGAGAACGGTCGTGTAGAGGGGAATGCCGGTTACGCCAAATCCGGTCAAAATCAGCAGGCAGACGACTGGGAAAATTAAGTTTCGCAGTAGGAGCGGCGTCCACAACCGAGCATCTAGCGTATGTCGATTGAGCTTAACCGCAGCTAGGCTATTGCCGATAACGATCATGGACAATGGCGTGTTGATCGAGCTGACGTAAGTGATGGTTTGGTTTAAGAGGCTTGGCAACTGCGTAGCACTCATAAAGATTAAGAGGCCAATAATAATGGCGATGATGTTGGGATTTAGGAGAATTTGGCGCCATTTGACGCGGGAATCTTGACCACTGTGGGGCGTAAAAAGAGCGATACCGTGAGTCCAACAAAAGACGTTAAACCCAGCTAGGGAGGCAACGGCGAAGAAAACGCCAGTGCTACCAAAGAGTGCGCTGGCCAGAGGAATGCCCATGAAACCGGCGTTTGAATAGACCGCCCCAAACTGCATGATGCGTTTTAAATTAGGATCTGAGACGCGTTTAAAGACGAGGTTCGTCACAAGGACCATGATGAAATAGGTGATGATAATTCCCAACATGACGATGCCTAGTGTCCGCAGCCGACTAGTAGAGAAGTGTTGCTCGAATGCATTAATAATTAAGCAAGGGGAAACAATGTATAGCAGAATGTTGGTTAAGTCGGTAGCGGTCTGGCCGTGCATGAACCCCAATTTGTTGGTGAGTAGACCAACGGCCATTAGAATAAACATTAAGATAATTTGATTTGCGAGCTGGGAAATATCCATAGGGTGTGCGTTGCTTCCTCTCAAAACTGATATGAAAATAACACTAGGTTTTATTATGTAATCAAGTTTTTGGCAATGTCAATGATGACACGCCTTTTCTCGCGTCCGTATAAGTAATACAATGAATAGTGAGAACCATCAAGGGCGTCATTTGCTGGTTTTCGGGGTAGGGGGTAGTAACGGATGCATTTAAATAAAAATTTTTACCGGTCAATGAACTTTTGGGGTGGAATTTCTGCTGAAATCTTGGGTTTTTGGGGTTTCTCGCCCTTAACGACCACGAGTATTTTGGATTTAGTTTTTTCACTCGCACTCATTGTCTTGGGAATTTACGAGTTGTTCTGTGGTTTAATCGTTGTTAGAATGGGCCAGGATGATTCTAAATAATAGCTGACTGGCGGGGGGCTAGTTAGTGATTAACAGCAGGAGGGACAGTATGACTTTCAATCGGCGATTTGTTCATTCATTGGATTTCTGGAGTGGCATCTTGATTATGTTTCTGATGATTTGGAACATTTTACCATTCCGAGTAGCCAGTGTTTTTTGGTGGGTATGTTTCCTACTATTTTTAGGTGGCGTGTTTTATTTTGTTAAGGGGTTAGTTAAGATTCGTCACTAGTTAGAACAGTCTACATAAGTTATTTGCGGCCAAATGGCCGTTTTTTTTTTTTACAAAAAAAGCACGACAACTAAGTCGCGCTTCGATAATGCTTATCTTCAGTTTTCTTTGTCTTCGTCAGGCGTTTCCGTCGTAATTTGTTTCTGTGGCGGATTGACCGTAACTTCTAACCAGTTGATAAAGGAATTTTCGTAGTCCAGAACCTTTAAGTCGAAGTTCTTCAATTGAATGACGTCATTGACCTTTACATCTGGGTAGTTATCAATGATAAACCCAGCCATCGTAACCGTATCAGAGGCCTCAAACCCTTTAATGTCTGTATTAAAGTAACGTTCGAAGTCATAGGTCGTCATCTTCCCATTTACTTGGAAGGTGCCGTTGGGTTGCTTGAAAATATATTGGTCGTTGGCATCGTCAATTTCATCACGGACGGTCCCAAACAGTTCTTCATAAATATCCTTATCCGTAATGATCCCGGAAGTTCCCCCATACTCGTCAACGACAACGACGATAGGGGTCCGCTTCTTGATCATTTGTTGTAAGACTTGGGTAATTGGGGTGGTTTCAGGCGTGGTTGAAATATCTCGAATCAACTTGTCTACACGAATGGAGGAATCCACTTGCGTCTGGCGAATTAAATCGTAGTTATAAACGTAGCCTAAAATCTTATCTTTATCATTGTCAGCAACCACAGGGAGTCGGCTGAACCGTTCCTGGAGGTACACCGTCAAGGCTTCCTTGACCGTCGACGTAATGTCGATAACCTCAAGCTGCGTCCGGTCGATCATGATGTCCTTGGCGACCTTGTCGTTTAACTCGAAGGCCCGTTGCATGTAGACTAAGTCGTTCTTTTCAAGCTCCCCACCTTCCACGGCACTCCGCGAGAGGTTCAAAATTTCAGCTTGGGAGAAGACTTCGTCACTTTCGTTAGCAACTTTGAGACCCATCAAGCGAACAACGCCGGAAGCACTGGAGTTGAGTAACCAGACGAATGGGTAGAATAGCACGTGGCAATAATGCAGGGGTGTGACCACTAACATTAAGACCTTCATTGGCATATCGATGGAAATGTTCTTGGGGACGATTTCGGTGAAGACCACTTCTAAGTAAGTCAGGAGTAAAACCCCGAAGATGACCGCGATAGTGTGAGCTGTCGCGCCATTTAGGTGGGCGGGCGCAATCCCGTCTAGTAAGAGGTCAACGAAGAACGTTTCCCCAATCCACCCTAAGATAATACCGGCAAGGGAAACCCCTACCTGAGTTGTTGATAAATATTCATTTAAATTGGTGACCATTTTCATGGCCCGATTAAGCTTGGTTGACGGCTTGTCGCTCTCGGCAATTTTTTCTTCAAGAGCGCTAGGCCGAGTCTGAACCAAAGCAAACTCGCAGGCAACAAAGAAAGCTGCAAAAAAGAAGGTAATTAAAATAATAATTAGATTCACAACTATCTGACCGCTATCCACACATCATTCCTCATTTCATTAGTTCTATCCCTTTATTATAGCGCGTCTCAGCACCATTTCACAGGGGGTGAATTGAAGCAAATTGTACCCTTTATAGGTTCGCTTAGCAACCGAACATCGCCAAAAAAGTCAAGATAGAATGGAATACTTAACGTTTGGCAAAAAAAGGACTAGACTTAAATTAGTAACATCAAAGGAGATTTTGATTATGGCAGATACACCAAAGGAAGAACAAGCAGAAACACCGAAGATCGACATTCCAGCTGAAGACGTGGAAAAGGCTTCGAAGTTGGTTCTGGATCCGGGGTATGTGACGAAAAAGGATCTACCAAAGATGGCAGATTTAGCCTGGGCAACCGCGCTATCTGATGCTGTAACTAAGCATTTCTTAAACGACGACGATGACCACGACCCTTACGTTTACTTCGAGCAATTTGATTTTGCTGGTGGGGACATTGATTCTATCATCTTTAACATGGATCTCGTCAAGACCCGTGAGGACGCTTTGCACGACTTAGCTGATGCATTGGGTGAAAAGATCGTTAGTCATGACGTTCAACAAACCACTTACTAAATTGGTGATAAAGGATTCAGTGGCTAACACTGAATCCTTTTTTGACAATGATCATTCAGAAAAAGTGCTATACTACAAACACTTGGCAGGGGCACGACCACTTGAGTATGACGGCCGTGTTTTTAGAAGGGTCTGAGACAAAAGTCTCAGGCCCTTTTTGTGCGCCGAACATAAATAGTCAAAATGTGCGCCAAAAGGCGGTCAACTTCGTCTATCGACGCTAATGCTCATTGACTAACCGCCCTTTGGCGCACGCTCTTTTTTATCTCTAAGCTTAATTTGCTAATTTTGGCGTGAAGCTAAGTATAGCATGGATGAGTAGCTGATGGGCCTTTCAGAGAAGTTTTTTAGTTTACCCGATTAGTAGCTTATTTGTCTGCGAATTGATGGGCTTAGAATGTGGCTAACTCGTACGTTCAAAGTAGAAACTTAGTAGCGAACGCGCAGGCAAATTGGTAAGCTAAAAGAAAAATGACTTTTAGGGGAGATTTAGGTGATACGGATGAGAAGAATTGTTCAGGGGTTGCTGTTACTGGTTTTAGTCAGTGGTCTAGCTGGATGTACCGCTACACCAGGCTATCAAGCACAGCACACGATTCAGACGGGAAAATTACGGGCGACGACGTTTTCTTTGGTGGCCAGTGCGGAGAATTCGACGACCAACTACCGCCAACAGTATGGTTACATTGAAGACATTGGGGACGGCCGTGGCTATACGGCGGGCATTATTGGTTTTACCAGCGCAACGGGGGACTTACGTCAGGTTGTTCAACGGTATGTCCGGCTAAAATCCTATCACAACGGGTTACGGCGCTATTTGCCAGCACTACGCAGGATTAACGGATCGGCATCACACGCGGGATTAGGTTCAGGTTTTGTTAAGGCTTGGCAGCAAGCTGCCAAGGACCCGCAGATGATGCGCGCGCAGGACACCATCCTGAACCGCCAGTACTTAAGGCCGGTTCTGAAGGCTGCCAAACAGGATAATCTGAGTCCGTTGGGTCAATATATCTATTATGATGCCGTTGTCGTTCATGGACCCGGTGAAGATAGTCAGAGCTTCGGTGGTATTCGCCGCCAGGCTAAGCGACTTGCTAAAACACCCCGACAAGGTGGGAATCAGGCGGACTACCTGCGGGCATTCTTGCAAACACGGGCTAAGGTAATGAAACGGGAACGGGCACATAAAGATTTATCACGGTTGAATGTACAGCGTCATTTCATTAAGGCTAAAAATTATCAGCTTAAGCGGCCGCTCAGTTGGCGGATGTACGGGGATGCCTACCGGTTGAAGTGAGCCTGAGACAACATGTTAGTGGCAGATGAAATCTGACCTGGTGCAATCATGTTTGATTTCATTAACCATCTTTGACCTTAGAAGATAATATTGATGTTTCTTTCTTACAAGTATAAGAAGCTTCCACTAGAAACACTTATTTATCAATGGTTATACTCTTACAATTAGCACTATGACTAGGCGAGTGCTAATTACTTGCATTGCTGACCAACACTGACTATTATAGATAATGTAATCAAGCAAAGCAGAAAGGGGTTATTGATTATGACTAACGATGTTATGAACCGGAACTATGATTTCTTTGATCCAATGAATTTCTTCAATGAAGTGGGCAACTTGGGTCGCGACATGTTTAATGGTGAAGATGCCATGAAGACCGACGTCGTTGAACACGCTAAGAATTACGTTGTAACTGCCGAGATGCCAGGATTCAAGAAGGATGACATTCACGTTGACTATCGTGACGAAACGTTGCGGATTGCTGGTAAGTCGGAAGTTAAGCAAGCGACTAAGGATGACGATGGTCGAGTCTTGCGGCAAGAACGTCACAGTCAAAACGTGGCCCGTTCCTTCTATCTGCCAGACATTGATCTCGAGAATGTTCAAGCTAACTACAATGAAGGTATCTTGACACTAACGCTGCCTAAGCAGACGAAGGTCGAAGATAACCATAAAATCAGTATCGACTAATTAAGGGTTATATCCGGAAGCGAGTGAGACAGAAGGCGTTTAGCTAGCGTTAACGTTCGTCGTTGATTGTAGCTAGTTGTCTTCTGGCACACGTTTCAGCAAGATAGAATCCGTAAAAAATAAGGGTCCAGGACAAAAGTCCTGGACCCTTATTTTTTACGGATTAGTATTGCTTACCCGTTTCGTAAACAATTTCCGGTTCGTTCCCGGTCCGTTGGTTTTTATTCAGTAGATCAATCATTGTCATTTCATCTTCGGCGAGCGTGAAATCAAATACTTGGGCGTTTTCTTGAATTCGTTCAGCGTGTTGTGACTTCGGAATTGGCAAAATGCCGTGCTGCAGTTCCCACCGTAAAATAATTTGAGCTACCGATTTTTGATGGTGTTGGGCCATCTTGGCAATCATTGGGTCCCCAAGAACAGCTCGTCGGCCCAATGGACTCCAGGCCTCGGTAACAATATTTTGTTCCTTATCATAGGCCAGCAAGCCCTGTTGGTTTAAGTAGGGGTGGAACTCAACCTGGTTCACAACAGGCATTTCCTTGGCCTGCGTTGCCAGTAATTCCAAGTGGGCCACGGTGTAGTTGGAGACCCCGATGGATTTGACCTGGCCGTTGGCTTTTAATTGTTCGAGTGCCTTCCAAGTTTCAAAGAAGTGTTCACGAACGGGCCAATGAATCAGCAGTAGGTCTAAGTAATCAGTCTGTAGGCGCTTTAGTGAGCCTTCTACGGCCTTCATAGTCCGGTCGTAACCTTGGACAGCTTCGGCGACCTTACTGGTTAAGAAGAGCGCTTCACGGGGCAAACCGAGTTGATGCAAAGCTGGTCCCAGAATGTCTTCATTACGATAAAGCATTGCGGTATCGAAGAGTCGGTAGCCAGCGTCCCACGCGGTTTGAATTGTGTTGTTCATTGTTTCTTGGTCGCTAATTAAGTAAGTGCCGAAACCCATTGCGGGCATCTTCTTACCATCAGCGAGGGTGATGGTATCTGAAATACTGGTAAGTGCCATTGTCATTCTCCTTCACGTCAGTCGATAAGTACTATCTTAGGCTAAAACAACGAAAATGACAACGCTTACCGTGGCCGTTTAAACTGGTCGTATAGGTTGATACTAGCCTCAATCAACATCCCAGCCGTCATTAACCACATAGCCAGCATATCTTGATGGGCGAGCATACAACCTAGTAGCACAATGTAGAGGATAAATAAGATAATCGCCGATGATTTATGATTCATAGTAATTCCTCCCTTGGATGATTAAACACCATCTTCATTATAGTCATTTATCTGAGTAGTTGCGATTCGGTAAAGGATTCGAAAAAGCTGAATGAATTTTGGGTGTCAGGGGGTCTTTATCTAGTACAATGGGGTAAAGAACCGGTGAAGGAGGCTTGGTGTGATGACGGCACATGAGCGTTACTTACCACCACTGGACTGTGGATTGACCGCAGAGAAAGTGAGTGATCGGGTGGCGGCGGGCCAGAAGAATGATCCGCTACCACCGTTGACCCGAAGTGTAAAACAAATATTTCGGGATAATTTATTAACTCTATTCAACTTAATCAATATTATCTTGGGTGCCCTGGTATTTTTAACCGGGAGCTATAAAAATTTACTCTTTCTAGGCGTAGTCGTGGTCAATACGGGTATCGGTATTTTTCAAGAAATCCGGTCTAAACGTCAAGTAGACAAGCTTGCCCTTCTGTCAGAGGGGACGATTGACGTGCTCCGTGATGGACAGCTGACGGCGCACCATCAAGACGATATCGTGTTGGATGATATCTTGTCGTTGGGGCGCGGGGATCAGTTACCCGTCGATGGCCTGATTCGTGACACCGCTGGTTTGGAGGTCGACGAATCCCAGATTACTGGTGAGTCAACGCCCATTGAGAAGCATACCGGGGACACACTGGTCTCCGGTAGCGTCATCTTAGGCGGTCGAGCCATGGTCCAGGCAACGATGGTGGGTAGCGGGAGTTTTGTGAAACAACTGGCCCACTCTGCTAAGCAGAAACGCCGGAATGCCAGCGAATTACTGACGATCATTAATCGGATTATTAAAATTTTGACCTTCGCCATTGTGCCACTGGGAGCCGCGCTTTTTATCTCGTCCATGATGCGGGGCCAAAGCCAAAACCGGGCCATTCTGGGAACTGTTGCCTCAATGGTGGGAATGATTCCAGAAGGTTTGGTCCTATTGACCTCCGTAGCGCTGGCAGCAGGTGCCTTTACTTTAGGTCGGCGTAACGTTTTGGTACGAGAATTGCCAGCCATTGAGGCGTTGGCACGAGTTGACGTCCTGTGTTTGGATAAGACCGGGACCATTACTAACGGCCAACTTCAGTTGGATCGTGTAGAGCCGATTGGTACGACACCAGTTGCCAAGCTGGAAACGATTTTAGCCCAGCTGGTGGCGGCTACGGGGGATGATAATGAGACGGCTCAGGCCGTTCAAAACGCCTTAGGTACGCCATCAGTTGCCGCTCAAAACGTGTTGCCGTTCTCCTCTGGTAGAAAGTGGAGTGGGGCCGAATTGGCTGACCATGCGTACATCATGGGGGCGCCAGAATTCATTTTTGAGACGGTACCTGCCAACGTGAAGCAGCGGATTGCGTCCTTGGCAAAGCAGGGTTACCGGGTGCTCCTGTTAGCTCAGGCCGACCGGTTGACCACGCCCAAACCGACGAATCCCCAAGCGCTGGGGCTGATTCTGATTACGGATGAGTTGCGACCGCGGGCTAAAGATACGTTTAGCTTCTTTGCCAATCAGGACGTTGCCTTGAAGGTCATCTCGGGAGACAATCCTGTGACGGTCGCCAGCATCGCTGAACGGGCTGAGATTGCTGGGGCCCAGCAATTGATCGACATGAGTACGGTGGGTACCGCGCCCGACTACGTGCAATTGGTACAGGACTATAACGTCTTTGGCCGGGTGACGCCACAGCAAAAGGAACAGTTGATCAAGGCTTATCAAACAGCGGGACATACGGTCGCCATGACTGGTGATGGGGTCAATGACTTACTGGCGCTACGTCAAGCCGACTGTAGTATTGCGATGGCTTCAGGGAGTGAAGCGACCAAGAGTCTGGCTGATTTTGTCCTGGTTGACTCGAACTTTGATGCGATGATCAACGTTTTAAATGAAGGTCGGCGGGTTATCAATAACATTGAGCGGGTCGCTTCGTTATTTTTGATTAAAACGATGTATTCCGTGGCGTTGACCCTGATCTTTATCTTCATGAATCACAGTTACCCGTTTGAACCAATTCAATTGACGCCCATCTCATCGTTGATGGTGGGGATTCCGACGTTCTTCCTGGCCTTACAACCAAACTATGCGCGGATTGCGGGGCGCTTTATGAAGCAGGTCATGGAAATTGCAGCGCCCGCGGCGGTCTGTGTCATTGGTTATATTCTGGTGATCATGGCACTTGGAACGCAGTTTAAACTATCCTTCGCCACGACCTCCACGTTGAGCGTGTTGTTGACGGGGATGATCAGTCTTAACGCCTTACTGATGGTGGCTCGGCCACTAAACCGGTTTAAAATCGGGCTGGTCGCGTTGATGGCGGGACTATTTGCCATCGTCTTCCTCTTCTTTGGTCCAATCTTTTCACTGGTTAATTTGCTCAACTGGCGCTTAGCCTTAATCTACTTGCCACTGATGGTCAGCGTGTTTCCCGTGTTCATCGTCGTTCAAGACGTGCTGGGACATCGAATTCTCAGTCGAATACGTTGGCGCTAGGATAAATTGTCGTTTCTAGTCTTTATCTAGTCATTGAGACTAGATACTATGTTATAATCGAGACTAGATACGGAAGGGCAGGGAAGAAACATGGCTGATTTTAATCAATATACACGGTGGGAACACCAGATGCACGGTGTGAAGTTACCACGCTGGGATGATTTACCCAAGTTTGATCTCTACATGGATCAGGTGACGGCACTGGTCAACGATGCTTTAGGACCGTTGGGCATTGATATGGTGACGCCGGCAATGATTAACAATTACGTGAAACACAATGTGATTTTGGCGCCAGTGAAGAAGAAGTACCAAACCATGCAGCTGACGGATATTTTGATGATCAGCCTGTTAAAGCCCATGTTCCAAACGGATACGGTTCGGACTGGTATTGACCAGATTACGGCTGGGGACTATCCCAAGCAGGCTTATGACAACTTCATTGAGCAGTTAGAGAATCGCTTGCACCACTTAGGTGAGGACCAGATTCAGCCAGCCACTAAGAACTTAAATGAAAAATTGATGCAGGTCGCAGTGGATGCTGTGGTCGCACGGTTGCAGTCTGAAAAGCTGTTAAAGCTGATCAAACGCCCACTACGTAAAATCGAAAAGAAATAGCGAAATCAAAAGGCTCGGACATTTTGTCCGAGCCTTTTCTATGCGATATATATATCCGCCTTACCGGCCACAGCAGATGGGCTGGAACCGTGTCGACGGTTGGCAGGGCGGGGCCTGCTGTGTCGACGGTGTTAGCCGATTTTCGGCTTACAGCGTGGGACGTGTTTGAAGACTGGTGAGGTTGGTTTCCAGGCTTCAAACCGAGCCGAAGGACCGCTTTTCAGGCCGCAGGTGTTCCCCACAGCAGGCGGAATCTCTGACCGCCGCAGGTGGCTGGTGAGGCTAATTTTAAGTCTATAACGCCTTATTATTCTCGGTTTGATACCGGTTTTCTAACTTTCAACCTTTAGCTGAAACACCTAAAATTCACCTACACCGTTACTGCGTCTGCGTCTCTAATGATAAATCATTCATGAACGTCAGTAGGAGGTTCGCGTAACTTGGGTGGTCCGTGTTGTCCTTGATTTCCTGTTGAATCAGGCTGAGATTGTTGGTAATGACGCCATTAGCGCCCATGAACATCATCTGGTCCATCGTGGTAACGTCGTCGATATCCCAGGCGTAGACCTTCTTGTGCTCTCGGTTGGCCTGGTCAATGAAGGTATCGTTTAAAGTAGTGGCCTCCATGGTGTAAGCGTTGGCCCGAGTGTGTGGGAAGGTTAAGTTGTACGGCAGAATGTAGCTGACGAAAAGCTGTGGGTGCGCCTTCTTCAACCGATTCATGATGCCATAGCTCAGTGTGTGAACCTGCTCATGATGGGCCATGATCCGTGTACCAAATTGCCGGTAGAAACGGTCTGGTAAGTCCTTGGTGTCACCAGAACTGGTTTTGATTTCGATCAGTAGTTTCTGATGATGTTGAATGGCGGTGTTCAGGTAGTGGTCAAAGCTGGGAATCTTGGCCTGATAACCGTTTTCAGTGACGGTGACCTTGGTCAGTTGAGCTAACGTCATTTTAGAGACTGACCGTTTCAAGTTGGCTAGGTTTTTCAGGTTGGCGTCGTGCATGACCACAAATTGATGATCCTTGGTCTCACGAACGTCCATTTCCACGTAGTCTGGTTTTTCTTTGCTCGTCTTAACCATAGCTGGAATCGTGTTTTGGACACCGTTGCCGTGGTCCACGCCCCGGTGGGCAATCGTGAGTGGTTTACTCATGGCTAAGCCATTTAAATAAATCAGGTTGAAGGCAACCATGAGGGCACTGATGATGGTTAGACCGCTGATGATCAGGAGGCGAGTCCGTAACTTGGTCTTTGCTGGTTCCCGAAAACTAAAGAGGGAGAGTGGCGTCCGCCGGTGTGCGTCGTGACTGCTCAGGATAACCATCATAAAGAGGATGGTCGAGTAGCACACGATGAATTCTGTGATAACTTCCATTAAGAAGAGATTGAGCGTGGCAATTGCCAGCGCAATGCCGGTTTTATCGAAGATCAGCTGGCCCAGATAGATAGCGGCGTAGATGATGGCCACGGCAATGCTGACCATAATCAAGGTCAGCACAATCTTACTGAGGTAGTTCCAAAATTCGCCACGGGTTCGCTGCCAGCTAAGGCGGATGGCTTCCCGGCTGTGGTAATGGTCGATCATCATCAGCGGGAGTACCGCAATCAGGCGAATACCCAGGTAGGCAGCTACCACGTAAAATAGACCCAGTAGTACGGCCCACAGAGGGTTGTCCATGAGATAGCTGACGATGAACGAAGGAATTTTAGCTTTATTGAGTAGGGGCGTGGTAAATAATTCGCTCCCAAACGGCATGATCACGATAAAGTAGCCGATAAAGAACAGGAAAGTACTGGGGGAAGCCCCCGCAATGCTCCGGATCGTTTCATTCAAAACGGCTCTAGAAGAATCTGGGCGACCATTGCGAATGTTGGTGATTCCCAGTAAAAGGTAGGCAAATTGCCAATAGATCAGGGTGATAATTGCTAGGAGAATCAGTAACAGACCAGCAATGGCCAGTGGATGTTGGAGCGTGATGGCCCCGATGTTGGTATAGGAAACGTAAGGAACGCGTTGCCATTTCATAAGTGCCGCGGTCAGCCAAGTGAACGCGGGAACTGCTAAGTAGCTAATGACTAAGTTGGTTACGAAGACCAGGGTCACGTAACTGCCCCAGTGTTGGAAAAAGTGGTGGGTTGCTTCCCGCCAGAACCGCCAAGCTTGCACAGTTCTCAGCTCCTCTCAAATGGGCCCCGGTGAAGTTCTAGCGTAGAAGACTTACTAGGTGGAGACCGTGGCCTGATTAATATCTCTACTTTAGCATATCCCGCCGCTGTCCTCAGAAAAAAATGGGATATTTCGTAGTTGGTGAGGCTAAACGAGGGCTGGATGTGAGAATTTCAATTATTAAAATGAAAGCGTTTGCAATTTATAGTGATTTAATTCACACATATGTTGGCGTCGAATTCTCTGTAGAATACGTGTTGTAGCCAGCCCAGACGACACAATAAGAAGCTTGCAGTAATAGCGGTTAAACAGTTAAATAAATTAATTGTGATATTTTTAACAAAAAGGTCTTGCGAATTTTCAGAAACATGTTAAGATTATATTCGTGAAGAAGTTAACAAAGATGTTTTCAAAAACGGAGGCATGGATATGTTAAAAGATGTGAAAGAGAATTCTAAATTAAATGTAAAAGAAAGCGAAGAAACCGTCGACCAAATGATCGACCGGCTCACGAAAAAAGCCCACGACGCCCTGTGTGGCATGGACGATTTTTCCCAAGAACAGGTTGACCACATTGTTCATCAGATGGCCATCGCTGGCTTGGACAACCACATGGCGTTAGCCAAGGCGGCCTACGAAGAAACTGGCCGTGGTGTGATGGAAGACAAAGCTGTTAAAAACATGTTTGCCACTGAAGAAATCTGGCACTCAATTAAAAACGATAAGACGGTCGGAATTATTAAAGATGACCGCGAACGGCAACTGATTACGGTGGCTGAACCCCTAGGCATCTTAGCCGGGGTCACGCCAGTTACGAACCCAACCTCAACCACGCTGTTTAAGAGTCTGATTGCTGTAAAGACTCGGAACCCAATCATCTTTGCGTTCCACCCCCAAGCCCAGAAGTCTTCCGTCATGGCCGCCAAGGTCGTTCGGGACGCTGCGATTGCTGCTGGGGCACCTGAAGGCGTTATCCAATGGATCGACAAGCCTAGTTTGGAAGCCACAACTGCACTGATGAACCACCCCATGGTTGCTAGTGTTCTGGCTACCGGTGGTCCCGGCATGGTTAAGGCCGCTTACTCAACTGGTAAGCCAGCCCTAGGGGTTGGACCTGGTAATGGCCCTGCCTACATTGAAAAGACGGCCAACATCAAACGGGCCGTTTACGACATCGTCTTGTCCAAGACGTTTGATAACGGGATGGTCTGTGCTTCTGAAAACAGTGCGGTTATCGACGCTGAGATTTACAACGATGTGAAGCAAGAAATGCAAGACCGGGGCGTTTACTTCATTAAGAAGGCCGACGAGAAGGCTTTGGCCGATGCGATGTTTGTACCAAATGGTGGGGTCAAGGGACCGATTGCCGGAATGTCAGCACGTAAGATTGCTGATCTGGCAGGTATCAAGGTACCAGATAGCACCAAGGTCTTGGCAGCTGAAATCACCGGTGTTGGCGAAAAGTATCCACTCTCTCGTGAAAAACTCAGCCCAGTTATTTCTGTATACAAAGCTAGCAGCCAAGAGAAAGCCTTTGACCTCTGCAACCAGTTACTGCACTTCGGTGGGTTAGGGCATACGGCAGCCATCCACACGATGGACGACGACCTAGCCACTAAGTACGGAATCGTCATGAAGGCCAGCCGGGTATTGGTCAACACCCCATCCGCTATCGGTGGGATTGGGAACCTGTACAACGAAATGGTACCTTCCTTGACGTTAGGTACTGGTTCATGGGGTAAGAATTCCGTTTCCCATAACGTCTCCTCATTTGACCTGTTGAACATCAAAACGATTGCAAAGCGGCGAAATAATATGCAATGGATTAAATTACCTCGAGTTTACTTTGAAAAGACGTCTGTCCGTTACCTGAACGATATGCCTGGTGTTAAGCGGGTCTTCTTAGTAACCGACCCAGCTATGGTTGAATTAGGGTACATCGACACGGTCTTAAATGAATTAAAGCGGCAACCAAACGGCATTGAATATTCTTTATTCTCTGACGTTGAACCAGACCCAACGACTGACACGGTTAACCGTGGGGTCGCTCAGATGCGGATGTTCAAGCCAGACACCATCGTTGCTTTAGGTGGGGGTTCGGCCATGGATGCTGCCAAGAACATGTGGCTCTTCTATGAAGACCCTAACGCTAGCTTCTTTGGTGCTAAGCAGAAATTCATGGATATTCGGAAGCGGACTTACAGCTTCAACAAGCCACACAAAGCCCAATTCGTTGCTATTCCAACGACTTCCGGAACCGGCTCAGAAGTTACACCATTCTCCGTAATAACTGACTCTAAGACTCACGTGAAGTACCCGTTGGCTGACTATGCATTGACACCAGACGTTGCCATCGTGGACTCACAATTTATTGAAACGGTGCCTAAGAAGACGGTCGCTTACTCCGGCTTAGATGTGTTGACGCATGCGATTGAATCTTACGTGTCTAACATGGCATCCGATTACACGCGGCCATGGTCTCTGCAAGCCATGAAATTGGTTATGGAAAACCTGACTGACTCCTACAATGGTGATATTCACGCCCGTGAAGAAATGCATAACGCTTCAACGTTGGCGGGGATGGCCTTTGCGAACGCCTTTCTAGGGGTCGACCATTCCATTGCCCACAAGTTAGGTGGGGAATTCGGTCTACCACACGGATTGGCCATTGCCATTACGTTGCCTCACGTTATCCGGTATAACTTCAAAGAACCAACGAAACTTTCCATGTGGCCAAAGTACGATCACTTCAGAGCTGACGAAGACTACGCCCAGATTGCCCGTTACCTGGGACTATCCGGTAACAGCAAGGAAGAATTGAAGGAATCCCTAGTTAAGCGGATCATCGACTTGGCTCACTCAGTTGGCGTGACCCTTAGCTTGAAAGCTAACGGCGTTGACAAGGCGCACTTCGATCAGGCCGTGGACAAGTTGGCTGAATTAGCCTTCGAGGACCAATGCACGACGGCTAACCCAAAGGAACCTTTGATTTCTGAACTGAAGCAAATCATGATTGACGAGTACGACGGCAAGAACGTTGAGAAGTAAGAATTATTGTGAATAGCGGAAAAAAAGGTCAGGTGCTGAGGTATCTGACCTTTTTGCTGTACTTGAATCCGTGCTAAGTGCTTAGGCGCGTAGGGCTTTCAGCTGATATGTGGTTAGTGATTGAATGAGTTTCTACTATATTATATGAATAAAAATATTCGTTGAATTTTGAATTAGTCTGGCCAATTTGACTAAATTAGATGGTTTTGACCAAGCTAGTGGGTATGAAAATAGTCGTAAATAATGAAAATTTTGATAAAAGAGGACATTTATCATCAAATTTTCATGAAAGTGACCAAATTTTTGCGATTATTTGGTGCAAAACACACCTAAAATTTACCCTCTTTTTCGCTAAAATGGGCAAATATGGGGTCAAAAAAGCGGTTTATGTGACAACAAGGTTACAAAAATTACGGAATGTCATACAGTAATATTTTTCTTAACACTGGCGTAACACAACGCCAATCTGGCTGACACAACCATCGGTTATTCTAATACCCGTTAAGCAAACAAAGGAGGACATTCATTCTTATGAATATCAAAAAAGCTTTAGTTAATACTTTGGGTACGGTTGCCGTTGTCGGTGCCGGTATCTTCGCCACTAACGTCACGGCCAACGCCGATACTAATGTTACGGTCAAGCAGGGGGATTCTGTTTGGTCATTAGCTAGCAAGTATGATTCATCCGTTAGTGCCATCGAAAAGGCAAACAGCCTGAGCAACTCCAACCTGATTTTCGTGGGTCAAAAGTTAAACGTGCCAAGTAGCACGCAAACTGCCACGAGTTCAGCTAACGTTTCTACTAAAAACTACAGCAACCAAGCAACTACTACGCCAGCTAGCCAATCCACGACTAGCCAAGCAACCACGAACAACCACACGAGCACGACTTCTGCTTCTACTGGTGTTTCTGGTTCAGAAGCCAGTGCTAAGGCCTGGATCGCTAACAAGGAATCTGGCGGTTCATACTCAGCTACTAACGGCCAATACATCGGTAAGTACCAACTGAGCTCTTCCTACTTGAACGGTGACTACTCAGCCGCCAACCAAGAAAAGGTTGCCAACTCATACGTTGCTTCCCGTTACGGTTCATGGTCAGCTGCCCAATCATTCTGGCAAGCAAACGGCTGGTACTAAACCTAGTTTAGGTACGCCAACCAACTTACGTTTAAATTCAAGTTACGCCCTTCGGATGCAGGTCTGATGGGCGTTTTTTGTTGTCTAACTAAAGGCGCACTCCGGTAGCCAGAGATTCTGCCTGCTGTGGGGACGCTTCAACCAAAGGGCGGGCTTCTCGCTCGATTTGAAGCCACGAAGAACCTGTGTCTTCAAAGTCGCCCGTGCTGTAGACTGGAAAATCACCAGTTAACACCACCTTCACAGCTGGCTACATCCCTGGCTACCTCCGGCTCTGATTGATAGTAGAGGACGACTGTGTAAGCCGAGAGGTCGCCAGATATGGGCTCAGGCGCATCGTTCTGCTTAGTTAGTAGGCGGTTTCCCTACTAGCTTAGCAGAAGACCAAGCTTGTAGACTCGGTATTTTCGAGGCTTCAAGTTGTGTCTGCACCGTTCCAGCCCATATTTGGTGGCCGGTAAGGCGGAAGAACACACTGAGTTGTCTAACTTTACGCGCTGAATTTGGCTAGAAATTGCGGTTTAGTCCCCAAAAAAGTGGTGAATTCACATTTTTTGATCGATTAATTTAGGAGAGAAACTGTGTCAAACTGATGGTTTCGTCATACCAACGCAAAATAAAGGTCGAAAACCCGGTTAATGTTGCAACCTTATTAACCACATTACGCTTTGTCATTTAAGCCGTTTTTTCTTAATGTGGGTGTAACTCAGGAACAATCACGGTGTAACCTCCACAGGTTATGATATATCTCGTTAAGTAATTGATAGACAGATTCACTAATCAAAAGGAGGACATTCATTTTTATGAATATCAAAAAAGTTTTAGTATCTACATTGGGAACTGCAGCCGTTTTAGGCGCTGGCTTCTTCGCTAGCACCACTTCCGCAAATGCCGACGTCCGGGTTTCGGTTAAGTCGGGAGACACGGTTGCTAAGATCGCTAACCAATACAACTCCAGTGTTTCATCAATCGAACAAGCAAACAACTTAAAGAACGTTAACTTGATTTACGTCGGTGAATCCTTAGTGATTCCTAGCGCTGCTTCAACTAGCACTAGCACGACTACGGCGGCTACGACTGGTTCAACGACCACGACGACGCCTAGCCAATCAACGACGTCAAACACGAACTCAGCAAACTACAGTGGCACTTCTAACTACAACCACAATACTGCCTCAACTGGGACGACCAGTTCAGCTTCTACGGCTTCGACGACCACATCTGGCTCAAGCTCTTCAGCTAAGTCATGGATTGCGAACAAGGAATCCGGTGGCTCATACACCGCTACGAACGGGAACTACTATGGGAAGTACCAATTGAGTAAGTCTTACTTGCACGGTGACTATTCAGCCGCTAACCAAGAAAAGGTAGCGAACTCTTACGTATCTTCTCGTTATGGTTCATGGGCTGCTGCCAAGTCATTCTGGCAAGCAAACGGCTGGTACTAAACTGATTTAGATCAGTAACTTAATTAAATCACGAAATAAACGACGGAAAAGTCCTAGCGGCTGACCGTCGTTTTGTCGTACCAAAATCCCGCTATTTCGGCATTTTGACGATGAATGTTACACCAGACTGCAAAAAATGGGGTTGGCCGTTACGGTTTTGTAACATTCGGACAATCTGGCTGTAACGTTTAAACGTTATGCTAAACTTAACAAATTCGCTAGGAGGGAAAATCTTTGAAATTAAAATCATTTTTCATGGTCATCGTGATGGTTCTTACGTTGGCCGTTCCTAGCGTCACATCCGTTGTGACTCCAGCAACGACAGCAGAAGCCAGCACAACTTATGTTTCCACGTTATCCAAGAAGGAACAGAAGGCTAAGGCCTGGATCGCTATGAAGGAATCTGGCGGTAATTACCGCGCCCGTAATGGTCGTTACTACGGGAAGTACCAATTAACGATTTCCATGTTACGTGGGGACTACAGCAAGACTAACCAAGAAAAGACCGCTGACAAGTACGCGCACAACCGTTACGGCTCGTGGACGAAAGCCAAGCGTCACTGGTTAGGCTACGGCTGGTTCTAACTTAAAACTTAACTGAAATAAAATCCCTACTAGTCGGTTGGCTAGTGGGGATTTTTTGTGTTTGGGTGGGAAAAGTCAGGCGGTCAATCAGCAAGTTGATTCTGTTTTAAGTCTAAATGAAAGCGAAGGATGATCAATAAGTTGAAACCCACAGTCATGGCAATCATCATCAGCCAAGCCCCGGGAAGACTTACATTGGTGGAGATTGCCGAACGGAGAACTTGAATCAAGTAGGTCATGGGTAGCCAAGGATTCACTAGTCTGGCCAAAGGGCTAACTAGCGGCAGGGGGTAGAGGCCACCGGAGCTGGCTAACTGGAAGACGAGCACGATGGAGATGAGCCAAGTGCCAAAACCGCCTAGTAAGAGTCGCAGGCAGAAGATGAGGGAGAGAAATAGCAGTGATCCGAGAAAAATCGCTGCCAGTAATTCAACCTGCGAACGGGCGGCAAGGTGATTGGCAAGAGCCAACGTGCTAGCGAGAATACCACTCTGTAGAATAGCAACCCCGCCGATTAGCAAGGCTTTGCTGCCCCACCAGTTCAGGGCCGACTGGGGTCGTTCATAAGTTCGGTGACCGTCGTACATGGTCCCTAGGGCAATCCCACCAACGTAGAGGCCAATGGCAATAGCAAAGGGGGCCATACCGGTCCCATTGTTTGGAACGCTGGCCACGTCATGTGTCTGCGCGACGATTGGTTGGGTAATGGCAGTGGCGTTGGCCGGTCCAGTTTGAATACCGGCCAGTCGACCACTGCCGGTAGTGAGAGCGTCACTCAGCTCTGCATTGCCTTGCTCTAGACGCAGTAGGCCGGTCATTGAGGCAGTGAGTCCTGCAGATAGTGCTGGATTGTGAATCGGCGTTGTAGAAGTTTGCAGTTGTTGATTGCCATTTAAGAGTCGCTGAGTGCCACTGGTTAACTGGGTGTTACCAGCAGCGACACGGCTCATGCCGGTCGTACTTCCCCGTAGCGCTTGTAGAAGGGTAGTTGATTCCAGTTGAGTGACGCTATGGCTGACCTTAGCTGTAATTGTGTTCGCCACACCGGTCGTCATTTTAGAGACGATGAAGTTAGCACCGGAATTGATCTGATAGTGAAGGCGTAGTCTTTGAGGAGTTTTAGTCAGAAGAGTTGTCGCATTCTGTGAGAAGTTATGAGGGATGGTGACAATTAGATAGATTTTCCCTTGACGTAACTGATGATTGGCAGTGGTATCGCTCAGTTTATGAAAGTCTAGGGAAGTTGAGGTTTTCAAGTTATGCGTCAGGGATTGGCCAATGGCAATGTGATGGTTGTGGAAGGTAACGGGATGGTCGTGGTTAACGACGGCAACGGGGAGGTCGTCTGTGTGGCCGTACGTGTTCCACATGGAGGAGAGGTACAGGAAACAATAGATTGCGGGAATCAAGGCAATCATAAACAGGACGACGAACGTTTTCTTATGTTGACAAAGAAATTGCCATTCACTTTTGAACATCAAATCACACCTTTCAAATAAACACTTGGTTGATTGACCGTCTACAGAATACGCATTGAAACTGAGGGAAGCAATCAACAATTTAGTGAGAGATGTTTGGTGTTAGGGCAAGATAAATAGCCTAGATTCTGGTTTCATCGCATATGATTAGTGACATAACTAGCAACAGAAATGATCACGTTGTTGATTGCTTGGTGGTAGGAAAAGATGATTTAATTGGGGCAGAAAGTTCAGTGACCGATTATTTGGGGGGATGGCTATGGAAAGTAATACGCAGGTATTGATGACGGAAGCTAGATTGCAACGCGCTTTTATTAAATTAATGGCGCAGGAGGGCTTTGACCGGTTGACGGTTCAGAAACTTACTCGGATTGCAGGTATTAATCGCGGAACGTTTTATTTACACTACTTGGATAAGTTTGATCTGTTGGCACACTATGAGGGGGAACTAGTTCAGCAGGTTACTGAGATCTTTCAGCGTTACACCAAGCCAGTACGGGTAACGGATACGTCACCAACGCGGGATGCCTTCTGGCAATTCTTTCAGTACGCCTATCGGCAGCGTGCGCTATTGATCACCCTGCTTCAAAGCCCCGCTTCTAGCCTCATGACTCAGACAAAAGCGGTTATCAATCAGGTCGTTGGGGTCCCACTGACTAAGGAGATGCCAACTGACTTTGCTCAGGAACTCATATCGCAGGGAATCTTGGATTTCATTATTTTTTGGTTAACGCGACCAGAAGTATTAGCTCCACGGGCCGCCTACACAATCTTTGTGCAGTCGCGGACCCTTTCACCGCAGCAGTTATTAACCGAGTAAGTGCAAAGAATGGACCAGTTTTTCACTAAAACGAGAATTCTTTCTTGAAAACGGTTACAAAATTCTTTAGACTAGGAGGTAACCGAGAAAAAAACGATTGGGAGGAGTATCATGGCAAAAACATTAGCAATTAACGCAGGTAGTTCAACACTGAAGTGGAAACTCTTTTCCATGCCCGAAGAAAAAGTTATCGCATCGGGTCTGGTTGACCGTTTGAACTTACCCGGTTCCATTTTTAAAGTGAAATTAGCGGACGGTAAAAAGATTACCGATACGCAGGATAACATTACGAATGAACTCGCAGCAGCAATGGTGCTGACGCGGTTGAAGTCCTACGGTATCGTGAAACACCTTAGCGAAATCACTGGGGTGGGTCACCGAATCGTTGCTGGTGGGGAAGTCTTCAAGGACTCCGCTGTCATTACGCCAATCGTACTCAAACAGATCAAGGAACTGAAAGACTACGCACCCCTTCACAATCCCGTGCAAGCGTACTACGTGGAAGTCTTCCAAAAGTTACTGCCAGAAGCCAAGCAGGTCGCTGTCTTTGACACGTCACTGTACGCTGACATGCCTGCAGTTAACTATATGTACAGCATTCCTTACGAATACTATGAAAAATTTGGTGCCAGAAAGTACGGCGCTCACGGAACCAGTCACCGTTACGTGGCTCACCGTACGGCCGAATTGCTGGGCAAACCGCTAGAGGAACTCAAGTTGATCACGCTGCATTTGGGCTCTGGTTCGTCCGTCACGGCCTTTGACCACGGTCACGCTATCGATACCTCGATGGGCTTCACGCCGCTCGCAGGGGTCATGATGGGGACCCGTTCTGGGGACATTGACGCTTCATTGGTCGCCTTCCTGGCTGAAAAGCTCCACAAGACGATGCCAGAGATGATCGATGTTTTAAACAATAAGTCTGGGTTACTTGGTATTTCAGAACTTTCACCCGACCAACGGGACCTGGAACAGACCCAGGATGAACGGCCAAAGTCTAAGTTGGCCCTGCAGATGTTTGTTGACCGCGTTGTTCGCTACGTGGGGAGCTACATTGCTGAACTAGGTGGTTTGGATGCCATCGTCTTCACGGCGGGTTCTGGTGAAAATGGTGTTGAGATGCGCCAAGCGGTTGCCGATAAGCTGAGCTACTTTGGCATTGCCATCGACCCAGCCAAGAACGATTTCCGTGGGGAAGAACACATTGTGAGTCCTGATGGCAGTCACATCAAGACGTTAGTTGTACCAACGAATGAAGAATTAATGATCGTGCGAGACGTTGAACGTCTGACCAAATAGGACGCAGGTTTAATTGCGTATGATTATAGGTGAAAAGCAGTCTACCAAGTTAGCTTGGTCAGACTGCTTTTTTCGTTTAGCGGGCACAGGGTGGCGTCGCATAAATCCCCCAATAATACCGTATCATAACGGTGTTAAGGGTAGCTTAAGTGGACCATTAACCCTTTCTTGAACACTATGTCATTTTGGTAAAGGCCGTGACAAATTGTCATGAAATTTACGTTCGCTTAATCAATCGGTAACGTGGCAATCACGGGTTTGAGATATTGTGGCAGTAAGCTATGGGTAATCGAAAGGGAGGAACACATTGATGATTAAGAAAGTAATTATCACCACGTTAAGTACCGCCGCCGTTTTAGCCGCAGGTATCGGCGCCTCCAGTGTGACCGCAAATGCCAGCACCCTTCATTCGCAGGCACCACGGAGCGCACAACGTTATCACTACCAACCACAAACTTCAACCTATGGGGCATACACCTCAGCTACTAAGAGTACGGGCAACATCAAGACGACCACTGCCAGTGCCACGACGACCCAGGCAAGTGGCGCCACCATTACGGTTGCCCAATTTGAAAGTCAGGGCGTCGTTTACCTCAACGGAAATAAGTGGACGTACTATTCCGGGAGTTTGACCGCTGATGGCACAAAGATCAGTGCCAACGGCCTGGATCCTAATGGTTACCGGGTCGTGGCCGCTCCAGCCAACGTGGCTTTTGGGACGAAGATTATGACGCCGTTAGGGATGGGTGTCGTGCATGACCGCGGGACGGCCATCACTGGCAACCACTACGATGTTGTGATTCAGTAGTTGGCGCCTTACCGGTCACAGCAGATGGGCTGGAACGGTGCCGACACAATTTTAAGCCTCACCAAGCCCGTGAGTCTTAAAACTTGGTCTTATTCTAACTGCCAGAAAACCACTGGCACTAAGAATAACGAGGCGCCTGAGCCCATCTGCTGCGACCTCTCGGCTTTGATTGCTGACCACAAATTAAAGTGAGTAGATTTTGTATGGTATGATAGCCCCTTGCTCGAACAGCAAATCATAAATTAACCGCGTCATCTCCTGGTTCTAGCCGGGGATGACGCGGTTTTTAGGTGCTTTTTAGAAGGCTGGGGGAGCCAACATAAAATAGCATACTGGAAGCTTGAGAAAATTGCGAGGATTATTACGCCGTACTAATTGGACCGTCACTGGTCTGAGGTGGTAATCGGGTGGTTATTGAAATGGTTAAAATATGTGACTAGTTCAGTAATCTTGATGGTAGATTAATGGACTAATTTTTATTAGCCAAGTAATAATGAAATGAGGCATGAAATCAAAAAATAGCGCAGAAGTCCGGAAATAGTGATGCTTGTGCAACCGCCCCCGTCCATGTCGTACTTTTCACACATGTCTTTTATCTCCCAAGGGTAAATGTATTGCACACGTATTAGTTGCACACAATTTTTGATTTGGCTTAGTGTTGTGGCGCTAAGTAGATGGCTGCGTCACCAAAGTTGACGCCCTCGCCAAATTCTTGGTCAGTCTGGGTGGCGACGCCAATGTGCCACCCCTTAAAGGTAGCCAATTTGGCAGCGGGGTAGCCAGCAGTGATTAGGGCCTCACGGTAACTCTGGGCGGTTGGTTGTGTCACTTGGTTGTAGAGGCGAATGTAGACCTGTCCTGCCGGTACTTTGGGAGAACGTTCCCCGTCAGAGGGGTTGATGGCGGCACTAGCCTGGTTGCTCAGGGTAGTGTCGCTGACAGTTCCAGGAAAGAGACTACGAATAGTATTGTCAAATCGTTGTCCCTGTTCCTGGTTGAGGTCGACGGACGGCTTGTCGGTGGGGCTCGGTTTAACGGTGGCACCACCAGGGGTTAAATACCCGCGCCAGATCCAACCACCGTGGCGACCATCAAAACTATTTACGTGGTAGTAAATAGCGGCTTTGTGGGTGCGTTTGTCGTAAAGTTTTTCGTGAGCGTTTGTGATCCACGTGATGTCCTCCGTGTTGCGACCATAACGGACGCCCAGATGCTTAGAGTAACGGGAGCCGCGGTGAGTATGGTAGAGGTGTTGATGCATAGAATGACGCCAGACCAAACGGACCGAATTGGCGCGAGCGGCAGAGTATTCAGATGCCTGAACGTTGGCAGGGACCAGGAGCATGGTGGCTAGGGTGGTACCGATGAGCAGTAAGCTGGCTGATGGTTTCATGAAGGAACCTCCTTTTGCTCTTGATATTACGACTAATTCGGCAGATTACTAGGCTAAATTCGGTCGGACAGTCTATATATAAACGTTGATATAACAGTATTTGTAAGGCCTTGCGATTCAATAATTGAACGAGCTGAAGAAGTCTAGAACGTCATATTAAATCGGTAACTGTTCTAAGTACAAAGGTATATCCGGGGCAATAAATATTTATATTATCTAATTCATCAACGACTACGTGGATTTATAATCAAAAAAGTGGTGATATCGCCAGTATTCCGGCAACATCACCACTTCACGTTCACTATTTTAAATGATTTAATTCTGATTGAATGTTTGCATAGATTACAGTGTAGCCGCAGGTAGTCAGGGAACGGGACCCGCAGTGTCGGCGGTGTTGGTCGGGGTATTTTCCCGGCCTACAGCGCGGGTCGAGCTTGGAGATACGGGGCTTTCGTAGCTTCAAGTCGAGGTGGAAACCCGGGTTGGGGGTTGGAACCGACCCCACAGCGGGTCCCGTCCCCTGGCTGCCGTAGGCGGACAATTAGAGCTGTTTCTCTCCATAGGCGGGCAATTAACTCATGTGTAAATCACGCCGCCGGTAGCCGAACCAACCGATTAGAACCAGTGCTAGCGCCAACCCAATCATCCAACTAAATGTGGTCCAGTTAACGTCGTGAATTGGGACTCGTGGCATCCAACCGGCCGGTGTCAGGTTTTTGACCCAGCCAGGAAGCTTCAGAAGACTGCCCATGTAGACGCTCACGAAGCCCAGTGCAAGGTACGCCCAACTCAGTGATTTCAGACGCGGCCAGCAGCCAACGAGTAACACACTCAACGCGAGAAATACCCAGATTTCAGGGAGTTGGGCAGCTACGGCTTGCCAAAATTCTGACGCACTAATGCCGTCTTTAATGTGCGTCAGGCTGGCGTCACCCATGACAACAATACCTGCTAGGCCGCCCATGTAGGCCAGCGTGCTGGTGACAAAGGCCGTACCTACGTAACTGAATAGTAGGCGGGTACGACTCAATGGTCGTGCGTAGAGGGCTTCTAGCCAACCGCGGGTCTCATCGGTGTGCAATTTTAAAATCAATTGCATGCCAGGAATAACGGAAACGGCGGCCATCACCACGGCCAACAGGGCAGTAAAGCTCACTAGGATGCTGTGGTTGGCCTCGTGGACCATGGTGGCACCAAAGACCTGTTGCATGGTCGGATTGGTCTTCAGGATGTCGCCAATGGTGTTGAAGACCGTCCCGTAGGCTGCACCAAAGATGATGATGCCAACCAGCCAACCAATCAGTACGTTACGTTGCCGCCGCCAAATCAGAGAAATGGGACCGCGTAAGAAAACGGAGGCTTGTTTGCGGCCGGGACGGGTCGTGATGGCACCAGCCCCCAGGTCCCGGTGACTATTGGCCCAGAAGGCAATGGCTAAAAGGATGAACGCCAGTCCTAAACTCAACCAGACAGGCTGCCAGGTAGGGTCATTGTAGGGGGCTAATTTTTCCACCCACCCCAGTGGTGACCACCACGTCAGCTTGGGGTGCTGGACGTCGGTGACCATCCGGGCTAGGTAGCTCAGGCCAAACAACGTGTAAGCGAGGCCAGTGGCACTCGAGGAGTGGTCAGCGACCTGGGCGGTTATGAGGCCTAGCATGCCAAATAGCAGACCGGTGGCCGCTAATCCGATACCGATCAACCAATTACCTTGGGTGGTGGCGCCGGGCATGTTTGCGGCGGTCAATCCGGCACCGTAAAGAAGTCCCAACAGACCGTTGACTAAGACGAGCTCAATGGCCGCGGCTGACAGTGGGGCTAACGTT
Source organism: Levilactobacillus yonginensis (assembly GCF_003946265.1). Lineage (GTDB taxonomy): Bacteria > Bacillota > Bacilli > Lactobacillales > Lactobacillaceae > Levilactobacillus > Levilactobacillus yonginensis. The sequence goes on from NZ_RHNO01000006.1 coordinate 66,716, forward strand.
CCCACCGCGTGTGCTCGTACGAGCTCCGTAATGCCTAAATCTTCTTCAGCCCGCGTTGCGTGGACACTCAGTGCGAGGTTCATTACGACCTGAATCAGTCCCATGAACAGGAGCATCTCATTGGCAAAAATCTCGGCCGTGGTGACTTTGCCACTAAAGGAAAAGGCGCCAAACATGGCAACGATACCGGGGCTAGCCAACGTCCCTTTGATAGCGTTGATTTCAGTAGGAGTGCCGTAGATGCCTTCAAATTTCCAGGCAACGCTGGCCATTAGCGCGGCCAGAATAAGAATCCACATGAGAATGCGAAACCGGTCCCGGCGTAAGTTTAACCGAACCAGTTGGCCAGTACGTCCATAACGAGACATCGTGGTCACTCCTTTCCCGTGTAGTAGTGCATAAAGAGGTCTTCCAGCGTGGGTGGCGTGCTTTGTAAAGCCACGATTTCGTGTTGCGCTAGCGTAGCCATAACGGCTTTTAGTTGGGCATCTTCTACCGCAAATTGCCATTCTTGAGGTTGGTGACCAGCAGTTACACCATGGACGCCTGCTAACGTGGTGACGTCAAAGTCATCGCCCAACGTCACGGTGATCATGGTTCGCGTCAGGTGGCGCATCTCGGCTAAGCTGCCGGTCTCGATAATCTGGCCTTCACGGATGATGCCGATGCGGTCACACATGCGTTCAACCTCTGATAGGATGTGGCTGGATAAAAGGACGGCTTTGCCACGCGCCTTTAAGTCCAGAACCGCTTCCTGGAAGATGCGTTCGTTCAGGGGATCGAGTCCGGACGTCGGTTCGTCAAAGATATAGAAATCTGCGTCCTGGGAAAAGGCTGCAATGAGTGCCACTTTTTGGCGATTTCCCTTTGAATAAGTGCGGGCCTTCTTGGTGGGATCGAGGCCGAAACGTTTAATAAGTTCGTCGGTTTTTTCGGAGTGGGCCGTTCCGTTCATCTTGAGTAGGAGGTCGATGATTTCGCCACCAGTTAAATTCGGCCACAGGTAAACGTCGCCGGGAACGTAGGCCAGGCGTTGATGAATCTTGACGCTGTCGTGCCAAACGTTTTGACCGAAGATACTGGCACTTCCGCCGCTGGCCCGGATGATGCCCAGGAGGACGCGAATCGTCGTGGATTTCCCCGCGCCATTGGGGCCAATAAAGCCGAAGACTTCGCCGGGATGGACGTCAAACGTAATATCTTTTAGGGCCTGAAAATGGCCGAATTTTTTTTGTAGATGGGTGATTTGAAGTACAGGATTAGTTGTCATAAAAAATCCCCTCCTCGCAGTTTTTAAATCGCTATCATCGTAAGCCCGGGGATACCCAAAGTCAATGAAAAAGTGAACTATTTTAACAAAATAGTTCACTAAAATTAAAAACGCTGGTGGAATGCGTTATGATAAAATAAACGAAGAGAGTTTAGCGAAGGTGGCGACGGAATATGGCGACAAATCAGGAACGAAAGCAACGTCAACGTCAGAGTATTTTGGCCGCGGGAATGAAACTATTTATGCGTGATGGCTATAAACCGACCCACATCAAGGCGGTAGCAGCCGAGGCGGGTGTTTCCCAAGTCACGTTGTACAAGTACTTTGATAGTAAACTAGAACTCGGACATCAGGTCGTCATCGACTTGATCAATCAGGGATATGCGAGCTTTCGGGAAACTGTTGACAATCAGCAGATGTCCTTTACCGAAGTCGTTAAGTGGATGATGACGACCAAGGTCGCGATGAGTGACGGTCTGAATCCGGATTTTTACAGTTTTGTGATTGATGAAATGCAGGGTAATTTAGGTAGTCACGCGGTCAAGGACGCCTATGAGGCCGGAAAAAAAGAATTCTGGGACGCCATGGTCGCCCGTGGGCGCGCCGCTGGGAGTATTAACCCAGAGATTTCCAATGAAGCCTTGATGTTATTTCTAGATATGTACGTCGATTTCTTTAGTCGCGCTAAGGTGGGGCCAGACGAGTATCAACACTTGGTTGATCAGTTGATGCATCTCTTTTTCTACGGGCTCGTTGGGGGCCCCGTACCACCTAAACCAGAACAGCCATCCAAGGAGGATCAAGCATGACAGCAGCAACAGTATTAGCAGCAGTTCGTGAATTTTCAAAATCTAAAATGGGGGACGACGAGACGGGCCACGGGTTTGATCACATTCAACGGGTCGTAGGGTTAGCCGATCGGTTAATTCAGTCGTATCCTGAGGCTGACCGCGTGGAAACGGTGACCGCCGCCTACCTCCACGACGTCATTGACGAAAAATTGGTGACTGATACTGAAGCGGCGAGCGCTGAAGTCACGCAATTTTTAACGGCTCAAGGATTTTCCACCGCGCAAATCACCACGATTTTTCTGATCATGGATAACATGTCCTACCACAAAACCCTGGATGGGACCGCTAAGCCGTTACCTTTGGAAGGCCAAATCGTCCAAGATGCTGACCGACTAGACGCCATTGGGGCCATCGGTATTTCGCGGGCTATCTATTTTGGCGGTCACTTTGGGGAAAAGATTTATGATCCAGCGGTGAAGCCCAGAACGGCCATGACGCACGCCGAATATCGCAATTTAGATAATGAAACTATCATCAATCATTTTTACGAAAAACTCCTCACACTGAAGGATTTGATGAACACGGCGGCAGCGAAGCAGTTGGCTGAACACCGCCAGCAAGTTATGTTGGATTTTCTAGCCGAATACAAGGCAGAATGGAATGCGGAAGCTTAGGCGACCGTGTTTTTTATTTGAAACCGGTTTAAGTGAAATTAACCCATGCATTTTGGTAAAAATGTGCGTATGATTGGGAGTAATGCTAATTTGAGAGAAGAGATTAAAATGCAAACAACGACTCAACCAGAGAAGGTGCCACGGGAGAACCTGATTGCCATCTTTGCGATTGCGCTGATGGCCTTCCTGGGCATCCTGGTCGAAACGTCAATGAACGTGGCGTTTCCAGCCCTGATGAAACAGATGCACGTGTCCCTGAACACCGTGCAGTGGATCACCACCGGTTATCTACTAATGGTAGCGTTACTGATGATTACCTCAGCGTTTTTAAAGCAACGTTTTACGAATAAACAATTATTTGTGACCGCCGCGCTGGCGTTTATTTTAGGTGATTTAATTTGTGCGCTCGCAACTAATTTTCCTATTTTATTGCTTGGTCGCTTGATTCAAGCAGGGTGTGCTGGTTTGGCGATTCCCCTGATGTTTAACATCGTGGTTGAAAGTGTCCCACGGTCCCGACTGGGATTTTACATGGGCATGGCTGGTTTGATTTTGATGATTGCACCAGCAAGTGGGCCGACGTTTGGTGGGGTGATGGTTTATTTAGCCAACTGGCGGCTGATCTTTTGGTCAACGATGCCGGTAGAAATCATTCTCTTGTTGCTGGGGATGGGAGCCATCAAACAGTACGCACCAACGCAGAAAATTTGCTTCAACTGGGGCCAATTTATCTTATTAGCCGTGGCGTTCGTGAGTTTTACGCTGGGCGTTAACAGTCTGTCATCAGCCGGATTGGTGAGTTGGCAGTTTTTAGGTGGGGTCTTATTGGCCGTAGCGGCACTCCTGGGGTATATCTGGATTTCTAAACGCAGTGAGCGTAAGCTCTTGAAGCTAGAAATCTTCAAGAATCCGGTCTTCACATACAGTTTCTTTGCCTACGTGATTCTGCAGTTCTGTAATATCGGAATCAACTTTGCGTTGCCTAACTATGCCCAAATCGTGGTAGGCGCGACATCACTGATTGGGGGCATGATGCTCCTACCCGGGAGTCTGATTACGGCGATCCTGCAACCCTGGTTTGGCCATTTACTTGATGAGCACGGTGCCCGGTTACCAATTTTACTGGGGAGTTGCCTATTCTTGATTGCCGCGCTGATGTTTACCTTGTTTGGTCAGGGACTTAGTGTGATTATGATTGCCGTTCTCTACATTATCTTCAGTATTGGCCGGTCGATGGCCTTCAGTAACACGTTGACGAATGGTTTAAAGGAAGTCGACGTGAGTCAACGGGCGGATGCCAACGCCATTTACAACACTGGTCAACAGTTTGCCGGATCACTTGGGACCACGATTCTGGCAGCATTGATGTCATCGGTTAAGGTATCGGGCATGTCCTACGCGCATGAAACGGCAATTGGGAGTCAGCTGGCATTTGGCCTGATCTTTATCCTCAGTGTGGTTAACTTTGGGTTTTACTTTATTGTGTTCCGGTATCAACGGACTGATAAGTAATCGGGAGAGTGGCATTGCTAAATTAGTACTCTGGTGGCCAGGTATTCTGCCTGCTGTGGGGCGCTTCAAGTATGCCAGTTTTCTCACTCGCTTAACCTGTATCTTCAAAGTCGCTGGTGCTGTGAACTTTTAACTTCCAGATGAATAATTTCAAAAGTAGGGTGTGGGACAAACGTCTCACACCCTTTTGTGCTCTGAACGTATATGGTTGAAACGTGCGTCAGAAGGCGGTTAGTCAATGTTCATTGCCTAACTGCCTTCTGGGCCACTCTGTTTAATGAATCTTGCGAATCCGCCATAAATCAACGATTCCCATCATCGAGCCAAAGAAAATCGTCCGCCAGAATAGGCCAGTGAGGCTGGTCCATTTGATCAACTCCCGTAGCGCACTCACCTTATCAGTCGTGGCATCGGTGATGGCAAACAAAAAATAGGTGGCCACGCCATACATTATTCCGCTCACGATGGCTGCCCGTAAAACGAGTTTTAGAGCACTAACCTTATCTGGGGCATCAGCCGGATCTGACGATCGAATTTCTATGCTCCGACCGGCGAAGCGCAGGTAGAACAGAAGGTAGAAAATAAATATAATGTCGGCGTAAATGAAAACGAGCAGTGCCGTGGTCGGTTGGGCAATCCAAATGCTCACGACCACGGGGATTACCAATAAAAAACCAATACACATTAATAGTGCATTGAAGATAATTTGATGAAGGGCCCGACGCTGCTCAGCACTCAGGTCCCAGTTGATGCCGTAGAATCGCTTGATGAGTTGCTCACGAAAATCCCGTTGCTTGTGCATGGCATGATTCCTCCCTTGAAACGACCCGTGAACTGGGCGAATGAGGTCGCTGATTAGCCCTAGTCTGCGAGGGGACGGATTGTCAGTCAAGGCGGACCCCTTAGCTGGTTCGTTGACTGTTCGAGAAGATGTTTCATGTGAAACAGATGGTTGGACTATCAGGTTAGTAATCCAAAAGGTTGAAAGTACTGAAATACCCACTGTGCCTGATTCAACAAGGATTGGGTGTTGGAGCTTAGTCAGACATAGTGGAAAATTGCCGCCTGACCGTTCGCCAAATTTGGACCGGAACGCGGTGGGAAGGACGGGACAAGCCAAAGGGCGGTCTTGCCCCTCGCTTGAAGCCGCAAAGGCACGTCTTCAAGTCGCCATTTTTAAGAAAATCACTTAAAAATCCCACGGCTGAGTCCAAATTTGGCTCACTCTACGGCTACGTAGTGGCACACCAATAATATTGAGTAAGTGCTGTCATGCAAGTTCTTAAGCTAGCTCGGTTCCTAGAACCCGTTTAACCGGAGGGGGTCAGAGGTGGAGCCAGCTGTGTCGACGGTGTTAGCCGATTCTCGGCTTACAGCGTGGGAAGTGGTTGGAGACTGGTGGTTTTTCCAGACTTCAAACCGAGCCGCAGGACCGCTTTTCAGGCCGCAGGCGTTCCCCACAGCAGGCGGAATCTCTGACCGCCTCTGGTGGCTGGGTGAGACTAATTTTAAGTCTATACCGCCTTACTATTCTTGGTTTGATAACGTTTTTTTTTTGAACTTTTAACCTTTAATTAGTAACTCAAAAAAGCGGTATGACTGCCGTCATACCGCTTCCTATGAAGCATAGTTTAAATTTATCCGGTACGACTAGTGATCCTTAATCTGCAAACCCAAGCGGACTAGTAGATTAGTCAGGAAGGAGACAAACAGAGAGTAGCCGAGAACCAGCGCTAATAAGGTAATTGCTGCCGCAACGACCTTTAAAAAACCGTCCGCCAGATTCAGCATGGTGAGGATCACGGTTACGGCCGTGATGATGCCAATGAAGCCAATTAGCCCGATACGGGAGTTGGCAAAGTCCGCGGCACTTAGATCGAAGCCACCAATACTAATATTGAGCGATAGCAAAATCATAATCGTCCAACGAATGAACGGGTGGGTATCGCCACCCAGCGCCTGTGAGAAGCCCTGCCAATTCAGGTTGAAAGGGTCGGCTACTAGGGCCAACATGCCGTTGAAAATACTGGGAATCAATAAGGCCGTCAAGCCTAACAACACTGCGGCACAGCCGAAAATTGGGGCAATACCGATAAACAAATTGCCAATGGTTTGGTACCAGTTGCGTTGATTCCAGGTGTGATTGACGTAGCCTAGTGCCAGGTCAGGCTGGCCATCGGCACCAACTCGATCTGGATGGGGTCGCTTTAATAATCGGACGCGATCGATGCGATGACCAAATAAGACGGCCGTTAGCAGGTGACTGAGTTCATGGAAGAAGATACCAATGAATCCTAGGTAGAGCTCGCTGTTCACGCCGAAACCATTGGCTAAGAATTTTTTCGTATCGCGGTTGAGGTAGGTGAGCAACGTGACGAAGATGAAGGGAATCACTAGGAGGTTTAGTCCCACGATGCCGAGATTTTTAAAAATCACGGTCAGATCCGTATTCATTTCCTTACTCCAGCAAGTCGGTGAACGTGCCATGAACCAGCGTTGCTAATTCTGTGGCATCGAGTTCCACCGACCGGCCAATCTGACCAGAGGAAACCAGTATCTGTCCCTGAGCTTGCGCCGTGTTGTCGAAGTAGATGGGGAAATGGTTCTTTTCCCAAATTCCGACGGGCGTGTTGGCACCGTGCTCGTAGCCGGTAGTTTTAACTAAGTCTTTTAAAGGCACCATGTCGACTTTTTTATTACCAGAAGCCTTGGCCAGCTTCTTCTCATCGAGGTGTTCATCAATAGGTAAAACGCCGACAACGGGACCAGTGGTAGGGCCACTCAGAACCAAAGTTTTGTAAATGTGGTGCTCATCGACGTTATCGTGTTCAACGTCTAACTGGGCCACGTCCCCCTTGGTATGGGTGGCGAATTCAAACTGCTTGTAGGTAATTTTATTCTTATCTAATATCTGTTCGACGAGCGTCTTGTGGAGACGTTTGCCCTTTTTCTTTTTAGCCATGGGACTCACCTTTCGAAAGTAATCTTTATAATTGGACCGCACTTTAAAAATAAATGGAACGGTTGTTTTTGAAGAAAAGAAGACACCGCCACTAAAACCTGTTATACTCTAACACAGAGAATTGTCTAGTTGAAGAGTTTATGAGGAGATATCATGGCAGATTTAGTCTATCGACAAGTAATGCGCGACTTGAAGCAACGCATTCATCAAAATGAATTTCCCAACAAACGGCTCCCGGATGAACGGAGTCTGAGCGAGGCCTATGGGGTCAGCCGCAGCTCCGTGAAGCGGGCCCTAAGTGTTTTGGCCAACCAGGGGATCATCTTTAAGAAGCGGGGATCAGGAACCTTCATTAACCCATTATATATGAAAAACCAATCGATTTTTCAATATGAAGGATCTAATTTAGGAATTACCGACAGTATGAAGTCAGCGGGGAATACACCAGGGATTCGGTTGTTAAAGTTTGACGTGGTGCCTGCTAGTAAGGAAATCCAACAAGATTTATTTTTGGACGCCGGGGACTTTGTCTACGAAATCAAACGACTGCGGTTATTTGATGACAAACCCTTTATGATTGAAACGGGCTACATTCCCATCAAGATTGCGCCTAATCTATCCCAGAAAACGGTGGGGGACTCCATCTTTAACTACCTTGAAAGTCAGGGTAAGGTGGTTACTAAGTCCTTCATGTCGATTCAAGCCCAGCCCTCAACGGCGGAAGATCAAGAACTCCTAAACCTGAAGCCGGTGGAACCCGTCGGCATCATGGAGGGTGTGTTCTTCCTGGATGACGGCACACCGTTTGAATTTTCTAACATGCGGTTGCATTACCAGTATTTGAACTATAACACCTTTGTTTCATTAGAAGAAGAATAAAGCGACCGTGGATTGTGAAAGTGGTTTGTCCGCAAAGAAATTTACCGGTTGTCGTACGGTTTAACTATATACGTTCGGAACGCTAAAGGGTTTGAGACTTTTATCTCAAATCCTTTTTTTATGGATGCAATTGCTTGTGGTCCGTGTTTTTATAAATTGATACGACCCAATTTTCTAAAAGGTTGACTTTTCAAAAAAAGAAGCTATGATAGAGGCTGTAAAAACATCCCGGTATTCAATACGAGATAAATTTTACACATTTTCTATCAACTAGATTATGCAGTTACGAATTCAAAGAAGGAGTGTTAATTACATGGCAAATACAGACTTCGACTCCAAGGCATACTTGGAAGGCGTAGACAAGTACTGGCGTGCAGCGAACTACCTGTCAGTCGGTCAATTATTTTTGCGTGACAACCCATTATTGAAGCGTGACTTAACCTCTGATGATGTAAAGATTAAGCCAATTGGTCACTGGGGAACAATCGTTTCTCAAAACTTTATTTATGCTCACTTAAACCGGGCAATCTTAAAGTACAACTTGAACATGTTCTATATTGAAGGTTCAGGTCATGGTGGCCAAGTTATGGTTTCTAACTCATATCTTGATGGAAGCTACAGTGAAATTTATCCAAACATTTCCCAAGACGAAGAAGGTTTGAAGCGTTTATTCAAGCAATTCTCCTTCCCAGGTGGTGTTGCATCTCATGCCGCCCCTGAAACACCAGGTTCTATCCATGAAGGTGGGGAACTCGGTTACAGCCTTTCCCATGGGACTGGTGCTATCTTAGATAACCCAGACGTCATTGCCGCAGTTGAAATTGGTGATGGGGAATCCGAAACTGGCCCATTGGCCGCTTCATGGTTCTCAGACAAGTTCATCAACCCAATCAAAGACGGTGCCGTTTTACCTATCATCAACATGAACGGGTTCAAGATTTCTAACCCAACCATCCTGTCACGGATGTCCGACGAAGACTTGACCAAGTACTTCGAAGGAATGGGCTGGGATCCTCACTTCGTTGAAATTGATGAAAACGAAAAGGACTTCACGCGGGTTCACGAAGACATGGCTAAGACGATGGACGAAGTTATTCCTGAAATCAAGTCCATTCAAAAGCATGCTCGTGAAAACAACGATGACTCATTGCCTAACTGGCCAATGATTATCTTCCGTTCACCTAAGGGCTGGACTGGTCCCAAGGCTGATTTGGATGGTAACCCAATCGAAGGCTCCTTCCGTGCGCATCAAGTGCCAATTCCCGTTGCCGCTGGCGACATGGAACACGCTGACACGTTGGTCAACTGGATGAAGTCTTACAAACCAGAAGAATTATTCAACGAAGACGGTTCCGTTAAGGAAGAAGTCCGTGACATGGCCCCTAAGGGCGATCAACGGATGGCAATGAACCCTATCACTAATGGTGGGATCAAGCCAGAACCATTGAAGTTGCCAGACTACAAGAAGTACGCTTTGGACATCCCAGAACACGGGAAGACCATCGCACAAGACATGTTAGTTTGGTCTGATTATCTGGCTGATGTCATGAAGTTGAACCCAGAAAACTTCCGGGCTTTTGGTCCTGACGAATCCAAGTCTAATCGCCTTTACAGCATGTTGGATTACGGTAAGCGTCAATGGATGGAAAACATCAAGGAACCAAATGATGAAAACATGGCTCACGAAGGCCGGGTCATTGACTCACAACTTTCCGAACACCAAGCTGAAGGTTGGTTGGAAGGTTACGTTCTGACTGGTCGTCATGGTTTCTTCGCCACCTACGAATCATTTGGGCGGGTTGTTGATTCCATGTTGACGCAACACATGAAGTGGTTGCGTAAGGCTACGGAACAAGACTGGCGTCATGACTATCCATCATTGAACTTCGTGGATACCTCAACTGTCTTCCAGCAAGACCACAACGGGTACACCCACCAAGATCCTGGTATGTTGACCCACTTGGCTGAAAAGAAGCCAGAATTCATTCGTGAATACTTGCCAGCCGATGCCAACACCTTGTTAGCTGTTGGTGACGTGGCCTTCTCTAGCCGTCAAAAGATCAACTTGATCGTGACGTCTAAGCACCCACGTCCACAATGGTTCTCCATTGATGAAGCCACTAACCTGGTTCACAATGGGTTGGGCTACGTTGACTGGGCTTCTACTGACCAAGGTCAAGAACCTGATATCGTCTTTGCTGCAGCTGGTACTGAACCAACTTGGGAATCATTAGCCGCAATTTCATTATTGCATGACGAATTCCCTGAAATGAAGATTCGCTTCATCAACGTGGTTGATCTCTTGAAGCTTCGTTCACCTAAGTTGGACCCTCGTGGGATTTCCGATGATGAATTCGACCGTCTGTTTACGACAGACAAGCCTGTCATCTTCGCCTTCCACGGCTACGAAGACCTGGTTAAGGATCTCTTCTTTGACCGGACGAACCACAACCTTTACGTTCACGGTTACCGTGAAAACGGTGATATCACCACGCCATTTGATATGCGTGTCCTGAACCACTTGGACCGTTACCACTTGGCTAAGGAAGCCGTTAACGCCATCGATTCATACGCTATCAAGGGTGCTTACTTCACTCAGCGGATGGACGACATGGTTGCTAAGCACAATGCTTACATCCGTGAGGTTGGGACCGATTTACCAGAAGTTAACGACTGGCAATGGAAGCCACTTAAGTAATCTACGGATTACAGTGGTTTAAAAAGCAAACTTAAATAAGACGCGCAAGAATTGCTCGAAAGGGCCGTTCTTGCGCGTCTTTTTTGTTGTGTCACTGCTTGTGGTCATGGGTCACCGGTGGTCAGGGACTACGCCTGCTGTGGGGACCGCCTGCGGCCAAAGGGCGGTCCTCCGGCTCGACTTGAATCCCTGTTCAAGGTGCGAACAGAGCTTCAAGTTCGTCCCACGCTGTAGGTTGGCTTAAAATCGCCAGCCAACACCGTCGACACAGCTGACTCCGTCCCTGACCACCGGTGACGGGGTTGGTTTCAGACAGAGACACCAATGAAGTTTGTTTTTTAAGCACAGGTTACTTCTTTAGCGTTATCTATTTTTAGTGATACCGTATAAAATAGCGACGATTACCAAGACTATGTAAATGATGATAGACTCAGCCGTCGCGGCAATATCAAGGATGATTCGTAGCGAAAAAAGCTACCAACAACTCGTTAAGAACTTATTGGTAGCTTTTTGCGTTATCAGCTTGCTGAAGATAGTGGATGTTGTGGTTAGGTGGTTAGAGGGAGTTTGTCTAGAAAGGTCAATGTAGCCGGAAATCGTCAGGGGGGTTACCGGCTGTGTCGGTGGCGTTAACTCGGTGGTTTTCCGAGTCTACGCCACGGGACGAGCTTTCAGACTTGATGAAGGACCAAGGCTGAAAGTCGAGGGCCAAGACCGACCTGTGGCTTGGCCCGGTCCCCATAGCAGGTGGCACCCCTGACGATTGGAGGCGGTCAACATACATCAATACTAGCGGTTAAACCACGTCAAACCCAGCCTCCGCTAAGATCTGATTAACGGTAGCGGCCTGGTCGTTAGCGATGTGAAGTTCGATGACCCGTTCCTGATTTTCACGGACCACCATTAACGTTTGAATGCTGAGGTCGTGGTCGGCTAAGACCTGGCCAACCTTGAAGATGACCCCCGTATGGTCGTGGGCTACGCGGATACGACTGATGACACCAGGTTCACCGTAACCGGAAATATTGAGGAAGGCGTCCAAAATATCGTTATTGGTAATGATGCCAACGACGCGATCATTGGCCATCACTGGCAGGACGCTAATTTTATGTTCTCGCATTTGGTAGATGGCATCCTCTAGTTGAGCGCCGGCCGGAATAGTTTGGACGTTCTTTTCCATAATACTGGCAACGGTGGTCTTGGTCAGGAGGTAGTTGGTCTCGTAAACGGAAAGACTGGTTGCTTGTGAGGGCAGTGCCCGAGAAATGATGCCCTGAGTAATCAGGCCGACCATGGTTTCTCCGTCCATAACGGGGAGTCGGTGAATCTGATTTTGTTTCATTAATTCAACTGCGCCGCTGACGGTCATTTGGGGACTGACGACGACTAATTGTTGGGTCATGTAATCTGCTACACTCATGGTTAACCTCCTAAGTAAGCCTTTTGGACGGCGGAATTGGTGAGAAGTTCCTGACCAGTTCCGTGAAGTTTCACCTCACCTGCGGCTAAAACGTAGCCACGGTCGGCGATGGACAGGGCTTTTTTGGCGTTTTGTTCAATCAGTAATACCGTCGTACCAGCCTGATTGATGGCCTGAATAATTTCGAAAATTTCATTAATAAATAGTGGGGCTAGGCCCATAGAGGGCTCATCCAGCAACATTAATTTGGGCCGGGCCATCAACGCCCGTCCCATGGCGAGCATCTGTTGTTCCCCACCAGAAAGGGTGGCGGCGTCTTGGTTAAGCCGCTGCTTAAGCACTGGGAAGTATTGATAGACGTCTTCATAGGCTTGGCTGAGGTGGGCGCGGTCTTTTCTAAGAAAGGCGCCCATTTGGAGGTTTTCTTGAACGGAGAGACCTGGAAAAATGTGGCGCCCCTCGGGAACCTGAGAGATACCAGCCTGTACAATCTTGGGAGCAGCGGTCTTTTGAATCGGGTGATCGAGGTAGGTGACCTCGCCGCTGACGGGCCGCATGATGCCCGAAATGGTGTGAAGAATCGTTGATTTGCCAGCACCGTTAGCGCCAATCAGGGTAACGATTTCCCCCTGTTGGATGTTGAAGCTGACTTTTTTAACGGCCTGAATGGCCCCGTAGTTGACGACCAGATCTTTGACGTTGAGCATTAGGCTTCACCTCCCAGGTAAGCTTTGATGACGGCGGGATTCTGTTGGATCTTGCTAGGTGTTCCTTCGGCTAGTAAGGCCCCATGTTCCAGGACGTAGAGGCGTTCCACAACGTTCATGACCAATGACATGTCGTGTTCAATCAGGACGATAGTAATGTGGAAATCGTGTTGAATTTGACGGATCAACCGGGTCAAATCGGCCGTTTCCTCTGGATTCATGCCAGCGGCCGGTTCGTCCAAGAAGAGAAGCTTGGGCTTGGTAGCAAGAGCCCGGACGATTTCCAACCGCCGCTGGATCCCGTAGGGCAGGTTCTTAGCGGGCTGGTCGGCGACCCCCGTGAGGTCAAAGATTGCCAGCAACTTCTGGGCGGCAGTGGTCATGTCGGCCTCCGTGCGGTAGAACTTGGGTGTACGGAAGATACTGGTGAAGAAGCCTTCACGGTAGTGGTTCGTCATGGCGATTCGGACGTTGTCGAGGACGGTAAGTTCTTTAAAGAGACGGATGTTTTGAAAGGTCCGCGAGATACCAGCTTGGGCAATTTCTGCCGGCTTTTTACCGTTGAGGGACTGGACGCCTTGATCCGTGTAAAGGCTAATTGCGCCCGAAGTGACGGGGGTAACACCGGTTAAGAGGTTAAATAACGTGGTTTTGCCAGCGCCATTGGGACCAATCAGGCCAATCAGTTCGTTCTGATCAAAGTGGACGGACACGTTGGCCACGGCGGTCAGTCCGCCGAAACTTTTGACGATTTGCTGTGCGGTTAATAGGGGACTACTCATGGACGGACTGCTCCTTTCGTTGGCGTGACCCAAGGGGTTTGAACGAAAATTCCCACGTCCCGAGGAGGCCGGATGGTTTGAAAATCATAATGAGAATCAGGGCTAGCGAGTAAATGATCATGCGCAGGGTCCCAAAGTTTTGGAGGACGGTATCCAACGTCCCCAGGACAATGGCGGCGATGAAGGTCCCGGTGATACTCCCAACGCCGCCTAGGACAACGATAATCAGGATGGCAATCGAGGCCATGATGTTGAAGTCTCCCGGGGCAATCGTTTGAATGTAAGCGGCGTGGAGGGAGCCCCCAATCGCCGCCGTGCTAGCGCCGAAAACAAAGGCCGCTAATTTCCACCGGGTCGTGTTGATGCCCATGGACTCGGCCGCAATTTCATCTTCACGAACGGACATGACGGCTCGTCCGCTACGACTATGAATGAAGTTGACGGTCACGATGGTGGTTATGCACATGAAAACGTAGACCGTGGCCCAGGTCACCAGTGGTGGAATGTTGAAGAGCCCTGCGGCCCCGTTGGTAATCTTGAGGTTATTGATCAGAATCCGAATGATTTCGGCAGCTCCCATCGTCGCAATGGCCAGGTAGTCCCCACGTAGACGCAGGGTAGGGATACCAACGATCAGGGCAGCGATGATGGCAATGCCGATGCCGACCACCACCGACAGGTAAAAGCCAATGGGAGTGACGAGTGTCTGCGTGATGATCCCAGTGGCGTAGGCCCCAATCGCCATGAATCCGGCATGGCCCAGTGAAAATTGACCAGAGAAACCAATGATCAGGTTCAGCCCAGTGGCCAGGATGATGTTAATGCCAATAGTAACGAGCATGTTTTCAATGAAGGAGTTGATGATACCGAGAAATTCACAGGCGTCGATCACAACGAAGCCGAGCACCATCACGCCTAGCCAGGCGGCATTGTATTTCAAATTGGCTTTCATTTATGACTCACCTACACTTTCTCTTTGGTCTTCTTGCCGAAAATACCAGCAGGTAGGACCAGTAGAATCACGATTAGGACGAAATAGACGACGGCATCCTTGTACGCTGAAAGACCCACGGCTTGGACGGCCGTTTCCAACAGGCCAATCAGGAAGCCGCCAAGGGAAGCGCCGGGGACGGAACCGATTCCGCCAATGACGGCGGCAACGAAGGCCTTGATCCCGGGGGTCATGCCCATCAACGGGTCGATCGAGTTGTAGTATAGGCCAATCAGCACACCCGCTGCCCCGGCCATGGCGGACCCTAAGGCAAAGGTGAAGGAGATAGTGTGGTTGATATTGATGCCTACTAGTTGAGCGGCTTCGGGATCCACGGAAACGGCCCGCATGGCCTTGCCCATCTTGGTGCGTTTGATGATCAACTCTAGCAGGAGCATCAGGAGACAGGCAGTTCCCAGAATAAGCAGTTGAATATTGGAAATTTGAATCCCACCTAGGTGGTAGGTTACGGTCTGAATCGCCTGCGGGAAGTTGCGGGTATTTGCGGTAAAGAAGTAGGTCATGCCATTTTCAAGGAGGAATGACACGCCAATCGCCGTGATCAATGCCGTGATACGGGGTGATTTCCGGAGGGGCCGGTAGGCAAAATATTCAATGATGACGCCAACTAGTGCACAGAAGAGCATGGCCGACAGCATGGCGAAGAGAAAGTTGAAATGGAGCTTGTTGATGACGAAGTAGCCCCAGAAGGCCCCGAGCATATAGATGTCACCATGGGCGAAGTTGATCAGCTTGATGATGCCGTACACCATGGTGTAGCCCAATGCGAGTAGCGCGTAAATACTACCTAGCGAGAGCCCATTAATTAATTGTTGTCCAATTGTTTGCATGTAATCACTCCAAGTCTATTTCACGTTGTACGTGCGCTGAACCTCACCCTTAGTCAATTGTTCAACGATCATGGACTTCTCAGGGTTATGGTGTTGATTCATCGTGATGGTCCCAGTGACACCCTTGAAGTTCTTCAGCTTGGCCAACCCATCCGTGATTTTAACGGAGTTGGCGGAGCCTTCATTTTCAATCGCGGCCTTGACCATGTAGACGGAATCGTAGGCCAAAGCGGAGAAGGTTGGTGCCGTGGTGTGGTACTTCGCCTTGAAATCCTTCAGGAAGCTAGCGGCAATGGCGTTCGTGTCACCGGACTTCGTGGAGAACGGCGTGGTGTAGTAGACGTTGTTGGCGCTAGCTTTACCAGCAATCTTAGTCAACTTTGCGTCGGCCATACCGTCACTGCCGACGATGGGAACGTTGATGCCAGCCTGCCGCGCTTGTTTGATGATCAAGCCCAGTTCTGAGTAGTAGCCGGGAGCGTAGATGGCGTCGATCTTTTTGTGCTTGAGGGCGGTCAAGATGGCGTTGAAATCTTTGTCACCTTCTTGGAACGTTTGGCTACTAGCAACGGTGCCCGTGTAGGTCTTCTTAAAGGCCTTGGTCAACCCGGTGCCGTAGTCGCTGGAGTTATCGGTGAGGACGGCGACCCGTTTGGCTTTCAGTGTGTTCGTCATAAATTTGGCTGCTGAGGACCCTTGGAAGTTGTTTTGGAAGCAGGCCCGGAAAATGTACTTTTGTACGTCGCCATTCTTTTGCAGCGTGTAATCAGGGTCGGTAGCGGAAGGACTGACGGATGGGACGGCGGCCTTGGTCATGTTGGGGATGGAAGCTGTCCCAGCGTTGGTGGCCGCTGGTCCAACCACAGCAACTACCTTGTCATTGTTGACCAACTGAGCGGCGACGGAAGCAGCGGTGGTGTTGGAAGTCTTGTTATCACGAATGACCAGCTGAATCTTCTTCTTGGACTTGCCAACCTTAATCCCACCGGATCGATTGATTTTGTTAACGGCTAATTGGATACCTTGTTTCTGTTGTTGACCATAACCGGCAGCGGAACCTGAGAGCTCCATGTTGACCCCGATTTTAACGGTCTTACCGGGATTGTTGCCCTGACTGCCATTGTTCTTAGCAGTGCTACAGCCGGCCATAGCGACGGCGGCGATAGAAAGTGCTGCGATTCTAATTGTCATTTTTTGCCATGTTTTCATATGTAATTCCTACTTTCTGAATTTGATTTGGTGACCAACTAAACTGTTTGATTCCCTCCCTTGGCTAACAAAAAGGCCTCATCCACGGAATGGATGAGGCCTAAGTACGTGTACTCAGCCCGCCATCCACGCAATGGGAAAGAAGGGCTCAGTACTTGAATTTGAGTGTTACCTCAAGGTCAAGTGACCGGGTCCTTCTTCGTTAATAATAAGGCTGCGTTTTGAACGGCAGGGGCGGCTGCCATGTTGGTTGTCTTTGGAGTTGTCATCATGATAGAATCCCTGCCTTTCAAAAGTTTTTTGATGTTTCTGCATTAGTTGATGTGTCCTACAATAATTAAAATTAGATGAGATGTCAAGGGTAAATCTCATTTTAATTTTAATGGCAATACAAATCCCTTGATATAAAAGGGTTTTGCAATATTGAAAAATAAGAGAATTGTTTGAGACAATCAGTATCTGAACGGAATTTTGACGATTATTGTGGGTGTAGTCAAGCTAATCAATCCAAGCGGAGGCGGCCAGGGGCGCCCTTGAAGACACGTGGGGTTCGTAGCTTCAAAGCGAGCTAGAAGACCATACTTTGGTTGAAGCGTCCCCACGGCAGGTCCTGCCCCTGACCGCCGGAGTGACATTATTAGATTGCATTTAAAGAATCAACTAAACAAAAAGCCGACTTAGAATTCGTCATCTTTCTAAGTCGGCTTTTTGACTCGTATACTGTGTTTATGCTGTGGGGGCGGTGAGGCTGACCGTGAGAACTCGCACGTCGTAGCTGGCGTTGGGCGCCTGAATGGTGACCGTGTCGCCCGGTTGGTGGCCCAATAAGGCCTTCCCTAGCGGCGACACGCGAGTAATTTTGCCGGCTTCTAAATCGGCTTCTTGGGTACCGACTAGCTGGTAGGTGGCCTGGTCCTCATCGTCTAAGAAGGCGACGGTGACCCATTTACCGAGTTCAACCACGTTGTTAGCAGTGGGGTCCACGACCTTGGCATACTGAAGTTGCTTATTGAAGAAACGTAGCTGACTTTCTAGGTGGCGGAGGTCCCGCTTCGCCGCTGAGTATTCGGCGTTTTCTGAAAGGTCCCCGTGCGCTCGCGCTTCTGCTAAAATTGCAATTTTTTCTGGTCGGTCGGCTTCAAGCGCGGCAATTTTGGCCTGTAACTCCTGGTAACCGGCGGCCGTGATGGGGTTGAAGTCCCGTGAATCTGCCATCGAATCACTCCATCCATTTCAAGATTTAGGTCTAGTTTACAGCAATTTGGTTACGAAAGGAAAAGGGGGCGATTAATATGGCGTTTTCTGGTCGATATTGGGTGTGCCAAGCGAGCTGTGGTCTCATTGTGATTGGTTTCCTGCTTTTGTTAGGTCACTGGGATTATGTTACGGGCCAGTTCCTCACGCATTTTTCGGTGTGGGATGGCTATCTAATGGTGAGTTGGGTGTGCTTTCCGTGGGCTAAATGGGTCGTTTTGATGGATACCCGGCGCGTGCAAGCGCCTACCATTCACCGACATCAACGGGAGCAGCCGGCCTCAGTCTATGAAGAAATGTGTCAACCACGGGGCCCCGTTGCTGCTCCCAAACAGACGTTACGCTGGTACTGGCGAGGGTTGCTGGATTTTCTACTTGCCATCCTAGCACCTATCATTTTAGGAGGGTTTGTCATTTATTCTCTTTGGCACAATTAAATTGTACTGTTTTCCCCTACCTTAACGTTAAATAATTGACGTTTTCGCTACTTAGCAACTGATTAGCGGGGAACATGTTAAAGTAGTGACAGTTGGAAGGAATCAGTTTTACGGCAACTGATTTTGCAGGTCAATCGGTTAAAGTATATGTGTTTGACAGTGGCTAACCGTTGACGCTAGTAATTCCATGAATCTAATCCAAAGGTTGAACTGGTAGTCTATCTAGTGGGCAATTAACGAAGTTAGTAAAGTAACGCGTTACCAATTGGCTGAAGAGTAAGTGGTGGTTATTGGAGAACCCGAGGGGATTAGACGTGTTAGGTTAGAGCTTGGGGGAGTGCTAATTTGACAGAATAGAAGTATATAATCCACTTAGGAAGAGGCTGCCCGGGGTAGCTTCTTTTTTTGGTCGTAGAAATCCCACTGATTCCCAAAATTTCGTGATAATAACGATTGCAAACAACTAGCTTTCAGGTTACATTAATGGGTGATAGGTATTACTACGGTTTAGTTAAGAGGGTGGTACAAAATGCTAGCGGTTTATCTTTGCGAGGATAATCCAGAACAATTGAAGCATTACACCGACGTTGTTCAGCGGTATATCATGATTAATGACTACGATATGCAGGTTCGGTTGGCAACACCGAGTCCTAAAGAGTTGTTGGCTAATTTGACGGCTAACCCACCGGAGTACGCGCTGTTTTTCCTGGATATTGAATTTCCGGCGGAAGATACCACGGGATTGGAAACGGCGATTACGATTCGGCAGCGCTTAGGCTTTGCGGAAATCGTGTTTGTGACGACGCACTCGGAGATGGCACTGCTCACATTTGAACGGAAGGTCGAGCCCATGGACTTCATCGTGAAGGACTTAGGCCGTGCTCAAATCGACCAAAAATTACGAGAAAATATCGATTACGGCTATGAACGCTACACAAATTACTTAGGAAATACGGAAAATTTATTTAGTTATACGATTGGTGGTCGCCAATTCAGTATGCCGATGGGCGACGTGTACTTCGTTGCCACCTCTGAGATGGCCCATAAGGTTACGGTGCACGCTGCCAATCAGTTGGTTGAGTTCCCTGGTTTTTTGAAGGATATTGCCGATGACTACCCAGAACTCTACCGCACGGATAAGAGTTTTTTAGTCAACCTGGACAACGTTAGCGGACTGGACACCACCAATCGGCGGCTGATTTTTCCCAATGGGGACGAGACGGATGTGGCGACACGGCGCTTTCATGAGGTTAAAACGTTGGTTCAGAAGCACTTAAAGGCCTGAGAGGGTGACACGATGCACATCTTTGATACACATTTTTGGATAAACTTTGTGTTGGCCATGACGATGCAGTGGTTTTGGACGCTGTGGATTGGGGTTATTCGCCCACGTAACTGGAAATTACCGCTGAAATGGATTGGGTGGGCGTTGATTCCGGCCGTCATTGGGACTTCCTGGTCGTTGGCGATTCCCCCCGTCTCCGCCTTACTTTACTTAATTCATCATCGACCGAAGATGTCGCTGATATTTGTTAACGCAACGATTGTGATTTTTCTGGTGGTCGTGTTAGTTAACGATGTGGTCCGCGCGGTAACCATTGAATTATTTGGCTTTGTTAGCAGTCAGACCGCTCCGGTCATTACGGGCCGGCTAGTTTTCCAAGTTCTGGTCTATACGCTCTGTTCATTGGCGGTTTCTGGAATGAGGATTCAACCCGGGAACTTGGAAGAGTTGGCGTTTAGTCGCAAGGAACAGTGGACGGTCATGGCATTGCTAGCAAGTATGAGTGTCTTGGCGCAGTTGTCGACGGTTATCATTCACCGGCTGGCAATTACCCACGCGATGATGACCTTTGCGCTGAGCATTGAACTCGTCATGATCCTGTTGATCAGTACGAGTCTGTTCTTCTTTTTACAGAGCTTTTTTCACCGGCAACGCGTTAAGGCAGGCTATCAGGAATTACTCTTGCGGTCACGGTATGACCGGCGAATCTCTGATCAGGTCCGGGCCATTCGGCAGTTTAAGCAGCAGTATCAAAAGCAGATGTTGCGGTTGGGCGATTACTTGGATACAGCGGATTATGATGGGTTGACAGCCTACTTTCAAACGTTGGATTCACGCTGGCATGCGACCAGTCACGTGACCGATCTGGAGGAGGATGGGTTACAACGACTGAGTGACCCACCGTTGAAGAGTTTATTGTTTCAAAAGATTTTGGCGGCTCAGGCTAAGGGTCGGGATCTGCGCCTGGAGATTCCCGATGAGGTTCGAACTTTTCCAATTGATAGTCTCCTCTTGATTCGCATTGTGGGGATCTTGCTGGACAATGCCTTGGAATCAGCGCCTGTTGCGGGTCAACAGGATATTCACTTTGCCATTCTGACGTATCCTGGGTCTGTTGAAATTTCTGTAGCCAATCCGGTTTCACAGGAGGACCCACCGCAGATCAACCGGTTCTTGACGACTGGGTACACGACGAAGGGGACTGGCCATGGTCAAGGACTGAAGACCGTGCAGGAAATCGTCATGCAGACCGACAATGCGTCCCTGCAGATTGCGTTGAAGCGAGGGATGCTGTACTTTACGCTGATTCTAACCAAGGAAGGCGGGTGAGAACGTGATTCAGGTCAGTGCGTTGAGTTTTTCACTATCAGAGTTTTCACTGGTCTTTTGGTTTGTTTACTTTCAATATTATTGGTTCCCCCAACTGCGGTTTAAAAAGAACTTTTCGTTGTACTGCGCGTTGGTGGCCGCGGGTTATACGTTGATTGATTTTATTAATCCATTTACTTTTAACAGCTCGCTGTTGGGTGCCCTTTCCGTGGTCATTATGTTGGGTGTCGAGCTGGGCCTGATTGGCTATCAACGGAAATGGGCGTACCTACCCGCGTTTATTGAAGTTTCCATTTTGGCGTATTTATTAATTGAATTCATTGATATGGTGGTCATTGTGACCACGATTTATCTGACAAACATGGAATTTGCCACCAGCCTGTGGGGGACATTGTCTGAAATTGTGATTGATAATATTATCTTTGCATTGATCATTATGGGGCTGTGGATGACCCGTGCCCCAATGGAAAATCTGATTGAATCCATGCTTGGTCGTTCGCTTGAGTACATGTTTTTGACGTTTATGGCGACTTTGGCGGTTGTGTACATTCTATTCGAATACTCCTTACAAATGCTGCAGCGGTCGGATCAATACCTGGTTTTTTTGGCGGGAATTGCTGGGACGTTGCTAGTGGGGTTGTCTCTGAGCACGTACATGTTGATGCAGACTCACTTGCAAGAGGAACACACGCAGCTTCAACGGCAACAACAGGCGTTTAGGGAGCAGTATACGACCGAGTTGAATCGGCAAATGAGTGTGGTTAAGAAGTTTAGTCATGACTACCAGAATATGTTGCTGGGACTGGGGGGTTACCTGGAAGATCAAGACTATGAGGGGTTTCGCCAGCTATACATCGATATTCGCTCTGGTTGGGCGACCAGTAATGCGGCTGAGTTGACCATTGATGACTTGGAAAACGTGCCGGGGACCAGTCTACGTTTTCGGTTATATCACAACTACCTATTAGCAAGACGGGCGGGCGTTCAACTCTTCGTGAAGGTTTCAGACCCATTGACGGCAACCGTTGCCGCGCTTAAGCAAATGGGGACAGTGATTGATGAACTGACGCCGGAAATACTGCCGATCATTAAACAGGTGCCGCCAGCCATGATTACGCTGGAGCTGAGTGAGACGTCGCGACTGTTACGGTTGCAGTTGACATTTCCGAGTCCGCCTAATGCACGAGTCGACGGTCACAACCGAATTATCTCTGACTTAGACACATTAGATTTTTCTAATGCATTGGGAATGATTCCCCAACAAGGAGCTAGCACATTACAACTGAAATTCCACTGGGGTCAGCTGATTGTGACATTGCCGAAGGGTTCTGGGCAATAGACCGGGGCTTGGAGTATTCACAAAGTCCCACTGATGAATAGTTTATAGTTCGCCCCTAACAGTTGAAAATTATTTACTGAAAACGCTTGCAATCTTATACCCATCTGATATACTAAGACTTGTAATACCAATCAATCTTTCAGGGAAGTTGTAAAATAAAGTGATTTTATAAGTTCCCGACTTTGTGAAATAGCTCTCATTTAAAAGATAAGAGTTATCTTTACAGCACGATTAGTTTTCGTTAACTGAACGTGTTTGAATTGCTCAATAACTACATATTGAGATTAATAACTGAATTCGAGTGAACAGCGTTTTCCTGACTACAAACTGTGATGATGTTGAATGCTCTAATGATGTTAGTGGGAGTCGGAGAGTGGTTACTCCGACTTTTTTTGTGTCTAAAATTAGTTTTCAAGCAGGGATGATGTTGTGCTCCGCCTCCGGCCGGCAGGGCGGGCGCCTGCTGTGGGGACCGCCTGCAGCCAAAGTACGGGCTTCCGGCGCGACTTGAAACCTCGGAAGTTCGCCGAGTTTCCAAGCTCGTCCCGTGGCGTAGACTCGGAAAGTCACCGAGTTAACGCCACCGACACAGCCGCCGCCCGCCCTGCCAACCTGCGGCTACAATTGTGGATAATTGATATGTAGGTTTTGAAAAAGCTGGGGGAACCACAGGGTGCTGGGTTAGGGATTTACCGGAAACAGTTGCAACGTACTATATAGTTTTGAATTGCCATTTGTAGGATAGTGGCCCATTGCTTGTATAATTTCGGACTGCCAGTAACTGAAAGTGAATCAAATATCAGCATCTAAAAAGGCGCGTGCCGCTAGGGGATTGAGACCCAGCGGCACGCGCCTTTTTTACACAATATTCAGTAAATTCAAAATTCCCCAGACCAATAAGCTGGCTAGTAAAACCAATAGGATAAGGATTGCCCATTTCTGTGGCCAACGCATCATATCCCCCCCTAAGCCATTCAACTGATTTTAGTATACGGGATAAAAATGATTAACGGTTACAATCGTCTAAATCGTGGAAAAATTGACGATTACGCTAATTTGTGTGAAATGTGGCGAAATCAGCGGGTACGGGCGCCGTCACGGTGGTTAAGGAACCATCCAGTGTCCACGGCTGGGGGAAGTCTAAACGCCAACAGTGTAGCCGTAAACGGTCCTGACTGGGGTCTGCATAGAGGGGGTCGCCAACCAGTGGATGCCCGGCATTAGCTAAGTGGACTCGGAGTTGATGGGTCCGGCCAGTCTCTAGCCACAACTTGACTAGCGTGGCGCCAGGCTGGTGGTTGACGGCTTCGTAGTGGGTCACGGCGGGTTGCGCGTGGACACCATTGACTAGGCGCTTGCGTTTGTCATTGGGATCACGACCGATGGGACCGGTAAACGTGCCCTGACCCTGTAAAGTCCCCCGAACCCAGGCCAAGTAGGTCCGCTGGACGCGCTTTTCAGCGATATTGCGCACCATCACGGGGACCACTGCGGGGGTCTTGGTCATTAGGAGGGCGCCGGTCGTTTCCTGATCGAGGCGGCTTAGAATGTAAGGACCTGGTTCGTCGGGACCCAAGTAGGCCGCCACGTGATTCAGCGTGGTACCACGTTCTGCTGGTTGATTGGGGTGGGTTTTACTGCCCCGGGTTTTGTTGATAACGAGCAGGTCGGCGGTTTCGTAGAGCACGCTGACGGTGGCCGCACTGTCAGGGAGCACATCGGGGAATGGTTCCTTGAAATCAGAGGGAACAAAGGTGAGCTGGACGGTTTCGCCAGCGTAAACGGGTTGATTCATGGTCCGGTAGCTGCCATTAACCAACACACGCTGGTGAATACGTAGGTCGTGGACGAGATGACTAGGGAGTAACCAGGCCGTCAATAATGCTCTGAGCGGCATGGGTGCTTGGGTTGCGGGGATAGTTTGAGTATAGGTCCATTGCATGGTGGCGCTCCTTTCCGTGACAGGGGAATTCCGAATCACAAGCTGGTGGACAATTGAACGATGAAAGCTTTTAAAGGTTGGTAACACAGTGTAACCGGCCGCCTTATTGGCTGCTAGATATGGTCTCAGGCGACCTCTCGGTTTACACAGAAATTTTCTGCAGACTAAAATTGCAGTCAGCCCATCATGAGGAATATGAATAAATCCGTCGTCGGTTATTATGTTAAACGGCAATCAGAGCCGGAGGAGGTCAGGGATGTAGCCGGCCGTGACGGTGGTGTTAACTGGTGTTTTGTGCCAGTTTACAGCACGGGCGACTTTGGAGACACGGGGTCTTCGTGGCTTCAAATCGAGCGAGAAGCCCGCTCTTTGGCTGAAGCGTCCCCACGGCAGGCGGAATCCCTGGCCGCCGGAGTGCAGCCAATGTATCATTCAACCTTTAGTGGGCAACAAAAAGAGTTTGGAACAATTGTCCCAAACCCTCACATTAACATTATCTAGAATCGTTTATTCTGGCTTAACGATCAGCACGTCGCAGATAGCGGAACGGCTGACGTAGTTGGTAACTGAACCAACCATCAAGCGTTCAACGGCCGTTAAACCAGTTGAACCGATGATAATCAGTTCCGTCTTGTGGTCAGCTGGGAATTCACGCGCAATGACGGGTTTTGGATTCCCAAAACGAACGTGAATGCTGACGTCAGGGACACCGGCGTCGATAGCTTGTTGCTTCAAGGCATCGAGACGATCTTGGACGTCTTGAGAAAGCTTGTAAATGACGTCACCACTGACGGCACCACCATAGGTATCACTGAACTGGTTAACTTCCAGTACGTTTAAAATATCAAGATGAGTGTTGTTACGCTTAGCAACTTCAATCGCTTTGTCTAAGACTGGTTGGGTTGCTTTAGAACCATCAACTGGAACCAGAATGTTCTTGTATTGTTGTAACATATGCAATGCCACCCCTTCACGATGCATCTTATACTTTACCTATACTATATCATTTATTCCCCAGCATGTAAGCACTTAATTCAACGGTGAACATTGAAAAAACGTGAAAAGGCCGCCATTTAGGGCGTTCTCTGATTTCAAAAATTCGGTTGAAATATTCATAGGTTGGATGAATAAATAAATATTCCGGTTTTGATCCGCCGGGTTTGGCAAGTTTGGATAGAGAATGGGTGGCCTACATGGCCAGCAATCGGGCTACCCAGTGGTCGATTCAGTTCCTGGCATGACCATGAGGGCGGTCTCGGCGATCCCGTACTTTTGGGTCATCAAGGTATTTATGGTCTGGGTCAGCTGGTAAATGGTGGCAGCAGTCATTTGAGGGTCGACGGCAATAGTCACGCTGACCATCACTAAATTCCCGTCGTAGTAGGCCTTGAGAAAAACAATGCGTTGGACCTGGGGAAGCTGGGCAATCGTCTGACAATACTGTTGTTCTAACTGAGGGTCAAAGTAATCGACCAGTTTAAGGCTACAATTTCGAAATATCTGAATCCCCGTGTAGAGGATGTAGATGCCTAGCAGCAAGCTGGCCAGGCCGTCGATCCAGGCCCAATGTAGCCAGCTAACGCCCAGGATAGTCAGCACGGTCACGAGGCTAGTGAGGGCATCCGTGTAGGTGTCCTGAGCGGCCGCAGTCAACGCGGTATTTTGGAGGCGCTGGGCCCAGCGATGATTGGCCCGCCATAGCAGCAGAAGCACGCCACTAGAGATGAGGGCGGCAATGCCAGCTGTATTGGGTTGCAAGTGATAACTAGGGTGCAAAATCAGCGTTCTGCTAGCCTTATAGATAATGTCGGCAGCAATGATAACCATGACTAGGCCGGCCGTTAACGTGTAGAGGGTTTCGAAACGAAAGCGAGATTGTTGGGTACGGGGGCCTACGTGCTCCTGTTCTGTGACGGCAATGGGCGCGCCCCAAAGGTCGTCATCTCTGGTTTTACTGGCAATGTAAAGACCAGTCATGAGCAGGCTAGTCGAAAAAATACCGGATAAGTTGTTGAACGCATCTGCCCGGAGAACCTGTGAATGACTCCAAGTGGCGGCGAGGTCCTCTACCAAAAACAAGCCTAAGTAGGTGGCGACATTTTCCCACAAGTGTCCGTAGGCTAGTCGGAGGTCGTGGACCACGGCGTGTTGCACCCGATTCCAATCATTAGCGGATTGATTCATCTCATCGCCTCCAGCTGGTTATTAAGCCAAGTGAAATTTTTGCTGAATATCAAAGCGTTCCTCTGGGCGCAGCAACCAAGCGGTCGTGACGATTGCAATCACAAGTTCACCGCCACTGACAGCTATCTGGATACCGTAGTGGATGGGACCTGAGCTTGAGAGGGAGCCAGACGCCGCCAAAATCAAAAAGTCGTTTAGAAAGTGTCCCGCGATTGGCCACCAGAGACTGTCGGTTCGTAGGTAAACTGCAGCGAATAGCAGGCCAATTGCTAAGGCACTAGTGGCCTGGAATCCAGTTGATAGCAGTGATTGGTGGGTGAGGTTTAGAAGGTGACTCAGACTGAAAAGTAGGCTGCTAACAAAGGTGATGGTCAGTAAATGGCGGGTTCCCCAGATGCGTAAGAGGCCACCCAACACGATGCCACGGAAGAAAATTTCTTCGTACGCGGCAATGCTGAGGCCGGTGCAATTGCTTGTAACGCTTGCCTGGCGGGGAGTGGCCCCACGGTCGAAACGCCCATCAGAATTAAGAGCACGTAGATAACTGGTACGATGCTCACCCAGAGCTGATGCGAAAAAGTAAAGGGTGATTTGAACTTGAGTGGGGCGTGGATAATGGTGTGGTTGATAACCAGTATGACGAGCAACAAGGTTAGGTCGGTGACTAGAATGCGGTTAGCAGCGGTTAGCGGTAAATGGCTAATCGGCAGCATGAGTACCAGCATGAACACCCAGAAGAGACCAATGATCCCAGTTTTACGAAGCTTCATACGATTCCCCCCTTTGGTGACCATCATTCTAGTCGCAAAGTGCTTAAACCGTTGCGTGAATGGTCACAAAGCGAGGAGTAATGGTGGTCACGTGACAAACGGTTATGTGGATATTAGGAAATAAATTTATGATCGATGGGTGATTCTTTGGGAGGACTCGGCTAGGCTAGTGTGCATGCCGATGGGGCAGGATTATTTGATATAAGTGCCTTTATTTCAGAGGGCTGGCGGCTGTCAAAACGTTTGGCACGGGTGTTATTAGCGGGTATAGTACGACGTAACTACGGGACGCTCTGGGGAGAACTGCCTGCAGAATTAGGCAAAAGTGGGGCGGCAATATGAAACCAATTATTCAGGGGTTTTTGATTTTGGTAGTGGCTATTGGTGCTTGGGTTGGGGGCAATCATCAGGCCTTGGCAAATAGTCAGTATTCTGCGACACGGTCGCGGTCAGTGCGGTTAGTTTGGCGTCGAAGTATGGGGCGGCACGCCCTAGTGGCCACCCAGGGTGCCCGTTATTCGCGGCACTTAGGCGTTCGGTACAGCAACAATGACGTGACGCTCAACGTCGTTTGGTACACGGATGCTCATGAAAAATTGTATGAAAAGGACAAGCATAAAAATGCTATTTACTATCACGTTAAAAGTGCAGATGGGACGCTGAGTGGCTGGATCTGGCGGGGATATTTAAAATCAGCCACCAAACATTCAGCAAGCACGATCACTGGACCAGTGACGGTGGATAATCTGGATTGGACTAAGACGCGGGCCTCTAAACGGGAAGCCCAGATGATGCAATTATTCCCGGGAGCCACGTATGATGCGAGTGTTTTTCAAGCGGCAGATACGATACTGACGATCGATGATGCGCCAGACGTCGCCGATGCAATGACCGAGATGGGCACTCAAAAATTCTTGGATTTTTACAAGGTGAGCTATCGGCAGTTTAAACGAATTAATTTTGTGGCGAAGGATCCGGACAGTGTTGCCAGTATTGCGCAGGGCTTGTCAGCAGCGGGATATAGCCAAACTGCACGTAAGCAATTTGCCGGTTGGCATATCGGTGGGAGTTTAATTGGACCGGATGATGGCAATGACGATAATATTTTAGAGGGCACCGTGCCGGGAGAGGGTTACCTCATACTGGTGAAGAAATAGCGGCGTTAGATATTGCAAAATAAATATTGAGATGTTGGAACGTTGACCATTTTTAGGGTAATTAATGAATGGCTTACCGGGAAATGGGGAGTCGAACAGGTAGTTGAAAAATAAGCCTGTTAATTTCAACACTTTTTCCGCGAGGTGACGGGGTTGGCAAGGCCTGGACCTTCCGGTATAGTACGGGTTACCCACCTAAAGAGATTCACTTCCTTCCAAACAAAAAGCCGACGAATCAGAAACGATTCGTCGGCTTTAGTGGGTTTTTACTGAAAATATATGATGGGTTGTCTCCGGTTGCCGGGGCGAGACTCTGCTGTGGGGACCACCTGCGGCCTGAGAACCGGTCCTCCGGTTCGACTTGGAACCACACCTAGACCGCGTGTTTCCAAGCTCGTCCCATGGTGTAGATCCGGGGCAGAGCACCCGAACCAACGCCATCGACACAGCTGATCCTCGCCCCGACAACCTCCAACGTTAGATATTTTCAGTGAAGTTGGTTGTGTTGAAGCTTGAGATGTTTATCTCAGATAAGCAGAATCCCTGATTACCATACAAATTAATGTTCAGCTATTCCAAACTGTTGGACGTTAATGACAAGTTGCTCCAGAATTCAGAGTTACCGTTGCCAATGTCGTAGCCCTTGACCCGGTGGTTAACGGGGGCCCAAGTGTAGTTGAACGCGTTTGGCACGACGTAAGCCTCTTCGTTCATGTATTCTTGCCATTCCTTGAAGATCTTAGTCCGGTAAGTGTTGTTCCAAGACTTCGAGTTGTTCATTTCACTGATCAGCTTATCGTTCTTGGCTTCAACAAAGTGACTGAAGTTAAAGGTTGCAGATTGACCGTACAACGTGGTTGGCGTTGGTTCGGAGGACAGGCTGAAGTTCGCATCAAAGATATCCATCTTGTCTTGCTTTGGTTGTTGCAGGATGTTGTAGAAACTGTTCATTTCCATCGTCTTGCCGGTGGCTAACTTGACGTTCAAACCAACCTTGTGCCATTGCTGCATGTAGTCTTGGTATTCAGCTGCTTGGACGGAGGTTTCAGTCATGGCACCGAAGTAGATGGTCAGTGGCTTGCCGTTTGGTTGGACCCGCCACTTGCCCTTCTTCTTGTAGCCAGCTTCGTCCAGTAACTTGTTGGCCTTGCTCAGGTTGTAAGGGTAGCCCTTAGCTGTGGAATCCCAGTACTTTGCGAAGATTGGTGGAATCAGTGAGTTGGCCCGCCAAGTAATGCCATTACCGAACTTCTTGTTGACGGCATCGAGGTTCAGGGCGTACATCATGGCTTGCCGAAGATTCTTGTTGGACATTTTACTCTTCGGGTTCATGACGTTCTTACCAGCCTTGGTATCAAATTGCCCAACGTTGAAACCGAAGTAGCCGTATCCCAGTTCTGGTTGACCAACTGGTGTGTAATTCTTTAGGTTCTTCAGTTCCTTGTAGTCGGTCCCACGCATGACCCCAGCGGGTGAGGTGAAGTCGTATTTACCAGATTGAATTGCCTTGTCGATGTTGTTCGGGGAGACCACAGTGATGGTAATGTGTTGAATTTGTGGCTTCTTGCCGTAGTAGTACTTGTTAGGTGACCAGGAAGTTGATTCGCCTTCAACGACCTTATCTAGCTTGTAAGGACCAGTGAAGAGGGGATCCTTTCGAATCTGAGCGGAAGCAGCCAGTTTAGCGATTGGCACACTCTTGATGTATTCGTAAGGTTCCACGGCGCCCCAGATGAAGGTGTTGCCAATATATTTCATACTTGGTGACATCTTGTCGAAATGAATGACGGCTACTTTGCCGGTCGGGCCATCTGGGAGGGTAATTCCAGGAATGGTCTTGGCGGTTCCAGCGTGGTATGCGGCCATGCCTTTAATGGCGTTGAAGTCGGACGAATACTGCTGTGAAGTCGTGTCCTTATTCCCGATGACTTCGTAGGCGTATTCGATGTCCTTGGCGGTAACGGGCATACCGTTGGACCACTTACCATCTTTACGAATGGTGATGGTGGCGGTCTTAGCCTTCAGATTCAGTCGTTGGTTAGCCAGCCCACCGTCAACAATCTTAAAGTCTTTGTCGTAGTTGAAGAGACCATCGATGTTACCGGGTTGGTTCCCCCCAGGAGCGAAGACGTCGGTATCCTCAGCGTTAGTGATCAGGGATGGATCGGTCAGGCCTTGGAATGGAGCGCTATTGGGTTCAGCAATCTTTAAAGTGCTGTTCTTCGTGGCCGATTGATCGGTGGCCTTAGAATTGTGATAGATTTCAGCCAGGTTGATAGATGAACCGACCTCGCCCGAACTATTGGAACTTGAACTCTTTTTGGAACAAGCGGCCAGTCCAATTACGGCTAGCAACGCCATGGTAGACAGGACGATTTTGTTTTTTTTCATGTCAAAGTTTCCCCCTCGAAGTAAACTCCTCACATTGGTGACACAGGTTAAGTGAAGTAGGCACCATCTCCTCAAATGATGATGAATTAGTCCGTGGTTCCTTGTCGTTGAGAAGCGTCGGCGGCCCGACGAAGGACTTGGCCGATATAGCTGATAGCTAAACACAGGATGATAATCTCAAGCGCGGCGGGCAACCAGGTCCACCAGTACTGTGTAATATTGTTGGGATCGTTGGCGTTAGCAATCATGGTCCCCAGCGAGGGCGTTTGGCTTGGTAGGCCGAACCCCAGGTAAGATAGCCCCGTTTCGACGCCAATATTTTCAGCGAACGACAACGTCGTGTCCACGATTATCAGTGATGAAATATTGGGCATGATGTCACGGAAAATAATTTTCCAGCGGTTAGTTCCAGAGGTCAGGGATGCAGCGGCGTAGTCCTTGCCAGACTCCGCCAAGGTACGTGAGCGAATCAAACGTGACGTGCCTTCCCAGTAGAAGATGGAGAAAATTAAGGTTAGGGTGACGGCATTGTAGTGTGGGATGATGGTGACCAAGACGATGATCATCATGGTCATTGGTAGCATCATCATGAAGTCGTAGACCCGTTGCATTCCCCAGTCAACGTACCCACTGAAGTATCCGGAAATCAGCCCCCAACAGATACCAAACGTCGATGAAATGATGGTTAATCCTAAGGCAATACCAATTGAATTTCGTGAGCCAACAATTAGTTGCAGGAGAATGGAACGGCCACCTGCATCTGCTCCCAGCGGAAAGCCAGCAGTTAATGGCCGATTAAAGTAGTCTACGATGTTAGTCTCCATCATTTTGGGGGTGTTGATGAACAGGGCGCCCACCATGACGAAGAGAATAAAGCCAACGACGACAAATAGTGAAATTAAGGCTGGTCGGTCCGCTTTGAACTCATTCCAGATAATGCGGGCGGTGGAGGGCGTCGCTTCGGCCTGGGCTTCACGGGTCAACCGATCCAGGTCAGCGGCCGAGATACTTGAGTGTTGTGCAAAATTTTCAGCCATAGAACCGCCCCCTTAGTCGATACGAATCCGTGGATCAACCAGGCTGAGAATGATATCCGAAAGTAGTGTTCCCAGTAAGTTCAGAATGCCGTAAATCAGGACCAGTGCTGTAATTACCGTGTAGTCCCGGTAGATGATGGAGTTCACGAAGAGCAATCCCATGCCCGGGTAAGAGAAGACCGTTTCCGTAAAGATGGAGCCATTGAGTAATCCGGTGATAGAGTAGCCAGCAAATGCGGCAATCGGTAGCAGGGAGTTACGGAAAATGTGGTGCCGATAGATATCCTTGCTGGGAACGCCCTTCGACTGAGCGGTCCGCACGTAGTCGGAATGTTTGGCATCGATGACTTCAGAACGGAGGTATTGCACGATATTGACGGTCCCGAACAATGCACCGAGGAGGCCGGGCAACAGGATGTGGGTTAGATGCGACCCAATGGTTTGCGCCCAGCCGTTGGCATTTGGTGAAATGGATCCAGTCGTTGGGAACCAGCCCAAAATGTAGCCGAAAACCCAGATACCAATGACTAAGATAACGAAGAAGGGAATGCAGTAGGTCACGTAGGTGTAGACTCGAATGACTGTGTCGGGGAGCTGCCCTTCATGTCGTCCAGCGAAGACCCCCATGGGTAATGCCATGGCGTAAGTCAAAATCATCGTGAAGAGCGATAACCAGAGGGTATTGCCTGCCCGTCCGGCAATTAAGCGGGAGACGGGTTCTTGGTACTGATAGCTGTCACCTAAGTTACCGTGAAATAAGTGGACGACCCAGTGCCAATATTGCTGGTACCAGGGATCGTACAACCCGTTGAGTTTCATCAAGTGATGGATTTGTTCGGGGTCCGCCTTGGGATTGATGGATCCCGTAAAAGGGTCACCAGGCATCGCCTTAGCTAGTAAGAAAACCAAAATGCTAAGGATGATGACTTCGGGAATCATAATTAAGAGGCGACGAAGAATTGTTTTCCACATTAGTCCTGCGCCTCACTTTCTTGAACCAGCAGTTGTTGGGCGAGTTTCGGGGGCAGGGCGACCGAATGGGTCGGACTGACCTGAACGAGTGGGTAAGCCTCCCCAGACTCGTCGTAGTAATCGTGCTGTTGGGATTGGTAGATTTGTTCGACCCTCTGTCGCATGGCCCGGTGAGCGGCACGTTCACTGACGTTGACGTCTGGAATAGCTGCTAGTAGGCGTTTGGTGTAAATGTGCAGGGGATGGTTGTAGATATCATCGCGAGTGCCCACTTCGACCAGCCGACCGCGGTTCATAATGGCAATGTTGGTACACATATGACGAACGACGCCGAGATCGTGTGAGATAAACAGGTAGGAGATGCCAAAGCCCCTTTGAATCTTCTTCATGAAGTTCAACACCTGCGCCTGGACAGAAAGGTCTAAGGCGGAAACGGGTTCATCAGCGATGATGAGTTTGGGGTTGGTTGCTACGGCGCGAGCAACTCCAATCCGTTGTCGTTGTCCCCCTGAGAACTGATGGGGATATTTGTACAGTGCGTCGGCGTCTAACCCGACAATGTCTAAGAGTTGCAAAACCCGCAGCTTTTCTTGATCCTTAGTGAGGTGTTCGAAGTTACGTAAGGGTTCCGCAATGATGTCTTCGATACGTTTGCGGGGATTCAAACTGGATAGTGAGTCCTGAAAAATCATCTGAACGTCGCGGTTGTAGTCCAAGAGTTGGCGGTTACGACGCTGCGTAATGTCCTTACCCTGATACAGGATGGATCCGCTGGTGACCTTCTCGAGGCCAACCACGGACTTCCCGGTGGTCGATTTTCCAGAACCAGATTCACCGACGAGACCGTAAGTTTCGCCAGCCTCAATGTTGAAAGTGATGCCATCCACGGCTTTGACGGAATCCGTCACCCGGTTCCAAAATCCCGACCGGATGGGATAGTGGACTTTTAAGTCCTTGATTTCAATTAAGCTCATACCGTGACGCCTCCCTCGTCCGGAAACTGAAAGGTTTGATAACACGTGCAACGTACCCAGTGGCCGGGCACCACCTCGTGCATCTGTGGATCGGCCTCGTGGGCACTGGCAGGAACCCAAGGAATTCGTGGTGCAAAGCGGTCACCCGTGGTGGGCATTTTTTGCAGAGATGGCACGTTGCCTTTGATGACGTAGAGGTCATCTTGTTGATTGTCTAGCTGTGGCATGGAGCGCAGGAGCGACCGCGTATACGGGTGCTCCGGGGTATCAAAGATTTGTTCGGCTGACCCCTTTTCCACAATTTGGCCGGCATACATGACGGCCACCTGATCAGCCGTTTCGGCGACGACGCCTAGGTCGTGCGTGATGAGGATAATGCCGGCGTGATTTTCACGTTGAATGTCCCGCAGAACGTCTAAAATTTGGGCTTGAATCGTGACATCTAGTGCGGTCGTGGGTTCATCGGCAATGATCAAATCGGGCTTGCAGGCAATCGCGATGGCAATGATGACGCGTTGGCGCATGCCACCTGATAATTCGTGGGGGTACTGGCGGGCCGTACGTTGGGGATTAGTGATACCAACTTGGTTGAGCAGCTCCAGGACACGGTCGTGCTTAGCCGCCTTAGAGAGGCTCGTATGGTAGGTCATGACTTCACTGATTTGGTCTTCGATTCGTTTCAACGGGTTTAGCGCGGAGAGGGGATCTTGAAAGATCATCCCAATCTTAGCGCCTCGAAATTGGTTGTAGCCGGCTTCGTCAAGCTGGAGGAGGTCAGTGTCTTCAAAGTCGATCTCGCCGGTAATATGCGTCTCGCTCGGATCATGGAGGCCCATGATGGTCGTGGCCAGCGTACTCTTGCCACAGCCTGATTTTCCCACGATGGCTAAAATTTCATCATGGTGGACTTCAAGATTAATGTGAGAGATGGCGTCGTAGTACTGACCGTTGATTTTAAACGCCGTGCTGACATCTTTGATTCTTAGAAAATTGTTGGCAGTCTCCACGAAAATCCCTCCCCAGAATTGGTGGTCGGTCATCCTGAGCCGATCGACTACGAAAATGTATAAATTTACGACAACATGCACCCATAGCTTGGGCGATTGAAAGTTCGCAATGATTGGTCGTTGAGAGAAAATAAAAGCACGGAAATTAGGACCAAAATCCTTGATAAGCTTCAATGGCGCAATCATCGCAGATAACGCCGTTGATGGTAAAATTTTCGGCTTAAAAGTGGTTGGTTGGATAACGGGATTGCCAAACTAATGGTTGAGGGACAACCTTTATACAAGGCTTTGAAATAATATACATAACTAGTAACTAATGAGAATCAGGTGAGGAAATTTAGTTACGGCTACTAACGAACCAACTGAATGTGTTATGATAACAGTAATAAGAACAGATTTTTCGAAAGCGATGGCTGAACGATGAGACTAGACTTTTCCGTTGCCGTTCACAGCTTGCTGTATCTGGATGAGAACCGTCCCCGGAAGATAGCGAGCCGTGAGTTGGCAACCTCCTTACAATTGAATGCGGTCATGATTCGTAACATCCTCTCGGTTCTGCATAAGCAGGGCTATATTGAGGGCTCCGTTGGTAAAAATGGGGGTTATCAATTAATCCGTGATCTTGCCGATATCAACGTGGGTGAGCTATATGATTTGACGATTCCGCCGACCATTAGCTACGCCCGTTTTATTACGGGTGACTCTAAGGGCACCAAGACGGGTGATCAAACGGATATTTCTGCCAACATTTCTCAAACGTTGACGGACCTTTTTACACTGGCTGACGAGGATTATCGTAAGTTTTACCACCAGTTCACGATGACTGACTTGAAGAAAGACCTGCATGCGCATGGTTTTTTCCGACAGTTAATTAAGCAACCGGAGACGCCAACTGACTGAGCTAAATGCTGCCTTTTTGTTAGTGAAGCGTCTATAATTGAACTTGTAGATAAGGGATGGCGGTTACGGCCACCATTAATGATGTTGGAAGCTGCCCGGGGTGAACTTGGACGGCTTTTTAGTTTGCCAAAAACCGCCGGTATGGGTACAGTTACGGCAGCTAAGTGACTAATTCTGTCCTATCAGTAACTGGTCCGTTTTTTCATGACAAATCAATGATTAACCCCTAAATTGTAATCGTTTGCAAACCGTGCTATGATTTAAAGTAACCGGGATTACGACAGTTTAAGTCCGCCCCCGGGTTGGTTAATTTGAAAGGGGTTTTGGGTTTATGTATTGGTATGCCATGGAATCACATGATATTCGTCACAACTTAGCGACTGAACAATATTTGATGAACAACAAAAAGTTTGATGAACCACTGGTCTTGTTCTACTACGAAGGCCCTTGCATCATCGTTGGTCGTAACCAAAACACATTGGAAGAGATCAACCAAAAGTACGTGGAAGAAAACAACATCACGGTCACCCGTCGGTTATCGGGTGGCGGTGCTGTGTATCAAGATCTCGGCAACCTTTGCTTTAGCTTCGTGGTTGATAGTGATAGTGAAGAATTTGGCGATTTCAAATCCTTTGTGCAACCCGTTGTGGATGCCTTACACGCCATGGGTGCGACAACTGCCGAAGTTTCTGGCCGGAATGACATTTTAGTCGATGGTAAGAAGTTCTCCGGTAACGCCATGTACTCACACAGCGGTAAGACTTTCTCCCATGGGACTTTGATGCTGGACGTGGACCAAGATGTGATTGCTCACGCCTTGAACGTGCCAGAAGATAAGATGAAGTCTAAGGGAATCAAGTCTGTTCGTTCACGGGTGACGAACCTGAAGCCTTACTTAGCGCCTGAATATCAAAACTTAACGGTTCCAGAATTCCGGGACACGTTACTGAAGGAATTGTTCCACGTGGACAATCTGGATGCCATCGCTGCCAAGAAGGTTGAAATCAAGGACGACGAAAAAGCCGCTATTGATAAGATCTACAACGACTACTACAGCAATTGGGACTGGGTTTACGGAAACTCTCCTGAATTTACGGTCAAGAAGCGGAAGCACTTTACGGCCGGCACGATTGATGCTCGCCTATTAGTTGACGGTGGGAAGATCAAGAACATTAAGTTCTACGGCGATTTCTTTGGCCCATCCGATGTTACGGAACTGGCCGACAAGCTTGAAGGCGTTCGGTATGATCGTGAACACGTTGGCGAAGTGCTGAACAGTGTTAACAGCCAATTGTATTTCAATGGGATTGATGTGCAGGATGTTGTTGACCTGCTCGTAGATTAGGAATCCAGTAGTTTTCGTGGATTAGCTGATTTTCCGCGGGGAATACGTTAGAATAGAAGAGGAAATTGACTAAAACGTGGTCGGTTTGACCACGTTTTTTATTTTAGCGAAATTATTGAGGAGTTTATTTTAAAATGAAAGATCGTAACGTTATTGCCTGGGCAATTGTGTCCCTGATTGGCTTTATCGCCATTAATTTTCTGATGTCCCGTCCCTTCGTTGAAGTTGCTGGCGCACAGATGAACATGAGTGAGTTCTGGCGGTCAACGATTTTGGCGGTCGTTCTGTACGCAGTGCCCATTGTGCTGGCCGCACTAAACTGGCGACCATCGTTTTACCTCATGGGGCTCGTGATTGCGATGTACACGTTGTCCCTGGTAGGGGTGCTCTTGAACATGTGGAGCAACAGTAGCGCCGAAATGCTGATTCGGGTGCTGATGTCGGCCTTTGCCGTGGCACTGATGGTGGCCAACGCCTACTGGTTGGTCTTAGCGTTACGTTTGCGGAAACGCGACCGGGATTCTAGGGATCGTCGACGCTTCAGTAATTAAAACGAGGTGGAAGAATGAAACGAGAAATTCAAACGTTTATTGATGCTGCAGAAGCTGACGAGGTGGAACACTTCACGGCTGAAACGACGCAAGCTAAGTTCTTTGCAGACGCAGACAAGTTAATGGCACCACTGGCTGACTTTATTCGCCAACAAATTGGCGCAGATAAACTGGCACAGGCGGAACTGAAGCTGACTGATACGGACGTTTCAGTTCGACTGGAAATGAGTGTCATCAACTTGCCGCTGCAAGATAGTAAGACGATTGGAAAAATCATGGAGACGTCGGATGAAGCGGATATCAACGTTTATGCTGTGATTGAGACGCCAGACATCAACGTTTCCGGTTTACGAATCGATGCCTTAGCCCCCGCTACGACTTACGTGGATCAAGCGAAGGTTGCGGATCAAAGCCTGCACGATTGGTTGGGCTTGCAGATTGAGAAGCTCCAAGCTGCGGCTAGCAACAAGGAAGAAACTGACGTTAAAAAGAAGTAGCCTTGTGTTTCGAGGACTTGTGTGCTATTATAGTTTCTATGCGATGAGTCGAGAAATCACGCGTTCCTTGCTTGCAAGGGATGTCCGCGCAAGCGGCTAGGTGA
The DNA here is from genome assembly GCF_003946265.1 of Levilactobacillus yonginensis. Classification (GTDB taxonomy): domain Bacteria; phylum Bacillota; class Bacilli; order Lactobacillales; family Lactobacillaceae; genus Levilactobacillus; species Levilactobacillus yonginensis. The sequence goes on from NZ_RHNO01000006.1 coordinate 104,937, forward strand.
ATTTGTCAGCAGGGCACATATGTCACCGGATTTGTGACGTGTCTGGTTTTGAGGGAATGTGGATTCCGAGATAAACCCATTCGTTTCGGCGAATGCTGTGTTAAGAACGTCCAATCAGTCTTTTGACTGGTTGGACGTTTTTTTATATCTTAAAATTTTCTAGCCATCACCAATCACTCCCTACAGTAACTGTGCTATTCTAAAATTAACTTGAAATTGAGGGGACCTGAAGATGAACAAAGGACGTGTGGAGGCCTTCACTGATGCAGTGGTGGCTATCGTTTTAACGATTATGGTTTTGGAGTTCAAGACGCCAGAGGAGCCGACCTTTGCGGCTTTGGCCACAGAGTGGAGTTATTTAGTAGCTTACTTGATTAGTTTCTTATTTATTGGGGTGGCTTGGTACAATCACCACTATATGTTTTCACTGACGAAACGAGTGACCAAGGGTATCTATTGGATGAATAACCTCTGGATCCTAATCATGGCGATGTTGCCGGTATCGACGGCCTGGGCTGGCCGCTTTATTAGTGATGTTCAGCCGGAGCTTTTTTACTTTATTATCTTCACTCTCTGGCAGTGGGCCTACGCGGGCCTTTCTTACGTGGTCATGCGGACCAATCGGGAGCACCATCCAGAAGTGGCCCAGAAGATTCGCCAAATGTCCGTCTATCGGATGAACGTTAACGTTGGCTATTGGCTTGTCTGGGTTATCGTGACGGTGTTAATTTTTCAGTGGCCACCAATTGTCCTCGTCTTTACGGTAGTAGAATTGATTGTGATGGCAATTTCTACACCAAAAGATAGTGACAAATTGTTTTAGGGGAGTTTAAAAAATGCAAGATAATTTATTCAATATTCCAGCCGTCGCCTACCTGGGCTGGCTGATTCCGTTGTTCTTCGGGGCTGGTTTTGTCATTAGCTACAGCATTGAAAAGCGGCGACTGGGCAACGGATTGTGGTTTTCGCTATTTTTCTATTCATTTTTAACGCTATTAGCGATGACGATTTTAGGCACCAGTAATCGGTGGTTGATCGTCATCAGTCTGGTTTTATTCGTCCTGCTACTGTTATTGATTGGGGTGGTGTTTACCCTCCAAGCCTTCCTGCTACTCTGGAATGCGTGGATCGTTTGGAAACGAGAAAGTCATACACTAGCCAATATGTTGACGTTGTTTTTAGGAATCGCCATTTTGGTGGCGCCGTTCGTGGTCCGGGCCACAACCCTGTACCTGCCCGTTCCGGTGGCCACAGCACTGAACCTATTTCCGTCATTAGTGATTTTTTACGTGCTATTTTGGTTTTATAACTACCTCACGATGCTCTTCATTTATCAGTTCAACCGGCCACGGTATAAGCAGGACTATCTGATTGTCCTGGGAGCTGGTCTGTTAAATGGTGACCAGGTGTCACCGTTATTGGGCCAGCGGATCGACCGGGCCTTGACCTTTTACCACAAGCAACTAATCAAGACTGGCCGCGCGCCCGTCATCATCTTTTCCGGTGGCCAGGGCGGTGATGAAACGGTGCCAGAGGGCGTTGCCATGCGGCAATATGCCCTGGACCGGGGATTACCCGTTGACCATGCGCTAGCGGAGGATCGGTCGAAAACGACCTACGAGAATATGATTTACTCGAAAAAAATCATTGATGAACGGGGACCACAGCAGCCGCGCGTGACCTTCGTGACGAATGGGTATCACACATTTCGTGCAGGGATGATTGCCAAACGGGCGGGCCTCAAGGCCAATGGTATTGGGGCGCACACGGCCAAATTCTTTTTGCCTAACGCTATTTTGCGGGAGTACATTGCCGTTTTCGTGGGCAATAAACGATGGCACGCCGTGGCTATTGGGCTGATGCTCCTGCTGACGATTGGCCTCACGGTTGCTGAATATTATTAGGTGATTTATGATGCAAACTAATCGCTTATTTGCAGCAAAGTAGGTATAGTGAGGCGTGAAGGGAGTGAATTTCAATGATGGAAAAAGACCCCGAAAACTTTGAACAGAACATTAAACCCATTTCAGAACTTCGTTCGTACAATAAGTTGCTGGAAGAGGTTAGCCCACAGAACCCGGTTATTTTGACGAAGAACGGGTATGGTAAGTACGCTTTGATGGATATCTCGGACTTTAAAAAATTTCAAGAGTCTATTTTTGCTGCAAAAATGATGAAAGTTGCTGATGAGGCCCGAAGGGGTAAAAAGTATTCTTGGGACGACGTCAAAAAAGAGTTGGAGAGCTAATGAAGTACCAACTGGCGTTATATGCAGAAGCTAGGAATGATTTGTTACGTTTAAAGGAATACTTAATCACTGCTTTCGACAAGACTGTGCAAGAAAAAACCTTAACCAGTATTGCGGGGACGTTAGACCAATTGGCCCATTTTCCTAACTTAGGGTTGCCGGTTAGTTCATTGGTTGATGAGGATATTTATTTGGTAGGATTCTTTGTATTCCAAACGGCCAGAAATACAATTTTGTATGAAATTGATGAGCTAGCTAATCAGGTCATTATCTTAAGAATTTTTGGTAATCGGCAGGATGTTGCGCATAAGGTCCAGTATTACTTAATGAATCAAAAGAGAGCGTAGAAAAAACACCGATCAGTCCAAATGGACGGGTCGGTGTTTTTGATTATTCATCGCGATGTGCTTGGTAACTGGCAAACGCTGCGTAGCCAAGTGCGGCTATCAGTAAGGTCCCCAAGCCGTAAAATAAAATATTCCCCAACGCTAACATACTGTGAATCCTCCCTGTATTAATTAACCAGTAATATCATATCAGACGGTTAATACGGGGTAAATAGGTCACTGTCAGTTTGGTAAAATGTAATATTTACTGCTGAACTTTTCAGTTACTTGACCAAGTAAACGTGGTCTTGAACCAGATCAATTTGCGTGTAGTGGCGGTTTAAATCACGGGTGTCCTTGTTTTCCAACAGGTCAGCGTGGTTCCAGAAGTCCTCTGATCCCGTGGCACCATGGGGCTCCCCAATGACAACGAAGTCCACGTCTTTGCTAGACTGGCGAATAGCTTGGAGCAGTTCCCAATCCAATGGCAGGCCATCTGGTGACCAGGACATGACGACAACGCCAACCTGGTCTTGGTACTTGTTCCAGGCATCCACAGCGCTCAGGGGTTCAATCGGTGTTAGCGGGTGGCGGCCAGTTTCATTTTCTGTCGTCCATGCCTGACTATCCGTCGCGTAGACCGTCTTGTGAGCGTCACGCAATCCCTTGGAAATATAGCCGTTTCCCGCCATCACTTCAAGTACGGAGCGGTCACCAACGAACTTGGCGAGGTCGCCGACAAATGGCGCTGGCGTGTAGGCCCACATGCCATAGTGATTTTCCAGATAGTCTCTGAAGGACCGCAAGTCGTGGTCGAGGTTTGGCAGCGCATCACTCAGCTCGTTCCAAAGTTTATCGCCTGTAGGGTCACCGGCAGGATAGCTTTCATTGAGTTTTTTAAAGATCTGATCCTGGCTATCGTCTGGGAGCTGCAGTAGTGGTACCTGCTGTGGCAAGTCGCCAGCTGCCAGCATTCGGTCGGCCAAGAGGACGTTACTAATTAAAATCTTGATGGCCGGGTAATCATTAAATTGATGATAATAGGCCGTCATCCGCTCAATGTAGCTAGTTTTACGCTCGCTGAGGGGGGCGTGCCGGACTTTTTTCTTTAATTTTTGTAGTTTCTTAGGATTCAAAGTAAGGGTCCTTTCTGGGTAAAAATTGGTAAGGAATGCTTAAATTCAGTTTTTGAGGGTGACAACTCACGTCTGGATTTCGTTAGTGTCTATAGACGGCCAATTATAAGTAACGTAGAACGCCAATTCAGAGTTCACTATAAAAAGACATTTGTCAGTGAGAATCTAGTGTATCAAGTTTAGCCGTGAGGTCACAGGAGCTGGGCTCAGGCGCCTCGTTCTGCTTAGTCGTTTACGGCTTAGCAGAAGACCAAGCTTCAAGACTTGTGATTTTCAAGGCTTGAAGTTGTGTCGGCACCGTTCCAGCCCAGCTCTTGTGACCGGCAAGGCGGCCATACCATACTCACGCATTGTCACGAAAAAAGTCGGCCGATTAGCATTGATTGCCGACCTGCCGACTCCTAATTAATGATCGTCTAAATGAAGATCCAGTTCTTCTTGCTGGTTTGGTTCTTGGTTGGTGGCGCGGTTTTCCCGACCATGCAGATAACCATCGATCAACTGGTAAATTTCGTAACGGTCCTGTCCGCTCAGCAACTCACGGTTGAAGCTGAGTTGCTTGCCGGAGAGGAAGAGGCGACCCAAGTCGTACTCATCACGCTCTGCTTTACCAGTTAGGTAATCCATGGTCACATCAAAGTATTCGGCGAGCTTTCGGACTTCGATAAATGACGGCGTCCGAATGCCCCGTTCCCAGTTACCAATCTGTGAGGCCGTGTTGGCGTGATCGTCCGGCCCGGCCGTTTGCGCGTTTAAGGCCGTTGCCAGTTGTTCCAATGTAATGTGTTGGCCGCGTCGCAAGGCCCGAAGTCGTTCTGAAAACATCCAACTCACCCGTTTCTTTCATTTGTTTTTGTTGTGTTCGTCCTGGCGGGCAGACACGCCGCCCATGGGACCGCCTGGAGCCATAGTGCGGTCTCCAGGCTCGTCTTTAAGCCTCGAAGGTCATGAGTCTTAAAGGCCGTCCAGGTACCGTAAGTCCTAGTAAAGCGCTGGGACTTACGGGTACCTTCATGGGCTCTGTGTCTACCCACCAGGACTACATTACGTGTTAATGTCATAATCGAGACTATCACGTCTGTAGGCTTCAATACTACTGTTCTCGCCGTATTAGAGCGATAGTGAAGTGGTCATGTTACTAAAATCATTATACCACTCTGTGTGGTTTTTAACGGAAAGTTGGACTATTTCACGAGTGAATCAGTTAGGCGCATGAATTCAGCTACGTCGTGCTTGATCAGTCTGACGCCGGCCAGCCAGAAGTCTGGTTGGGTCAGGTCAACCCCCAGGTGTTTTTGGGCGAGTTGTTCCGTCGACATGTTGGCCGTATCGCGGAGCAAGGCAATGTAGTCATTTTCAAAATTCCCAGCTTGTTGCGCCTTGGCGTAAATACCGAGGCTGAAGAGGTAACCAAAGACGTATGGGAAGTTATAGAAGGCCGGTTCGTCGATATAGAAATGCAACTTGCTGGCCCATAAATGTGGTGAGTAGGTCGATAAGTCGTGACCAAACGCTTCTTTCTGTGCGTTAAGCATCAATTCGTTCAGTTCGGCTGGGGTAACCAATTTTTGTTGCCGTAACTGATAGAAGCGGGTCTCAAAGAGGTACCGGGCCCGAATGTTGAGGAACATGGCCAATGGATTATCCATCTTGGCGTTGAGCAACGTAATTTTTTCTGCATCGGTCTTGGCTGCGCGAACGTTGGCGTCCGCCACGATGAGCTCCCCAAAGGTCGAAGCCGTTTCCGCCACGTTCATGGCGTACTCTTGCCGCAACAGGGGCAGGTCGGCCATGACGCTGGAATGGAAGGCGTGACCGAGTTCGTGTGCCAGCGTTGAGACGTCGTTGGGTGAACCCGTGAACGTCATAAAAATACGGGATTCGTGCGTTTCGGGAGCACTTTCCATCCAACCACCAGGCGCTTTCCCAGCCCGGTCCTCGGCTTCAATCCACCGATTTTCAAATGCATGTTGGGCGAGGGCGGCCATCTTAGGCGAAAATTCACCGTAGTGTTTGATAATGAATTCGGCGGCTTCATCATAAGTGAAGTGGTGTAGTTGACCACCCGGCAACTTCAACGGCGCTTCAACGTCTTGCCAACCGGCGTGCTTCTTGCCCAGCAACGCGGCTTTACGATCCAGGTAGTCGAGCAGGAACTGTTTGTTTTCATCGACGACCCGCCAAATCGTGTTAAGGGTCTTGGCACTTAGCCGATTTTGCTTAAGGGGTTCCTGGAGAAAATCGGTCACGCCGTGGGCCCCATATTCGGTTAGGCGGAAACCGGCCAGATGGTTCAGCGTATCGGCGAAGAGTTGTTCCTTGTCCGTCCAGGCTTGTTCCCAGGCAGGTAACAGTGCAGCGCGATACTGGGGGTCGGCGTTCCCTAGTAGGTTATTATCGGCTTGTCCGGCTGAGAGCGTTACGGGCTGGCCGTCGGCATCGTGAAAGGGGACGCTGATCGTGGCCACCAAGGAGTCGTAGTGACTACTCCAGGCGGATTTGCCGTCGAGATTTAACCGGTTGATCAAGGCTTCAGTCTTGTCGTCCAGCAGTTCCTTACCTTCATTGCGCATTTCCTGCAGGTTAAAGGCGATTGGCTTAAGGTCAAAGTCGACCAGCATGGCGTTGAAGTTGGCGTCGGGGACTTGGACCAGTACTTTCTTTAATTTGCCACTGACGTTTTGAAGCTGGGTATCTAAATCTTGTAGTTCAGCTTCAACGGGAGCCACGTCGGGATTGTGGATGTCCGCAGAACCGACGGCGGTCACAAAGATACCCGCTTGGTCGAGGCCAGCGTCGATAGCTTGAAGTTGCGTGATTAATTTTTTGAATTGGGGATAGTCGGGGGCATCACTGGCGGCGTCCCACCGATCGAGGAGGTCACCCAGAGCCGCGGTGGCGGTCTTGATTTGTGTTAATTTTGCTTTGAGCTGGTCGGAATTGATTCCACCGGCAAACAGGGAGTCGAGATCCCATTTCATAGAATACTTCATCGACAATACCTCCTAGGGTTAATTGTTGTGACTATTATAGCAAACATCGTCAGGATTGCGCTGATAAGAAGAACTCCGTATACTTACGACAGAGAGAATTTAGAGAAACCGAGGGGAAGAAAAAATGAGTAAACGTTTAAAGCACTGGCTAATTGGTTTGGGTATCATTTTGGTACTAGTTGTGGGCGGTCTGGTGGGGGCCAGTCTGTATTTCTACAACATGACCGTTGCCAGTGGTAAAAAGAGTTTTGTAGCGACAAATACCCAATTGAAAAAGACTGATCCGTTGTACGCCGAAAAGAATTGGTATCGCAACGTTAAGAAGCAACGCTGGACGGAGCAAGCCGCTGGGGCTAATTTAAAATTGGTTGCCGACTATATTCCAGCCGAACAGGCCACTAAGAAGACCGTCGTCCTGGTACATGGTTTTGGGTCCAACAAGGAAGCTATGGGTGGCTACGTGGCCATGTTCCACAAGCTGGGCTATAACACGCTGATTCCGGATACGCGTGGTCAGGGCCAGAGTCAAGGCAAGGTTATTAGCTACGGGTATTACGAAAGTAAGGATTATTTGAAGTGGGTCAATCAGGTAATCGCCAAGCAGGGGCAACAGTCCCAAGTGGTGTTGTTCGGGGTGTCCATGGGGGGTGCTACGACCATGATGACCAGTGGACTCAAGACGCCGAGTCAGTTAAAGGCGTACGTTGAGGATTGTGGGTACACCGATGCTGAGGAAGAAATCACGTACCAGGCCAAGCAAATGTACAATATTCCATACTGGCCGTTGGTACCAATGACCAGTACCGTTGCACGGATCAAGGCTGGTTTCCACTTCAAGGATGCAAACGCGGTGGCGGCGGTTAAGAAGAACCATAAGCCAATGTTGTTCATCCACGGGGGTGCGGATAAATTCGTCCCAACGCGGATGGTGCACCAAGTTTACCGGGCGGATGCCGGTCCTAAGCAATTGTTAATCGTTCCTGGCGCGAAGCATGCGGCTGCTCTTTCGCACAGTCCCGTTATTTACGAACGTACGGTTAAAGCCTTTTTGGCGAAGTATATTCAGTAAGTCTAATTGTTAAATTCGCCACCTCCGGTTGTCAGGGCAGGCGGTAGCCGTGGGGACCACTTCCGGCCTGAGGGGCGGTCCTCCAGCTCGACTTGAAACCTCGGAAATTCGCCGAGTTTTCAAGCTCGTCCCGTGGCGTAACCTCGGGAAACCACCGAGCTAACGCCACTTTCACCGCTACCACCTGCCCTGACAACCTCCGGTTACATCGGCGGTGAAGTTATAATTCGTTGTGAATTGCTAGTAATCAGGTAAACTGAACTGGGATTAAATACTGTGTAAGTAGGTAGTCGGAAGTATAATCGGCGACCAGCATTGATTCGGTTAGGACTTGGCAATCGCAGTTGTAACGATACCTCAGCTTAACTGAGCGTTATTAGTCAGCATCAACATAGTAGTTTTACGACTATCACTGGATGGGTGATAGCCAACCTTAGCCGTGAGGTCACAGGAACTGGGCTCAGGCGCCTCGTTGTGCTTAGCCGTTTACGGCTTAGCGGAAGACCAAGCTTCAAGACTTGTGATTTTCAAGGCTTGAAGTTGTGTCGGCACCGTTCCAGCCCAGTTCCTGTGACCGGTAAGGCGGCAATTACGCAACCACATTAAACCAGAAGGAGTGAGTTGATGGCTGACGAACCATCGCATCAATTTAGACCGATGACCGAAACCATCCTGACGTTAGGGGCCACCCTAGTGATGGGGATGGTTGATGCCGATACGTTTCTGAACCACGGGTCCGTCTTTGTGAGCGCACAAACGGGTAACCTCATTGTCTTCATGGTGAAGCTGGTGACGCACGGGTGGTCCGTGGCTTGGGTCAACGTGCCTGTCTGGATCGGTTATTTTCTGGGCTGTTTCGGTGCCCAGGCGTTAAGTGAGCACTTCAACCGCGGGAATAAGCGCCGGCAAATGCGGTGGTTGATGCTGTTGAACGTGGTGGCGTACCTGGTCCTGTCCAGCCTTCAAACTGTGATTCCAGGAATGTGGCTGATTTTTCTGTTGGGTATTCTGGCTGGTTACGAGCTCACCATCTTCCGTCAGGTGGGGGGCATTGCCCTAAACAACGGTGTTATGACGGGAAATACCAAAAGTCTCGCCATCAGTAGTTATCAGGCGTGGATCGGTGGCGATAAAGCCGCCCGTCATCGCCAAATACAGGTCGTACTCGTCCTCGGAATTTTCTTGCTGGGATGTGGGGTCGGTGCCTGGTTGGCCAGTCAGTTTACCCTGGGCGTGTTGTGGGTAGCGACGCTGATTAAGGCCTTTCTGCTGCTTTGGCTATTCTTACCAGTTGCTCAGCAACGCCCGACCATTTGAATAGTTGGGTTGCGGGGCCAAATAGCGTATAATTAACGAGAATAGGATGAAACTAGCCCGAGAAACAGTCGGGATTGAAAACTAAGGAGCACAGCATATTGTTAATCACAGGAGTAATTATCGGTCTCTTGCTGATTGGGCTGGTGCTCGGCTACTTGGTGCGTCAGCATAAGCACCGGCAGGAACTTCTGGCGGTACAGGCGCAAGCGCGGACAATTATTGCCCAAGCAACCAAAGAGGCCCAGCAGCGTGTGGAGAAGATTCGCACGGATAGTCGCCGGGAAACCTTGGCCTATCAGCAATCAGTTAAAGATGAATTGACCGAACAACAGAGTGACATTGCGGTGCGTGAACAACGCCGCAAGCAACGGGAACAATTGATGAGCCAGGTCACGGTCCGTTTAGACGATCAGACAGCTATGTTGGATGAACGGTCACAAGCGAATCGTGAACAGCGTCAAGGGATTCATGTCTTACGTGATCAAGCGGAAGAACTGAGTACGAAGCGGGATGAAACGTTAGCCGAACGGGCTGGCATGGATGCCCAGCAAGCCCAAGATACGGTGGTTCAGAGCACTGAGTTTGCCTTGAAACGGGACCGCGATGTTGAGGTGAAAGCCTTAAACGATAACGCCGTGGCTAACGCTGAAAAGTGGGCTAAGGACGTCGTTTTGTCGGCGACCGAGAGCGGGCCACAAGACCTGCCTAAGGAACACTTGGAACACACGGTCACCGTACCTAATGGTGAGATTCGCAGTAAAATCATTGGTCGTGAGGGACAACATATTCGGTTACTTGAGACCTTGACCGGGACGGATTTAATTTTCGTGCCGGATGATAACTCGACGCTGTTTATCAGTACCCATGACCCCATTCGGCGAGAAGTGGCGCGCGTTGCTTTGACGAACTTGGTTGCCAGTCGGCGAATTTCAGCCAATCAGATTGAAACGCAGGTGGAAAACGCCCAGCGTGACGTGAACCACAGTTTGTGGGAAACGGGTGAGCAAACGGTGAGCCTGTTACACGTTGGTTGGATGCACCCCGATTTGATGAAACTGATTGGTCGGCTTAAGTACCGGACCAGTTACGGGCAAAACGTGCTGTTGCATTCGATTGAAGTGGCCCAGTTAACGGGGGCCATGGCCGCTCGCTTAGGGTACAACACCCGACTCGCGCGGCGGGCCGGCTTACTCCATGACTTGGGGAAGGCCATCGACCATGAAGTTGAAGGCACCCACGTGGAAATTGGGACGGAATTTGCCCAGAAATATGGTGAAGATGCCGTGGTGATCAATGCCATTGCAGCGCACCATGGGGACATTGAAAAGACGTCGCCAATTTCTGATTTGGTGGCCGCAGCGGATGCAATTTCGGGTGCTCGTCCGGGTGCGCGGAGTGAATCCGTTGAAGACTACATCAACCGGTTACGGGCGCTTGAACAGATTGCCAATGAGCAAACGGGTGTCTCGGAAAGTTACGCCATTCAAGCGGGACGTGAACTGCGGATCATTGTTAAACCGCAAGAGTTGGATGATACAGCGGCGGCTAACTTAACCAAAGAAGTGGCCCAACAGGTCGAAGAAAAGTTGACGTATCCTGGTAAAATCAAGGTCACCACGATTCGGACGGCGACGGCGGTTGAGTACGTTGGCGATGAAAAGAAGAAAAAGAAGAAGAAAAAGAAAAAGGCGGCTAACGCGAGTTAAATCGTGCTAATTGGCGCGTAACCGCCGTTTTAGCTAGTTAAATTTAGCGATAGTCAGGGTTTGGGACAGAAGTCTCAGACCCTTTTTGTCTTCTGAACGTAGATAGTCGACACGTGAGACAAAAAAATGATGAACAGCCAGAAACGGTTGTTCATCACAGATGAAATATGTAGCCACAGAGTGTCCGTAGCAGGCATTATTACTTTTATGCGTGAGGGTCGTTGACCACACTGAAGTTATGGTTGGCGGTGGCATCAATGGTGGGATGTTCTTGCAGGTAGTCAGCGATAATTTCGCTCATGGCTCCCTGACTCTCAGCGATAATTTTATCGGCACTAAACATGGCGTAGTGGCCGCCACCAACTGCTCGGTATTGGTTTAAGGCAATGTGGAGTGGTTGGTCAGGGGTCACGGGTTTCCCGTGATAGGTCAGATGCTCGACTCGCTCGCCAAATGGTTTGGCAACGTTCAGCCGGTAATCGATACCTTCATACATATCGTAGTTGTATTGGCGTTTTTTAGGGTGAACGAAGGCGGGATTGACAGCAATCTGGCCATTCTTAACGGTGAAGTAGCGGGCACTGACTTCCAAGGCAGCCTTCAGGTCGGCTCCCGTAATTTTCAAAAGGGAGAGTCCGTTGGGATAAACGTAGTTAGTCATGATGTTCCGCATGGTGATGGGGTTTTCAAAACCACGGGCTTCATTGCTGAACAGCGCGGTCGCGGAAATGTCAGCTCCCATCGTGGCCATTTGAACTTTTTGAATAAATTCGATGTATGGCGTCTCGTTGATTCGGGCATCGAAGGGATCGGTGAAGGTCATATCGCCCTGAATGTGGCCCAGTGGTTGATCGAGCCAATGAGTGACCTGGTTGTTGAGGTCGTGGGCTGCGGTCAAGACGTGCTCGTCTAAGGGGGCGTCCTTCGTGAGGACGAGGTCCGTTTGGTGTCCGGTCACTGAGAACCGGCCATCTTCGTTGCGGTTGAGGTCCAACGTGATTTTACCAATGGCTTGCCCCCGGAAACCGGGTTGCGTTGTTGGAATATCAAAGACGTCGGTAGCTAGCTGCCGATGTTGGTGTCCGGTGACTAACGCATCGATGCCGGGAATGGCCTCTAAGATGTGGTAGGCTTCGTTTTCGCCCACGTGAATGTCATTGGGCTCACCAGTCGTTAAATCGCGCTCAAAGCCGCCGTGGTAGCATACAATGACGACGTCGGCTTGTTCCCGGATAATGGGGACGTATTTCTTAGCAGCGATGAAGGCTGACTCAAATTGAAGACCATCAATGTTGGTGGCCTTTTCCCATTTATAGACAGCTTGCGTTGTGAGGCCGAGTACCCCAATCTTAACGCCATCTTTTTCGATGATCTTGTAGGGCTGCCCGTATTCAGGTTCCCCATTAGCATCTAAAATGTTGGCACAAAGAATCGTGCGTTTAGCATCTCGAATGGCGGCCTGTAAGTACTTTTGGCCGTAGTTAAACTCATGATTGCCTAGAATGCCGCAGTCATAATCGACTTGATTGTAAATGTTCATTAGGGGTTGTGGGTCCCGTTCGGGTTTTACCCGGGCAACGTAGTAAGCCAGGGGAGATCCCTCTAGAAAATCGCCGTTCTCAATGGTCACCACCGGGCCTTCTGACTTGGCGGCGACTTGCTCGCGGGCGATGACCGTGGCCGCACGGGCCAGGCCGAATCCCTGATTGCTTCCCTTTTTTACGTAGTTCGTGGGGAAGACGTACCCGTGGGTATCACTTGTCGATAAAATTGTCAGCTTCATTGATGTCACCCTCCAATTCGGTCGCTAGCTGGCCATGAAACCATAGCCGGCTGCTGGCGGACCGTTCGCGAAAAGACGCCAAATCTTTAACGTGTTAAAGAAATTATAAGCTAGTTTGGCATGAGTGTAAATTTACGATGGCAAAAAACGTTAAATTATGAGATTTTTTCTAACAAAACGGTGTAGGGGCGGGATGATTAACGCCCCGTTATGCTTATAATTTTTGGGGCGGTTAGAGTTCGCCTCCGGTTGCCAGGGGGGGCCTGCTGTGGGGACCGGAGAAAGCCATAGGGCGGTCTTTCTCCTCGACTTGAAGCCTTGACAAATACCGTCAAGGCTTCAAGCTCGCCCCACGACGTAGGCTGGCTTAGAAACGCCAACCAACGTCGTTGTCACAGCCGGCCCACCCCTGGCAACCTCCGGCTACACTAGTTAAAAAAGATAAGCCGCGTGTTATCTCCCGTGGTTAGTGAAGTTGTGAGAATAAATGTAAGTTACTGAGTAGTGTTGTGTGTCTTTTTTGTTATTGGTCTAACTATGTATTGTAATCAAGGTTTAGCAGAAAGTAAGCAGAGTGGTGGGTTACTGCGTTTAGTTTCTAAGTATGGATGCATGATGTTTTTAAGCATTGAGGCAGTTGTTTCGAACTATAAGCTAAGGAGATTGTGTTTAGGTGCATACGTTCCCATCAGCACATACCAGGTCGACCGTCGTTTTCTTTAAACCAACGTAGCCGGAGGTTGTCAGGGTGGGTAGCGGCTGTGTCGGTGGCGTTAACTCGGTGGGTTGACCGAGTCTAGGCCACGGGACGAGCTTGAAGATTCGCGGGCTGTGCGAAGCTTCAAGTTGAGACGGAGGACCGTTTCACAGGCCGGAGTCGGTCCCCACAGCAGCTGCCCACCCTGACGACCGGAGGCGGCCAGCTGGAACAATTTTTAAGCAAAAAAAACGACGGCCAGACCTTGATTGTCTGCGTCGTCGTTAAATGATAAAAACGTAAATCACGTTTGGAGTGGGTCGGTTGCCGTAACAGAGCCGCCCATTATTTTTTACTTTGGAGGAGTAAAATTGTAACTTATTCGTTTGATTATTCGTAAGTTATGAGAACAGTTTAGCAAGAAATTGTGAAGAAAATGTGACGCATATCTTGCGTTTTAGTTAGCGTCCGCAATTTCTTGCATATACAGCATCTGATCGGTTGAGACTTGTTGATACAATTCATCTGCTAGCTCGGAGGACAGGACGTTTGCGCTCCGTTGTTGGCGAATATAGGTGTATTCGTATTGGAAGGCCTGGATGAACAGTTCGTTTTGCTGATCGCCGTTTTCCTGAGACTTGAAGCGCCGGTGACGGGCGTTGTAGTAGTTACGCACCACGTTGACCTCGGTTTGGTTGTCGATGTTGGCCTCGGCCGTCAAGAATTGAATGACGGTGTTGTAGATGTCAGCTTCAATTTTGAGGAAGTTTTCGCGGCGTTCCCGGTCGATACGGTTATTACGGGATTGGCGGCCACGGGGCATCTTTTGTTCCTGGGCAATGCGTTGTTCAGCTAGCCGTTGTTGTTCCTCTGAGTGAGGCTGAGCAGCGAGACGTTCCCGCTGTTTGGCGATACGCTGATTACGGCGCCATCTGCGTGAGAAGCCGTGTTCCACCCGGTGCCAAACGAAGCGAATCCAGAGCGTCACGTTGACGAAAGGATTGTTACTGCTCATTTGGGACTTGAAGACTAAGATTCGGACGTAGCGGTTCGCAAAGCTAGCTGGAATCGTCCCATCGTCAGAGAGCCGTTGGACCGTTTCAACCTCAATTTGGGTGGCTTGATTCAGAATAACCTGCAATTTCTTACGGTCAGGACGCTGAGAAGTTACCTGGCTGTTTAGAATTTCGACGACTTCTTGGGTTTCTGCAGGATAGTCGGGATTTTCTTGTACTAGGCGTTCTGTGGCGTAGGCCACTAGCGAGCGGCGTTCCTTGAAGGCAGTGTCGGGGTCAACCGGCAAGGTCTTCTTGGGGAGGATGAATGGCAGAATTATCGTCGGTACTAGGAGACTCAAGATGATGACGATGGCGGCGACAAAAATCATCGTATTGCGGTACGGGAAGGCGTGACCGTTCAACGTTAGTGGGAGTGAAAAGGCCATAGCCAAAGTAATGGTTCCATGAACCCCGGAAAGGGCCCCAATTACGGCATTTTGGCGGCGTTCTTTGGGCTCAGACTGAATCAATGCCCAATCCAAACGAATCCAGACGTAGCGCAGAGCTAACATCACGAGGTAAAGGATGATGGCCAGCAAAACGAATGCTGATAATGATTTCGTATGGTCCTGTTGAATATTTACCCAGACCGTTGGTAACGAGACACCTAAGAGCACAAACACGAACCCATTTAGGATGCTCGTCAGAATACGCCAGGTCGACCGTGAAACCAGCTGTAACTCGGTACTAGACAGCCGTAGTTGGTTATTAGAAATACTGTAGATCAGCCCAGCGGCGACAACGGCCAAAATCCCCGAAAGTTCGAGATGTTCTGCTGCCAAATAGATGAGGAAGGGCACCATCACGTCGTAGGGAACGATGACGCTGGAAGAATCCTTCCCACTCTGGACCAGATAGACCCGGGCCCAGACGGCCACGATTCCCAGAATGAGGCCAATGAGGAGCCCGCCTAAGAAGACGACCAGGAAGTGTTTGATGCCCGCCCCAACGGAGAATTCTCCCGTGGTGAAGGCGGTTAGGGCCAGACTGAAGGCCACCAAACCGGAAGCATCGTTGAAGAGCGACTCACGCTCCAGCATACCCATGACGCGTTCGGGAACCGCCATGTTGCTGGTGATCGATGAGACGGCAACCGCGTCGGTGGGCGTTACAATGGCGGCCAGGGCAAAGGCTAAAGCCAGCGGAATGCCAACCAGCATCGCGTGGCTGACGTAGCCCATTAAGATGACGGTCAGGATGGCCAGGACCACGGCCATCGATAAGATGGATCCTAGGTTGCGCCGGAGTTCCTTAGCGTTGGCATTTTGGCCGTCATAGAACATAAGCGGCGCAATAATGATGAGCATGAATACTTCGGGCTCAAGAATAAAATGATGGTACAGGGGGACCAGTGACAAGATGGCACCGGCAAAAATTTGGTAAAAGGCTTTTGGTATCAGTGGAAAATATGGATAAATCGTATTGGCCACAATCGTTGCGAGAACCAGCAACACGATGGCATAAAAGATTTCCAAGTGAATCCCTCCCAAGTGTGAGAATAATTGCTGTCCCCAATTTTACGCTAATGGCTGTCAAATTGGGGGAGAATCACTCGAAACTCTGAAAAAAAACAACCGGTTAAATATCCGGGTTGGTTGGGAAGGTAGGTTAATCAAGATAGTGAGTTTTAGTCAATGAATATTAAAGCATTATATATGGATATTTATTCATTTTGGTAAAAAGGGAACGCCTGGAAGGGTCTGTGACAAACGTAAGAAAGTTATCAGCAGATAATTGGTTCAGTTTAAAAACTTTGTGATAACGCAAAAGATTGCTACGTGAGACGTTTGCGTGACCAATCACAAACGAATTTATATTCGGATAACTGGTTGGTGATAACAACCAACTCACTAAAAAATGTTGCCTGTTATTTAGAAAGTTTCCAAAAAGGGTTGATTATTCATTCAGTTGTGATAACATATAAGTTGGTTCTACTAGATGGTTCAGCGAATTATTTGGGGGGAACCGAGCTAAGTCGTTTGTTTTTTTCTATCGTTACTCAATCCAACGATAAGGAAGTGCTGAATATGATTAATTTGTACATTGCACCAAGTAGCGCATCCAGCCGGAAGGCACGAGCATGGCTTAAGGAACACGACATTGCGTTCAGAGAACGGAATATCAAGTCCAAGCCGTTGAATGCTTCCGAAGTCAAGCAGATTCTTCGCTTAACCGAAAACGGGAGTGAAGACATCATCTCTACCCGGTCAAATGTATTTAAGCAACTACACGTTGACCTGGATAACTTATCAGTTAGTCAGTTGGTCGATCTAGTTGTGAAGTACCCTGACTTAATCAAGCGGCCAATCATCTTTGATGACAAGCGCTTGGAAGTCGGTTACAACGAAGAAGAAATTCGGCGGTTCTTGCCACGTGACGTGCGGACTGCAGAATTACACCACTTGGAATCACAACTGAGTTCATAACACGAATCGATCAGTTCTCGGGGGAGTGCTGGTCGGTTTTTTATTGAAATGATTATCAATGGTGTACAATCAATTTAAAAGGTAAAAGAAAGCGGTCGAGAATTCTCTCGACCGCTTTTTTACGTATTAGCGTTAAGAACACATTCTGTGGTTAGACGCGTTGTTGCTTGCGATAATTTTGCGCCATATTGGCGTATCCTAATTGCTCTAAGGTCTCCGCAACCGTTGCATCGATCGTTCCCGTTGCGACCACATCAAAGCCCGCCAATTGGGCGACAATCAAGCTCTCAACTCGATGAACGACTGTTGGGTCGTTCGTGAGATCTGTTAGTGATTCGTGAATCTTCCGAGGGTCAAACGGACTGTGTTCTCCCGCAACGTTCTCCACGGTCAGACCGCCTGGGTGCATCGTGGTCTGTGATCTTCTTAAAACGTCCATCGTCTCTAGCCCTCCTAGGTTTGCCGGACCTATCTCAATCATGATTTTAGTGGTCGGTAAAAATTCGTCTATCACTATGTTACGATGAATGACGCGAAATTACAACTAGATATGGTGTGGAAATTTGATGTTTTTCTACATATAGTAGCAAAACCACAGAGCGTGGTACACTGAATTTTACGTTAGATACCGCGTAAGGCCTCTTGACTGTGAATGAGTTGGGCTAACAGGGCATTGTTAGGGGCCGCTACGCCTAATTTAGTGCCCAATTTAGCCACGTAACCGTTTAAGAAATCAATTTCGGTTGGCCGGTGTTTGGCCATGTCTTGATGCATAGATGGGTAGTGACCACCGTTGGTTTCTGGTGAGAATTGGGCGGCAATGAGGTCGGTGACGTCGGCTACACTGAATTGAATTTTGGCGGCGTTAGCGACGGCTTGGAATTCATTGAGCACCCGGTCGTTGAGTTCCCGCCAGTTAGGCAGGGCACCAAATTCCCCAATATTGCAGTCAAAGAGGGTACAGTAGGTGTTCAACACGCTGTTGAGGCCCGCCTTTTTCCAAATGGCAGCCATCACGTTGGCAGCTTCACTAGCGTGTAGTCCTGCGGCATTGAGGGTGTCGATCAATCCAGGTAGGTTCGGGAACTTATCGGGAACGACAGCCTGGAGCGAGATACTTCCAGTACCAGTGACCGTAATGTGGCCGGGGCCAGCTAAGCCGGAAGACCAAACGGTGGTTCCGACGACAATCTGTTCCTTAGGGACGTGGCGTTCGATGGTTTCTACGTTGCCGATTCCGTTGGCCAGGGTCAAGACGGCCGGCTGGTTGTCCAAGATACCATTGAGCTGTTGTAGCATGGCATCCATCTGCATGGCTTTGGTGAAGAGGATGACGAGGTCGAACTGTTCAGTGACGTCGGCTGGGCGTTTGGCCGTCATGGGGATGATCTGGTCGCCCTGACCGTCCGTGGTGATGGTCAGACCGTCCCGGTTGATGACGTCCACGTGTTCCTGCCAGTTATCGATCAAGGTGACTTGGTTGCCTGCCTGCTGTAGCTTAACGCCGAAGCGGCTACCCATGGCACCCGCGCCAGCAATCGCAATTTTCATGAAGAATCACTCCTATTATGATTGACTTAGCCTCAGTGTAGCAGTTTTTTGGGTGAAATGGTGTGGGAACGGTAAGGATTGGTAATTGACATCATCCAAGCGCTGGGCTAACATGAAACTTACTATTAGATGAGAAAATAATGAGAAAATAGGAGCGATGTGTATGTCCAAGAGTGTTAGCGCGCAAGACTTGTTCAAGTTAGTAGCGCTGTCGCAACCATTAGCCAGCGACGGTCAGGTGTTTTTCGTGGAAAATGGTGTCGATCAAGCTAGTAATGGGTACGTTTCTCAAATTAAACGACTCAGTGTTACTGGTGGTACGCAGGATGTGGCGGTTAATGGTCGGTTGAACCTACAGCCCACCGTTGCCGGTGAGAGCCTGTACTACACCGCCACCGTGGACCAGGCCAAGGCACAGCTCTTTCGGGTACCGCTGACCGGTGGCGAACCAACGGCCGTTACGACGAGTACGCCCAATGAGGCCGTTAACACGGTGCTAGCCGCTGCGGATGGTACCAGCATTTTCTTCAAGACCACCCAGACGGCGGAACGGCCTAAGTTACCAAATACCGAAGCGTTTCCGCAGCCCCGGCACGTTGAGAATTTAATCAACAAGGCTGACGGCTATGGGTGGTTCCCTTTGGACGTGGTGTACCGACTACGCCGCTATCAACCGAGCACCGGCGTCGTTGAAGAAATCTTTCAACAGGGTCACGATTTCGACCTGACCTCGGTGAGTGCTGACGGTCGTTACGTTTCCTATTTAGTTGATGATCGACCAGCGGATGATACGGACTTTTCCCGGGGCGTCAGCGTGTTAGACGTTCAAACGGGAGAGACGGTCGATTTGACCACCACACTGCCTAAGGCCCGTTTCTCAGACGCCACGTTATCGCCAGATGGCCGCCGGGTGGCCCTAGTGGGTGACGACGGCTCCTTTGGCCGCCATACCGTGGCGAACCTTTACCTAGTCAACCGGGAGAGCGGGGAATTAGTCAACCGCACCGCTGAATTAGACGCTGACTTGGTGCCAGACTTTGCTGGTGACTTTGTGCAACATCCTAGTGGCAAATTAGTTCGGTGGCTAACTGACGAGGACGTGGTATTTGCCGCTGCCTTTCACGGACGTTCCCAACTTTACGTGGCGAATGCGACCGACCTGCATTTGATTGACGATACTGCGCGTCAAATCGTGGACTTCGACGTGGTCGATGCCCAACACATCGTTGCCGCTGTGTCATATCAGGATAAGCCGAGCGAACTCTTACGATTGTCCGTCAAGACGGGTGAGGAACGCGTGTTATACGATCCGAACGCGGCCTATGAGGACACCCATGAGTTTGCCCACGCCCAACGGTTTGATTTTGAATCGGACGATGGCCAGGCCTTGGAAGGTTGGTACTTACCAGCCCAAACGCAGGCGGCTAAGGAACCGGTATTGCTGTACGTTCACGGGGGGCCACACGCCAACTATGGCGAAACGTTCTTCTATGAATTTCAGGTACACGCAAGTCGGGGGTTCGGGGTCGTCTTCTTCAATCCCCGAGGGTCAACCAGTTATGGGCAAGCGTTTGAAGACGACGTGAACGGCCATTATGGTGAAAATGATTACGATGATGTCATGAAGGGATTAGATGTGGCTTTGCAACGCTTCCCACAGTTAGATGCCAGTCGGCAGTACATTGCTGGTGGCTCCTATGGTGGGTTCATGACGACCTGGGCGGTGGGGCATACCAAGCGGTTTGCCGCAGCGGTTGCCCAACGGGCCGTAACGAATTGGATCAGCTTGTTTGGTATTAGTGATATTGGCTTTTACTTCAATCCGGAAGAACTGGGTATCGATCTCTTTGCCAAAGGTGGCCTAGAGTCTTACTGGAAGCAGTCACCATTAGCTTACGCGCAGAACGTGACGACGCCGATTCGGTTGCTCCACGGTGAATGGGACATGCGTTGCCCTATCAGCCAGTCAGAGGAATTCTTTACGGCCATTAAACGCAATGGTGTGGATGCAGACTTTTTGCGGTACCCGCAGAGTTTCCACGGGATTTCACGGAGCGGATTTCCTAGCTTGCGGATTCAACGGATCGACGATATGACCGAATGGTTTGTTGCCCATCCTTCTGTTCAAAAATAACCTTGAGTGGCCGCCTCCGGCCGCCAGGGCTGGTGCTGGCTGTGGGGACCGCCTACAGCCAAAGGTCGGGCTTCCGGCTCGACTTGAAACCTCGGAAGTTCGCCGAGTTTCCAAGCTCGTCCCGTGGCGTAACCTTGGAAATTCACCAAGCTAACGCCACTTTCACTGCCAACGCCAGCCCTGGCGACCTGCGGCTACACTTGCGGGTTAGGCGAACATAACTGAACTGTTTACTGATGTATTACGAGATTGTCGTTGCTGTGGGTAACTGGTCATATCCTTTGGTCTTGGTCAGCAAGCCAACTAATTTAGGTAAAAATGATTGTTTATAAATCATCAAAAAGGCCGTTAGTACCGTGAGTTTCGGTATTAACGGCCTTGCTGGTGTTGTTTGGATGATTCAGGGGAAACAGCGTTGTATCAGCGTTTGCAACCACCTTGGCAACCGTGACGGGCGCAACTAGCCCGGGCAAAGTGCGGGGTGGCAGTTTTGATTGCTAGACGGGATTAGGGGTGAGTCATTATACTCGAGTTAAATTATAGGGGGTGAGCAGATGGAGAATGTATTTAGACAGCAGCTGGTTAAAATTCGGCGCCAGCAAAATCTTTCACAGGAACAATTGGCCGGACAACTGTTTGTGTCACGCCAGTCTATTTCTAAGTGGGAACAGGGAGAGACGTCGCCGGATATTGACACGTTGGTCAAACTTGCCAATTTATTGCAGGTTGATTTGAATGAATTAGTTGGTGGTGAGAAAACTGCTGAGACGTCTTTCAAGGCCGATAACCTGGGGACACACCAAGCTAATCATCAGTCACAGATGAATGGTTGGGAATTTCTATCAAAAAATTGGTGGACGATCATTCCGATTCTGGGGATTATTGGTTGGATTCTTGGGGCTAATTGAAGATGTTGTTTGAGTTGTAGCGCTGGGATGTGGAGATGTCCTAGGGCTACTTTTTTTGTGGCGTGTTGAGATCGGGTTAGGGTATTGAAATGTGTTTTGTCGGACTGTTGCGTAGTTTGGCAGCTTCTGAAACGTGTTACTATCGGGCAGACAGTTGCGCTTAACCCGATTAATGTTGCCAATTTCACCGGTTTAGGGCGTTAGGTATTCTGTTACTGGACAATTTTTGTGGGCCTGGCAGCTTTTGAAACGTGCTCCACGAGCCAGGTTCCTGCGCTTAACCCCGATTCAGCAATGGCCCAAGCCCGGGGCCATCACTGAATCGACGTTAATGCTCAGAACCTAACCGGCTCGTTCCGCACTCTTGCCCCAAAAATCCCCCGTCGCGACGTACGACGGGGGACACAGTTTATTTCATTTATGAGGATCAGGAACTGTTTTAATCTTTTTGTGAATCAGTGACTATTCAACGTTACCGACACGGGCGTAACCAACAGCGTGCCACCATGGAGCATGAACGGCTTCAGTCACAACACCGCGGTTTTGAGAATCAATCATCTTACCCTTACCAACGTACAGACCAACGTGAGAGATAGAATGCTTGGAACCGCCGAAGAAGACCAGGTCACCCTTCTTGATGTTCTTGTAAGTCACGTGCTTGAACTTGTTGTATTGTGCTTGGGCAGTACGAGGAATCTTCTTGGAAGCACCCTTCTTGTAAACGTAACTAGTAAGGCCAGAGCAATCAAAACGGGAAGGACCAGTTGAGCCCCAACCGTAAGGCTTACCTAATTGAGCTTTAGCAACCTTGTGGATCTTGTCGTATGACATGGTAGCTGCGGATGCGTCAGTTGGTTGGGTAATGGCGATACCTGCAATTGCAAATGCTACAGCGGCCATCACGGATAATAAAATGTTAGTAAACGTCGTCTTCATAAATGTAAACAAACTCCCTTTTTCAAATTAAATTTAGTATTTTGTGTTTCGCGCTTCGTTTCAACATGCTTAATACTATCAGGGAGTTGTTACAGAAATGTCTCAAAGCCGTCTCATTCGGATTAAAGGTAATGTTAAGCTCTGCAACATTTGGACTTAATTGGCCGGGTAGGCGTGAGGATAACGCCGGTGGGACGCCATTTCTGGCGTCAAAGTGATTTGTTGCAGACGCTGAGTAGTTCGAGGGATAAAAAAGTAATTTAGCGTATTTAAATCGATAACAGACCGATAATGGGTGTAATTATGGTTGGGTTGGGTCCGTCTGGCGGGGTCATAGGGCAGGATAACCTCTGCTAACCAGTTGAAAATTCCAGTGATACTTTCAGCGGTCGTCGTGAAAGCGGGGGTTCCCCATTTTCTTAAAGCCATGTGGATGAATCGGCGCGTGGGTACTGAACCAGTGGGGAGCGGCGCTTGGCTTGCCAGATAATCGTGGGCGGCTATGGCCGTTTGACCAGAGAATTCTGACCCACTGACATTTAGAAAATCGTTTAAGTTCTGCAAATGAGTGGGTAGCACGGGGGTGTTGGTCAGAACACCCACTGGATTGTGGTCAGCGTGCAGCGGGCCACCAGTGGGTTCAATGACGAGCGTTTGACCGGACTGGTCGCTGAGAATCCAGTGGAAGGGGTAGACGTGCCGATCCTGCCCCCATTTGCGGCCAACCAGCGTGACTTGAGGCAATTCGCTGACGAGTGCGTCCAAGGTGGCGTGTTCACCTAGGGCCCAGTTGATGAAGTCTTGGGGGGTGAGGTTGATATTCCCCGTGACGGGATCGTCGGCGTAAGATGCAGCACCAGGTAGGTAAAGCTCGGCACAACTGATACCGTTTTCATTTACGCCGTCGGCTAGCAGGTAGGCGGAGAAGTCGCTAGCGATGCGACCACCGCCTAGAATTGCGTAACGCGTGGTCCGAAAAGTATGTAGGGCCGTTTGCCACCGGTAGTTGCGCGGTAGGAAGACCGGCCGCCAGGGAGTGGTGGTCGGAAAATCCATGGTTCGAGCAAAAAAATGGTGGGCAGAAGCGGAGGTATAGGTTAGACTAGTACACACAAGGGTTCCTCCTTTGGGACTCATAATTAATCTAATTATAACTTAAAAATGGCCGGGACTGCGGCCTTGTATTCCGGGCAATAATCTCGTAAGCTATTAAGGAGAGAAAATGCCCAGATAAAGGCTTATTTCTGGAAGGGAATTGGGATAATGAAATCAACATGGAACTTAGTGGGGATGGCACTGTGGCTCATCGTCCTCGTCACGCTGGTCTGGATGGTCCACGATATGCGGGTTCGTCGGATCCGTTTAATTGTTAAAGAGCACCATAGTTTTTCCTGGAAGAACTTTAGCATTTCAACCGTTGAACTGGTCGTCTGGCTCCTCTTCTTTGGGGGGATGAGTTACACGACTTTCTTCCAAAACGTTAACCAACTGGGAACGCGGGTCAGTCAAACAACGCGTTACGAACCGCTGGTCATCAACACGGGGAGTAGCAATGGCTCGGCCTACTACGTTTCTGTGAACAATAGTACGGGGAAGAAACCCGTGCAGACCTACACGTACTTAACTGAGGGCGAGAAGTATGAAGTCCGCAGCACGGACGCCACGGTCTCTGATGGCAAGAAAGCCATCAACCTTCCAGCTTCAGCTTACAAATGGGATACGCAAAAGGTGACCAAGTATGATCAACGTCATCAAAAGGCGTGGGTCGGCGTTATTGAAACCACGTACAAAAAATCATTTGTCAACGGAATCGGCTTGCACGCCGGCCGGTTGGCGAACCGCTTCACACTGATTCGAATTCCGGATCATTCCTTCATGTTACGAGAGTAAACAAAACCACAGGCTGTTTTCCCTTCGGAAAACAACCTGTGGTTTTTTATATATCGGGGGAGTGTTTGGGTTGATTGCCGTAACCGGGCAGGAAAAATAGGTTGGAACGCTGTGAACGCGATTTCGAGCCAAAGAGCGGTCTCGAAACTCGGTTCTGCCTAACCGAAGAAAATCACTTCGCTAAGGCAGTGCCACGGCTGAACCTATTTTTCCTGCCCTCACGGCTGGTGTTTGACGATACATAAACTTACAGTTGATATCATTGCGAGCAGTTAATGTTGGATTATTAAGTATTCGCAGTGCTAGCCGAGAGGTCGCCAGATATGGGCTCAGGCGCCTCGTTGTTCTTAGCCGTTTACGGCTTAGAACAAGGCCAAGCTTTGAGACTCACGTTTTTGGTGAGGCTCAAAGTTGTGCCGGCACCGTTCCAGCCCATATCTGGCGACCGGTAAGGCGGGTGTAATGCGGAAAACCAAAATCAGAAATCATTGGGATTGGCAGCGGCTGGTTGGTAATCATCCATTTGGGTGTCGCGGTAGTCCCACCACTCGTTCTCGTAGCCGAAGAACCCGGCCTCACGCATGGCAGCGTCCAGAATTTGGTAGTTCTTTTCCTGCGTCGCGGTACGGGGATGGTTCCGGTGAGCGGCTAAGGTGAAGTCGTCGAAAGGTGTTTGCATTTCCAATTCGTTGCCGTCAGCGTCACAAAGTGTGAGGTCGAAGGTCACGCCTTTTTGGTGAGAGAAGTTTGGATTGGGTTTGGCAACGAATGAGGGATCGGGGTAGACATCGTATAATTTTTCCTGGGCCGGTACGGGGCGATAAGCGTCCCAAATTTTTAACCGGTAGCCCTGTTCTTTAACAATGGCACTCGCTGCGGCCAATTTTTTTGCCGTCCCTGTGCGGGCGATAGCGGTGGTAAAATCGTAGATCACACGGTGGGTAAAGTTGTCCGTGGTGGCGTAGCGCAGGTCGACAATGATGCTGGGGTCCAGCGCTTGGACGTTGGTGAAACCAGTTTCTAGTTGTGACATGGGGCACCTCCATAAATTGTTATCAATAGTATACCGGGTTCCAGATGGAAAAGCTTGTGAAAGGGCTTAAATTACCGAAGTTCCGGGCATTCTTGACCAGAAATTAAAAACGCCTGACCCCGCAGGATCAGACGTCCAATATAGTCGGAAACCGCGAAAGTCACTTCAGCTTTCGTACCTCCCAGTGTACCTGATAATTGTTTATTTTAATGGGTTAAACGGCCGGTTTGTTTGGTCACTTAGTAATTAGCGTACGTGTTCCAAATGATCCTGCGCGTAAATGCCAATGTCGGCGACGTGGACCGTGCCAGCGTGGTGCTTGCCGCTGGCGGTCAAGAGGCCAATCTTGTTGTAGGCCATGGTCGTTGTACTGTCGGCAACCACGGCGACACCCATGACATCACCAGTGTCGGCGTTGATGCCAGATGGCACGTCGATAGCGACCTTCTTGGCATCGGCAGCGTTGATGGCGTTAATTGCGTTGGCAAAGTTCCCCGTGACTTCGCGGGACAAGCCAACGCCGAAGATGGCGTCGACGATCATGCTGGCGGCCACGATATGATTCAAATCGTTGGTCACGGGAATGCCATAGTACTGGGCAATTTTCAATTGTTGATCGGTCTGAGGGGTTGCCTTTTCGAGGTCCCCCAGAATGTAGAGTTCAACGTCAATTCCCCGAATTTTAAGCAACCGGGCCACGGCGATGCCGTCGCCACCGTTGTTGCCTACGCCAGCAACCACGATGACCTGACTCAAGTCAAAGTCATCATTCAAAATGTTGTTAAAGGTAGCCAGGGCAGCCCGTTCCATCAGAACTAATGCGGGAATCCCGACCTTATTAATCGTATGGGCGTCGTAACGTTGGGCTTCGGCAATGGTAATAGCTTTACTCATAAAAATCCCTCCTCAGTTAGGGAAAGCGCGGCTAGTGACTATCCGTTTGACGGTCAACTTGCAAGACCCGTGAAGAAAGTTGCTGGAGTTGGGTGGTAATTGTCGCGTAGTCAAAATTAGTGTCGGTTGGCGTGGCCTGTTGCCACCAATCGTGAAGGACGGCGACGGCCTGTTTAACCAGGTGTTGGCCCTCTGCGGTTAAGGTTATGCGGCGGTTTCGACGGTCCTCGGGGTCGGTTTCCTTGCCTAGCAGGGAAAGACCGACCATGTGGTGAACCATCCGGGCCATCAAGCCTTCATCGACTGCCATGGTCCAGGCGGCCTTGCGTTGATTCAGTTGACTGGTCTCAGAGATCAAAACTAACAGATAAAATTCAGTAATGTTGATGGGCATCTCATCGGCTTCTAGAATCTGGTTCATCGCCCGTTGAAATTGGCGGTGGAGGATGGCCAGATTCGTGGTGAAGTCTAGTATTGAGTCTTCCATACGCCACCTCCTTAGTTTGACTTAATTTGATATAACTTTAGTTTACACCAGATTAGCGGGAAGGATAATCCTTTGACTCGTATTTGGCAGTTGGCGTGCTAGAATAGGAGTACAACTAATTATGGGAGGCATTGCCGTGTTTATTCAAATTCCGACCGACATGGACGAGGTGCAGATGCGCCAGCTACAGCTTAAGCAGCACGGGGAGACGGCGACGGAGGATGAAATTATTCACCAGGCCGTTCTCGATATTTTACAGAACTTTTTGGACCAGATAGAAGATGGCCACTACGATACTGCCGCTTGGCAGGGTGAAAATTTGACAGTCACGGATATCAATGGTGACCTGACGGCAACGATTAAGCCAATGGCAGCAACGTTTATCGCTGACTTTCGGGATAACGCTGACCAAGTGACGGAACGTTTGGAGCAGGAAGCCATTCAGGCATCCGGTGCCAGATAAATTATTTGTTCATCAAACTAATTTTGGGTTAAAATAAAGGTGTTGTGCGCCCTTAGTGTAATGGATAGCACATGAGATTTCGGTCCTCATGATCCGAGTTCGACTCTCGGGGGGCGCAATAAGCAGTATCGTTTAGCTGATGTTCTGGGAATTTTCCTGGGACATCATTTTTTTGTGTCCGCAACCGAGTCCTTCTAATGAGTAGATGCAGTCACGTAATCTGAGTCTAGTATACGTGTGGCGTAAGGTAGCTTGCCTATTTAGTAATTTTCAATTGATTAGTGGCACTTTATGCTTAATCTAACGCGTTATAGTTGAACGGGTTTTCCATCATGAAATGACGCAATCCGGGCGACTAGCGGTTAGAATAGGAGCTCGTAATGAAGCAAAAAAACGAAAAATTTGGCATAGTTTTGCCAATAATTTTATTAAGCTATGTAATGATTTTGTTGGATAATTCGATTATTTTTACCAGTACCGTAAAAATTGCGACGGACCTGCATTTGAACGCCCAAACGTTGGCGTGGGTCAGCAGTGCGTACACGTTGACCTTTGGTGGTTTTCAGCTGTTCGGCGGGCGGGTCGGTGATGTGTATGGCCGTAAACGGGTCTTCCTGATTGGTCTCTTGGTATTTTCCTTTGGTTCGTTGATGGTGGGCGTCTCCACCAATGCTGCCATGATTATTTCAATGCGGGCTCTTCAGGGAATTGGTTCAGCCATCGTAGCACCGACCACTTTGGCTTTGCTATTAGATAATTATCACGGAGCGATGCGTTCTCGGGCTATTGCGGCCTATGGCGCAACCGCTGGTGTTGGCGCTAGTCTAGGTATGGTTCTAGGTGGCGTGATTACAAGTGCCTTTTCGTGGCGATATGGTTTCTTTTTAAACGTTCCAATTGGGTTACTGATGTTTGTGATGACGATTTATTTCGTTCATGACCGGGAAAGCCAGAAAGCTACGCGCCTGGATAGCGTTGGCACCCTCTTATCAGTTTTGGGACTATCCGCCTTGGTGTACAGTATTGATGGCACGACTCACCAGCTGCTGGCCTTTGTCGTTGCAGTGATTGCTTTGGGAATATTTGTTTATGTTGAACGAGTAGTTACCAGTCCAATCATGCCGTTACGGCTATTTGCGGATCGACAACGCAATAGTGCCTACATTGCCCGTTTTTTCTTTATCGGTGCAGCCTTCGCATACTTTTTCGTTACGACACAAGCTTTGCAAAGGATTTATGGATTTACGCCGTTTTTGACAGGCTTAGCGTTCTTGCCAGTCACCATTCCCCAATTTATCGCTGCGCTACAGGTCTCCAAGCTGGCCAGCAAGATTGGTAATGCCCGGTTGATTGTGATTGCGGACGTACTGGTCGCGATTGGCATTTTACTGACGGCAATTCTGGGGATGGACCGTGGCTACTGGGTCGCGGTTGCTGTGCCGATGGTCATCTTCGGGGTTGGTCAGGGGCTGATACTCAGTCCGCTTACGGTAGAGGGGGTCGCCAATACTGATCCTGAAATTGCTGGCGCCGCCTCTGGAGTAGTGAACACAGTCCATCAATTTGGCCAGTCAGTTGGTATCTCAATCGTTGTTGCCCTGACCAGTGGGGTTCACAATTTTTCGACGAGTTACCATGATCAGTTACTGATTATTACGTTGATTGCGGGTCTGAGCCTGCTTGCCGCATTGGTCTTACAGGGGAGTCATAATCGCCAACTGGTACATGATTTAACAGCGAAATAGGTAATTAAAATAATAGTTCCCCTAAGCCGACAAGACGCCAGCTCAGGGGAACTATTATTTTAATTAAAGGCTTGGTTCAATTAATGTCCAAATTGCATTAAACCGTTCTTCATAGTCGGGAGAGTTCCAGGTTTCCTTGAAACTGGGTGCGGTAAAAACGGCAAAGGCTGACATGATGGCTTCGGCCTTCAAATTATTCTGCGGGTCATAGCCCATAATCGTGTTGATTTTGGCATAGGAATCTTGGAGCATGTCTCTTAGGACGAATGGTCGCTCATCAATATATTTGGTATTTAGGGCGAACATTCTGGCATCAGTATTGGCGATCTGTCTTTTGAGATTTACGAACTGCCAAAGCCAGTCCTTCAACACGACTTTAGCATCAGTATCCGTGGTGGTCGGGACAATTTTTTGGAAAACTTCACTGTTAAACCAATTGATCAGGACGGCTGTCCACAGTTCATCTTTATTTTTGAAATGTTTATAAAGCGCGGGGTGGGTAATATTTAGTTTCTGTGCGACCTTGGATAAGGTCACCGTTTCCCCATCTTTTAGCAGTTCTTCGACTGTTTGAATAATACTGTCGTTGGTTACACGGGACATAGGGTCACCTTCTTAATCTTTTTTCTAATTCTACCACAGTTAGCTCATCTGGTTACTTTAATTGAATTATGTAACTTCGGGATTGATACTCATAACACAAATTAATTAACGTTGGATTGCAGATGAAGTTGGAAAATAGTACCGTTTTGACTATTTACATTCAAATCACAAAACATACTAAGATTAGCTCTGTAAAACCGATTTAGGTTTTGCAGAGCTTTTTGAATTACAGTAGGTATATGGAGCT
>NZ_RHNO01000060.1 GCF_003946265.1 Levilactobacillus yonginensis
AAGTGGCCTCGATTAACTACTTTCTCCTGCATATTTTTATAGCCAGCTTTGGACTTACGATAGTTCTTAACTTGTTGGTTAAATTCTTTTCTTTCATGCCGCTTACTATTAATTCCCTCATGTTGAGTTGGTGTATCATCTATTCCCTCCTCGATAAATGATTTTTCGCTGATCCTATCGGGAATATTTTTTTGCTCTAAAACTTGATTTACACTAACCGCCCAATTGTGCCGCCATTGATTGATTTTTTCTTTTTTATCCCAATCAACTAACCACACCTTTCTTGATCTTGGAAAACGACTATTTCCTGTATAAGTCTTGTTCCCATTTTCGTCTAATATGTTTTCTCGTTTACTTTTCAATCCCCACGTTCCGTCTGGGTTAAATGGACGGTTAGTTAACATCACATGAGCGTGCGGATTATCTGGGTGATCTCTATGAATTGCCACATCGGCAACCATACCTTCATCAACAAAATTTTCTTGTACATATTTTGTCAATAATTCTTTCTGTTCATCTTCACTTAATTCAACTGGTAGAGCCACGTTAAACTCTTTAGCGTACCGTGAGTTTGCTCGACGGTCTTTTCTTTCAACTTCGTTCCATAATTTCTCTCTATCACTCGACCATTCTGGCGCATTCTTTGGTGTTAAAATAAAGCTTTCTGGCATAACAGACCGAGCATAAAAATAACTTCGACCTTCTTTTTGATCTAATAATTTTTCGCCACTTCGATAACTTGATCCAGCAATTGCACTTCTTCCTTTTCCAGCACTAATATTACTAAAGCTCATGTGAAAAATTGCCATATCGGTTACTACCTTTCTTTGGGTTTATGGGTTTGATTTTGTTGTCGCCATCGGCGACTTCTAATACAAGTGTTTAGCACAATAACACAACCAACTTTAGTTGTTGTGTGTAAGTGCGCATTGACCTCTTTTCACTCAGTCTTCTGATTCTCTTAACTTTAATTTAGTGTATGCCTTCCGCTTCGCTATTTCAAATTTTATACTTTGACTTAACGTTTTCTATATGATATAGTTTCGGTGATTATTTTTAATATGATTGGAGGGATCGTTATGTCTCAAAGTAACTTAGAAAAACAAGAAGCTAAATTAAAAGCCCTTAATCAAAAAATTAAGGACGAAAAAAATAAGATTGAACAACGGCTAGGTAAACAAATCATCAGTCAAGCCAATTTAGATTATGCTAATTTATCTAATGACAATATCAAGTCCTTATCCAAAAAAGTATCCGAGTTTTTAAAGGAAAAGTCCGTAGATCATTAGTCATAGGAGATGGGGAATTCCATGCCTAATCAATATGAAAAACTAATTGAACAACAAGCGCGTTTAAAACAAAAAATTGAGCGGGAAGATTTTAAATTACGACAATCTAAATACTATGAAAATCGGCAAGCCCGCAAAGCCCGTTCTCGCCGATTAATTCAAAAAGGGGCTTTGCTCGA
>NZ_RHNO01000061.1 GCF_003946265.1 Levilactobacillus yonginensis
GAGTGTTTAAATAATTATGTGTAAATAGAAAAATAAGCAATTGAAAAGGGAAAGCCTCTCCCTTATGATAGTTAGCAACCACACTCACTTCATAGGACATAGGAGGCTTTCCCCATGACTCAGTTTAACAAAGAAATTATGGCAGCACTAGCACAAAAGCAAGATTTGGACGAAGTTTTTCGGCAACATTTGGAAACGGCCATCAATGATTTAATGCACGAGGAACTTTCATCGTTCCTCGGTTATGAACCCTACGACCGCCAAGGCTTTAACAGCGGCAATTCACGCAATGGGCATTATCTGCGAACCTTTAAAACTAAGTATGGGGAACTAAACTTGGAGGTTCCACGCGACCGAAATGGCGCCTTTAATACGCAAACTATTCCAAGCTATCAACGCCAAACGGATGGTTTAGAAGCCACGGTTGTCCAGCTCTACGAAAAAGGGATTACCACTAGTGAGATCGCGGATTTGATTGAGAAAATGTATGGTGCTCATTACACACCACAAACGGTTTCAAACCTCACGAAGGTCGTTGACCAACAGGTCAACGCCTTCAAGACGCGCCCTCTAGCGAGTCGTTACGCAGTCATTTATGTGGACGCAACATACTTACCTCTGCGCCGGGACTCAGTGGCTAAAGAAGCCGTGCATATCGCCATTGGCATTCGACCAAATGGTATGAAAGAGGTCCTAGCATACCAAGTCGCTCCAACTGAATCCAGTACCGTTTGGGAAGAGCTTCTCGTGGACATTCAGCAGCGTGGTGTAAAAGAAGTCCTCTTATTCGTGGCCGATGGCTTAGTCGGCCTTACCAACACAATTGGTGACCACTTCCCTAAGGCTAAGCTCCAGCAGTGCCTGATCCACGTCAGTCGGAACATTGAAGCTCACGTTCGAACTAAGGACCGACAAGAGGTCCTTAACGACTTCAAACTGATCCATCAAGCAGCTACCATGGACGACGCAAAACAGGCCTTAGCTGACTTCATAGACAAGTGGCAAAAGGCGTATCCAAAAGTAACGGGCAAGCTAGAAAATAATCCTCATCTCTTGACCTGTTTCACTTTTCCAGCTGCGATACGCAGTAGCATCTACAGCACAAATCTCATTGAATCATTCAACAAGAAGCTAAAACGGCAGACAAAGAAGAAAGAACAATTTCCAAATGAACCAGCACTAGAACGCGTTCTGGTCACAGTTATTCGTGACTACAACGGCCAAAATTTTGAGCGAACGCATCGAGGTTTCAAGCAAATTCAAGATACGTTAGAATCCATGTATTAGAAGCTAGCTAATGGGAGAGGACTTCCATTTACACAAAAAATTTGACACTCCC
>NZ_RHNO01000062.1 GCF_003946265.1 Levilactobacillus yonginensis
CTTGAATTTACACTTTAAGTGCAACACTAATTAAATAAAGAATGGCCCATGGCCAAATTTCTGTAAAATGATGTTTGCGAAAACAATCATGAAAGGAATTTAGCCATGGATCACTACAAGCATATTACCATAGATGAACGGGAAACTATCTTTTTAATGAGGAATCATGGAAACTCACTTCGTGAGATTGCCAGCCATATCAAGAAAAGTTACTCAACCATTTCTCGAGAATTAAGCCGTAATTCTACTGGTAAATCCTATTCACCTTCGAAGGCTCAGGAGAAGTACAAACAGCGCAAAGGCAACTGTGGCAGAGTCTCTCTTTTGAGTAATCCTCAGGTGTTTGAAGTGGTGAGAGAACACTTCTGCGAAGACCTTTGGTCTCCGGAGGAAATATCGAATCGCTTGGCAGTCGAAAAGTATCCGGTGCAGATCAGTACCACGACTATTTACCGTGGGATTTTCAATGGCTTATTTGATAATTTGTTTAAATCTGGCAGCTCTAGTGCCGTGCGCCATCTAAGGCATCACGGCAAGTCTCGCCACAATAAAGCTTATCAAGAAAAGCGAGGCAAGATTCCAATCCCCAACAAGATTCATGATCGTCCGCGAGAAGCTGACAACCGTGTAGAAATTGGTCACTGGGAAGGTGATACCGTGTTAGGCAAAAGCGGAAAGGCTTGTGTCGTTACATTGGTTGACCGAAAATCTCGTTACCTGCTTATTGGTAAAGCTGCTAAAAGAACTTCAGAAGCAGTCACGGATACTTTGAGCGACTTAATGAAGCTATGGCCTGGTAGATCGTTAACGATTACCCCGGATAGGGGTAAAGAGTTTGCCAAAGTTCAATGTTTAACTGATAAGTTTGGTACGCCCTTCTACTTTCCCGATCCTCACTCTCCTTGGCAACGAGGAACTAACGAAAATACTAACGGCTTGCTTCGCGAATATTTGCCAAAAGGAACTGACCTTGATTCAATTACTGACCGCCGGATACAAGCATATGCAGAACAAATGAATAATCGTCCCCGTAAATGTCTCGGATGGAAAACGCCTTATGAAATATTCTTTAATGTAGTGTTGCACTTAATTTGACAATTCAAGC
>NZ_RHNO01000063.1 GCF_003946265.1 Levilactobacillus yonginensis
TACTGGTCGTCCTTGGCTTGTTGCCCTTTTAACTGCTTTTGGATTTTCTCGATCTGACTGTTCTTAATCGTCGGATCGACTTTGCATTCGCCAAAAAAGAGTTGTTTAGTGCCATCATGCTTTAAAACCCGTTGTAAGTGATGATTTTCTAACTGATCTAAGCTAAGCTGTCCCGATAAATAAGCTAGTCCTTGTTGATGTTCTTGGGGACTGAACACCTGTGGTGGATTTGCTTGCCACTGTTCAATTGTTTCAGCCTGACATGGCTTTAAAACAGGATCATAGTACATCACGGCTGTATAGGCTTGTTCCTGTTTAATCAATGGCAATCCATCTAAATCGCCTTTGGGAAAGGCCCTTTTCAATACTTCATGGTATTGCGTTTTAATGACTTGCTTAACAGCCATGATTGTTCGCAAATCTTTGACTGCGCGAGTAATCTTTTGCTGCTCGGTTGGTGAATACTTTTCTAGTAGACCTTGATCAACGTGTTCTAGACTTTCTAAGCTATCATCATGAATCATCAGCGTATATTTAAGCTCGATTTTGACTTCCTTTTCTTGTTGCATTAATAACTTCCAGCCAACGTATGGCCGTTTGGTAAAGGTCAATAATTGTCGGTCCAATAAATCATCACGAATATTCATTAAACGTTCGTTTAATTCACTGCCTTTGAAAATCCTTTGTTCACTATTAGTTTCTTTAATCAATTCCCGTCGTTCAGCCGCGGTTGTCTGTTCAAAATCAAGCTCTGGATAAAGTTTTTTAGTCGTGCGATCAACTACTTTATTTAAGAGTTCATCTGCTTTTTTTAGTGAACTTTCTTGTTGGTTAATCGTCAATAATTGCTTAGTGACATCTTCACCAACAGCGTGCTTAATTAAGGTACTGTTTTTCCAATTAAATAGCATGCGCCGCTTATCATCTAAACTTTCCAAACTAATATAAGTTTTCAGTTCGTGGCTTAACTCTTTGACCACTTTTTTCTCGTTAAACGAGAAGTGTTTACTTAGGCTATCCAAGTGGCCTCGATTAACTACTTTCTCCTGCATATTTTTATAGCCAGCTTTGGACTTACGATAGTTCTTAACTTGTTG
>NZ_RHNO01000007.1 GCF_003946265.1 Levilactobacillus yonginensis
CTTCATTTTACAGGACTCAGGCTATGAGTTCTTTTTTATTTTCTTCTTACTTGTTGCACTTCAATTGTAAATTCGTCATAACTGATTTACTATCCGCCCGCATAGCGGGTGGTTTTTTGTTTCGCACGCTTTAGCGTGCTCAACCGGGCCTAAAGGCATAAGAAAAGCCCATCTCCCAGCGGGAAATGGACCCATAAGTCGCGTAGAATTAACGACGCAGACCTAAGCTCTTGATTAATTCACGGTAACGTTGAACATCAGTCTTACGTAAGTAAGCCAAAAGGTTACGACGGTGACCGATCTTCTTCATCAACCCACGTTGTGAGTGGAAGTCCTTACGGTGTTGTTGCATATGAACGTTGATTTCGTTGATATCAGCGGTCAAAACGGCAACTTGGACCTCAGTAGAACCCGTGTCACCTTCGTGACGGGCGTATTGCTTGATGATTTCGTTTTTCTTTGCTTGACTAATAGCCATGGTAAATATACCACCTTTCAAATAAGTGCCCCAAACTGAGTAAGTCGACGGTGGCCGCCCGACAAACTAAGTTAGAGGTTTGTGCTTTTGCACAGTTATCAATCATACTTAACTTGCCTTGAAATAGCAAGCCTTTTCCCCCAAGTAGCTATCAAGTAAAATTACTTTACATTTATCGAGCCTAGCTATTGCATTCAGTCGGTGCCTTCTGTATAATAACTTACGTTGAAATTAAGATTTCCGGTACAAAGGATTTCTCATTCGGAGGTGAAATTTTCATGCCAATTATCAAATCAGCAATCGAACGTGCCAAGACGAACGTGAAGGCTAACGAACGCAACTCTGCTCAATTGAGCACTATGCGGACTGCCGTTAAGCGTTTTGAAACAGCTAAGACGGCTGGCGCCGACAACGCAGAAGAATTATACCGCGCTGCTAGTGCTGCAGTTGACAAAGCCGCTTCAAAGGGCTTGATCAAGCGTAACAAGGCTTCCCGTGACAAGTCACGGATGGCTGCACGTTTAGCTAAGTAATCAATTAATCAACATGATTAGATGATGCAATCAGGGGGTCGACCAATTGGTCGACCCCCTTTTTTGTCTATTTTTCTTTTTTACGCGGGCACCTGAGCCGCAAACTGTGTCATGAAGAGTGAAAATAACATCTCCGGTTCCATGGCCGTCGACTTCATCTGCTGCTCAACCCGAAATAATCCTAAGTAAGCCCGGTTTAAATCAGTCAGCTTGAATCTGCGATGTGATTGCAACGCTAGTTTGATTCTATATGGATGAACTTTTAAAATGCTGGCCAATTTTCCTTGACTATATCCCTGCTTAGCTAAAATTTTAGTCTGAATCAATAGCCGGAATTGTCCCTGCAAGATGGCATTGATTCGCAAAGGTTCTTCCTTAGCCAATAGCAATTCCCGATAAAGGGTCACCGCCCCTGCCGTATCCTTAGCCAAGACGCGATTGACCAAATCAAAGACATTTTGGGTCAATGTCTGGCGAACTAGGCCGGTCACAGCACTTAGCTGTATTTCCTTTGCCGGCAACGTGAAAAGTTCCAGCTTAGGTAACTCACTCATCATAAGGGTTAAATCAGCATCTGTTCGTTGAATCAACTCGTTTAGCGCGTTCGGTGCCATGCTATACCCGTCACTCTTCAACTGGTCGCCAATAAACTGTCGGACATCTCGTTCGGAAAAATTACCGATTTCAATCATCGTGGCCGTTTTTTTCAGTTGCTTGACGACCTTCTTACGACCGTCTAGTTTTTCGTAGGGCGCAAAGAAGACGAGTACCGTGCTCGGCATGGGTGACCCCAAATATGTTTGAAGGCTGTCAATATCGTGATCAACCTTTTGTTTCTTCGTTTCTCCCGTCAGAAATTGCGGGTTGTCGATACAAACGACGCGTCGTTCGCCAAAGAATGGCGCTGCCATCGCGTCATCCAAGGCAACTGCCAATGGGACCGTATCCATGTCATAACTGACAAAATTCATGGTTTGTTCTTCTGCAGGCACACTATTTTTAAACCCTGCTTTTAGTCTGCGTTGTAAATAATCCGCCTCACCCAGAATCAGATAGACGTTCGCTAATTGGCCGCCTTGGCCCAATGTTTTTAAGAGTTCGTTAATCGTCACGTCTCTTGGTCCCCTTTTAGTTTAGTTTGCCAAAAACCATGTGTGCCGTGATAGGAATAGCGGATCATTCCGCTCGTCTGGGTGCTGACCGCCGGTATCTTTAAATCGCTGAGGGTTGCAAGTGTCTCCTGATTAGGATGACCATAACGATTTTGCCGCCCCGCTGAAATAATCGCCCACTGTGGTTTCGTTTGCGCCAAAAATGCTGGCGCACTTGCCGTTTTACTACCATGATGTCCTAATTTTAACACGTCCGTCCGCAGCTGCGGGACCGCGTCTAATATTTTTTGTTCACCCGGACGGTCCAAATCTCCCATAAACAGAAAATTATGGCCACCAAAGCTTCCTTGCAATGCTAAGGAGTTGGCATTCTCAGCCGGCGCCGCTTCAAAAGGATGTAGCACTTTGAGCGGCATGACTGTTCCCACCTTAATGGGTTGGACTGAAACTCGACTACCATGGAGCAGATACTGCCAGCTCGGTTCCCGCTCCATCCCCGATGGTACCAGGATTCGGCCGACCCGCATGTCCTGCAAAAATGCTGGTAAATCCCCAATATGATCCGCATCATGGTGGGTCAGATAGAGATCATCAATGTGGGTAATACCACGACTACGTAAATAAGCCAAGCTGGTCCGCGTAGCTGCATATGTTGCGGGTAATCGTGGAACCCAGTCTGGCTCACGAAACCCCAAACGACCACCCGTATCGATCAAAGAGATTCGCCGATTATACGGCTCGCGAATCAAAATGCTGTCTCCTTGGCCCACGTCAAAATAAGTCACTTCCCCGGAAAATGGTACGTGAATCAGTCCGTACGCAAGCCCATAGCTGGCCAATAGGCCGCAAATCCAGCGCCGGCGTTGAGCCACTGGACGGGTAAATAGTCCCCAAGTCAGAGCCACCCACACCCACGTTAACCACCAGACTGGCTGACCAAAGACTACGTTACCCGGAAGCTTCCCAAACCACTCTAAAAGTTCGTCAAACCTGCCCAAAATATTTGCAATCCATTGACTGACTAGCGGCAAGTAGTGACCGCTCAGCGTACCAACAACGGTGAGTGGCAAAATAACAGTGGGAAACAGCGGCACAATCACCCAATTTGCCAGCAACGTCAAAAAATGCCACTGGAAAACACCGCTTAGTAGACTAGGCAGACTGAGGAGTGTCAAACCTACTTGGCGCCAATGTACGCGTTCATTGGCTAACAAGATCAGGGCTAAAGATAGCCCATAGCTTAATTGACCACCTAGCTCAAATAATAAGCCCGGGTTCAGCACCAGACCACCTACGAGTGCACTCGCCCAGGCATCTAAAGTTCCGATCGGTCGACCGATTCTTTTCCCAAAGAGCTGTACTCCCCGCATTAAACAAGCCCGGAGGACACCACTGCCGCCACCCGCTAAAATAAAGTAGCCGGGTAATCCCAATAATAACAGCCACTCCCAGTGTTCCCGGGCCAACCGTAAGTGTACTAGTACCCAAGTTAACACACCCAGGAGCAAGGCAACGTGCATTCCCGAAATTGCAAAAAGATGCAACAATCCCAGCTGACGCATCCCCTGTAACTCTAAGGCCGTCTCTGCCCGTTTTTGTCCCGGAAACAGACCCAACGCATAGACACTCAAAGCGCCTGGTAGCCCCTCACAGTAATGAATTAGTCTTGCCCGCCAACTATGCCACCAATCACTAAACCAGCCGTACAGCGTACTCTGAGCGGGCTGTTGGCTAGTCAATTCCGTGACGGCAATTGTTTTAACGATTCCTCGTCGTCGCCAGTACTTGGCGGCATCAAATTGACCGAAGTTGGTCGCCGGTAAAATCCCCTGTTGTTGTCCTCGAATCACCCACAACTGCGGGACTGATACCCGTTTTAGGGCTGCCAATTCACCAGCAGTTTTCACCCGACCGTGAATCAGTACTGGCTCTCCGGTCGTCGCCACCCTGGCAGTCAGGTAATAAGCCGCGCCGCGCACCGAAATAGCATCTGGTTGAACCCGCAGTCGCAAGCTCACAGGTGAACTGTGCAAATAACTAAGCTCTCGTTGCTTAAGCTGGTGCTCCCGCAATGCCAAATATCCAGCCATGAGAAGGAGCACGCCAACCATCACCCCCAGAGTTCGCCATGAACGTAGCGTGACGACTCGCCCCACCGCAATCACTAACAGCAAACAACCACCCCAAAAGTGGCCACCAACTAAAACGGTATACGCCGCCACGACCAAACTGATGAGAAACCAATGGCCGGGAGCCACTAATCGTGTTTAGGTTGATCAAAGGACAAATGCGTCAACATTTCAGGAGCAACCGTCACTTGGTTTAACTCGACACCCTTTAAGGCAATCAATTTTTGGGCATACGGGTCGTTATGATAATTGCGCATGTAAGTAATTTTACGAATTCCCGCTTGCAACAGCATCTTGGTACATTGTAAACAAGGGAAGTCAGTCACGTAAATTTCGGCGCCATCGGTTGCTTCACCAAACTTAGCGCACTGCAACACCGCATTCATTTCAGCGTGAATTGTGCGTACACAATGTCCATCAACCAAGTAACAACCGGCATCTAAACAATGGTCATCCCCTGAAACGGAGCCATTGTACCCCGCCGCAATGATCCGCTTATCCCGGACAATCGTCGCGCCCACGGACAACCGATTACAAGTACTCCGCGTAGAAATCACTAACGCTTGCAACATAAAATACTGATCCCAAGGAATTCGTTCACGTTTCACAATCATTACCCCATTTTCAAATTTTATTTTTAAGTATACCACGGTGCTTAAACGGTGAGTTGATCCTGCAAGTTGGCAACCGTTTTGTCTCCAAAACCCGGTACTTGACTCAAATCCTTGACCGCCTTAAAGGAGCCATGTTCAGAACGATAATCCACAATCTTCTGGGCCTTTTTCTCCCCAATTCCCGTTAACTGCTGAAGCTCTGTCACGGTTGCTGTATTCAAGTTGATCACCGCAGCTGGCCCACTACTACCTTGCTTAGCCGCTGGACTGCCACTGGCCGTATTCGCCGTTGAACTGGTAGCCTGCGCTGCCGGTGCTTTCTCACCGCGCAACGGAATATAGAGCTGTTGTTGATCCGTTAGCTTAGTTGCCAAATTGACCTGCTGTCGATCAGCGCGCACGGCCAATCCCCCGGCAGCCTTAATGGCATCCGCCACCCGCATCTCCGCTGAAAATTGATAAAGGCCAGGATGGTTAACGCCACCCTGAACATCGACAAACACCCGGGTATCATGGCTGCTAGCAGAACTGGCGTCCCCCCTCACACGAGCTGCATTCTCCCGAACAACGCCAGATTCACGCTGACTCCCCTGTGCTGCCGGCGGTACTGCAGCCGGTAGTGGGGCTGGCGTCGCAGGTTGATGTAATAACAAGCCCCCCATGATTCCCATAATAATCAACGCAACGACACCACCAATAAGCCACTTATCCCGTTGCGAACGGTCCCACCACCACGACTTGATATTTTCCAAACTAATGACCCCCTTTCCCACTAACTCCGTATTTAAGTCGAAATTTTTTTAGGAAAAATAAAAAAGCTTGAAAAATTCCAAGCTTTCGTTAGTTAATGAGTTTTCAGGTAATGCACCGCATCATTAAAGTTTTTAACTGGCACAACTTTCATGTTGGGGGCATACTTTTTAGCTGTCGATTTAGCCAGTTGATAGTTCGTTTGATGGTGTTCCTCATAGCAGTAACTTGCTAGGCTTGACGTATGGTGCAAAGAAAACCGTGGCACCGGCGCGTTTTGCAGCAATGATTTTCTTATCAATACCACCAATTTCACCGACGTTGCCATCGCCATCCACCGTCCCCGTTCCGGCAATTTTCTTGCCGTGGCGGAGGTTTTGACCCGTTACCTGCGTGTATACCTGCAAACTAAACATCAATCCACCAGACGGCCCACCAATATTACCAGCATCGATTGAAACCTTAGGCTTAGCAGTCACCTTCACGTTATCCGTCAAGGTGATACCAATCCCAGCTTTCTTCGTTGGCAGACGCATAAGCTTGGCAGTCGCCTGTTTCGTCTTCCCTTTATGCTTAAAGGTAATCGTTGCTTTTTGGCCGACCTTTTGCTTTTGAATGTACTTCTGATAGCCGACCATCGAATCAAAGTGGCGGCCGTTGACCTTGGTAACTGTATCGCCGACCTTCAACGCTTTCGCGAATGGTGAGGTCTTATCTACGCTCACCACGTAAATTCCGAGATACGTCCGTTTAACAGTTTTATTGGCTGCTTTATACGCCGTATAGATTGATTCATTGATGGCGTCCTGCATGTAGAAGTCTTGCACCCGGTCGTACGTTGCCGTGCTAACGCCACCCGTGGCTTCATCAATACTCTCAATGGTGTCATAGGCGTGTAAACTAGCATACAAGTACGTTGCCGGGGTTGCTTGCGACTGCATGACCGACGTGATCATGAATTTTCCTTTATGGGTATCGGCATGACCTGGCATTTTGACAAATGACTTTAAGTCGTCAGCCTCACCTGGACCCTCGATATACTTAGGAAGTGGTAGGAAAAAGAACGCCAACACGGCAATTCCGATGGTAACCAGCAGAATTAATTGGCGCCATTGACGTCGCGTCCAATATCGCATCTATTGATCACCCGCCAATCGCTGAGTCAAAGCCAATGCGACCGCTGCTGGGACCAAGTTCGTAAGGTCCCCGCCAAAGCGCGCCACTTCCTTCAATAAACTGGAGGAAACGA
Source organism: Levilactobacillus yonginensis (assembly GCF_003946265.1). GTDB lineage: Bacteria > Bacillota > Bacilli > Lactobacillales > Lactobacillaceae > Levilactobacillus > Levilactobacillus yonginensis. The sequence continues at coordinate 6,866 of NZ_RHNO01000007.1, forward strand.
ATTGATACTGTGGGTCAGTCATGAGACAAACCGTGTCCAAATCTGGGGCTAGCGTTCGGTTCATCCCGGCAATCCCCTGTTCAAATTCAAAATCCGCACTATTTCTAAGACCACGCACGAGGACAGTAGCATGAACAGACCGCAAGAAATCAACGGTCAAGCCACTCTCCACCTGCACAGAAACGTTAGGTAGGTCCGCTGTACTGGCTTCAATAAAAGCTACTCGCTCAGCAGCCGTAAACAATCCCCGTTTGGCAGTGTTTTGGCCAACACCTACGATCAACTGGTCAAACATGCGGCTAGCCCGGGAAATTAGATCCAAATGACCGTTAGTCAACGGGTCAAAGCTCCCTGGGAAAACAGCAATCGTCATTCAGCTTCACTCCCTACCGCATAAATCGTCAACTCAGTGATCCCATAATCACGCCGTTCAACCAAATCAAATCCAGCAATTTTATCAGGTAGCTGCGCGTTTTGATCAGTCTCACAAACGACTCGGGCTGTGGCCGTTAACAGGTTTAGCTCCCGCAAAACGCTCATTTGATCAACAATTTTCTGTTGGGCGTACGGTGGATCAAAGAACACTAAATCAAATTGATCCCCACGGTCGCTCAATTCCTTAACGGCTTTGTTTGCGTCACGTTTAATAATTTCAAACCGCCCCGCGGCCTTCGTCACTGCCACGTTATCCTTGATGGTTTTAATCGCCGCATATTGCCGATCAATCAAAACAGCCTGCTCGATTCCACGAGAAACGGCTTCAATACTCAACCCGCCGGAACCCGCAAACAGGTCCAGACTGCGGCCACCATCAAAGTACGGGCCGATAATGTTAAACAGCGCTTCCTTGACCTTATCAGTGGTCGGGCGGGTCGCCATTCCAGGAACGGCCTTTAACCGTCGTCCACCAAAGTCACCTGCGACAATTCTCATTCCTCATCATCCTTCGTTTCATCTTCGGAATTTTCGGCGACCTCTTCGGCAACACCGTTAAAACTTTCGGTAATTTCTGGTCGGGCAGAGGCCACTACGCGCTTAACGAACCGAAGTTTATTCAATTGGTCCGTCAGACTCGTCACGTCCTTTTGGTCAACGTACATCACCACGTAGCGCATCTTCTTGGAGACGTACATAACGGTGCCATACCGTTTTAGCTGCCGGGTCTGCTTTAAACTGTACGTGTAAACAATCAAGCTCTGCCGCGGCTGAATTTCAAATGCCATGTTCTGACCTCCTCTGCTTAATGTGTCGCCCGGAACCGTTTCTGCCGGGCACTAATATTCATGACCGTTCCCATCACTAACGCTAAAGTCCAGGTACTGGACCCCCCGTAACTGATGAATGGAAAAGTCACCCCGGTAATTGGTAGCATCCCAAGAACACCACCCAAGTTAAAAATCGATTGAATGGTCAAGTAGGTAGCTACCCCATAGCAAATCAGGGATTGGTACGTTGAATTACTGCGGATTCCGACTAACAGGGTCCGCAAAATCAAGATAAACAGTAGGGTCACGACAGCCAGTGCTGTAACGAGCCCCAACTCTTCCGTTAAAATTGCCATAATAAAATCGGTGTTCGGTTCAGGTAAGTACCCCGTTTTCTGAATACTGTTTCCCCAACCAACACCAAAGATGCCACCGTTACTCAACGCATAATAGGAATTGACTAATTGCTGGCCAACGCCCTGCGAATGAGCGAACGGGTGAACAAAGGCCACAATTCGTTGTAACTGGTAAACGTTCTTAGCAAAACCCATTTCGGAAATTTTGGTTAATAGCGGGAAAACGACCAGAACAACACCTAATAACGCCGCACCAAAAATTGACACGGACTTTTTGGTGCTGATACCACTCGCTAGCACCATTACAAAGATAATGGTGGCGTTGATGGTTGCCCCACCCAAATCGGGTTGCACCAGAATCAGGCCCACGATTCCCGCACAAATAGCTAGTGGCCAACGCATGGTCACCCACCATCCATACAACTCAATGTCATCCTGGCGTTGCGCAATGACGTTGGCTAGCCAAATAATCACATAAAATTTTACGAATTCAGCAGGTTGAATGCTGATGGGCCCCAGGTGGAACCACCCAGCCGCCCCATTAATGGTTTGCCCCATTACTAGCAAGAGTAAGAGTGACGCCAAAGCAACGTAACCAGCATACCGCAAAATGTTTTTATCACGGAGTTTATTAATGTTCAACATAATCATGAAGCTCACAATAATCAAACCCATGATCACGTATATTGCTTGCTTGACCAGGTAACTCCCGGGACTCCCCCCGTTTTGCGAACCGATATCCGCACTCGCTGAGTACACCATGACGATACCCAAGACACTCAAAATGAGGTAAGGCACCACTAGCCAATAATCTAAATATTTTAACTTCTGCATACGATTCATTCGCTCCAAGTCCACCGTCCAACGACGGCAATCGAATGCTCTTATTATAGCATAGCTGTTCGGGGTTCTGTCGACAAAAAAACCGGCAAGACGCGTGGTTTGCCCACACACCTTGCCGGTAAAGATTCATTTAAATTTACTTTTTAGCCTTAGACGCAGTCCGGCGCTTCTTAGCAGCCTTTTCACGTTCACCAGTGTTCAAGATTTGCTTACGCAAACGAACGTGTTCTGGGGTAATTTCACAGTATTCATCTTCGTTGATGAATTCCAGTGATTCTTCCAGAGACATCTTCAATGGTGATTTAACCTTGGCAATATCTTCAGAACCGGCAGCCCGGACGTTGGTTTGGTTACGGCCACGCGTGATGTTGACAGAGATGTCATTGTCACGGCTGTTTTGACCCACAATCATACCTTCGTAGACTTCAGTACCGGCATCAGTAAAGATAAGACCACGGTCTTGGACGGCCATGATTGCATACGTCGTAACCTTACCAGAGTTGATTGAAACCAAAGTCCCGTTGTGACGACCAGGGTTCCAGTTCTTGATAACTGGCAAGTACTTAGCAAACGTATGGTTCATGATCCCGTATCCACGAGTTAATGACAAGAATTCAGTGGAGTAACCGATCAACCCACGTGAAGGTGCCAAGAAAGTCAAACGCGTTTGACCGTTCCCAACAGCTTCCATGTTCTTCATTTCACCCTTACGTTGAGAAAGCGTGTCAATGATTGAACCGGTATATTCGTCTGGCGTATCAATTTGAACGGATTCAAATGGTTCGCAACGAACGTTGTCCACGTTTCTGTAGATAACTTCTGGACGAGAAGCTTGCAATTCGTAACCTTCACGACGCATCGTTTCGATCAAGATGGACAAGTGAAGTTCACCACGACCGGAAACGACCCAGGCACCAGGATTGTCGGTGTCGTCAACTCGCAAGGAAACGTCGGTATGCAATTCACGCTTCAGACGTTCTTCGATTTGACGAGACGTCACAAACTTACCTTCACGACCAGCAAATGGTGAGTCGTTAGTCCGGAAAGTCATTTGCAGCGTTGGTTCGTCAATCCGTAAGATTGGTAGTGGTTCCAACGTATCAGGGGCCACAACTGTTTCCCCAACGTTGATTTCATCCATACCAGAAACGGCAATCAAGTCACCAGCTTGGGCTTCGTTGATTTCCAAACGCTTCAAACCGAAGAAACCAAATAACTTGGTAACCCGGAAGTTTTGCTTAGTACCATCAAGCTTCATAACAGTAACACTGTCGCCGACTTTAACCTTCCCACGGAAGATCCGGCCAATCCCGATACGACCAACGAAATCGTTGTAGTCCAACATGGCAACTTGGAACTGTAAAGGTTCGTCAGTGTTGTCAATTGGTGCTGGGATGTGCTTGATGATTGTGTCAAAGACAGGCTTCATCGTGTGTTCTTGTGCTGAGATTTCTGGTTCATAACTAGAAGTCCCATTCATAGCAGATGCGTAAACCACTGGGAAGTCCAGTTGGTCTTCGTCAGCACCCAATTCGATGAAGAGGTCTAAGACTTCGTCAACAACTTCGGATGGACGGGCACCTTCACGGTCAACTTTGTTGATGACCACGATAGGTGTTAAGTGTTGATCCAAGGCCTTCTTCAAAACGAAACGGGTCTGTGGCATCGTACCTTCATAGGCATCGACAACCAGCAAAACGCCGTCGACCATGCGCATGATCCGTTCAACTTCACCACCAAAATCGGCATGTCCTGGGGTATCCAAGATGTTGATTTGCTTGTCGCCGTAACGAACAGCGGTGTTCTTGGACAGGATCGTGATGCCCCGTTCCTTTTCGATTGCGTTAGTATCCATGGCACGGTCGTCAATGGCCGTGTGTTCGTCTAACGTGTCGGATTGTTTAAGCATTTCGTTAACCAGAGTCGTCTTCCCGTGGTCAACGTGGGCAATGATGGCAATGTTGCGGATATCATCTCTGAATTTCAAGTGTATTTCTTCCTTTCATGCTTGTTGAATTAGATGGATCACGGCATGCTTACGTCTGTAAGTACGCTTTATTGTAGCGTCAATAGCCGGTAAAGTCCATCCGTACTGACCGGTCGCATAAAAAAACTGTGACAGTGTCACAGTGAGACGTCATCTTCTTCAATTTGGAGAATATCACGTTGCGCTTTTTCCGTCGCTACTAGTACAAGGTTAGATGATAGCATATTCAGTGGTTTCCCGTCAATAGCAGACACCCGGACGCCCAACGTGTTCAACAAAATTTGACCGGCTGCAATATCCCATGGTTTGAGGTGGGAAATGTACCCCAGCGTTTTACCACGCATGATATTAATCATTTCAATACCGGCACTGCCGTAGACCCGCATCCCCGCGCTAACGTGGATGATTTTGTGCATTTGAGCCACGTCGTGAATCACTAAGGGACCACTGGCACCAATCAGCCCGTCAGCTAAAGCCAAGTTAGCTGGCGCACTGAGCTTTTCATCATTGGCCCAGACGCCACCAAGCTGCGGCCCGCCATAGTACAGGACATCATTCATTACATCATCAATGTACCCCAGCTGCCCCACACCATCCTGATAGATACCAATCATAATGGCAAAATTATCTCGTTGCTTGACGAAATTCATGGTGCCATCAATGGGATCGACAATCCACACGCGACCATCTAAACTCTTCAAGTCATCGCCGAATCCTTCTTCTCCTAGGATATGGGCCGTTGGGTCGATTCGTCGAATACCTGCAATTAAAAATTGCTCGTTGGCTTTATCAACGTTAGTGACCAAATCTTTGCGATTCGTTTTTTCATTGACCGTCAGTGGGTCCGTCATCTTTTCTAAGACGTTAGCCCGTGCTTCCTTAATTAACGCCGTAACCTCATCGTTCAGCCGTTGCCAATCCTGACTCATTATTTCGCCGTCCCCTTCATTTTGATTTGTCCGCTCGTCTGTCGCGCCAACTTCATTGTCCGGTAAATACTGTAACCTGACGCAGTCTCAAAAGCCTTGTCCAGCTGTTTTTCCTCAAATTTCTGTGGGACAACCTGTTGAAAATCCCGGTAAGCCGTCAATAAATCAGCACTGGCCACGCCCTGACTCTGTTCGTAGGCATCTTCTACCCGTTGATAAAGCGTGGTAACGGCCACAATGTCGGTCGTCGACCAGTCCGGCTGTAAGGGGTATTCATAATTATTGGGTTCCATACTTTAGTTTCGTCCCTCCGTTTGGTGACTCTCAATTTCTTGAATTTGGTCACGTAATCCTTGAATCTGTTCATCATAGGCCTGCTGTTCGTCTTCGGACAGAACCAGATTAGTCAAATGTTTAACGCCACTGGTATTTACCAGGACCGGCGTTGCAGCCGCATATACTGGTTTCTCAGCCTGAATATTGCTGACTGCCACAATGAGTGGTTGCTCGGCTAACACACCCCTTAGCAGGCGAATAAGCCCCATAAAACGCAAGGTAACTTGCTGCTCCATTGCCTCACGGTGTAACCAGGTAGCCATTTTGCTCAAATCTTCTGCACTAAATCCAGCATCTTCATTGGCTAAATACATCAAAATGGGTGCCGGACCTACGTACGTTCTACTCCAAGCCACGATTGGATCCACGGCCGTTCCAACGACAGCGGCCTGAATGGCGGTAGCGCCGACGCCGAGTCGTTCAGCCAACCGATATGTCAGTAACCGGGTCAGTGGGTAGGTTCCCAAGCCCCAAATTTGATTAGGCTGCAAACCGGATAACTTCCAGGCAAAGTACGTCATCAATTCATCTTGAGCCCCACAGAAGATTAATTGGCCCTTAAACCCGTTCTCCACAATTCTATTCATCAACACGCGCAGTTCAGCTACGGAAGTCGTAGCCTCGGTCTCAGCTTCATATCGGTCCAAAACGACCAACCAAGTGGCCTGACCGTAATCCGCAGCCGTTCCAACCCGTACGCTCAGATGCGGACAGATGGCGCTGGCCACCACGAGCGGCTGATAACGTGGCGTATCGTCAGTCGTATTCGGCATCACAACCACATCCAACGGCAGGTCAGTGATCAACAACTGCTGAATCAATTGACTGGCCTCTTCATAGTTCCCTTGAATCATTAAAATCGGCTTCATGGTGACCCTCCCTTTTGACGAAAATGTAAACATGATTCCATTATAAGTGAACCTACCGGGATAGCAAGTTGTTACGCCTATTTTGCCAAAGTGCTTAGCGGTAATGACAGGACGCCCCTCTCACAACGACTACTCATGTACGGATGCACAACAACTGCTCACCTGTATTGAAAAACCAAATGAACACACGAAAAAGGACCACCATCTCTGGCAGTCCTTTTGTAACACATGTTTGTTTACCAAGAATCTTAGACGTGGGTTGGCAGACCCATAGCAATATCAGCAGATTCCTGAATAGGTTCGTTCAACGTTGGGTGTGGGTGAATGGTCAAAGCAACGTCTTCAACGTTCATGCCGTCGTTAACGATGATTGACATTTCACCAGCCATCGTGCTGGCTTCAAAGCCAACCGCTTCGGCACCAACAACGTTCTTGTTGTCGTCATCCGTGTAGATGAGACGGAAGAAGCCATCTGGCGCATCCAATGAAACGGCACGGGCGTTCCCAGCAAATGGGAACTTAGCCGTCTTGACCTTGATACCCTTGTCCTTGGCAGCAGCTTCACTGTAACCAACAGTTGCAATTTCAGGGTCAGAGAAGCAAACAGCTGGAACACTTAACCAGTCATTAGCAGTCTTTTCACCAGAGATAGCACCGGCAGCAGTCTTAGCTTCAGCAAAGGCCTTGTGAGCCAATGCAGCACCAGGAACAACGTCACCAACAGCCCAGATGTGTTCTGAGGCCGTCCGACCTTGGTTATCAACTTCGATCAAACCACGATCGTTCAACTTAACCTTGGTGTATTCAAGACCCAAGGTATCAGTGTTAGGCTTACGTCCAACGGTGACCATGCAGTAGTCAGCCTTGATCGTCGTTTCCTTGCCATCTACGGCATAGGTAACGCTAACACTCTTGTCATCCTGTTCGGACTTCTTAGCCATCGCATTCGTGATGACGTCGACGCCCTTCTTCTTAAGCTTCTTAAGAACAACGGAAACCATGTCCTTAGCAAAGTTAGGCAGAATTGACTTCGTTCCTTCAATGATCGTTACGTGAGCGCCCAAGCTAGCGTATGCACCAGCAAGTTCAGTCCCAACGTATCCACCACCGATAACAACGAATTCCTTAGGGATTTCAGGCAAGTTCAAGCCACCAGTTGAGTCCACGACCCGGCCTTCAAATTTGAAGTTAGGAATCTGGATTGGGTGACTCCCGGTTGCAATAATCAAGTTATTGTATTCGAAAGTCTGACCCGTATCGGTTGACATGAATTGCTTTTCACCCGTAGGCATAACCCGAAGTTGGGTGTCGCTCAAGAAGACAGCTTCACCGTTAACAACGTCAACGTGATGCTTCTTCATTAACATTTGGACACCACTGGTCATCCGGTCAACAACCTTGGTTTGTTTCCATTCCTGGGTCTTCTTGAAGTCGATGGTAGCTGACTTCGTTGAGATGCCGTAGGTTGAGCCGTCTTCAGCTTGTTCCAAACGGTGACCCGCTTGAATTAAGGCTTTGGAAGGAACACAGCCAACGTTCAGACATACCCCACCAAGGGTATCGGACTTTTCAATTAAAGTAACCTTTTGACCTAATTCAGAAGCCCGGATAGCGGCAACATATCCGCCGGGGCCGGCACCAATGATGACGGTGTCCTTTTTTTCAACATCTGCCATACTTTCTGTCATCCTTCCATTAACAGCATTTCTGGATCATGCAGCAATGCTTTGAATTTGTTTAAAACGTTTTGAGCTAAGGCACCATCGATTAAACGGTGATCGTAACTCAGGGAAATCTTCAGCATCCGACCAACTGCGATGTCGCCATCTTCGTTGACGTAAGGTGCTTTTTCAATCCGGCCAACACCCAATATAGCAACTTCAGGTTGGTTGATAACTGGTGTAAACCAGCCACCACCGATTGACCCAACGTTACTGATGGTGATTGAACCACCGGACATTGAAGCTGGACTCAACTTGTTGTCGTAAGCAGCTTGTGAGTTTTCAGAGATTTCCTTAGCGATTTCAAACATACCCTTGGAATCAGCTGCCTTGATGTTTGGTACGTAAAGACCATCATCAGTGTTGGTAGCGATACCAATATTGTAGTAGTGCTTGTAAACGATTTCTTGAGTCGTATCGTCAATAGACGCGTTCAATTCAGGGAATTCCTTCATAACGGCAACCAAAGCCTTAACCATGTATGGCAAGAAGGTCAAATGGATACCCTTGTCAGCAGCGGCTTCCTTGTACTTCTTACGGTTAGCCATCAGAGCTGAAACTTCAACTTCATCAAATGAAGTTACATGAGGAGCAATGTCTTTAGAAGTCCGCATGCTCTTGGCAATAATCTTCCGCATTGGTGACATTGGTTCACGAGTTTCCAGATCTGGATTGTCAGACTTCCAAGGCTTGATAGCTTGACCCGCAGTAGCTTTGCCAGCTGCTGGAGCAGCGGCTGCTGGTGCGGCAGCTTCAGCAGGTGCGGCAGCACCGTTAAAGTTATCGATATCAGCCTTCAGAATTTGGCCATGGTTCCCGGTTGGGGCAACCTGGGTAATGTCGACACCTTTGTCACGGGCATATTGCCGAACAGAAGGCATTGCCATAACCAACTTGTTAGGATCTGAAGCAGCTGGAACACCGGTTGGTGCGGCAGCTGGAGCTGGGGCAGCATCTGCGGCTGGAGCAGCTTCTTCAGCGGGTGCGGCTTCTTCTGCAGGAGCAGCATCAGCAGCGCCACCTAAGTCAGCAGGTGTATCTGAACCGTCATCAATAACAATCAGTGGATCACCGATTTCAACGGTGTCCCCTTCTTGTGCAACAATTTTTGAAATCGTGCCATCAACGGGTGATGGTAATTCTGAAACAGACTTATCGTTTTGGATTTCGACTAACGTGTCGTCTTCCTTAACTGCGTCTCCTTCTTTAACAAGCCATGAAGAAATTTCGCCTTCGGCCATCCCTTCACCAAGCTCTGGGAGTTTGAACGTATAAGCCATGGGAAAACTTCCTTTCTATCTCCTAATGCAGGATGTCTCCCACATTGTTTTTTGTGTTTTTTAAGTTAAGTTTAAATTAGTAGTTGAAAATTTCGCGAGCCTTAGCTTCGATATCGTCTGAGTTTGGAATCCAGTCGTTTTCAGCTTGGGCAAATGGGTAAACACTATCTGGGGCAGCAACCCGGCCGATAGGTGCATCCAAGGACATGATCTTTTCTTCAGCAATGTCAGATGCAACGACTGCACCAACACCAGCCATCCGTTGTGCTTCTTGGACGATAACGACCTTGTGAGTCTTATCAACGGAAGCAAAGATGGTATCCGTGTCAATTGGAGACAGTGAACGCAAGTCAATAACTTCGGCAGAAATGTTGTCTTTTGCCAGAGCATCAGCAGCAGTCAAAGCTTCGTTAACTTCAGCACTGTAGGCAACGATAGTGATATCAGTACCTTCGCGAACAACCTTAGCGGAGTCCAATGGAACAGTGTACTTTTCATCTGGAACTTCATCCTTCATTGAACGGTAAAGTTTCAAGTTTTCCATGAACAGAACTGGGTCATCACTTTCAACAGCGGAGATAACTAAGCCCTTAGCATCGTATGGGTTAGATGGGGTAACAACCCGCAGCCCAGGAGTGCTAGTGAAGTAGTTTTCCAAGTTGTCGGCATGCATTTCAGCGGTATGAGTCCCACCACCAAATGGTGTCCGTACAGTAACAGGGAAGTTCTTTTGTCCACCAAACCGGTAGTGATCACGAGCCAATTGGCCAACAATCCCATCCATTGCTTCGAAAGTGAAGCCCATGAATTGGATTTCTGGAATTGGACGCCAGCCAGTTAAGGATAAACCAATAGCTAAACCAAGAATCCCAGATTCAGCTAATGGCGTATCGAATACCCGGTCTTCACCGTACTTGTCTTGCAAGTCAACAGTCGTCCGGAACACACCACCGTTTTTACCAACGTCTTCACCGAAGATCAGGGTCTTAGGATCGTCGCCTAAGACTTGATCCAATCCGGAAGTGATCGCTTTGATATACGTCATTTTAGCCATGATTACTTCGACTCCTTTGCTTCAAATTCTGCAATTTGTTTCTTAACTGCTGGAGTAGGAACGTTGTAAGTCCACTTCAAGAAGTCAGAAACCTTTTGTGCAGGAGCTGCTTCAGCTTCCTTCATTGCTTCCTTGAATTCGTCTTTGTATTGATCAACTAACTTGTCTTCGTCAGCTTGTGACCAAAGACCCTTGTCAGAAAGAACTTTACGGAAACGAATCAATGGATCAGCATCGAACCAAGGCTTTTCTTCTTCCTTAGTCCGGTAACGTGAAGGATCATCACCGGCAGATGAGTGCGCACCGAAACGGTAAGTTAACGTTTCAATAACGACAGGCCCATTACCAGCAGCAGCGTATTCCCGAGCAGCTTCAGCAACTTCGTGAACCGCAATGATATCCATCCCATCAACTTGGACGGAAGGAACACCCATGGCAACGGCTTTTTGTGCCAAAGTTTCGGCAGCCGTTTGCTTGCGACGAGGAACTGAAATTGCCCAGCCGTTGTTTTGAACAAAGAAGACAGCGGGTGCTTGGTAAGCACTGGCGAAGTTAACCCCTTCATACCAGTCCCCTTGTGAAGTACCACCATCACCGGTGTAAGCAAAGGCGACACGATCTTCGTCCTTGTTCTTCTTGATACCTAAAGCAACACCGGCAGTTTCAACATATTGTGCCCCGATAATAATTTGTGGGAATAACATGTTAGGATTTTCATGTTGATTACCTTCAACATGACCCTTGGACCATAAGAAACCTTTTGCAACGGTAGTACCGTGTTGAATCATTTGTGGTAAATCACGGTAAGCAGGTAATAGGAAGTCTTGTTCCTTAAATGCAGAAACACTTCCCATTTCACTGGCTTCCTCACCGGCGGTTGGAGCATAGAAACCGAGACGACCCTGACGGGAGAAGTTCATTGTTTGTTCGTGTAACGTACGCTCCCAAACCATTTTCTTCATGAAGTCGACAAGTTGGTCATCTGAATATTTTGCCAACGTGTCTGGATCGACGACCTTACCTTCACGATCGATGACTTGAACCGGGTGCTTGTATGGGTCGGCCATCGTAGCTTTGATCTTGGCAAAGTCTACAATCTGTTTGCTTCCATTAGCCATAAGTAACACTTTCCTTTCACTTAAATATGAAATTGTTAACTAAAGTGAGTCAACGTTGCGTTTCCTGACTACGGTTATAAAGTACCATTTTTTCAGAACCCATGCAAGCCCTTTCATAGCGATTAATAAAGGGATGAGGTGAAATCCCTTGTGGGGCTTGCAGTTAAACGTTTTCGCTTTTTTTGAAAAAAGAAAGCGTTTTCTTTTCATTTCATGTTTTTTTCGTGTTATGTTACAATGTAGAATATCTAGATTTTATTAGCGGAGGTAATTGCTCTTGTTTCTCATGAAAGATATCGTCCGTGACGGTGACCCCGTCTTACGGCAAGAAGCTGCAGATGTTAAATTTCCGCTCTCAGCGGAAGACCAACAACTTGCAAAAGACTTAATGGAATACTTAGTTGTTTCGCAAGATCCAGAACAATGTAAGAAATATGGGTTGCGGGCCGGTGTCGGCTTAGCCGCTCCCCAAGTCGGTGTCTCTGAGAAGATGGCATCCGTTCTGGTCCCTGCCCCCGAAGGCAGCGACAAGTCACCCTTCACTGATGTCATCATTAATCCAGTGATCATCTCGGAATCCGTTCAAGCGGGTGCCTTGACTGAAGGTGAAGGTTGTCTGTCCGTAGACAAAGACGTTCCTGGCTTTGTTCCTCGTCATGACCGCATCACCCTGCGGTATTACGACGTTAATGGTGAAAAACACCAGGTTCGCCTAAAAAACTACCCCGCCATCGTGTGCCAACATGAAATTGACCACTTGCACGGGACCCTCTTCTACGACCATATCAGTAAGGATGAACCCTTCGGCCGTGATGAAGACATGATTATGATTGAGTAGTTTCTATAGAGTATGTGCAAAAAAGGTGTGACCGAAAAATTCGGTCACACCTTTTTTACCGCCATAATGCCATCAATTCGCAGTTTATCTTGCTCACTAACGAACAAAATAATCCTGTTTCTACCATTGTATAACTAGTGTTCTGAATCACCCAATTTTTTTAAATCTTTGAGGTACTCCACCGTTGATTCATTCATCAAATAGGCCACGTCGATATGTAACCGATCTTCGTACACCCAAATGTCACTGACCACAAAGGCTGAGCCGGAAACCACGGACTTGATCTGATGATCTGCACTAAAGCTAGCCAAGGCATCATTAAAGGCCTGCTCTAGCTCCGGCAACCGTCGTTCGACATCCATTCCGATGGGCATCGCATACTCAAACGCCATGACGCCGCGGCCCCAGACATCCGCCACTGTTTCAGCCGAGCTAATCTTACACTCCTCTTCCGTCAACACATCTTCATTGACCAGTCGCTGTAACGCGGCCTTAAACGCCACGTCAGTCTCATTTTGAGCCGAATAACGAACCATTCGGGTTGCCCGTTGGACAATCATGTGGTGAATCATTTCATAAATAATGAAGGCAATGACAATGCCGATAATTATTTCCACTGTTAGTGCCATGGCGTCTCCTCCGTTCACTTCATGCTAGTTTAATCATAGCATGTTTTAACGTCTAGGGGTAATTCTATACAATCGGCCCAAACTATGCTAAAATTGTGCTAATTGTTGTGTAAGCAACCCGCAGTTCGGAAGGACATTCATGATTCGCTACAATAGTGTCAAACCGGCGGATTAAATCGTTTAAATTAAAGGAGTTTTGTTAGTGATTTACAAAGTATATTACCAAAACGATAACAAGCGGAATCCTAAGCGCGAGGATACCCACTCTCTCTACTTAGACGCCCCAACGGAAGTTGAAGCACGGGCGTTGGTAGAAGAACACACAGATCACAATATCGAATTCATTGAAGCCATTGAGGGTAAAACCTTGGCTTACGAACAAGAGAATCCGAATTACAAATTAACGGAGTTCGGTGAATGAACAAGTTAAACGTCAAAAATAACGAGACTGCTATCTTTGGCGTGGGTGGACTTGGTGAAATTGGGAAGAACACTTACGGTATCCAATTTCAGGACGAAATTATTCTGATTGATGCCGGAATCAAATTCCCGGAAGACGAACTATTAGGAATCGATTATGTAATTCCCGATTATCAATACCTCGTTGAAAACCAATCCAAGATCAAGGCGCTAGTGATCACCCACGGCCATGAAGACCATATTGGCGGTATCCCGTATTTGCTGAAGGCTTTGAACGTTCCCGTTTACGCGGGGCCCCTGGCCTTGGCACTGATTAAGAACAAACTTGAAGAACACGGATTACTTAAATCGACTGAACTACACACAATTGATGACGACACTGTGCTCAAGTTCCGAAAGATGAGTGTCACCTTCTTCCGGACGACCCACTCAATTCCTGATACTTTGGGGATTGCTGTTCATACGCCGGTTGGGACAATTGTGGAAACGGGTGACTATAAGTTCGACTTAACACCCGTTACGAACCAGCCGCCTGATCTTCAAAAGATGGCCAAACTTGGTGCCGATGGTGTTCTGTGTCTCATGTCGGATAGTACCAACGCTGAACGCCCAATTTGGACGAAGTCAGAAAAATGGGTAGGTAAATCTATCCGGAAGATTTTTGACCAAGTTGAGGGTCGAGTCATCTTTGCAACATTCGCTTCAAACATTTCACGGATCGAAACGGCCTGCGAGACGGCCCTCGCCCACGGGCGTAAGATTGCTGTCTTCGGTCGTTCCATGGAAGCTGCCATTGTTAACGGTCGGGAATTGGGTTACCTCAATATTCCGGATGACGCTCTGGTTGATGCCAACACGATTCGCTCAATGCCGGCTAACAAAGTCATGATTCTTTGTACCGGGTCACAGGGTGAACCCATGGCGGCCCTTTCACGGATCGCCAACGGAACTCATCGGCAAATCGCCATTCAACCTGGCGATACGGTCGTCTTCTCCAGTAACCCAATCCCTGGGAACACAATTTCTGTGAACCGGGTGATCAACGAGCTGGAAGAAGCTGGTGCCAACGTTATTCACGGTAAGGTCAACAACATCCATACGTCTGGCCATGGTGGTCAAGAAGAACAGAAGCTGATGCTGCGGCTGATGCAACCTAAATTCTTCATGCCAATTCATGGTGAATACCGGATGTTGAAGATTCATACTGAGCTTGCTGAACAATGTGGTGTCCCACTTGATCACAGCTTCATCCTCCAAAACGGGGATGTCTTGGCCTTGACCAAGGACTCTGCTCGGGTGGCGGGTCACTTCGCCGCTGGTGACGTGTACATCGATGGTTCTGGTATTGGTGATATCGGTAACGTTGTGTTACGTGACCGGCAATTGCTTTCTGAAGAAGGGTTAGTTGTCGTTGTGGCAACCATTGACCTGAAGAATCAGGAAATCAAAGCTGGTCCCGACCTCCTCTCTCGTGGATTCGTCTACATGCGTGAATCTGGCGAGTTGTTAAATGAAGGTCGTCGGCGTGTCTTCCAAACGATTCGGCGGGCGATGCGCAATCCGAAGGCTACCGAAGCTTCCATTCGCAACGCTGTCATTGATGATCTTCAGAACTTCTTATTCGAGAAGACTGAACGGCATCCAATGATTTTACCAATGTTTATTATGACCAAGTAAATTTCATGAGGTGATTGGCTAATGCCAATCACCTTTTTTATGCACTAAATCAATCCTAAAAAGACTCGCAGCCGACTTCCTTGTAGCCTACCCAAAGGAGTCTGATTGTGAGTCAATCAAATCAGTTCTTTCAATTCATTACCAGTCCCCTAGGAAACTGTCACACAGAACCATTAAGAATCAATCACTACCTGTAGAAAACTTATTTTATCGTTTTGATCAAACGTATAGGTATCGGTCCCATGAAATGCAAATAGTTGTCCCATCTGCTTACGTCCAGCAACTGCCCACTCTGCCTGATAGCCATCCTTTGTGGCGACGACGTGGCAAAGATGCCGCAGTTCTTGATTGTCCTTGAAAAAGTTCTCAAAAAAGCGTGCAATTCCACTTGGCGTCTCAACCGTCATACCATTCGCGCTCTTAACAACCGCCTTACTCGAAAAGAGCGCAATTATCGCACTTAATGCCTGTCGATCATTGGATGCCAAGTCTGACAGTTGAAAATACTGCTTAACTATTTCCACTCTTGTATCCATACAGATTCCCCCTCCATAATCACTTAGTTTAGACAAAACCGGCAAGAAGTAAAGAAATCTAAAGATTGAAAAACAAACTGGATTAGGCACTAAGGTTGCATCTTAACTGTCGTCATTTTCTCGGAGGAACAGTTAGCAAGCAATGCTAAAGCTCCGACAATTCACGCAATGTTTCGGCGGTTCAACTGCCTAAATCACGCCAAAGTCTGCATAGTTGCAGGATACATCTTGTTCGGTGCAAAGCCGATACCGCAGCATCTTGTATATAGCAATTCAAAATTTCTTTGATACTGATTGATTCGCGAGTTAAGTCAGCTCTATATCTTGACCGTTCAATGCTCAGAACCGACCGCTAAAAAAAAATTAATCACCCATTATGGCCATTTCTTATAACAAAGGAAAGTTCCTCCGGAATTACTAGGCACCATTGACGTTTTCGTTTATAATGAAATGGACTAAAAATTGAGAGGAGCAGTACGGTGAGTGTCCAGTTCTATATCATCTTAAACGAACATGCGGGAAGTGGCCACGCCGGAACGCTTTGGCCTCAGATTAAAGAGCGTCTCGATGCTGCTCAGGTCTCCTACCAAGTAGCGGTTTCGGAGTACCCCCACCACACCGTGTTATTAAGCGAACAATTCGGTAAACAATTACCGGATGAACCGCATCAAGGATGGGTCGTCCTCGCCGTTGGTGGCGATGGCACCCTCCACGAGGCCATCAATGGCCTCACGCAGCTTCACCGTGAATATCCCATTCCAGTAGCTTACATTCCGATTGGTTCAGGGAACGATTTTGCTCGTGGTGCCGGCATGGCACTTAACTGGCACGAAGCGTTAAACCAAGTGATTCAGTGTACCCACTCGACCAACTATGACATTGGGACCTACAACGAAACGATCAAGCAGGAACGTGGTGTTTTCACCAATAATCTTGGTATTGGTTTCGATGCCGCCATCATCTCCCAAGCGAACCAGTCGCGGGCAAAAGTTTGGCTCAATAAACATCATCTGGGGTCGCTTTCGTACCTGGCCTCTGCTCTGAGCGTGTACTACAACCAAACTGGCTTCACCTTGACCGTGCACGTTGGCAATCGGCGGGATATCTACCCGCACGCCTTCTTGGTTACCACGACCAATCACCCCTACTTTGGGGGCGGCGTTGGCATTGCACCTAACGCCAAAATCACCGATCACAAACTTCATTTAGTCGTTATTGAAAAACCAAATTTCTTCAAATTGCTCTGGCTAGCTTTACGGCTCGTATTTAAGCGTCATTTGTCGTCTAAGGCCGTTCACTACTATCAGGCATCACGAGTCCACCTAACCGTCCCAGCCATCGAATATGGCCAGTTAGACGGTGAAGAGATGGGTGGTCGCTTCTTCGACGTGTACGCTGGCGTTGAACAGTACCCATTTTGGTTCGATATCACGATTTAGTCACAAAAAAAGCCTCACCATCAATCATTGATGGTGAGGCTTTTTTTGTGAGTTATTTGACCCACTCACAGGTTTAATTTAGTCTTCAGAAGCTTCCATAGCTTCCAGAATCATGTCCAGCTGAGCGCACTTATTGGACAAGTCATTCATTTCTTTCCCAAACTGGGGTTCAATTAGAACCGTGTCAGCACTAGAATGAACACTTTCGGATTCCTTCCGTTTTAACGTAGCCAGCTGTGAATTAGCCCGCCGATACTCTTCCAGAATCTCAATTCGATTACTCACCTTTAACAACTCCTCTTGATTTAATGATATTGTGGTTCAGTTTCTCACCTCGTGGTAGAAACTTAAACATCTTTACTGAACCGTAATTCGATGTCACTACAATATCACCAAACATTTGGATTTGCAAGAAGATTGTGAAAAGTTTTGTGCCCCACATCTTGCGGAGTGTTGCGACTTAAGTTGCCTTCAAATGAACTTTTTTCACAACCAATTAATTCTCAGAAACGGTCGCCCTTTTGAAAACGATTACTTGACCGTCCCGGCAAAGGATGGCATGAAGTACTTGCTAAGGGATTGGACCTTTACATTTTGACCAGGAGCTGGTGCGTGAACGTATTGGTTGTTCCCTAAGTAAATGGCATCGTGATAACTAGCACCCTTGCTTCCCCAGAATAAAATATCTCCTGGTTGTGCATTGGCTACAGAGTGCGTTGAGACACGGCTTTCTTGTGAAACTGTGTTATGTGGCAAACTCACGCCGTTCGCATGAGCATAAACGTAAGCCACTAAGCCAGAACAATCCATCCCACTTAATGATGAACCGCCCCAAACGTAAGGAATGCTTGCGGTGGACAACTTCAAAGCTAAACTCGTAACAGAGCCTGAGGTTAAACCAGCTGTGTTGGCTGGTTTGGTATTGCTAGAAGTCTTAACTGCGGCCGTCGAACTACTACTTTGCGTGGTAGCAGAGCTACTAGACGTTGCTGCTGATTGCGCCACAGCAGAACGGGTAGTCGTCTTGATCCGTTTCTTAGTTGTCTTAGTCGATTGGGCCGAAGTCGTAGCCGTCGCATTTTGACTACCGGTTTGCGTGGTAGTACTGGACGTTGCAGCTGATTGGCTGGTTGATGGTGCGACAGCCGCACGCGTCGTTTTCGGTGCAACAGATGTGGACGACTGGGTCGATTGCTGACTAGTAGCTGATGACTGAACGCTTGCCTGAGTCGTTGACTTTTGTGGCGTCGATTGACTCGTTGCCGTGGCACTTGACCCTGAAGATGCAACTGACTGGCTTTGTGTCGTAGCTGGTTGGCTCTGGCTTTGGCTCACAGTCGTTGATTGACTGGCACTAGAACTTGGTGCTGCCTTCGTCAAAGCTGCTCGTGAAGGTGCCTGTGTAGCTGATGATGTTGATGCTTGTTGGTGCTTGTACGTACTGGTACTAGTAGATTGCGTAGAAGATTGGCTCTGACTAGCAGCCTGGCTCTGTGACTGTGATGAAGAACCAGTTACAGAACTGGCACTGGAAGTCTTAGTGTTAGAGCTCCCCGTCGTAGCGGGCGCTTGCTTTTGTTGCTGCTTGCTAGCTGCTGCCTGTTGTGCGGCAACAATTTGTGCTTGAACGGCAGCGGCCTTTTGAGTCGATTGCCGGGTTGCACTAGGGGTTGCTTGAGTACTCTGGTTAGTTTGTGCGGTCTTAGTGGCACTAGATGGGATGATCAAGTTTTGACCAACACTTAACGTGTCACCTGACAACCCATTGGCCTTCTGTAATTGTGCGACTGTTAAGTGGTAAGTCTGTGCAAGATCCCAAAGAGTATCCCCAGACTTTACCGTATATGATTGCTGACTATTCTTAGCTGATTTAACCTGTAACCGTTGCCCAACAAAAATCAGGTCAGTCTTAGCGTCGATTGAATTCTGTTGTTCTAAATCTGAAATAGAGACATTGTACTTTTGAGAAAGGTCCCAAACGGTGTCCCCTTGTTGAACTTTGATGCTATCTGCGTTTGCGGTGATCGTGGCCCCAGCGGCAAATGCGCCAATGGCACCGACGACCCCAACGACTGCTTTAGTTGTTCGTTGTCCTGTACTCATCTTTACCAACACGTCCTTTTATGACTTTAGATTTCAAAAACAGCGTGAACGACAACTGCACATCAATCGTGTGACAGTCACGTTCGTTCATACTCAATACGAATCACAAATTCATATTACCACACGTTTTCCCAGTTTCTTGTGAATTATTAAGGAAATATTAACGGATTTTAGGCCAAGAACATGTATTCCCCGTAATCGTTTTCACGAGATTGTTGTCTTTTAAAAGCCTATTATATCAAGGAACTATTCTTGTTAGCTAGCAAACGTTAGTTCTTTTGCCTGATGAATCCAAACACAATTATTTAGTTGACAGCGGCAGCGTTTTCATCCGGTTGGTCAAATTGCAAAATACAAGTTGTTCTCGATGTCGCTTTCTGTACATTACAACTAAATCATTTCAGCCAGACTTTGTGAAATAAAATTTTCTGCACAAAAAAACGGGCGTCTTTACGCCCGTTTATTAGTTATCTCACCGTTCCGGTGACTTTTAATTGCCTAATCCTTTAAAGAAATTAACGATGCTGTTCCAAATTCTCACAATGAAATTCTCAGCTTTTTGGGCATCAGCACTGTTTGCAAAGTCTTTCACACCCGCCATTTTATTGCCAATACTGTTGGCTAGACTATTTGCCACATTTGTTACATTGGTGACGTAACTCTTACTCGTAGAAACTGGGGCTTGTTGCACCTTGCTCAAAGCTACCGCGATATTGGTAATCTGTGTTGAACTGGTATTATCAGAAATTCCCCGTTTAGCCAAGGCCTTGTTCAACATGTCTTCAATGTCCGACTTGGTTGCCAAGTCGTTACCGTTCTGGCGTTGTTTAGCCAAATCAGAGGAAACATCCCCTACGGCAGCCATCAGCTTCCCAGGGTACTTCTTGTCACTACTGTTTGAATCAATGGCTGGTTGAGTCGCATCCAGCACACCGTTTGCTGCTTGCGTGTTTTCTGAATTCAGCGTTAAACCATCGGCTGCCAGAGCTTTATAAACTCCAGTCAGCGCTGACTCACCAGAAACGGACTTATCGGCCGTGACCGTGATAATCACGTCCTTAACCCCGGCCATCGTGGCAACCATCGCATATTGCTGAGAGGTCACTTCTGTAATGTTATTACTACCATTGTAGTTGGCAATGTTGACTTTGACGCCGGTACCAGGGTCCGCTGGTGCTAACGCCACGGAACTGATCATACTGGCATCGGTCGTCCCAGCTGAATTCAGATACTTCGCGTAATCACTACCGGAAGCGGTCAACGACGTATAATTAGACTTAACGCCCAACGCGTTTGAAACGGTATCCTTGTCCTCGCTAGCCAATCCAGCGCCGTAAACCACGTACGCCTTGGAGAGTGCCTTGGTCTGAACGGTACTGCCACTATCAGACGAAGTGCTGTCACCAGTTGTGCTACTCGTCGTATCTGCAGTGTCCGCTGTATCGGCGTGGACCCGAACGGTACTACCACCAATTCCCACAGCCAAAACGGCGGCTGCAAGTCCTAAAATAACGTGTTTGAGTTTCATCATGATTCCTCTCTTTTCACTTTTTTCTTAATCGATTCCCTTAAGCTGAGTATAGCATGGACCGTGTAGCTGACCGCATTTTAGCCCAGACCTTAGAGAATTCTTCAGACTTGAAATTATTGCCAGAACCGCCGTGCACCAGCATATTCAGCCGCAAATTTCGGTGTTGTCAGAGAGGTTAACCGGACGTTTTCGCCCGGTTTAGGTGCGTGTAAGACCTGTCCGCTACCTGCATAGAGTCCGACGTGGTGAATTGCCCCCGTACCATGTTCCCGGGCAAAGAAGACGAGGTCCCCAGCCGCCAACGCCTCTGGGGCGATGGGATAACCATTCGCAAACTGGTCTTGAGCATCTCGCGGTACCGTGTATCCCAGCGCTCGATGTAAGGCGTAAACTAAACCAGAACAATCAAACCCTTGTGGGGTAATGCCACCCCACAGGTACGGCGTATCAATGAACTGTTTGCCTAGCGTTAATAACCGACTGCCATCATCGGCACCAGTAACGCCCAGCTTAGCAGCACTCGCCGAAATCCAGCCGCGGCCTAAGGGCGTCACTACTTGAATCCACTCTGAATCTTGGCCAGTGGTCGTCAAAATCGTGCCCAATGGTAACTGCGCAATCGGTTGACGGTCACCGTCAAGTAAAGGTGTTTCAGGTTGTACGAGCCGGACCGTGGTCGTGGGATATTCCAGTTCTTCGTCGTCAGCAGTCATCTGTGATAATGGTAACCAGCCTGGATACCCCCGCCGCTCTTGACGATTATCTTGACGCTTAACAAAGACATGAGCCCAGTCACCTTCAACCCGATCCAAGACGACGCGGTCGTTGAATAATGCCTCGGTAACAATACAGTCTTGATCAGATAGGCGCTCCTGGTCTGCAGGCTGCAAGCTCGCTAACCATTTGGTCAAATCGCCATCTTGTATGTAGTCTTGATCCACTTCAGTTACAGCAGTCGGCGCTGACCAAACCAGTGCCGTCGGAACCTTGATCCGTCTAATTTCCATTAAAACCGCCTCCAGTGTCTTTACGTCCAATATACCAATAATTTCGAAAACTTACTAGTTGAGGACGTGACTTTCTTTAAATCCGGTCCGAAAAAAAGAGCATCTGGCTCTCAGTCGCAGATACTCTTTCCAGGTTATTTCAGTTGTAGGTAAGCTTGTACGACGGCGTCTGGGGTAAAACCAGCCATCTTCATCACGGCTGGACCATTTCCACTCGCACCAAACTGTTCCTGTAATAAAGCGGTTCCATCAAGTCCGATGTACCTATACCAATCACCACCGCTGGCCATTTCAATGGCTACTCGGCGACGAAGATGGGCTGGCAACACACTCTCACGGTAGTCTGCTGACTGCGCATTGAAGGTCGCCATTCCCGGCATGGAAACGACCCGGACATCGTGGCCCAACGCTAATAATTTTTCCTGTGCTTGTAAGGCTAACTGAACTTCAGAACCAGAAGCCATCAGAATCCCTTCTGCCTCATCCTGAGCATCGGCGACCACGTACGCTCCCCGCTTAACACCGCTCCGAACGCGAGCAGCAGGCTTAGGTAACGTCGGCAACCCCTGACGGGTCAACACGATTGCTGTTGGGTGATCAGTTGCTAGTAGTGCTTCACGCCAAGCGGCGACCGTCTCATTGCCATCGGCTGGCCGATAGACAGTGAGCCCCGGAATCGACCGTAATGCTGCTAATTGTTCCACTGGTTCATGAGTCGGGCCATCCTCACCCACGGCTAATGAATCATGGGTAAAGACGTAAATTACGGGTAGTTGTTGTAGCGCTGCCAAACGAATGGCTGGCTTCATGTAGTCCGAGAAAACAAAGAACGTTGACCCGTAAACTCGGGTCCCACCATGTAGCGCAATACCGTTCATTGCTGCAGCTTCGGCAAATTCCCGCACGCCAAACCACAGGTTACGACCAGTTAGATTATCCGGTGCAAACCGTTCTTCATCGTTGACAGCCGTCTTGTTGGAACTAAAGAGATCGGCGGACCCACCCCACAGGTTTGGACACTGGGCACTCAATTGTTGCAAGACCTCATGACCACTGGCACGTGAGGCCAATGCATCCTTCTTATAATAAGTTGGTAATTGCTGATCTAAGTCAGCTGGAACGGCCTTACTGATACCTTTAGCAAACTGAGCTGCTAATTCAGGCTCCTCATTTGAGTACCGGGCAATGAGATTGGACCATTCCTGATGGCTTGCCCAGCCACGCGACTTGATGGTGGTCATAAACCGTTCGTGAACCGCCGCTGGTACCGTGAAAGGATCGGCATTCCAGTGATAGAATTTCCGAGTTGCTGCTAAATCTTCATCATTTAGTGGTGCGCCGTGAACCTTGTTTGTACCAGCATTAGGACTCCCGGCCCCAATTTCGGTTTTCACTTCAATTAAGGTTGGACCGTCCACATTAGCCTTAGCCGCTTCAATGGCGCGATTAATTGCCGACAAGTCGTTACCATCTTCAACCAACCAGTAGTTCCACCCGTAACTGGTAAAGCGCTGGCCGACATTGTCATGACTAGCATTGGCCAGGGGACCATCGAGTGAAATATCGTTTGAATCATACAACACAATTAGTTTGTTTAAGTTTAACTGGCCCGCTAGGCTAGCAGACTCTGCTGCTACCCCTTCCAGCAGGTCGCCGTCCCCACATAATGCGTAAGTATAGTGATCGACAACATCAAACCCATCTTGATTATAATCCCCGCGCAGATGAGCTTCTGCCATGGCCATCCCCACAGCCATGCCGATTCCTTGCCCTAATGGACCCGTTGTGGCGTCAACACCGGGGGTAACCCCGTACTCTGGATGACCAGGCGTTTTACTACCCAATTGTCGAAAATTCATTAAATCGTCCCGACTCAACGTAAATCCACTGAGGTGCAATAGGCTGTAGAGCATCGCTGAACCGTGACCTGCGGATAAAACAAACCGATCTCGGTTAAACCACTGTGGAAATGAGGGATCCACCCGCAAGTGCCGTGAAAATAGGACGTATGCCATGGGTGCTGCCCCCAATGGCAACCCAGGGTGACCGGAACGAGCCCGCGAAATCATATCCATGCTCAGCATACGAACGGCATTAACCGCTTGCTGATCAGTTTCATCAAAATTAGTCGATTCGGAACGTGTAGCTGTATTCAACATCACAAATAACCTCACTTAATCCGGCCGGACTGACCACGGCCAATCATTTTCGTTATACCAAAGTACAACCTGGTTGGTGGGTAACTACCAACTTTCATAACTATACCAATTAAGCAATTGTAATGCAACTGGTTTTATGAATACTGGTCTATAGCGGTTTAAAAGTCACTTTCCCACTCGTATGAAAATATACCGATTTCACAATGTTGCAACCGGTTGTCACAAATTCTACAAAAAAACGACTATCTTTCCGAAAATTAATCGAAAGATAGTCGTTTGTTAAGTTATTTTCTGAAACTAGCCTTTAGCGTTCGCAGCTTGAACTTGATCAAACGTTGGAATCGATGGCATAGCACCTAAACCTTGAACCGTTAATGAACTTGCCCGTTGTGCAAAGACTAAAGCCGTGGCAATGTTGCTCAGGTCTGGCAACAGTTGTGAACTCAATGCACCAATGAATGTGTCACCAGCGGCCGTCGTATCCACTGCCTTGACCTTGAAGGCTGGCACGAACCCATTTTCTTTTTCAGTTGCGTAGTAAGCACCCTTACTCCCAACCGTAATGATCAGGTTTTTGACACCCATTTCACGGAATTTCTTGGCATTGGCATCCATGGACGCAACGTCAGTCACTTCAATCCCAGTTAATTCAGCACTTTCAGTTTCATTAGGCACCACTAAGTCGGTTACCTTTAAGATTTCAGGGTCGATCTTAGCAGCTGGCGCTGGATTCAAAATCGTCGTAACGTCATGTTGCTTAGCTACTTTAAATGCAGCCAACGTGGCCGCCTGTGGCGTTTCAAACTGGGTGATCAGGAAATCTGCCTTGGCGATTTCACTTTCGCGAGCAACCACTTCAGCCGCCTCAATCTGTTGATTGGATCCCCCGTAAACCAAGATACTGTTTTGGCCCGCTTCATCTAACAGAATGAAGGCAGAACCGGTTCCCACCGTCTTGTCCGTGATAACGGCACTGGTGTCAATGTTATCGTTATTCAGAGATTCTACCATGAAACGACCGGCGTCATCATTGCCGACCTTCCCGATAAAGCTAGTCTGTGCACCAGCTCGGGCAGCAGCAACCGCCTGATTGGCCCCCTTCCCACCAGCAGCACTCGTCTTGTTTTCAGTAGACAGCGTCTCTCCTGGTTGGGGCATCCGTGCAACTCGTAGCGTCGTATCAACGTTGAGACTTCCCAGAACCGTAACTTTGTTTGACATAATTAACTTTCACTCCTTAAGCAGAATCGTTTGTAAAACGTTTTACGTATTGCCGACACACTGGGCAACCCGTTTTGAATAACCCTAGCGTATCATGTTTCGAAAAGGCTTACAAGAACTAAATAAAATTTATTTCACCGGCCCCGTGCTTTCACGGTCCCGCAGTTCAACCGGTAAATTGACCAGTTGCTCTGGTTGGCGTTGGTCCTGAATTCGATTGATCAGCAAGGTCGTTGCCTGCTGGCCCATCGTCACAACTGGCTGATGAATCGTACTCAGCTTGGGGACAACGTACTCATCCAAGTCGATGTCATCGTACCCCAATACCGAAATGTCCTCGGGAACCTTGAGGCCCTGTTCATGTAATCCACGAATCAGGCCCAGGGCCGTCTCATCGTTAATGGCAAAGACTGCCGTTGGTTTCTGAGCTAAGACAGCTGAGGTGGCCTGGTAGCCCCCTAATTTCGTCATGGCTGCCGTCACAACTGCCGTAGTGGCCAATTGCACACCCAGCTCAGCCAATTGCTTGCGAAACCCATCCAACCGAATCAGTAAGTTTTGGGTGGGATGCTCGGGCATCACCACGGCAATTCGTTGGTGTCCCAGCGCTACTAAATGCTGTGCAGCCAGCTGTCCTCCCTGTTGATCATTAATTCGGACCCGGTCAACGCTGGGGCCGCCGTTCTGATCGATCAGCAGGTAAGGAATCCCATTTTTCTTTAAGATATTATCAATTGCTTCACCCGTGATGGAGGCACTCGCAATAATCAGGCCATCCACCGCCCGTTTAATCAGTTCTTGGAGGTAATAACTTTCTAATTTTTCGTCATGATTAGCGCCAAAAATCAACGGGATGAAGTGCCGCTCCCGACTGGTCTGCTGAACACCGCGAATGAACATACTGAAGAAAGGGTTCCCCAGGTTTGGCACCAACACACCAATGGTCTGCGCGGACTTCATGATTAAATTACGGGCGTTGAAGTCGGGCACGTAGCCCATCTCTTCTTGTAGTTGATGGACCCGTCGACGCGTATCCAGGCTAAAACGTTCGCCCTTGCCATTCAGAATCTGTGAAACTGTCGTGACCGAGACGCCCGCCGCTTCTGCAAGGTCCCGAATCGTTACTTTACGTGTCATAGCAACCTCCACCATTTCCTTTAAACCTGTACTCATTATACCCCACGCCCGGGTAAATTATGTGACCAATTTTGATTAATCATCTAATGCGTTGGATTCTCCCAAATCCGTCGTCTCCGGCGGTCAAAGCGAGGGCCAGCTGTGGGGATCGGAGAAAGCCAGAGGGCGGTCTTTCTCCTCGACTTGCAGCCTCGGCAAATCACCGAAGCTTCAAGCTCGTCCCACGATATCACTTGGCCAACCCACCAAGTGATATCGTCTGCACAGCTGACCCCCGCTTTGACCGCCTCCGACTTCATTGGTGACTAAAATTTCAACTTTGTGCGACCTAACCTGCATAACAATTAGCAATCAAAATTTACCCTAATAAAATTACTTTAAAACCCTATTAGACACAAAAATGGCCATCAAGTTGCGACAGCCATTTTGAATATTCCAATTAAAATTAAGCTTTTAAAATCTTATCGATAGCAGCTAATTGCTCCGGATCAAATTCTAAGTTCTGGACTGCCTTGATATTTTCCAACAAGTGTTCAGACTTAGATGCCCCAGTAATCACACTGGTAATCACCAGATTGTGCAACAACCAGGCCAGTGCCATGTGTGACAGTTTTTGACCACGACTCTGCGCAATCTGATTCAGACCTAACAGCTTGTGATAAAGCTTGTCACGCCCCTGCTTCAAGATGTATTCACTGGACCAGTGAATATCAACGTCTTCAGGAATCCCATCCAAGTATTTGTCAGTCAATAAGCCCTCACATAAGGGACCGTACGCAATCGCGCCGGCATTATTTTCCCGTAAGCGGTCAAATAACCCGTCGTCGGCAGCAGACTGATTCAGCATATTATAAGAAACTTGGTCGACCACAAATGGTGTATGCAAGTCTTTAAATATTTTGATCATTGCCAGAGCTTGTGGCGCCGTGTAATTAGAAATACCAACGTACAAAGTCTTACCCTGCTTCACCAGATTATCCAAGGCAACCGCCGTTTCCTCTGGGTCCGTTTCTGGGTCAAACCGGTGACTGTAGAAAATGTCGACGTAGTCCAAGCCCATGGCTTGAAGTGACCGATCCAATGAAGCGGTCAATGCTTTACGCGAACTCATTTGTCCGTAAGGCCCAGGCCACATGTGGAAGCCCGCCTTACTACTGATGATCAATTCATCACGGTAGGGCTTCAATTCTCGTTCCAAGACTTGACCAAACAACCGCTCTGCCTCGTAAGAACCAGGACCATAGTTGGCTGCTAAATCAAAGCTAAAAATTCCGGCGTCAAACGCCTTGAGAATGATGTCGCGGGTGTCACCGTAATTCGCGTTCTCCCCAAAACTATGCCACATACCAAAAGAAATAGCTGGTAACTGAAAACCCGTGTTACCAGCCCGCCGAATTGGCATTTTTTCATAACGATGTTCATCTGCAAGATACATTTTGCCACTTTCCTTTCCTCTTATACCTAGTGTAAAGTATAGAGAATTGGTGTGGACCAGTCAAGCCATGGTGTTACTGTTGATCATCATTTAACTTGACGGCTTGTGACACGTGACCACCGGTAGCCGCCAACAAACTCTTGGCCTCAGCGATGGTTCCCTTCGTTTCAATCAGCACAATGGCCAAAGGAACGTTGTTGCCCGCTCGATCTAGAGCCCGCTCTGCAGCAATCATAGATGTCTGAGTGGCTTCAGCAATAATTTTTTTGGCCCGTTCAAACGTCTTGCCATTGGTTGGCACCACGTTGATCATCAGGTTTTGATAGACCTTGCCGGACTTAACCATAATTCCCGTGGACAACATGTTCAGTACCATTTTTTCCGCAGTCCCCGCCTTTAAAAGCGTGGCCCCCGTGATGATTTCAGGACCAACGACTGGTGTAATTGGGTAATCCGCCAGTTCAGCCAAAGGACTGCCCTCAATACAAGAAAAACCAATACCCAGGGCCCCCTGTTTCTGTGCAAAGTCCAGGGCAGCTAGTGTGTATGGCGTTTGGCCGGAAGCAGCGCTCGCCACCACCACGTCCTGCGCCGTTAAATTGACTGCTGCTAAATCGTCGTGGGCTAGTTCCGGCGAATCTTCAGCCGATTGCACCGTGTGCGTCAGTGCATCAGCTCCACCGGCAATCAGGCCAAAAGTCTGTTCAGCCGTCAACCCATAAGTTGGTTGTAGTTCAGTGGCATCGATCACACCTAACCGACCCGAAGTCCCAGCGCCAATATAAATCAACCGGCCACCCTGATCAAACTTGGGATAGGCAGCGTCAATCGCCGCCGCAATTTGAGGCAATTCCTTCTGTACCGCCCTTGCTACCCGGTGGTCCTCCCGGTTAATCGTTGCTACCATTTCTAACGTGGATTCCCGATCGATGTGCGTCGACCGGTGATTACGTTGCTCTGTTAGTAAGTCGTCAAATTGCATAGTGTTCTGCCTCCAGCTCCGTGAATTGTTTATGTATTCGCTTTCATAAATCTTACTCTAGGTATAACATGTTTCATACGCAATTTCAATTCTCAATTAAAATCAGCCGAGAGTTTCGCCGGTCACCAGTCAAAATCCGACCACCTCTCGCCCACTGCAAAAATTTTCTGAAACGATGTGAACACCTTGACTCATCCACCTTTTAAGCACCTTGCTTTTCAAATTGAAGCCGCGGATTTAATCCCTAAATAAAAAAAACGTACAGAATTTTCATTCTGTACGCCCACTGATCTAACTATTTTTTCAATTCCATCCATTGGTACCCGCGACTCATCCCCGCTGGATTCCAAACGTAACCAGCGACCTTTGAATTCCACATCTCAACCGTAGCTGGTTGATACAGTGGTACCAGGCCTTGCTGCGTCATCAGCCGCTTTTCAGCGCTGACTAAGTCTTGGTAACGAGCGGTTGGGTTGTTGGCATCCTGATTCTCGGACTTCTTAACATCGCTATCGTACTGGGCATCGGAGAAACCACCATTATTATTGGTGTTACCAGTACTCATCAACGACAAGAAGTTAATTGGATCAGCAAAGTCGGCACCCCAACTGGAGATAACCAAATCAAAGTTACCGGCATTCGACCGACTTAACCGAGTCTTGTACGGTAAGGTATTGATAGAAACCTTTACGTTCGGCAACTTCTGCAGCTCTGCTTGAACGTACTGAGCAACCGTCTTCGTAACACTGGTGTCATCAGCCATCAGCGTTAAGTCCAATTGCTTCGTACCAGACGCTTTCAACCCGGCCTTCATCAATTTCTTGGCTGCGGTCAAATTGTAGGCAACCCCATCCTTGACGTAAGCGTCCTTAGCAAAGTCTGCCTTGGTCTTGGGGTTCTGCGTCAAATTCTCAGACACGAAGCCCAGTGGTGCCTTGGACCCATCCCGTAACACACTCTTAGCCAGTTGCTTTTTATCAATTGCCAATGACAGAGCTTGACGAACCTTCAAGTTCTTCAGTGCCTTGACCCGCTTTTGATTCATCTGCATGTAATAGGTCGTGCCACCGACAAAGGTTTTCATGTCACTGTTGTTCTTCAGGTTCGCAACCTGTGTCCCATCTAAAGTCGTGGCATCAAGTTCCTTCTTTTGATACAAGTTCAGACCCGTTGATGGATCAGCCACGACCTGGAAGTTTAACTTCTTTAAAGTGATGGTCTTTTTATCCCAAAATTGTGGGTTCTTTGCCAACGTCCAGCTTTGATCAGTCCCCTGCCACTTGGTCATGACAAATGGCCCATCGTAGGCCGTCTTACCACTGGAATGACCGTAGTCGCTACCATACTTCTCCACGACACTCTGTTCCTGTGGGAAGAAGGTTGGAAAGGCCAACAACAATTTAAAGTAAGCCACTGGTTTGCTCAACGTTACCTGTAGTGTCGACTTGTTCAGTGCCTTCACACCCAGCTGACTAGGCGCCACTTTGCCACTCTGAACGGCACTATAATTTTTAAGGCCTGCCATCAAATAGGCGTATTCAGCCGCCGTCTTAGGTGCGACCGTCCGCCGCCAAGAATAAACGAAATCCTGGGCAGTGACCGTCTTACCGTCGTTCCAATGGTTATTCTTCCGGAGGTTAAAGACGTAGGTCTTCCCACCGTTTGAAACCGTGGTCTTCGTAGCCAATGCGTTAATTAATTTTTCCTTTTTACCTAACCGATACAATCCCTCTTGGGTGTGGTATAGCTGGGTCAAACTGGTCGAGTCCGCCGCTTTAGATACATCCAGCGTGGTTACCTCGGATTTAGTCGAGAGCTTGACGTCTTGCTTAGCCGCCAACTGTCCCGAATTGTTCGAAGACGTTGACTTACCACAGGCAGCCAATCCCCCGGCTACCAATAGTGTCGCTCCGATTAAAAGTCTTAACTGTTTTCCCTTCAAAACGTTCGCTCCTCAATCTAATTTAGTTGCATGTAACCATTTTAACCGTCCTGCCCGTTCAAATAAAGCGCCAAGACTCAAAAGCCGTAATTCTTCTCCCTTGGCAGCGTTGAATTGAATGCCCAGTGGCAATCCGTCGGCCGTAATCGCAGTTGGCAGGCTAATGGCCGGTTCACCGGTAAGATTGGCCTGTTGCGTGAATGGTGAGCGGGTCAGTGCGGGTAACCATTGGTCATAGATCAACTGTTTCTGTGCAGCCGCAGACAATCCCGCAATATCGGCCATTTTTGCTGCATTTTCAGGTGAGACTAGTGAATCTCCCACCTTAGGCGCTGGCCAAGCAGTCGTTGGTGTCAGCACCACCGGATACTTCGCGTGTAATTGTGCCATCTGCCAGGCAGCCTGATCCCATTTACCCAGTGCCAGGCTGTAATCAGCGGCGGTCGTCTTCAGCCCAGTCTGATAAAGAGCCCAGGTCAGCAGTTCCATGTCGTCCGCTTGCAAAGGCCGTCCAATTTGTGCGGCCAATTCACTCATAAAGGCCGCGGTCTCACCAGCATTCATGGTGTAGTAACTTTCCATGAGCGCAACGCCATCGATTGGGTTATGCACCTCTTCCACGTCGAATCCTTGCTCCGTCAGAAAACTAACGGCCGCCATTACCGCCTGAACGGCATCGGGACTAACTGGCGTCCCCACCGGTGACTCAGTAGTATAACCAATCACGCCAGGTTGAACCGGTTGTTCTAACTGGGCAAAAAATCCTGGACGAACTAAAGGTGTTTGAAAGACCGCGGCGGGCTGTAAGACCTGCAAGCTGTCCAGTAAAGCGGCCGTATCTTTAATGGAGCGGGTCAGTCCAAAATCAATCGCTGCCCCCTGCCAGGACCGCCAGTCGCCCGGCCCCACGGGGACCCGACCGCGCGTTGGCTTTAACCCAATCGTGCCGGACCAGGATGATGGGATTCGGATCGAACCGCCCCCGTCACTCCCGGCTGCGATGGGGACCAAGCCAGCCGCAACCGCAGCACCAGCCCCGCCGGAGGAACCACCGGGTTGATAGTCTAGATTCCAGGGATTATGCGCGTCCCCGTATAACTGCGAATCCGTAATATTTTTAAACCCAAATTCAGGATAATTGGTCTGACCAATCACAATGAACCCGGCCCGTTGTAAAGCTTCGACAAAAAAACTAGTCTGTGATGCCACGTTAGCTTTCAATAATCGAGAGCCACTGGTACTTGGCAAGCCCTGCAACTGTTGACCTAATCCCTTCAATAGTAAAGGAACTCCCAAAAAGGGCTGACCCGTATCAACTTGTTCAGCAGCTTCCTGTAACGCCTGGGCCTTGCGCGTAGAAATTACCGCGTTCAACTGTGGGTTCTGCCGGTCGATTTCCGCAAACGCCGCTTCAACTAACTCTTGACTAGTGACTTCACCGCCACGCACCCGTTGCGCCCACGTTAATGCGGGCGTACCAATCCAATCGTTCAGTTCCAAACGGACCGCCTCCTCGGTTTCAATGTAAAATAAAATTGTGCAACTTGTGCGCTCTGGAAACCAAAGATATGACCTGTCCCCAAACCAGGTCAGTCCAACTCCTTGGTGCGACGCAGCTTAACGTTTATCCTATGGCTTAACCTAGCGTCAATTGCCCCTGAAAGAATTCAGAGGTTTGTCGCTCACGTGTCTTGCAACACAGTAGTCCAACATGCCCGTTAGGCACTCCTACTCGTAGTGGCAACATCATCGGGTAATTGACGGCTACCCGTTTAACTATCAGGATCTACCCAATAGCTGTTAGCTTCTTAATCTTTGGTCGTTTGATACCGTTCAACCAGTCTTGGCCGAGCATCGCAATATTCATGGCTCCTAATCGGTCATCGTTACAACGATACTGGCATTGTTTACACCAATACTCGTGAGTATCGTGATGCCGGTTGGCCTTCTCAACCAATCCACACTTGGGACAGCGCTGTGAAGTAAAGGCCGGATTGACTTTCACAACAGTACTTTGAATAGCCTGAGCCTTGTATGTTAAGAACAGTTCTAGCTGGAAAAATGACCAGGAACGATGACTATTACGCAACGACTTAGGCAGGTCATCAGTGTTAAACGTCACGTTAGTTAAATCTTCCAAAGCAAAAAGTGTATGTGAACCATATGCCGCAACGAGTGTCTTAGCTAGCCGATGATTCACATCAGTCATCCAGCGGTTCTCTCGTTGAGCTAGTTTCTTCAATTTTTTCTTGGCAGATTTAGTACATTTACTTTGTAGTTGTCGACGGGTCTCAAGCAACTTCTTCCGCTTGCGTAAGATTTTTTGACCATCAAAGAATAGTGTCTTTCCTTCACTATCAAAAGCGGTTGCCAAGAACCGTAAACCGCGGTCAACACCCACAATTTTGGGATTGTTCCTGTTATCAAAATCACCAGTCTCTTTCGTGATTCCAATATGCAAAAACCACTTACCCCGATTGTGGACCAACTTAGCAGTTCCAAGCTTCCAGTCCTCAGTAAAGTATTTTTCAAATCCCTTGTCGGTGAATCTTAACTTAGTTCGTTTACTTAGAGTGCTTATTGAGATTTGTTGCATCTTATCTACAAAAGAGTAATTACTTTGACGAACTAAATCTGCCTGTGGTCGCCGAAAATGGATAGGTTTCACCAGCCAAGTCAAATCCTTTGGAATCTGAATCCACTTATTCTCTTCGTTCTTGAAACGGTAAGGATGTTGTTTCATTTGTTCCTTAACTGTCTTATAGCGGGCCACAACCGTTCGAAAGACCGATTGGACCATCTGACTATTGAGCGGTGACTCTTGTCTGAATCGTTTGTACAGCTGGTGGTTGATTTTTAACCAACTCAACTGAAACTCGTGGTCAAAGATCCATTGACTAACAATATTAGCTAATCGTTGATATTCCTGACTCATTACTAGAAATTCATCTGCTTGTTCAGTGTCTGGATAGAGTCTCAGTTTGATTGTTCGCCCTAACTTAACCAATAGCTACCTCCCCTGTAGATTGGATCAAGTATACCATGGTTAGCTTTCCAGGGGAACATACGTTTCAAAAAATAACATTAAATTCTGGCATTCATCCCGCAATTAAAATCGCAGATTTTCTGCTTGGTTTTTAATAAAACGTGAGTCAACGCCATATTTACGACTGATCTGACTGCTAACTTCAATGAACGTCAAGGGAATCATGAATCATACTTGTCAGCACGACCGTAAATTCATGATTGCCGTACAAAATAAGTAACTGCTGTATGACAGAAGGTAGTTAGCTAGTGAGCATCAGCTTCGTGCGTTGAAAAATCCTGACTATGCGTTATTTTCACAGCAAAGCTTACCTGCCTTCTGACGCATATTTCAGCAAAGTAGGCTGAGCGCTAAAAAAAGAGTGAGACTTTTGCCTCACTCCCCTTAACTCATACTTTAATTCTATTGTTTCTGTCGCTTAACCACCGGGTGGAACAATGAATCGACTGGTTCTTCATGGTAGATCAAGTCGATAGCCTTCCCGAACAACTCACCCACGGACATCACAACAAACTTGTCGATCTGCTTTGCCTCTGGTAGTTGAATGGAGTCGGTAATGACGACCTTCTTCAACACGGACTTTTCAATCCGCTCCGGTGCATCGCCAGACAGTACGGCGTGGGTCGCACAGGCGTAAACATCGTCCGCACCAGCAGCCTTCAGAGCATCCGCAGAGACCGTGATTCGAATAGCCGTGTCAATAATATCATCAACCAGGATACAGTGCTTACCGCGTACGTCCCCAATCACCGCTTCCGGATGAGCCACACTTTCTGTGTCCGTCCGGTTATCAATGATGGCAATTGGTGCGCCAAGAATTTCAGCTAACCGACGAGCCCGACTCACACCAGCATGATCCGGTGCTACGACAACGATATCCTCATCAGCTAAACTCGTGCTGTCTTCAAACCAACTCGTTAACAGTTGGTCGCTTTGTAAGTGATCGACTGGAATGTCAAAGAAACCTTGTAACTGTGCCGCATGGAGGTCCAAGGCAATCACCCGGTTGACCCCATCCATCTGCATCAGTGACGCAATTAATTTAGCCGTAATTGGTTCCCGTGAACGAGCTTTACGGTCGGCCCGTGAATACCCGTAGTACGGAATAACCACGTTGATCTTGGCAGCACTTGCCCGCCGAGCGGCATCTACCATGATCAAGAGTTCCATCAAATTGGTGTTAACGGGATCGGATACGGATTGAATCAAGAAGAGCTCATCGCCCCGAATACTTTCATCGATACTGATCTGAATTTCGCCATCACTAAAGTGCTTAATTGTTGCTTTACCTAATTCAACGCCTGCCGCCTTTGCAATCTTTTCAGCAAGCGGCCGATTAGAATTTAACGCAAAGACTTTCATTCTGCCAGCTTCGACGTGTTCTGCCATAACAGCCTCCCAGTGGGTTCACCACAATCTTAGTTTTTACTGTCTACATTATCGCAATCTTTTTTCAGAAACGCAACGCTTGTGTCATCGAATTTAAGTCGATGGCATAAATTGTTGCGGTGTAACGCCTTGCATACCAATCATCGGGTCCACCTTACCTGCCAGAATCAGCTCGGAAGTCAACCGATAATCCGGTGGCGTGGTAGGCGTCGCCGGTTCAGATGCAGCCGGTGTCCCTTCCTCAGATTCACTCTCACCAGTATCAGTTGCTTCTGGTTGGGTCGGAGTCGTTTCCGCTTGTTTCGCCGGTTGTGCTTCATCAGGCGCCAATACCGACTGAATCCGAGTCGTCAGAGTGGTATTTCGATTGACCGACAGATTCGTGACACAAGCTTCGAAGGCCCGTGGCTCCCCTAATAAAATAAGCATATCGGCTGCCCGCGTCACCGCCGTGTACAACAGGTTTCGCTGAAGCATCCGGTTATACTGACTGACCATCGGGAGAATCACCAATTTAAATTCTGACCCCTGTGCCTTATGAATCGACATGCAGTAAGCCAACGTCAGCCGAATCCAATCGTTTCGAGCGTAGGTGACTTCAGTCTGTTCAAAGGCAATGGTCAACTGGTCACTCTTAACCTTGCTATTCTTATCACTGGCCAGGTCGATTCCCGTAATCGTGCCAATGTCACCGTTAAACACGTTGTTCTCAGGACTATTAACGAGGTGTAACACCTTGTCACCAATCCGAAAATGCTGATTGCGGAACTCAACTTCCTTGGTTCGTTCACTCTTCTTGGGGTTTAAAATCTCTTGAAGAATCACGTTCAATTGGTCAATGCCGGCGGCCCCACGGTACATGGGTGCCAGTACCTGAATATCACTCGCCGAGAAACCCTTGGCGTGCGCCTTAGCCACAATTTGATCAATGACAGCGCCCACCTGGTTTGCTCGACACGGGATGAACGAGCGGTCTGGCTGATTCTTAGTGAAATCAGCCGGAAGGGTTCCCTGCTTAATGGCGTGGGCCAAGGGAATGATCGACGACCCGTCCCCTTGACGATAAATGGTATCCAGCTGAATCTTGGCCAGTTGCTCACTGGCCAATAGGTCGTGAAAGACTTGACCAGGTCCGACTGAAGGGAGTTGGTCTTTATCACCCACTAAAATCACCTGCATCCCCTCGGGAACTGCCCGGAGCAACGTCTTCATCAGGTAGACATCCACCATGGAGACCTCGTCGATAATCAACAGACCACCCTCTAAGTCCTTGGTGGCCGCCTCATCGGGATTCGCTTCCCGCCCAGTCAACCCAAGTAGGCGGTGAATCGTACTAGCCGGTAAACCAGTTGACTCACTCATCCGCTTAGCTGCTCGTCCAGTCGGTGCCGCTAACAGGATGGGAAACGGCTTATCCTTATATTCATTGATGTCTAAAGAAACATCATGCAGCCGGGCGTAGAGGTTGACCAGGCCCCGAATGATTGTCGTTTTCCCGGTTCCGGGACCCCCAGTCAGCAACATGATTTTGGCCCGTACAGCCGCAGATAACGCCGCAGTTTGTGAATCATCATAAACGATGTCGCCCTGTTTCTCAACGATCCGAATCTGTTTACGAATGGCCTCGTCATTGAACTTATCACCGACACCATCAGCGTTGAGTAACCGCTGCAAGTGCTCAGCAATCTGCCATTCGGCATCGTACAGGCCCTTGAGATAGATCCGTTGGTCGTCACCCACAACTTTTTGTTGTTTGGCCAACTCTAATAGTTGATCCGCCAATTTTTGCGGGTCCAATCGAACGTTACGCGAATTCTCCAAGAGTCGCAATGAATTACCGAGGAGCGGTTTAGCCGTGGTAAACGTGTCACCGTTAGACACTGACAGATCGGCTAACGTTTGTAACAGACCAGCCTGCAATCGTTCCGGACGGTCAGCCTCGTAGCCCAGCTGCGTCGCAATCTGGTCAGCCCGTTTGAAACTGACCCCCTGAATATCTTCCGCCAACTGGTAAGGATTTTCGTGAATAACATCCAACGTTTTCTCCTGATACCGGTTATAAATTGCAGCCGCCAGTGAGCTCCCAAAACCATAGCCGTTCAAGCCAATGATGATTTGTTCCATCCCATTGTTGGTCTGTAACTGGCTAACCAAAGTCGCCACAATTTTAGGAGATAGATGGAGCGGCGTGAGGATCGAACTGTCATTGAGAATCGCCTCGATGGCGTTGGTCCCCAGGGCATCCACAATCTTCTCGGCTGTCTTTTTCCCGAGTCCAGGAAAGTCGTCGCCACTTAAATAAGCGACCACCCCGGCCCGAGAGGTTGGCGTTTCATTTTGATAATTGTCCGCTTGAAACTGGACACCGTACTTCGGGTGCTCGACCCGTTTCCCCGTAAACCGGTAGGTAACGTCATCCTTGATGTCCGCAAAGTTCCCGGTCACCACGATTTCATCCTCATGCCAGTCCAGACTAGTCTCTGATACCTTGACCAGCATGACCTTATAGAAGCTGTCCTGACTCGCGAAGAAGACCGCACTGACGGTACCGACCACGTAATCGGCTTTCGTCGTGCTCTCGCCTGCAAATAAATCTAGTGATTCGGTTGCCATCCGTTCGTCTCCTCCTTACTTTGTGTCGTGACCGCCCTGAGTTTGAATGAATTTTTCAATATCAGCAAGGCGCTTCTGGCCCTGTTGAAAGTACTGTGGATCTAATTGTTCTGCTCGCTTAAAGTAGTCGGCATAGGGCGTCCCCTGAACCATGGCCACCAAACCGCGATCAAATGCGGCTCGGCCGTTCTGATCATCCAGCGTTAACACCTGATCATAGTACGTGGCTGCTTGGGCAAAGTTGCCCACTGCCAGCAGGTTTTCTGCCACGACCTGCAGTGTTGCCACATCTTGTGGTTGGCTCGTCAATGCCGTCAACGCAAAGGCTAACGCCCGTTTGTGGTCGCCATTAGCCATGTAGCTTTGCGCCAACATTAAGTAACCGGCGCCCTTCCATTTCGGCCCTAATTGGTCAAATTGTTGAATTGCCTTGGGATAGTCTTGAGCGGCATAGTAAACGTTGCCGAGCCCATAGTGCAGTTTCTCCACCGTTTCTGGTTGGGCACCAAACAGGCCAAGCGATTTCATCAATAGCTCCTCAGCTTGGGCAAATGAATTCAAATCGACCAGTGCGGTCGCCAATTCATAGTACGCATCGGCATCCCCTGGATTAAGGTCTATTTGTTGAACCAATTTGTGAACCAATTGTTCTGAACGTTGTTTGCTAGCTGCTCTATCAGTTGTTTGTTTTTCAGTCATTTTTTACCTCTAAATCGTATCGGTCGGCTTAGCAGTTGCTGTTAAAAAGCTGGTGTTGTTCCAGTCGATCAACTCGAAATTCTGGCCATCACTAGTCTCAAGTACCGTCACACTGGTATTCCGTAAACCGCCACGCTTCCGCAGGTCAGCTAGTGGCGTGCCTAACAATGCATTGATCTCAGCATTCAGGGCAGCACCATGGCTGAATACCAGAACGTTGTCACTGGGGTTAGGATTGGCTGCCACGATAGCCTGAATCCCCGGTGTCATGCGGTCAATGACCTCAGTAAAGGTCTCCCCGCCAACTCGACTGGTGTCGTACTGATCGGGATGATTCCGAAAGCCATCCAGCTCAGCGGGATATTCGGTCTTCACGTCATCAAAGGCCATTCCCTCTAGCTTGCCCAAATGAAACTCTTCTAGTCGACTCATCAGTGTCAGTGGGACGTGTTGATGCAGTTCCCTAACCACGTGTTGCGCCGTGATCCGTGCCCGTTTGATGGGACTTGAATACGCATGTTGAAAGGGAATTCCCTTCAAATACCGGCCGACTTGGACCATTTGCTGGTAGCTTTCAGTTAACAGCGGCGAGTCCCCACCAGCCCCCTGAAACCGCCCTTCCAAATTCCACTGCGTTTTACCATGGCGAATAAAGTATAATTTCACTGATTATTGCCGTCCTTTCCGTTTAGTCACATAACCTATATTATGCCAGTTTTTCACAAGTTTTCAAAGAAACTCCTTCAGAAAAGCCAGAATAATTCCTGCGAACTGCCGTCTAACCCCATTATACCGAAAAAGTCCCACCAAACCGGTCAAACCAGCTCGGTGGGACTTGTTAATATTTTGATTATGGTTGTTGGCTGAAAATCTATTGGCCAACCACACACCCATCAGTGTCACCTTTTTTCAACAAATACTTCACTTACACATAAGCCAGATTGACTTATCATGCAACTTCAGTACAGCTGGAGGTTGGCAGAGATGGTATCGGTTGTGTCGATGGCGTTAGCTTGGGCGAATTATCCCAAGCCTAGGCCATGGGACGAGTTGGAAGACTCAGTGAACTTCTGAGACTCCCAGTCGAGGAGCAAGACCGCACTATGGCTTGCTCCGGTCCCCACAACAGACGCCATCTTTGCCAACCGGAAGCGACAATTGCGACCAAACTAGATTAGCTGTAACTCACGATCTTTGTTGTAGGCAGCGTCGATAATGGCACTTCCTAAACACTCGTCGCCATTGTAGAAGACAACGGCCTGTCCTGGCGTAATTGCCCGGGCTGGATCGTCAAATTCAACGGTGACCTGCTGACCATCCTCACTCAAGTGAACGGTCACACCGGTATCCTTTTGACGGTACCGGAACTTGGCCGTGCAGTGGAACTCTGAGCCGCGGTCAATCGTGTTGACCCAGTGAATGTCAGAAGCTGACAAGTGCGTTGCGTACAAGTGAGGATTGTGGTAACCCTTACCCACATACAAAATGTTCTTCGTCAGGTCCTTCCCGATAACGAACCAAGGCTCGTTGTCTTCACCGTCGCCACCGATGCCTAAACCGCGACGCTGACCGATCGTGTAGTACATCAAACCGGCGTGGTCACCCTTGACCTCACCGTCGACCGTCATCATTTTACCAGCCTTGGCAGGCAAGTAAGTGTTCAAGAAATCCTTGAAGTGGCCCTTTTCACCGATAAAGCAGATTCCCATCGAATCCTTCTTATCAGCAGTTGCCAATCCAGCTTCCTTCGCAATCTCACGTACCTGAGGCTTAACCAAATCACCAATTGGGAACATGACCCGGTCGAGCTGCTCAGTGGAGAGCTGACTCAAGAAGTAGGTCTGGTCCTTATTCTGGTCAACGGCCCGCATCAAATGTGCGTCACCGTTTTCGTCACGCGTCAACTGCGCGTAGTGACCAGTGGCAATGTAATCTGCCCCTAATTCCAAAGCGTAATCCAAGAAGGCCTTGAACTTGATCTCCTTGTTGCAGATCACGTCAGGGTTAGGCGTCCGCCCCTTCTTGTACTCGTCCAAGAAGTACGTGAACACACGGTCCCAGTACTCCTTTTCAAAGTTGACGGAGTAGTAAGGAATGCCGATTTCTGAGGCAACCTTGGCTACGTCCTTGTAGT
Source organism: Levilactobacillus yonginensis (assembly GCF_003946265.1). GTDB lineage: Bacteria > Bacillota > Bacilli > Lactobacillales > Lactobacillaceae > Levilactobacillus > Levilactobacillus yonginensis. Next base: position 47,501 of record NZ_RHNO01000007.1, read on the forward strand.
CTTCAGTGGCGGTACAAACACCGTTCTCGTCTGTATCGTCCCAATTCTTCATGAAGACGCCGATTACATCGTATCCCTGCTGCTTTAACCGCAAAGCTACGACGGAAGAATCGACCCCGCCACTCATACCAACGACAACGCGTGTGTGACTGTTGTCTTGCATGGTATCACCATCATTTCTATCAGATTCTGGAGAATCTACGATTTGAAGGTCGCATAAATCCAGTATGACCTAGTTTACCCATTCTCAAGCCGTTTTGCAAGCCTGGCGTATCCTTTCACCGTTTTGCTCACTATGAAAACAACTGAGTGGGTAATCTGCCCACTGATGGTCTAAAAAACGCAGCCACTTTCGACTACGCACGGCTGATTCGGTTCAGGACTCCCGCAAAGATGCCTGCAACATCGCCGTAGTCAACGGCTGTGGCTCATAGGCCGCTAAGTCTGCCTGAGCCACTAGTGTTGCTATCTGACTGATGACCCCTTTGATGGGACCGTCTGCTTGCACACCGTGAAACTTGGCAAAATCGTACTGCCACCACCTTAAATCTAAGAGCTCGTCAATCGTTTTAAAATCAAACCGGTACTTGATCACGCGCGCCGGCCAACCGGCCACAACCGCGTACGGCGGCACGTCATGGGTTACCAGACTACCGGCCGCAATCACCGCCCCGTCACTCACGACGATGCCACTATTGCCAAAGACCACGTCATCCCCAACCATCACGTCGTTACCAATGACGATTGGCTTCACCGTTGCCTCTGGATTAGCAACCGCCTGAAAGTCTGACTGCTCATTCTGCAGGTGATCCTGATACGCTTGAATATGGCTGTCAAAACTCACACTAGACGTTGTGAATCGTTGCAACGGGTGATTGTGACCCATTTGGCGAACACGGCTGCCAATGGACGTGTAGCGGCCCACTAGCGTATTGACCGGCAACTGACTCCAGGAATAGCTAAACGCGCCCATGGTAAAAAAATGTCTCCCTGACCCAAAGGTGGTAAACGGTTCGATTGCCACGTTCTGGCCCACTCTGATTCGGTCAGTGTCCAGGCTGAAACGTTGAGCCACCGTGTTAAAACGGGTATAGACGTGACGTTGCCGGAAACAGTCTGCTACCTTGGTCTGAAACGGCAACGTAACTGCCCGGGGCCGCGTCTGAAGACTGATCTCTTGCTGAAAGAATGTATTATGTCGAATCTCAGTTGCCATCTACTCATCCTCCTGCTTCGCAGCCGCCTGAATCATCGTTACCGTTAAGGGTGTCGGCGCATAAGGCCTGAGCTGACCTTGACTCTGAAGCGTTCGCACTTTTTGCATGAAACTGGCGATGTCTTCCTTAACTTCAATCCCTTGAAACTGCCCAAAGTCATACCGCCACCACTGCAGACGCATTAATTCGTGGATGGTCGCAAAATCAAACCGAAACTTGATCACCTTCGCTGGCCAACCACCCACAACTGCGTACGGTGGCACATCTTTCGTCACCAGTGACCCAGCCGCAACGACGGCACCATCGTTGACGACAATCCCTTTGTTACCGAAAACGCAGCCCTTGCCGATCCACACATCATTGCCAATGACGACCGGCTTAATCCGATACATGCCGTCCTGGCCAACCGTATCGAACGACAACTCGGGATTGTCAGTCAAATAGTCTTTGAACGGCTGGTGGTAGCGGTCAAACGTGAGACTCGAGGTCGTAAAGTGGTGTAGCGCGTGATCCACATTCATCACACTCGACCCAGCAGCAACCGAAGAATAGCGACCCATAATGGTATTAGCGGGCAGCTCACTCCAAGAATAACTGAACGCGCCCATAGAATGAAAGACGCGCCCACGGCCAAACGCTGCATACGGTTCAATGACCGCATGATTCCCCACAATGATCTTATCCAGACCAACTTTGAACCGGGTTTCCTGTGACTTAATTTGCGAATACACGCGTTGCTCTCGGAATAACGTGTTTACCGGCTTAGAGTATAAAATCTGTTGCCGCTGTCGATTCTCCTGATAGGTCAAGTCTTGCTGAAAAAAAGTGATACCCGCAATCTCGGTCATGACTGTCGCTCCCGTCGTTACGTGATTTTTGAAGCTAAATTTTGGCAAGGTTAGCGCCTAAAGTTCTTTCATCTGCTAATTAATAACTTCATCTTAGCGCCTTTAATTACTATCGTCAACGGTTAATATAATGCTTTAAATTATCAGTCCCTATCCAGCTAGATAGCGGTTCAAAAGTTGCCCCACATTGTCAGATGTGTCACCATAGCTATGGTCCGAGATTGAACCAGATCCACTTTTCTTCTACAAAAAAAGTGGCCTCCCTTAGGAGCACCACCACATAATTACTTCTTTTGTAAAATCTCACGGTCAATCAAGTTTTGCAGAATAAAGTGATACTGTTCCACGTTACCCTCAGCATGGGTACCCTTGAAAATATTGACTCGCGCGTTGCCGGACGCATTGGTCGTGGACATCTTGAAGCCACTCAAGTCCTTGGCCACGATAACCTTTAACATTTGGTTCTTGTTGTAGGGTGACGTTGGATCAACGGAACGTTCGAGCGTGTAGTTTCCCGCATTGGAGACCTGAAACCCGACATCCTTCAGTGCGTATGGCTTCACGTTGGGGTGAAGTTCATACGTATCCGTATCGCCATCAACCTGCATTGTTTTTTCAAATAACATCCTACTTCACCTCACTGTGGGATAGGCGCTTCACAATTGCGCTCACATTTTTAACAAACGCGTCGATCTCTGCGCTCGTCGTTTGCTGCCCAAAGGACAACCGAATCGACTCGGCAATCCGGGGACTGTCTTCGCCAAACATGGCGGTCAACACGTGCGATGGCTCGATTGAACCAGCGGTACATGCGGACCCACCAGAAACGGCGATGCCAGCCAAGTCAAGGTTCGTTTGCATCACGTAGGTCGAAATACCCTTGATCCAGATATTCAAAACGTGCTCCAAATTTTCACCTTCCAGGGACCCGTTGATATCGAAGTCAACGCCATTGGCGGTCAACCCCTTCACAACCTGTTCCTTGAAGCCGTGGAAACGGACCCGTTTTTCTTCCTTAGCTGCTGGCGTCAGGAGTTCAACGGCCTTAGCAAAACCAGCAATGGCTGGGACGTTTTCCGTACCGGCCCGCCGCTTTTCCTCTTGGTCGCCACCCTTGATTAGGCTAGGGAAGTTGACCCCTTCCCGTTTGTACAGGAAACCAATCATCTTAGGACCATTGATTTTGTGAGCAGACGTCGACAGTAAGTCAATGTGATCTGCCTGCACGTCAATATCTAATGAACCGTAAGCCTGAACGGCATCCGTATGGAACCAAGCTTGGTGATCCTTTAAGATCTCACCAATCTCGTGAATCGGCATCCGACTTCCAACTTCATTGTTCCCCATCATGATCGTCACTAAAATCGTGTCGTCACGCAGAGCCGCCTTGAAGTCATCCAAACTGATTCGCCCATGCTCATCAACGGGAAGATACGTGACCTCAAACCCTTTTTCTTCCAACGCGTGCAGTGGGCGTAACACGGCTTCGTGTTCAACTGCGGTCGAGATGATGTGTTTGCCTAAGGACTGGCGGGTCAATGCCGTCTGAGTAATGGCGGTGTTATCGCCCTCACTCCCACCACTGGTGAAGATGATTTCTTCATCGTGGGCAGCGTTGATGCTATTGGCAATTACCTGCCGGCTATTTTCCATCAGGGTGTGGGCTTGACGCCCTAACCCATACAACGTCGAAGCGTTGCCATAAACATTAGCCATCTTATCCGTCATCTCTGCCAAGACCTCTGGGGCCATTGGTGTCGTGGCGGCGTTGTCCAGGTAGATTTCCTGGACAGCATTACTATTACTTACATGAACCTCTTGCAACCTAAAAACCTCCTGAATAAAACCTAAATTAGTCCTGTGCGGCTAGCAGGTCCAGTAACATTTGTGCGGAACGGTGGCCCGCATCAACGATAAAGTCATCAAAATTAACACCAGAATCATTGTCGGCATTGTCGGACATTGCCCGAACCACCACATAAGGGATGTCAAACTGGTGGGCAACTTGACCCACAGCGGCCCCTTCCATTTCACCAGAAAGTGCATCTGGGAAGTGACCCATGATATCCTTAATGGTTTCTGGACTGTTTAAGAACTGGTCGCCAGACACAATCAAGCCCAACTTCGTCTTCAAGCCTGTGTCAGCAGCAGCGGCCACAATCTTTTGACCCCACTCCTTGGAGGCTGCAAACCGCGCTGGTTGTTGTGGTAATTGGCCGTATTCATACCCAAATGCCCGAGCGTCAGCGTCGTGATAGGCCGTTTCAGTCGAGACCACCACGTCACCGATGTTTAAGTCAGGTGCCAGGGCACCGGCAGAACCAGAGTTGATCACAATATCCACGTTGAACTGGGTGATCAACAGGGCCGTCGTCAAGCCAGCTTCAACCTTACCAATACCGGAACGCACTAACACGACTTGTTGGCCGTGAATCGTTCCTTGATAAAATTCCAGCCCGTGAATATCAGTCGTTTGACCGTCTTCCAAGGCATCGTGCAGTTCTTTAATTTCTTCTTCCATGGCGCAGAGAATTCCAAATGTCATGTGCTGTGTTCCACTCCTTAAATTTCAACAAAAAATAGTATTACGTAAACAATAATGATTAAAACTGATAGCCAAAAAATGGCCCAATTTAAACGGTGGCCCAACCGTTTTTGCTTACTTTCAGTTGGGTTGACCCGCTGTTCCTCAGGACGTTCATCATTGGCCGGTTCGTTACCATGCCGCCGCGCGTATTCCTTTTCTACCTGAACCCGTTTCCGGTCACGTTCTTGAAATTCTTGCTCGGCTTGTTCCTGTTCACGACGATAATCTGCCCGGGTTTTAGGCCGGTCACTGGTTTCTCGGTCGTCTGAATGCATCGCTGTCACCTACTTCTGTAATAGCCAGTAATAGATGGCCGTAATCGTCTTGGCATCGTTGATCTCGCCACTTTCAATCATGGCTTGCGCTTGGTCCTTGGTTACCGTCAGCAATTCCAGGTTTTCACCCTTGTCACGTGGTAACTCAGTTTGAACAGGCTGCAAGTCTGTAGCTAAGAACAGCGTCATGTACTCATCCGAGAACCCAACGCTGGAATAGAAACCGGTAATTCGTTTTAACTGCCCTGGTTGCATCCGAATTTCTTCGTTTAACTCCCGTTTAACGGCGTGTTCAACGTTATCAGCATCCCGACTGTCCAATTTACCCGCTGGAATTTCCAAGGTCACTGCCGCAACCGGCGCGCGCCACTGTTTTTCCAGAATCATTTGGTTGTCCGCCGTCAGGGCCAAAATCCCCACAGCACCGGAGTGCCGCACGATTTCCCGAAAAGCTTGTTTGCCATCCGGTAACCGCACTTCTTGGCGTTCCAATTTTAAAATGGCACCGTCGTAAATCTCTTCGGTATTCTCAACGTGTTCTTCTAAGTCCATGTTAGGCCTCCTCAGTGGAGCCCGTAACAACGGGTGTTACTTTAGCCGCTTGGAGGCCACGCAACCCTTGGACAACAACAAATTGTACCGTTTGACCAACTTCCAGCTTCTTGAAGCCTTCACCAACGATGGCCGTGTAGTAGACGAAAATGTCGCCGTCTGCGGGTGTCGTAATGAATCCAAAGCCGCGTTGTTCACTGTAACTCTTTACTTTTCCGGTTAACATGGTATCCCTCCCATACATAGCACAAATTATACTCGCTTGCGTTGTCGACCGCAAACCCGGGCACTTATTGCGCCGTTATATTCGACATCCCAACTAATTCTACACACAAAAGAAGCGCTATGCCAACCACCCCTCCCAATGAACGAGGTGGTTCTCATAGCACTTCTTATTTTTTAGCTAAATTCGTCATCCAATATGGTCTGGCGACCTCTCGGCTTACACAAGATTTCGCCACAACCAAGATGAACTTAAAGTCTGTTACCAATCCAACCTCATAACGAGTACTCCGGCTGATAGTGATAAAACTTCGTAGTTACCTGGTAGCCATTAGTCAACCTAAAGCAAATGTTGAACCTAATGACTCCTAACCGATTGGCCGATAGAGGTCATCCGTCTCGAAGGTTGGCCGGGTCAACACCAGCCGTGTAGGTGTTAGTTGCCTGTGATTTTCAGGTAACTAACACGGGACGAACTTGGAGACGCGGTGAGTTTCCGTGGCTTCAAGTCGAGGAACAAGACCGCTTTCCGGCTTGTTCCGATCCCCACGGCAGCTGCTGACCCGGCCAACCGGAGACGCCATGACCCGCTCAATCAGCTAACTGATTACTTTTCTTCGAAACCTTCAGTAGCAGTTTCAGGGAAGTTTTGACGAACGATTGCGGCACAACGCGCACAGAAGTGTGGGTAGTCCGTATCACTGCCAACATCCTCTTTGACCAACCGACAACGGTCACAAACGTCACCAGTGGCTGGCGTTACCTTAACAGCAACGTGGTCAAAGCTCAATGCATCAGCGGGCGCTTGGTCTAAGGCGGCAACGTCTAAACCGGAAACCAGCAAGATTTGTTGCACGTTGATAGCCAACTTGTCTAGCATTGCTTGCGTTTCATCGTCAACGTATAAGTCGAGGTGGGCTTCAGCAGCCTTCCCAATCAACTTAGCATCGCGGGCTTCTTCCAAAGCCTTCAAGACGTGACTCCGCAACTTCATGAAGTGGTCCCAGTCTGACTTTTCATCATCCCCGGCAACTTCAGTGGCATCGTCCATATCCATAACCTTTGGCATCTCAGCCAATTGAACGAAGTCTTCTGGTTCCTTTAAGAAGTCCCAGATTTCTTCGGCCGTATGTGGCAGGATTGGTGTGATCAGCTTCGTCAATGTCACGGCGATTTGGTAGAAGACCGTTTGCATTGACCGACGAGCTTGACTGTCTTCAGCTTCGATGTACAAAACATCCTTGGCGAAGTCCAGGTAGAAGGCTGACAAATCAGTGATAACAAAGTTCGTGAGTTCCTTGTAGATGTTCAGGAAGTCGTAGTCTTCGTAGTGGGCCAAGATACTCTTGGTGAAGGCGTTCAACTTGTACAGCATGTGACGGTCAACCGCCTCTAACTGGTCAAATGCCACCCCGTTAGTCTCAGGATCGAAATCACTGGTGTTAGCCAACAAGTAACGCATGGTGTTCCGCAGCTTCTTATAGCTGTCAGAAATCTTCACGAAGGCTTCGGTCGACACCCGCACGTCGGCAGATGAATCCACAGAAGTAACCCAGAGACGAACGATGTCGGCCCCCATCTTCTTGATAATTTCATCCGGTGCAATCGTGTTCCCGAGAGACTTAGACATCTTGTGACCATCTTTGTCCAACGTGAATCCTTGGGAAACAACTTGCTTGTAAGGGGCCTTGCCAGTTGCGGCAACACTCGTAATTAAACTAGAGTTGAACCACCCACGGTATTGGTCTGAACCTTCCAGGTACAGATCAGCTGGGAATTCAAGGTTATCCCGTTCTGCTAAGACACCTTGGTGTGAGGAACCTGAATCGAACCAAACGTCCATGATATCAGTTTCCTTAGTGAACTCACCGTTTGGCGAATGTTCACTGGTAAAGCCTTCAGGTAATAAGTCCTTGGCTTCACGCTTGAACCATTCGTTAGACCCAAATTTTTCAAAAATATCAGCAACGTGGCTAACCGTTTCTGGCGTGATGATAGCTTCACCATCTTCACCATAGAAGATAGGCAATGGCACACCCCAGACCCGTTGACGGGAGATAACCCAGTCGCCACGGTCTTTGATCATGTTGGCCAAACGGCGTTGACCCCAGTCAGGCTTGAACTTAACGTCCTTCAAGTTAGCCAGGATTTCGTCACGAATCTTGTCAACGGACGCAAACCATTGTGGCGTTGCCCGGAAGATAACGGGCTTCTTGGTCCGCCAGTCAAATGGGTAACTGTGTTCGTAAGGCATGTACTTGAGCAACGCGTTCGTTTCCTTCAACTTGTTCAAGGCAATGTCATTTGCATCTTCGTAGAAGACGCCGTCAAAGTCGGGACCAGCTTCGGCTGTCATGAATCCTTGGTCGTTGACTGGTACAATGACCGGCAAGCCGTACTGCATCCCAACGTTAAAGTCATCTTCCCCTAAGCCTGGTGCGGTATGAACCAACCCAGTACCGGTTTCATCAGTAACGAAATCGCCCAGCATAACCAGTAATTTCCGGTCCATGAATGGGTGTTGCGCCGTGATCTTTTCGAGGTCTTGACCCTTGATGGTTTGTAAGACCTTAACGTCTTCCCAACCAAATAATTTAGCGTCTTCGTCAATCAACGTGCTAGCTAAGACGAATTTACGGTCTTCACCAGCTGGTTGAACAACTTGGTATTCTAACCCGGCGTCAATCGTGATTCCTTCAGAAGCGGGCACCGTCCAAGGCGTCGTCGTCCAGACAACCAGGTACGTATCGTTATCCAAAACGCCCTTGCCGTCAACGACCTTCAACCCATAGTAAGCGGAAGGTGACGTCACATCGTGGTATTCAACTTCGGCTTCAGCCATGGCTGATTCAGAGGACCATGACCAGTAAACTGGCTTCTTCCCCTTGTAGATCAACCCACGCTTGGCCATTTCACCAAAGACCCGAACTTCTTGTGCTTCAAATTCTGGATTCAACGTCAAGTATGGCTTATCCCATTCGCCGGCAACCCCTAAACGCTTGAAACCTTCGCGTTGTTGGTCAACCTGCTTCAAAGCGTATTCGCGACAAAGGTCACGGAAGTCCGCCGTTGACATCTTTTTCCGGTCGTAACCAGCCTTTGTCAATTGTTGTTCAATTGGCAAACCGTGAGTATCCCAACCAGGAACGTAAGGTGCCCGGAAACCATTCATTGATTTGTAGCGAATGATGATATCCTTAGAGATTTTGTTTAACGCGTGACCCATGTGAATGGGACCGTTGGCGTATGGAGGCCCATCGTGCAAAATAAAGCTGGGCTTCCCTTCGTTTAATTTTTGACGGGCTTCGTAAACTTTGTTGTCAGCCCAGGCCTTTTGCCGGTCAACTTCTTTGACTGGTAAGTTCCCGCGCATCTTAAACTTAGTTTTACCCAAGTTCAGTGTGTCTTTCACTCGCATACCGTTTTCCTCCTTGATTTTTGTTCCTCGGTTGGTGAACCGGTGAGCTCAAACTGCTTAGCAGTCTCAGCTCACCGGTCAACCCGACCGTTAGTTTCCCTAATTATCTTTTGGGGTGGTGGTGGGTGTTTTCTCGCCTTGCCGGTCGCCAGCCAGGGGCTGGAACGCTGTGCGCGCGTTTGGGAGCCAAAGTACGGTCTCCCAAGCCGGCGTTGCCTAACCACGGAAAACCACCGTGATAAGGCAATTCCACGGCTGAGCCCCTGGCTGGCTCCCTCTCGGCTAACACTCACCACTTCCCCAAGATTCTTCACCTATTTTGTTTATATGTTTTAATCAGGCTCAGAATCTCGTACTTGATTACTTGCAATGAAGCCTTATCAATTACCTCATGCCACAAAATCCGTCTAGCCCAGTTCAGCTAAACAAATCTTCAACACCACAACTACCTTAACGTAAGACAAACAAAAAACGACCCGTCGCAAGGGACGAAGTCGTTCGTGGTACCACCCAAATTCGGTAGACAACGGTGACGTTGCCTACCCTCAGATGCCGTTATCGGGGCAATCCGCCACAGCTTACTACGCGTTCAGCTGTGGAACTTGGGAGAATGATACCTGTTAAAAAGAGCGGGTCGTTAGCCTTCCACTATCGCTAACTCGCTAGTACCATCTTTTTAATTGGCTAGTTTCTCTGGCCGTATTTATCTAGTTTTTATCGTATTGTTGTTGGTCATTGTCCGGGAAAATGACAACCGTTTCGCCGTTGTCATCGCCTGAATCCGTGACAGGTGCTTCCGCAACTGGTGCTTCTTCAGCTGGTTGCGATGCTACTGAGTTTACGCCCTGGGAAGCTTCATTGTCAAGTCGGTCACCAACGACCTTCTTGATTTCTTCGTAGCTGGACATGGAGCCTTCCTTCAGCAAGCGATCCCAATCATTGGACTTAACCACTTCTAACTGGCTTTCCAACATAACTTGAAGGCGTTGCCGGAAGACCCGGGTGCTCTTCTTCAAGTCATCGGTCTCAACCGCCAACTTCTTGGCCCGTTGGGAAGCTTCCGCCATAATCTGGTTACCCTTGTTCGTGGCTTCGGAAACGATATCGGAGCTTTGTTTTTGGGCTTCGCGGATAATAATTTCAGATTCCTTTTGCGAGTTGGCCTTGACCTTGTCAGCAGCCTCTTGAGCAACCAAGATGGATTGGTTCAAGGAGTCCTTCAAGTCATTGAAATACTTGAGTTTTCCGTTCGCCGCATCAAGTTGTTCCTCTAATTCTTTGTTGTGATTCAACGTGATTTGGTAATCCTTGATCACCTGATCTAAGAAATCATTGACCTCATCAACGTTGTAACCACGCATCTTTGTACCAAACTCTTTATTATGAATATCTAATGGACTAAGTACCATCGCACTGTTCCCTCCGCATCTATTTCTTCAGTACCGCTAGGGTGACCCGAATTTTTTCCTTTTTGGTGCGGCCACCGACTTCATCCAACCGGATTCGGCCGAAGCCCCGTACGGAAACGATATCGGCTACGTCTAATTCATAGTCGGGCTTCATCGTTTCCGCCCAGTTCAATCTAACACGCCCAGCCTCAATCAGTTCCTTGGCCCGGTGTCGTGATAAATGGAAGCCCGTCCCCACGATGTTGTCTAGCCGCAGCGATGAGAGCGATGCGCCCTCTGATTCCCATTCATTCAACGGCGCCACCAAGGTATCCCAGCTCGTCGTCACTAATCGGGATTTTACCCGACCAATGTGATCGACCTGACCAATCAAGTAGTCCGCCATAGAACGTTCCGTAATGACTTGCCAGACTTCGCCGTCCGTCAGGATATCACCCAAGATTTCTCGTTCAATTCCGGCCCCTAACAACGTTCCCAGAATTTGGCTGTGATGAAGGGTCGCAAATTTCACGGGATAATCGACTCGCATTAAAGTGACTTCAAAGTCCTTCTCAGCCGGTTCGTAGTAATCCGGGTAAAATAGTGCGCGCTGCATCTCAGCGTGTTCGTGGCCCCCACTAAACGCCACGTGCATGTCCGCACGCCGCGCCAGAGTGGTCGCAATGTAAACTTGTCGGGGGTTCAAAAAGTGAGTGAGAACTGGACGGTATTCGTCTTGAACTTGCTGGATCCAGCCGCCAATTGCATCAATGAACGGCCCCTCATCAGGCCGAAAATGCTGCAAGACATTCTCATCCACAGTCGTTTCTCCCTTCAGGTTAAGTAAACAATACGCGCAGAACAACCATTTCGATTGCCTGAATCCCGTATTGCACCAGCGATAGGACGATAATGGCCACAACGGGTCCAAAACCAATTGGTCCTAACGCCACAAAATTAAAGTATTTCAAGAATGGTTCCACCAGTCGCACAATGATTTGACCAATGCGAGACTGATAGCCACCAGGTAGCCAACTGAGTAACGCGTAGATTACGATCAATAAGATGTAAGCCGACACGCCCCAGTTCAACGCTTTAAAAAGATAAAGTACAAGTGTTAGCACAACGTCGCTCCTTTACTGCTTAAACTGCGTTCCTAAGTTAGCTGCGACGTCTCCGCTGACCTCAAAATTATGAGGGGTGCACAGAAAAATCTGTTCACCGATGCGTTTGATTTCACCGCCCACCGCAAACGCGGTCCCGTTCAGGAAGTCCACGATCCGCTGTGCTTGCGTTTCATCGACCCGCGCAAAGTTTACCAGAACGGCATCACCGTTAGTAAGCTGTTTGGCAATCGACTTCGCATCTGAGTAAATTCGCGGTTCGCAGATGGCGATGTGACTCGTATTTGGTTTCGCTGTCCGCATGGCAACCACCTTTCGACTATCGTTCGGTCGACTTGGGGCAGCTGATGTTGGCTTAGCTACCGGGGTTGGGTCCTCTTGATAGTCTTCGTCATAATCATCGTTCATTCCGAAAAACTTACTAAGACTAAACTTCTCCGCCATGGTTGGCCACTCCTCTCACAACGAATTTTTTGACGAGGTTACTTGCGCCGCCGCTTGAAGAATGGTGGCGTGTCTTCACCCTTGTTATCATCACTAGCTGAGCTCTCAGTTGATGAGCTAGGGTTGAAAATGTTGAAATCAGGCTTGTCAACACCGGCAAATTCATCATGCCCAGTTGCTTGGCTTTCTGGTGCTGGCCGGTGAGCTGGTTCGCGAATGTCCCAGTTTCCAAATGGATCCTGCTCAGTTTTCTGAGCAGCTGATTCATTGGCTTGGTCTGCTTGCCGTGGTTGGCTGGCTTCACGCCGAGCAACCCGACTGTGTTGAGCAGCTTCACGTTCTTCCTTCTTCTTATCGATCCCGGTAGCAATTACCGTGACCCGGACTTCATCGCCAAGGTCTTCATCGATAGACGTCCCGAAGATGATGTTGACATCGCTGGTAGCAGCGTCAGACACAATCTGTGAAGCAGCTTGGGCTTCAAACAAGGACAGGTCCGGTCCACCGGTAATGTTCAACAGAACTTGTTCGGCACCGTCGATGGAAACTTCCAACAATGGTGAAGAAATTGCCTTCTTGGTAGCATCTTCCGTCCGGTTTTCACCGTTAGCGGAACCGATACCCATTAAGGCAGCCCCTTGGTCCTTCATAACCGTCTTCACATCAGCAAAGTCCAAGTTAACGTAACCAGGACTCGTGATCAGGTCGGAGATTCCTTGAACCCCTTGACGTAACACGTTGTCGGCTTCTTGGAAGGCTTCCATCATCGGCGTCTTCTTGTCCACGATTTCTAACAAGCGGTTGTTGGCAATGACGATCAACGTATCCACGTTTTCCTTCATTTCCGCAACCCCTTCGGCAGCGAAACGACCGCGCCGTGGGCCTTCAAAACTAAATGGCCGCGTGACGACCCCAACGGTCAAAGCGCCACTTTCTTTAGCGATTTTAGCCACGATTGGTGCAGCACCGTTACCAGTACCACCGCCCATACCGGCAGTCACGAAGACCATGTCGGCACCTTCTAAGGCTTCGGTGATCGCTTCTTCGCTTTCTTCGGCGGCCTTGGCACCAACCTCAGGGTTAGCACCGGCACCCAAACCCTTGGTCAGCTTCGGCCCGAGTTGGATCTTGGTTTCAGCCTTTGAGGCCTCCAGGGCCTGCACATCCGTGTTGGCCACGATAAATTCGACACCTTTGACGTCTTCAGCAATCATGCGGTTAACAGCGTTGTTACCACCGCCACCAACACCGATCACCTTAATGATTGCGCCGTTATTTTGCGCAGAATCTAGTGAGTATTCCATTTGTGTATTCCTCCATCTCGCGTTAGTCGAAGAAGTCGCTGAAGAATTTTTTGAACCCTTCTGTCCGATTTTTCTTCTTCTTTGGTTTTGGTTGCTTACCCTGACTCGAACGTGCCGGATTGGCTACAGGTGACTCTTCAGCCTGCTCACGGTGACGAATCTCGTCGGTTTCATCGGCTAGTTGGGTGGAGCCCGTCAAGGCACTCTTGATGAGCAAATCAATCTCACTCAGCCCCCCAAAGTATTTCACTAAGGCCAACGCCAACGTAAATGACGGGTGGCGTAACCCCATTTGATCTGGCACGTAGACCCGAACGTTAGTATCGAACTCTGCGGTTGCCAGTTCAGTAATTCCTGGTAAGGCGGCGACCCCACCAGTCAAAACGATACCCCCAGGTAGTTCGAGGGCCTGAACCTTGTCGAGGTTCGTCCGGAGACGGCCAAAGATTTGGTCCAACCGGGCCTCGACGATTTCTGCTAAGTATTTTTCTGAAATGGGCGTTGGCTGACTCTGACCGACCACGTCGACCGGAAATTCATCCTCGTCACTTGCTTGAGCAGAATCGGCGTAACCGTAATCACGCTTCAACTTCTCCGCACTGTCTAGTGACGTATTCAACACAACAGAAATGTCCTTTGTGATGAATTGGCCACCCTCCTGATCAACATCAATGTACTTGAGTTGGTGATCATGAATCACAGCAGCAGTTGCTTGACCACCACCCAAATCAATCAGGACAGTCCCAAAGTCTTGTTCACCATCGTTCATGACCATCATCCCTTGAGCCATTGGGTTGATCACAGTCCCGCGAATGCTCAAGCCGGCTTGTTCAACGGCCTTGCGGGTATTATGCATAATGGTCTTGGGACCGGTAAAGAGCGTCCCCCGGAGTTCTAAGCGAACACCGACCATGCCTCTAGGATCTTTGATGCCATCAAAACCGTCAACGATAAATTCGTCGGCAAGAATTTCAACCACTTCACGTTCCGGTGGCAAGCTTTGAATCAAAGCCGCCTGAGCAACGTTCCGTACGTCTCGGCCAGTAATCTCCCGAGACTGATCGTCAATGGCAATCATGCCACTGCAAGGTTCAATTTTTAACATATTTGCGGGTATTCCCACAATCACATCGTGAATTTCAATGCTGGCCTTCTCTTCGGCTTGCCGAACGGCCCGTTGAATTGCTTCAGCGGCTTTGTCGATATCCACGATCACACCGCGGCTAACACCGTTCGAACGTTCGTTTCCCACACCAATAACGTTCATTTGCCCTTTAACATTCTCAGCAACAATGACTTTTATTGAGGTGGTTCCTATATCGAGGCCAACGTACATCCCTGAATTATCCATAGAAAAAGGAACCTCCTAAGTTAATCTATCTATAACACTGCATGAATTCGCTTTTTCCCTAATTATTTTACAGTTTACCACATTTACTAGGGGTTAAAAAAGCCTTTATGACGCTTTTTCTTTGCTGCAATCAAAATGAAATTATTTTTTAAAGGCGTATGAGTAAGCGCCCACTTCCAAATTGACCACACCCTTGTGTTTCATCTTGGCCGCAATGCTTGGATAATAGGCCATTTTCTTGGCAAAACTCGGGATGCTAGCGTAGACCTCATTGCCGTCATTCATGAAAAGATGGATACGGTTGGGGTTGTCTTTGGTTGGGGAATCTTGAATCTCACTGATACTACTTTTGATTTCACTATCTAACTTTGCATACTGCAGAATCATTCGGTGCAGCTTCTGGGTCCGTTTAAAACTGCCGTAGACTGGCGTACCACTCTTGGGTTGGGTCACGGACTGTTGACTCACAATGCCGTTCTCCAACACTTCATAGTACCGGTCCTGCTTCATCACGTACCCCGCCGTCGCGTACTCCACCACCCGAATCGTGGCGTGATTAGGCTGCCGAAACTGAATCTTGACGGTTTTTAACCGTGAATTCCGTTTAACTGCCTGCCGGGCGAGTTGCTGCTGATGGCCCACCACATTGTAAATGGAATCGCCGGGACGTACCCGCACAGCCTTTTGTACCTGCTTGCTCGAGAGCGCCTCGGCTCCCATCACCCGTACCGTCTTGAAATGACTTAACGGTGACACCAGATAGACCATGGCCAGAATCACCACGGTGAATGTGGTGAGTAGAATCGTCATGCGGCGAATGAGTTTCCGGTTACGCTGGTGCTTTAATCGGGGCAGTTTATCCCCAATTCGTTTGGCCTTGTGCACCCACTTAGGGGCCTTGTCCTGCTTACGCTTCCGTTCCGCCTGGGCTTGGTACTCCTCCCAGGGCGTCATCGAACGCTGTTGTTTAGAATCGTCACGGTTTAACCGAAATTTCATGGCTGCACACCTCCCATTCGCTGGATTTGCGTGCTAGTCACGCTTGAGTTCGAGAACCACGTCCAAGACACGATCAGCTGCATCAGGAACACCCAATTGTTTGGAGGCCGCTGCCATATCCTGACGTAAAGCGTCGTCGTTCATCAGTTGGTCAGCCTTCTTAACTAACGTTTCACCAGTCAAATCAGCTTCCGTAATAATCTCGGCGGCACCGACCGTAGCCAAGGACTTGGCATTCTTGGTTTGGTGATCGGCCGTCACGTACGGACTAGGAATCAAAATTGAAGGAATCCCATCCGCTGTGATTTCAGCCAAGCTGGTTGCGCCAGCCCGACCCACAATAGCGGCCACCTTTGGTAAGACCTCAGGCATGTTCGGAATGTAGGGTTTAACCACCACATTGGCCGCAATCTTCGTATCCTTCAGTTGGTCCATAACGCCATCATAGCGCTTCTGACCCGTGACAAAGACGACCTGGTACTTACGGTCATTGAACGCGGGAATCGCTGCGACGGTCGCTGAATTGATCTTCAAGGCCCCTTGGGACCCCCCGAAGATCAATAAGGTTGGGACGTCGTCTTGCAACTGGTATTCGGACCAGCTAAAGTGACTCACGACCTCGGCCGCTTCTTGGGCCCGAGGATTCCCAGTCTTCACCATTTTATTAACTGGTAGTTGATCCAAAGCGGCGTCAAAAACGTACGCAATCCGGTCAACGTAACGACTGAGGAAGCGGTTGGTCACCCCAACCACACTGTTTTGTTCATGGATCAACGTTGGCACGTGTAACCGAGCAGCGGCATAAACCACGGCGCCAGAGACGTAGCCCCCCGTTCCCACAACAACATCGGGCTTAAATTCCCGAATCATTTTCTTGGCGGCGTGCACGCTCTTCAAGAACAAGTAGACCGTCTTGAAGTTTTCTAACGACAGTGAACGCTTGAAGCCTTGAATTCGGGTGGACTTGAACGGAATCCCCTTAGCTGGGACGATGGAACTTTCCAATCCCCGTTCGGACCCCACGTACATGACTTCAGCGTTTGCGTCGCGTTTCTTTAAAGCTTTGATGAGGGCGAGTGCCGGGTAAATGTGCCCCCCGGTGCCGCCACCCGATACCATTAATCGCATTACTTTTCCTCCTGCTGACCAGTGAGCTGCTCAACGGCCTTAATAAAGAGGTCGCCCCGCGTTTCAAAGTTCGGGTATTGATCCCAGCTGGCGTTGGCTGGTGATAGAAGAATGATATCGCCCTCATCACTTAAGTCGTAAGCCAATGGAACGGCAGTTTCAACGTTCTCAGTCATTTTAATTGTTTTAATGCCAGCCTGCTTGGCCGTATCTTCCAGTAACTTCGCTGTCTGACCAAACAGAATGATTGCTTTGACGTGTTCCTTGAAGGATGGAATCATCTTTTCAAAGGTGTATCCCCGATCCAAGCCACCAGCTAATAACACAACTGGTGCCTTGAAGCCCTTCAAAGCCATTTCAGTGGCTTCCATATCCGTTGCCTTGGAGTCATTGTAGTATTGACGGCCCTCAGCCTCTAACACGAATTGCGTCCGGTGACGGACCCCACCGAATGACCGCAGGACAGCGACGATAGCCGCCGTGCTGACACCCTTGATCTTAGCTACTGCAATGGCAGCCAGGGCATTTTCAACGTTGTGGTCACCAGGAACCTTAATCTCACTGGCAGGCATGATTTTTTCACCCTTAAAGTACAGATCGCCATCTTTTTCGTAGGCCCCATCTTCCGTCACATCTTGCCGGGAGAATGGGACCACTTGAGCTGCCGTTAGCTTACTCAAATCACGCCATTCCTGCGTGTCGTAGTTAATGACAAAGTAGTCTTCGGCCGTCTGGTTAGCCGTAATCTTCATCTTGGCTGCAACATAGTTAGCTCGCGTCTTGTGATAGTCCAAATGATTGGAGAAGACGTTGGTTAGTACAGCAATGTGGGGATGGAACTCAGTTGTTCCCACTAACATAAAGCTGGACACTTCCAAGACCAGCGTATCGTCAGCACTGACTTCTTGGGCTACCTTGCTAGCTGGAATGCCAATGTTCCCGGCGTAAACCGACTTACCTGCCTGACGGTCGTGCGCTAACATCTTTTGAATCATGGTCGTGGTCGTCGTTTTCCCGTTACTCCCGGTCACGGCAACCAGTTCAGCCTCGGCCACCTCACTAGCCAATTCCATTTCACTGATAATGGGGAGCTTCAACTCCTGAGCCCGCTTAACGGCGGGAACGTCGTAAGTGATCCCAGGGTTTTTGACCATGAGGTCGTAACCAGCATCCAAGAGGTCAGCGGTTTGTTCACCTGTGATAACGGTGAAACCGGCTGCCTGCAAGTCCCGCGCATCCTGATTGTCGGCCAACGGCTTCACGTCGCTGACGGTCACTTGCGCCCCCAAGCGTTTCAAAAGTTTGGCCGCGTTGACCCCACTCTTGGCAAGTCCGAGGACTAATACCTTTTTATCCGTATACGTTGTGATCTGCTTCATGATTACCGTTCGCTCTCCATTCATTTCTGATTATTTTACTAGTTTTAATTTGGTCGACCCCACTCCAACCGGTAACCCGGCCAAAGGACAAACAAAAAGGCCAACTTGACCCGTCAACGAGCAAGTTAGCCCATTAGTCGGTCAGACCTGTTACTTTGCTAAGATGACCCACACACCACTTAACGCGGTTACCAAGCCAATTCCCCAGAAAGTGAAATCAATCTTCCATTCACTCCACCCCTTCATTTCGAAGTGGTGGTGAATTGGACTCATCAGGAAAATCCGCTTACCCGTTAACTTGAATGAGGCAACTTGCAAAATAACACTCGCCGTCTCAATCACGAAGACCAGTCCAATCCACAGTAAGGATAATTCGTGGTGCAACAAAATCGACACTGCGGCAAGGGCCCCACCTAAAGCAAGGGAACCCGTGTCACCCATGAAGATTTTGGCTGGTTTGTGATTAAAGATGAGAAAGCCGAGCAGACTGCCAACTACGGCAAAACAAAAGATTGCAATATTTAGTTGCATTTGGTGCCAGGCAACAACCCCGTACGCCAAGAATGCAATGCTAGCTAACCCGCTGACCAGCCCATCCAAACCATCGGACAGGTTGACCGCGTTACTGAATCCAACCAGCCAGATGATAATGAAGACGGCATACCAGCCACTCATATGCCAGTTACCCATCCCCGGAACGTGCAACGCCATTGGGAGATGTTCGTGGGTGTAGACCCAAAATAGGATCAACGCCCCAACGATTTGACCGAGCAATTTTTGCCAAGCCTTGAGGCCTTCATTTTGACGGTGGAACAGCTTGATGCTGTCATCCCACGCGCCCAAGGCCCCATACAGGACCAAGATGAAGACCAAGATCCAAGTGGTCGACAGAACATGGTGTGGGGCTAACAGCCAGCTAGTTGCTAGTGTCATCACAGCAATGGCAATGATGAATAACAGACCGCCCATCGTGGGTGTCCCGGACTTTTTCTCGTGCCAGGTCGGACCTTCGTCACGAATCATTTGCCCTTCGTGGCGGGCTCGGAAGTACCGAATCAGTGCTGGCATAAACGCCGCGGTAATTATAAATCCACCCAATAGTGGCAGAATCACATTCATCATTTTCTTACTCAATCCTCATTCTCATTTATTTTGTTTCAACGTTACAGACAGCGTGGCGCCAGAACCAACAGTGGTTCCCGCCTTCACGCTTTGCTTCGTGACGTACCCATCACCGGAGACAGTTAGCTTCAAACCTTCTATCTGAGCTAATTTTACCACATCACCCTTGGACCAGCCTACCAAACTTGGCAGAGAAACGGTCCCACCGGTCGTTAAGAACACACGCTGAGCTTGATATAACGTTGTTCCAGTCGAAACCGATTGTTTTTGAACCTTACTGCCAGTTCCTAGGGTGGTCACGGTCGCGCCGGCCTTCTTCAAGGCAGCGGTCGCCTGGGTCACACTTTGACCGGTGACATCTGGCATCTTGCTGATGTTGTTAGATTTTGTCTGGACGTCCTCTTGGAGGGCTCGTGCCATGACTGGTTTCATGATTGAAGCCAGTAGCTGCGTAGCCGTCTTGCTGCCCAGATGTGGTTGTTTCATGGTGATGTACATCACGTACTTGGGATTGCTGGCGGGTACCATAGCAGCCACGGAGTACAGGTAGTTATCATCCCCGGAAAGATACCCGGAACCATTGCTGACCTGCGCGGTACCAGTCTTAACGGCCACCCGCTCGCCACTCATCTTATAGTCACTCCCGATACCGTAACTCTTGTACACGACGTCTTCCATGTGCTTGCGAACAGCCTTAGCCGTTGATGCCGCAATGGGATGACCAACTGTCTTTGGTGAATACTTGGCGACCGTCTTGTTGGTATTCGGGTCCGTAACCTTACTGATCACGTAAGGCTTCATCATTTTACCATTGTTGCTGACGGCCGTTAAGCCTTGTAGCATTTGGAAAACGGTGACTTGAATCCCTTGACCAAACGACGTGTCGGCCTGTTCAATCGGCCGCTTGAACGCAATGCTCCCGGACATTTCACCTGGCAAACCCGAATTGGTGCTCTTCAGGAACTTAAAGCGGTCAATGTACTTCTTCCAGGTCTTGGCACCCATTTGTTGTTCCAAGTGGGCCATGGCCACGTTACTGGAGAGAGCAAACCCTTTGTTGTAGGTAATGGTCCCCCACCCGGAGGTGTTCCAGTCAGGGACAGTTTGATTCCCGATAGCGTATTTCCCGGATTGATAAGTCGCATTCCCATTGTAGTGACCACTATCAATGGAGGATGCCAGTGTGAAGACCTTCATGGTGGACCCTGGTTCATAAGCATCTTGAACCAAGGTGTTCCGCCAAATTTGGCTTAGCCCTTCCTTGGTAGAAGCGTTAAACGTTGGCCGTTGCGTAGCGGCCAGAATAGCCCCAGTTTTAGCATTCATTAACACAGCGTTCATTGAGTTGGCCTTGACCTGACTCTGAACGCTACTCATTTCGGTTTCCAATAAAGTCTGGAGACGGGTATCCAACGTGGTGTAAACGTTGTCGCCATCCTTAGCCTTCTTATACTTTTGTTTCGTGCCGGGTAATTGGTATCCGTACATATCTTTTTTAATCTTTTGCGACCCATTAGTCCCGGTCAGTTGCTTATTGAAAGCCTGTTCGAGTCCCATGCTTCCTACTAAGGAAGTCTGACCATTCTTATCCGTCTTTTGCTCAGCCAACCCTACCAAGTGAGAGGCAAAGATACCGTTAGGATAGAGGCGGGCCTCCTGTTGAACAAAATTGACCCCAGTCAGATGGGCTTTTTGAATCTTCTGCTTAGTCGTCAGTGAAATGTTTTGCCCCGCCGTCCCAAACTCAACCTGGAATGGATGACCCTGGCTAGGATTCAGCGTGGTTAACACTTTTTTTCGACTGATGGGCAGGTACTTTGACAATACCGTCGCCATTTTTTCTTTGTTCGTGGCGTACAATTTCTGACCGTTTAGCCCCACCTGACGCTTGTCCAGCACCACGTATATAGAATACACACTGGTATCCTCAGCAATGGCCTGGCCGTTAGCGTCGTAAATGGTCCCCCGCTTGGCCTTGAGGGTCTCGTTGGCCGTATATAGCTTCTGGGCTTGCGCGCTCAGATTAACGTTCTGCACCCGCTTACCGATGGCGATATACGAAAAGCGACCAACGATGATCACAAACACCAAAAGGAAAATGAAAAACAGAAACTGGCCAAAATGCTTCCGGTTTCTGCGTGGTTGCTTATTTATCGTTTGTCGCTCTTGGGAATCTTTCATTATCTGTTAACATTCCTTATTCTAGCATTTTCTAAATTGAGACCTTGCTTTTTGGCAATTTTATCAAGCCGACTCCGACTCTGCAACTCATTTATCTGTTGTTGGTCGTTTGTGTTGTGGTTTTGATAAGTGGTCACTTGGCTGTTAACACTTTGTAAGTTGTGTTGCGCATTGGAAAGAGAAATCTTGGAAGACACGACCAGTACCATCATGCAAGCTAGCACGAGGCCCAGGACGGTCATTAAGCATTTTTCGAATTTAGAAACCGGCAGCTTGTCCCCCCGTGGATTTTGTTGGGGAGCACTTTGCGGTTGAACCCGCCGCTGTGGTTGTTCTATGTTTGGGCGTTGTTGGGGTTCCTGCGTGAGCGGAACGGCTTCAGCTAAACTATTTTGCGCCATAAATAATCATCTTCCTATGTCGATATTTATTATTTGGTTTAACTACTTAATTTTTTCTAAAATTCGTAACTTTGCACTATGTGCCCGGTGATTCTCTGCCAATTCCTCTTCTGAAGGAAGAATTGGTTTGCGATTAACTAACTTGTAATCTGGTTGCAGATTATCAGGAATTACGGGAATACCGTGAGGAAGTTCCGGTAAGGACGATTGTTCGCGGAACATGGTCTTAACCAACCGATCCTCTAGGGACTGGAAAGTAATGACGCTGATTCGGCCGTTCAAATCGATCAGGGAGACAGCTTGTTCCAAGGAATCCTCCAGGGCCCCTAATTCGTCGTTAACGGCGATTCGAATGGCTTGGAAAACCTTCTTAGCGGGATGACCACCGTGCCGACGAGCGGCAGCGGGAATCCCTTCTTTGATGATTTCAACTAACTGGCCCGTGGTATCAATGGGTGCCGTTGCTCGGTGCCGTTCAATGGCCCGGGCAATTGGCTTTGCAAATTTCTCTTCGCCATAGCGATGGAAGATCCGCATTAAGTCGTTGAATTCCCACTCATTGACCACAATCCAGGCTGTGAGTTTTTGACTTTGATCCATCCGCATGTCCAGCGGTGCGTCGTGCTGGTAACTAAACCCGCGGTCGGCTTCGTCGAACTGTGGTGAGGAGACTCCTAAGTCGTACAGAATACCGTCGACCTTGGTAATCCCCCGTTGTGCAAGTTCTTCTTTAATTTGGCGAAAGTTACTCTTGATAAAAGTTAACTTGCCTTCGTCTAAGTACTTTTTTAAATGTTCCTCGTTATACGTAATTGCGGTCTGATCCTGGTCAAACGCGTACAGGTGACCAGTTGTCAGCTGTTCCAGGATACGTTGGCTATGGCCACCACCGCCGAGAGTGCAATCAACGTAGACTCCCGTGGGGTCGATATTCAAGCCAGCGACCGCTTCTTTAAGTAAAACTGTAACGTGATGAAAGTCCTCCATGAACACTCTCCTTTCCTGGTTCTACATCCCAAAATCAATCAGATTTTCGGCAATATCATCGAAATCTTCTTCTGCTGAGGTGGAAAAGTCCTGCCACCGCTCTGCGCTCCAAATTTCAAACCGGTTAGCCACCCCGACAATCACGCACTGTTTAACTAACGCTGCGTGGTCCCGTAATGACTTAGGTAAATTGATTCTTCCCTGTTTGTCGAGCTCACATTCGGTCGCTGCGGAATAGAAGAACCGGACAAAGGCCCGGGCATCCTTCTTATTAACTGGCAAGGCTTTCAATTTTTCTTGCAAGGCAGACCACTCGGTCATCGGGTAGCCGAATAAACAACCATCCATCCCCCGAGTAACCACAAACTGGTCGCCCAGTTGATCTCGAAATTTGGCGGGAATGATTAACCGGCCTTTGGTGTCAATTGCGTGTTCAAATTCGCCCATAAACATAGCCAATCACTCCCATTTGTAACTATCACCAAGTTTACCACATGCCCCCACTTTCTACCACAACGTTTCCGAATTTTTATAAATTTCCCCACAAAGGCCAAAAAAGCCGTGGCGAACAAGTGTTCACCACGGCTTAACGGCCTTCACAGCGCTTACTAAAAATGAGTCAAAAGTCAAAATAATTAATATTTATGCATAAAATCAGCTGATAGCCACAATGAAACAGACGACGAATCCGATAATCCAATAAAGATCTGTCAGCCGCCAAAATGTCCGAAAAAATGTGGGATAAAGCAACTCTTTGTTGTGAATCGCCTGAATAAGTGTCACCATGATGCCAATTGCCATCCAACCGATGACTAGCCATGGTAATAGCGTCCCCGCCCCATGCGGAATCAAGAGCAGTGAACATAGCAGTAGTAACGGCGTCATCAGGTCCCACGTATTCACTTGTGCTGGCCAGTGTTTGCCAAATACCCGCTTCACCAGCCGAATCAGCAACCATCCCACTGCTAAAATCGCTAGTTGGGCAACGGGTGAGTCCCAGAACGCCATTTAACTTCCCCCTAATAACTCGTTTTTTTCTAATTATAGAGATTTCTTTTGGGAGTTGCAATTCTACTTCAAAACCTTAAAACCAAGATGGCCGCCTCCGGCTGCCAGGGGTGAGGCCTGCTGTGGGGACCGGAGAAAGCCACAGCCCGGTCTTTCTCCTGGACTTGAAACCTCGGCAACCCACCGAGTTTTCAAGCTCCTCCCACGCTGTAACCAGGCTCAAAACCGCCTGCTAACACCGTCGACACGGCCGGCCCCACCCCTGGCAACCGCAGGCTACACTGCAGTTTAACCTCACTCATGGTTTCGTAATTACCGAACGTCCCTATCGTAAAACTGTTCGCAATTCATGTATCGTGGGATTAAACGATTCTACGGGATTTGGCACACAGGCTCGCTCCTACTTGGAAATAGTCGCTTAGCACTGCAAGTCTTTTTGACACAATAATTCTCCAGCTAATTTGCCGTCAAATATGAACTTGTAACCTACCACAACTAAGTCTTCATAGGCTAGCCCGGCATCTATGATGCACAACGCTCCCCTATTTTTAAAAGCCGTCACCCCCACACAATGGTTCAAAACAAAGGTAGTCATCAGTTGGCAGGAACAGAACCCCATGTCGGTCCTCTTAGACTGGGCGGGCTTCCCAGACTTAGAGGACGGCCGTCTTTGAAGACTCGGGGTTTGAGGCTTCGAAGCGCCCTGGGGACCGCTTCTCAGGCCCCAGGTCTGCCCCACCGGGTGGCGTTCCTGCCAACTGATGACGGACGGCCCGGACTTAGAGGACGACCGACTTTGAAGACTCGAGGTTTGAGGCTTCAAAGCGCCCTGGGGACCGCTTCTCAGGCCCCAGGTCTGCCCCACCGGGTGGCGTTCCTGCCAACTGATGACGGACGGCCCAGACTTAGAGGACGGTCGACTTTGAAGATTCGGGGTTTGAGGCTTCGAAGCGCCCTGGGGACCGCTTCTCAGGCCCCAGGTCTGCCCCACCGGGTGGCGTTCCTGCCAACTGATGACGGACTCAATCTGACAATTACTCGTTAATCCATCATGGGTATGAGCAGTTCAATCATATTTGTGACAAGCAGTTGACAAGTTACACCAGCCGGTTGCAATTCTCCCCTTGCCACGGTAAACTAATTGAGTAGAATGCACGCAAAGAGGTGGCTATCCCCGCATGGAAAAAAAGAAAAAATCAACATTTCAAAAAATTACGAACGTATTTGTTTGGATTATGATCATCGCAACCATTGGCTCCTTAATCTTTGGTGCCGTTGCGTCACTGATGCAATAAATTTTGATTTAAAAGACGTCAGCTGTTCTTGATGAACAGTGGGCGTCTTTTTTGTGTGTATTTATCTTACGCAAAGCTACTAATTATTCATCACCAAAATCAGTGTGATGCACCCGTAATTGCCCAAGGCGTTGGTTAGGATACTTACTAAATACAAAGACTACCAACGCCTTTGTACGATTGATTTCAGTAAAATTTTGAAGCTAGCATCAGCCAACCAGTTCGTGACATCCCCACTCAAATTATTAAACCGGCTAATTTTGTATCGGAGCTACCCACGGCCCTGACCACCGTAGTATGCGTTACCGACATGCTGCCAGTTTGTCTAACAGCTCCGTCACACGCTGGCTATCTGGTTCAGGTGCCTTGAGTAGTACCAATAACTCCTCACCAATTGCCACGATGGGTTCCCCCAATGGATCAGTCAATAGACCGCCGTACAACCGAATCATCACCTGCAGTGTTTGGTAGCTCGCCGAACGTTCATCATTATCTCTGGTCATTTCCGATAACTCCAAGGTCAGTCGGTAAACGTTTTGTTTGATGCGTTTGCGCGTCGCCCGCCGGCGTTTTCGTGCTTCGACCATTGGGAGAAAAAGTGCGACACACACAGCCAACAACTCCGCCACCGCTTCAAACCAATCTGAGACTGCTCCCCATTCAATCAAAAAAATCTCCCCCATTCACCCGTAGCGTAACACGCTGGGTGATGCCAGCCAAAGATAATGGCGGCAAAGGGAAGATTTTGTAAAGTTATCGTTAATCGTTCTGGGATGGGTCGGCATTGCTATCAGGCTGCTTGTAAACCTGACGCGGCTTACTGCCCTCTTGGGGCCCGATGTAGCCTCGCTGCTCCAGGTCATCCATAATACGGGCAGCCCGGTTGTAACCAATGCGGAAGCGTCGTTGCAGTAATGACGTGCTGGCCTTTTGTTGCTCGACCACAAACTTCAGTGCGTCGTCAAAAAGCTCATCATCGCTATCACCAGCATCCTCCTGTTGCAATTCCTCATCAGTTACCATCATGTCCTCGTCGTAGTCCGCAGACTGTTGTTGCTTGATGAAGTCAACCACGTTGGCCACGTCATCGTCCGGAATGAAGGCTCCTTGGACCCGGACCGGTGAGTTCGCATCGACCGGCTGGAAAAGCATGTCCCCCCGACCGAGCAATTTTTCGGCACCGTTTGCATCCAAAATAGTTCGGGAGTCGATTCCACTGGAAACGGCAAAGGCAATTCGGGACGGCACGTTAGCCTTGATCAGGCCGGTAATGACATCTACGGAAGGCCGTTGCGTGGCCAAGATCATATGAACACCGGCCGCCCGGCCCATTTGCGCCAGCCGAATAATGGCGTCTTCAACTTCATTAGAGACCGTCATCATCAAATCAGCCAGTTCGTCCACCACGACCACAATATAAGGCAACGTTGGCCGTGCTTGGTCATCCTCGGCATTTGCCTTTTGAACAAAGGCATTATAGCTGGAGATCTTCCGTTGACCAAATTGAGAGAAGAGCTCGTAGCGTCGTTCCATTTCCGCCACGACCTTGTGTAAGGCCCGTGCCGCTTTCTTAGGTTCGGACACCACTGGTGTTAACAGGTGTGGAATCCCATTGTAAACACTCAGCTCCACTTTCTTGGGGTCAATCAACATAAGTTTCAGCTGATCTGGCCGTGCGTTCATCAGCATACTGGTAATGATGCCATTGATAGCCACGGATTTACCACTCCCCGTCGCCCCCGCGATCAGGAGATGCGGCATCTTCGTGAGATCCATAGTCACCACTTGACCAGTCACGTTACGCCCTAGCGGAACCTCCAACGGTTTGTTGGGATGAGCTGGTTGCGCTTCAACCACATCTCTAAAGGAAACGGTTGACACTTCCTTATTAGGAACTTCAATACCAATCAAGGATTTTCCAGGAATTGGTGCTTGAATCCGAATCCCTTTAGCTGCTAAAGCCAAAGCCAGGTCATCCGCCAAATTAACAATGCGGGAGACCTTGACCCCAATGGCCGGATGCAATTCGTACTCGGTCACGGACGGTCCCAGGCTAACATTCTTGACCTCGGCGTCCACCCCAAAGCTGTCCAACGTCTGCTTTAAAATCTTAGTGTTGGCATCAATGGCGTTAACTTCCTCGGTCTGGTCGGTCGGTGGTACCTGCTTCAACAGGTCGGCCGTTGGCAACTGATAGTTGGGATCGACCGGTGTGCTGCTGGCCAAAGCTTCAGCGGTCGCATCCGCCGTCTCCTCTGGTTCAGGAGTTGGCGCCGGTTTAGAATTTTCATTGGCCGCCACGGTAATGTGGTAGCTCGGTTCATCCTTTGTTTTGGCGTGCGGTTCCGGCAAATCCTTGTCGTTCGGATCTGCGGGCAGGCTTGCTGCCGGTTTGTCGTTAGTCGTGACGGAGACTGGTCGGGACTTGGCCCGTTGGTCACGATGTTCCTGAACCTTTTCTCCGCCCCGTTTCAGCGCTGCACCGCTAGCCTGAGCGCCCCGATGAAGCGTTGCCCAAGTCGTTTGCAGCCACGACTGAATCGTACTGAAGGGAATCTGGAAAAAGACGATTACCCCACCAGCCATCACTAACCAGGCAGCAATCTGAGATCCCACCAGCGCAATCAACCAGGCCACAATGCTCAACTCAACGGCGCCAATGACCCCACCACCCAGTTGAGCAGTCAGTCCACCAGTCCAAAGATCAGACAGGCCGTCATGCCAAATTGTACTTAGAAATTGACTGTGTTGATCCACCTGTAAAAAATGATTGGCGGAGATCCATAGCAGCCAACCGCCGTAAATCAGGCCACTACCCAACCAGTAATGACGCGGCAGTCGCGGTAGTTCTCCCGTGACAGTGAGGGTGGCCCCCAAAGCGGCCACCACGATGAGCCCAAACTGATAGGTGTCCCCCACAATCAAGCGGACTAGGTTCGCAAAGAGCGTTCCCAGCAAGCCTAGATTGAACAGTCCTAAGGCCGCTAGGGCAATCAGAACTAACCCAATCACGTTAGCGGTGTATGGAAACGGCTGCTTCTTGGCCGAAGTTTTCCGGCGTTTCGTTGGCTGGCGCTTCGCCGTTTTCCGGCGCGTTGTTTTTCGTTTGGTAGCCAACGGTGAGCCTCCTTTCACTCTTTATTTTAATTTGTCGTGTGGGTAAGTATGTACCCGTTCCAGGTTAGGAAAAGCCTGTTGACGCATGACTTCGTAAATCACAATTGCCGCACTGTTGGACAGATTAAGGGCCCGAATATGCGTATCGTCTTGTGGAATCCGAATGCACTTTTCACTGTGTTGCCGCATGAATGGTTCTGGCAACCCCGTCGTTTCCTTCCCAAATAGGAAGTAGTGATCATTCTCGTTCACACTGTAGTCTGGTTCCGTATAATCTTGGTCGGCAAACTTGGAGACCAGGTAGAGTTGCGTTGGATCCGGAATCGTGTCTAAAAAGGCCGGCAGATTCTCATGATACCGGACGTCAACCTTATCCCAGTAGTCCAAGCCGGCCCGTTTTAAGTGGGCGTCGTCGACGGAAAAACCCAGGGGCTTGATCAAATCTAAAATCGTATCCGTCCCCGCACAGGTCCGGGCGATGTTCCCCGTGTTGGCGGGAAATAGCGGTTCAAATAACGCAATGTGGTTTGCCATAAAATTCTCTTCTCCGTTCTGTTATCAAACATTCGTTCTGTCCCATCATTATAGCCATTTTCAGTGGGTTTTGACAAGAGAGTAACGGGGTTAAAGCCAGATTATATTCCTAGAGATTTTTTGGATGAATACCGCGCGCTCCGGCAGTCAGGGCGGGAACCAGCTGTGGGGACGCTTCAGCCAAAGACCGGGCTTCTCGCTCGATTTGACCCCCCGTAAGTTCACGGGTCTTCAAATTCGCCCATGTCGTAACCTAGCAAAATACGCTAGCTAACGACATTTTCACTGCTGGCCCCACACTGACCGCCTCCGACTTAAATTGATGACTTCTTACAATAAAGTTTTATCAAATTATGCCATTGGCCCTACTGACCTTAGCTGATTTCAACCTAATACCTACTCAATTCAGAAGCTCAAAAAAATCTGTCACTGGATCAAGTCAAAAGCACCGCACAACTCCCTCGCCCATCTAAAAAAAGGACAAAATAAAAAGCAGTTCCTCGGTGTGGGCACGGCGAGGAACTACTTTAGTGAAGTGCTACTTGTCAGCCGCTAACAGTTATTCACTGATGTCGACCGCCAAACGATTTCTCATAGGTCAATATAACACTCCCCCGTTAGCTGTTCAAGAACTTTACATAAGATTTTTTAACGTTTTACTAAATCCCTTGTGCCGTTAAGAGGGTCACGTCCACCGTGATTTCTGGGAATGGATTGGCCTTAACTGCGGCCAACCGGTCTTCCGACGCTCCCCAGTGCATCGGTGTCATCAACATAAGGTCACTGAATAGCTCAGCTGGGACCGGTACCTGGTAACGGATCCGTTCAACACTTGAATCCGGATAATGCTGCTGGAACAGGTTCAAGACGTTGCTATTGTCATAGGTCGCATGGGTACTGCCGGCTGGGAAGATGGCTTGCCGTAACTCAATTAAGTAATCGGCATTGGGAATCACCTTTAGGAGCTGTCCTCCAGGCGCTAAGACCCGGTTGAACTCATTATAGGCGGATGGCGAGAATAGGTCTAAAATCGCCGTAAATTGGCTGTCAGCGAAGGGCATCTGGGCCAGGTCAGCCACGCAGAAGAACGCGTTGTTCTCAAGCTGCGTGGCGAGGTTGATTCCTGGCTTAGACAGGTCAAACCCAACGGCTGTATCCTGCCCGTCACGCTGGGCGAGAACGTCGTCTAACGGTGTCCCTTCCCCACAGCCAACGTCTAAGATTGTTTGCGGGGTAGCTGGCAGTTTAGCCGCAAAAGCATCCGTGATGCCCTTAAACAAGCCAGCCTGCAGCATCCGCCGCCGGGAAGCTAACATGGCATTGTCATATTCGCTAGCTACCGCGCGCTGCATGAAATACAGTGTCCCCTTCTTAGAGAGGTCAACGTTGTGGCCATTGGGACAGATGAGGCTGTGCCCCTCGACCGTGGCGTACGGTTCCAGACAGACGGGACACCGAAATAGTGTGGGACGAGCGGCCAGAAAAGCCGTCGCTTGATCAATTTTCTTCATTTTCACTGACTCCTTGTTCGACAACGGGTTCTTCATAGCCACCCGCAAATTTCTGATACCAATGGAAGATCTCCGTGGCAACGACCCGAATGACGGCGTAGCCTGGAATTCCCAAGACGACCCCGAGCACCCCAAATGCTTTCCCCGCAATTAGCAGGATAAAGATAATGGTCAGTGGATGAATCTTGAGTGAGCTTCCTAACACAATTGGCGAAATGATTCGCCCTTCTAACGTTTGTTCAATAACAAAGACGATGAGCACTTTGACCAGCATCCACGGTGAAATGAACGCGGCTACCACAACTGCCGGTACCATGGCCAGAAACGACCCCAGATACGGGATCAGATTCAGTACGCCAGCAACGATACCTAAGAGTAAGGCAAACCGTAGGCCGACAATCAAGAAACCAATGTAGAAGAGAATGGCCACAATGAACGCCACAATCAACTGCCCCCGAACGTAGTTACTGACCTGCCGATTCATTTCTCGCAGCAGGTGAACCACGGAGGCCCGTCGCTTAACTGGTAAGATTTTTGCCAGATAATCAGGCAATTGGTGGCCATCCCTCAAGAGATAGAACAGAATAAACGGTGCCGTTACCACGGCTACCACCACGGAAACGACGCGACTCACGATTCCCCCTACTGAACTGACCGTGTTCTTGGCGAACGCGGAGACGGCGGTCGACGAACTAGATGAAAGTTGCTGGTTGAATTGGTCCAGTTGGCTGCGAATGCCATTCAAACGGTCGTCTTTCAGCCAGGTCATACTGGTCTGCGTAATCTGGTGCCAGTAATGCGGCCACTCTGTGATGAGTGACGTCATTTGCCGCTGAATCATGGGAATCAGGCTGAGCAGTCCCCAGGCAATCAAAAGGGCCACAATAATAAAGAGTCCAATGATGGACCAACTGCGGTGAATCCCCCGTTTCTCCAACCGATCAACCACGGGATTTAAGAGATAATAACCCACGCCGGCCAGAATAATGGGAAGTCCCAGAATCTGTCCCACCAAAACAAACGGCGTTGCGAGCCATGGGACTTTACTTAGGACAAGTAAAATGAGTAAAATAAGGAGCGTGATTGTCAGGATGGAAACTAGGCGGTTATTGACGACCCAGCTCCAGAACCACGACCGATGCTGCTTAGATTCCGGTTTCAATAGTTTCACTCCTAAAGAAATAAAATGGTGCGTACATTGTACCATACTGTTCGCCGCTGTAACGCAAGCGGCCAGAGAAAGGATGACGATTTTGCTGTTAGTTGAACCGTTACTAGAAAATTATACTGAATTACCCGCTGCCATTAGAGCGGGTGCCAAACGGGTGGCCCTCGCTGATAACTTGGCGGCTGGTGGCACCACGGTCAGCAAGGGCGTCATGGGTGAAGCCGTGCGTTACGCCCATGAGCACCAGGTAGCCCTCGACTTGATCATCGCGCCACGGGGTGGCAAAGCGCCCTACAACGGCGTTGAAATCAAGATGATGGAGGCGGATTTGTTAGAGGCCCAACAATTAGGGGCTGACGGCGCCATCTTTGGTGCCCTCACCGACCAGAACCAGTTGGATGTTGAAGTCCTCAGTACGCTAATTGCCGCTGCTGGTGGCATGACGTTGACGTTTGATACGGCCTTCGATCAGATTCGACCACAGGACCGCGGTGCGGCACTGGATTGGTTGGGTAGTCAGGGTGTCGACCGGGTCCTGAGCACGGGCAAGTACGGCGACGACCGTGAGGCTGACTGGATTGCCAGCAAACGCTTGGCCGATGCAGACAGCGTGGTTCTCGTACCAGCTGGCGTAACGGCTGACGAAACAGCTGGTGTGGCTGATGCGTTAGGTGTTAAGTTGGTTTATGGAGAAAATGTGCTGTAAGGATTTCTACTCGCCTATCAGCACACATTCAACTGTAAAAAGCAATTTTTTCAAGACACATTTTATTTTCAAATATATGTGCATATCTATAAGTTACACATCACTGTATTTGTTGATAACGTCCATCATAAGTGAGCCATATAACCGGGAAATTATACTGACAACTTCCACACAATGCGTTAATATATTAGTATATTAACGCAAAAATAAACGATTTTGCCTGTCTATTTAATTAAGGCATATTCGATATCCAACATTTTATTGTAAAGGAAGCATCCGGAAATGACATCAAGAATCAACGATATTACTTTCATGCCAAATGGCCTAGTTGCTACACATTCTCACATGGCTGAGCAACTTAGGATTAATCAGCCAATGAAAAACCTACTCTCAGAAAAGCACATCTACAGTAACATCAAGGATGATACTTCCAAACGACTACCTGGAACCATGGAGTTTCCAGTTAATGTTCAAATAGAACCTTACTCACAATATTTGGGAGGTCGTCGTTTCTTTTCAATGGGTGCCTTCAGCTTGACTGGCAATAACTCACTTCCCATTAACACAGTAGTTGGACGTTACTCTTCCATTGCAAGCGGTGTAATACGGATGCAAGGTAGTCATCCAATAACTCGTTTCACATCATCAATGGTGAGCTATGATCCACGTAACCGGGCTTTTAACGATTATCTAGAGACTTCTAAAAATGCTTTTCAGCACGTTGGAAGCCCCGTCAGAAATGGTGGTCCAATTATTATTGGGAACGACGTTTGGATTGGTCAGGATGTGAGATTTGTTCCAAAGGGTGTTACGGTTGGTGACGGGGCAGTGGTTGCCGGCGGCGCACTAGTAACAAAAGACGTTCCACCATACGCTGTCGTTGGAGGCGTTCCTGCCCGAATCCTCAAATTCCGATTTCCACAAGAAGTTATCCAACGTCTCTTAAAACTTCAATGGTGGCAATATGGGTTTGGTGACTTTACAGGCGTTCGTGCCGATGACAAGATAGAAGATTTTATTTCTAAGGTTGAGCACCTAGTGCAGATGGGTGATATTCAACCATTTATGCCTAAACCCATTGATTTCAGCGAATTCAAAAAAACCCAAGAAAATGATTAATTAATTGTGAATTCCACATGCACACTAAAAAAAGAGGTTGCTGATCAAACATCAGCAGCCTCTCTTTTAAATAGCTAAAATCATTTTTCATCTAAACCGTCGAAATCCGCCATCGTAACAATTTCAGGTTCATAAGTCTTAAGCTTACCAGCTGCTTGCAGACTCTCAACCTCGTCCAAAAATTTGTCAATTGGATCATCAACTTTAATGTTTGTAAATTGTCCGAAATCATATTGCCACCACTTCAATGCCATTAATCTTTTAATGGTTTCAGGGTCAAAACGATATTTAATCACATGGGCTGGAACACCAACCACCACTGCGTATGGTGGAACATCTTTGGTAACTACTGAATCAGCGCCAATGACGGCACCATCATTGACCACGATTCCCTTAGAAGAAAAGGTCACATTCTCCCCAATCCAGACATCATTGCCAATAATGATTGGATACTGCTTTGTCAAATTGCTGCTAACTGGATCAATATGTACGTCAACATCTTCCTTGTACGCATTAAGAGCAACATTGTGTGCTTCGTAGGTCAAAGTTGACGAGGTAAAACGATTAGCTGGATGATTAGGCCCCATCTCCCCCACACCAGCAGAAATAACTGAATATCGACCGATAATCGTATGAATTGGCAAATTACTTTGAGAATAACTGAATGCGCCCATTGAAAACACATGTCCACCTGAAGTAAAAATAGTGTATGGTTCTACTGACGCGTTCCGAGCCACATCAAGTCGTTCATTCAATCTGAATCGACTATCCGCAGACATAAAATGAGTGAAAATTCTGTGAGCTTTAAACATCTTGCCAGTTTCTGACGTAAAACTAAATCGTTTGCTAAAATGTTCCTTCTCATAAACTAATCCCTTTTGAAAAAAAGTAACGCCTTTTATTTCTGTTGCCATACCGCACTCACACCCCTAAGTTATTCATCGAAAGCTATGTATAACGCTTTTGCCAAAATTCATCTCTAAAATATTAACTGTTTTCACTATACCACTTCTCTTAATAATGATTAAGCTTGATTCAGTCCGACGCTTTTTAAAATATCCTTACGAATCATTCAAATCGTAACAAAATAATTGTTAACGAAATGTATTTCAAAATCTTTTTGACCAGCTAACTGTTTCTGAGCTTCAAATGATGTATGATTTCAAAAAAATGGGATGCTGAATTCAGCATCCCATTTTCCAACCATAACCATGGTAAAGTGAAAATAAACATTCTCAATAAACTACTTAGCAGTTATCCAAAAGCCCCAACACCCACGACATACTGTTCATTTGCAACCTCAATCCGATAGTAATCATTATTTCGATTACTTGTATACTTTTCAATCACGTGAACTGACTTTCCCACTAACCCAAGTTTTTCAGTATTGTCAATTTGGGTTGCCTTTTTATGTCTCTTCTCATCAATAACTGCATCGTCGAATTGATAAGCATTGTACGTTTTAACTATCACCATCCTTTGGTCTACTGACTGCCTAGTTTGCAACACCTCATCTGCAGAGTTTATTTCAACACCCCAGTTTTCTGAATTAAAAGCCCTACTATTAATGACATATTCTTTTCCCGAATCCAAGATTCGATAATAGTCATACCCTTTATTGCTTGTATATTTCTCTATAACGTGAACCTGCTTATCAAGTAAGCCCATTTTTTCTGCTGTACCAGCTTGTGTGGCATTTGCAATTGCTTGTTGAGACAAAACGACTTCGTTAAACTGATAAACATTGTACGACGCACCAATAGTGAGTTCCTTTTCAACTTTCTGTCCCTCTTGAATAATTTCACCTGGTGAATTGATTAAAACTCCCCAATCGGTCAGATCAAACGAAGAGGCCTTAGTAACATAGCTCGTTCCTTCGCTTGAAATGCGATAGTAGAGATACCCTTGATTACTTATATATAGTTCCGTTGCCTTGACCGATTTCCCAATAAGCCCTTTCTCAACCGTGGTTCCCAACAGCTCAGCTTTTTTGTTCAATTTATCATCAATAATCTTGTCATCAAAATCGTATAAATTAGAGTTGCTTTTTATTCTTAGAGTAACGCTAAGTGGCTCTCGTGATTGAAGAACATTGTCGACATAATCTAGTTCAACTCCCCAGTGCTTAGAATTAAAAGCCGTTGACTGGATAACGTACTCCAGTCCGTCAAAGTTAACACGATAGTAGATATAACCTGCTGAGCTCTGATAACGTTTAATTATTTTTACCTTCTGATCAATCAGTTGCAAAGTATCTGTCGTACCAACTTTTTTGGCGCGAATCGTTTTCTTCTGATCAATTATGTCATCACTGAATTGGTAAACATCTTCCGTAGCACCAACCGTTAACTGAGTGTCTTCACTCGGTTCATACGCTTGTATCATGTTACCGCTTTGACCAATTTCAACACCCCAGGTATCGAGGCTGAACGCTCCCGATTGAATAACGTACTCTTGGTTTTTAGCCTTGATTCGATAGTATGTGTAACCTTTACTACTGATATACTTCTCAGTAACTTTCACCTGTTGATCAATAAGATTCTGCGTCCGAGTATTACCAGCTTGAATTGCCTTCGCCGTCTCTTTATTATCAATAATTGAATTATCGAATTGATAAACATTATACTGCCTTAACACTGGCATCGTTGTCTCATAAGCTTCATAGCTTTGAAGAACTTCATCTACTGAATTGATTTCTACGCCCCAATTTTCCGAATCAAAAGCATTTGCCATAACAACGTAAGACGTTCCATCAACCTTGAAACGATAGTAGGTATTCCCTTTAGAACTTGTATAAGACATCGAAATATTAACATTCTTACCAACAAGATTTAGTGTTTCAGTATTTCCTAAGAGCGTAGCTTTTTGCGTTCCCTTATCATCAATGACTTGGTCATCAAACTGATAGACGTTATATTTACTCCCAATTGTAAGCTGTTTATCTACATTTTTTTTACTTTGAATAACTTCATTCTCAGAATTAATCTCTACACCCCAGTTAGCACTATTAAAAGCACTCGAATGAAGAATATAGTCTACACCGCCTAAATTAATTCGATAATAGATGTACCCATTCGTACTCACATACTTAATGAGCGCATGTGCCTGCTTACCCACAATTCCAAGAGCCTTCGTCGTGCCCACCTTGGCTGCCCTGATAGAGGGTTTCTGATTAAAGTCTTGTTGCTCAAATTGGTAAACACTCGCATCGGCCCCAATCGTTTTCACTTCATCTACTTTTTCCTGACTTTGAAGCAAATTATCTGGTGTATCTATTTCTACACCCCATTCAAAAGCTTTAGCATTCACGACGTAGTCTTCATTGTTAAAATTCACCCGATAATATGAGTCACCATTTTTAGTTTGGTATTCAGTTCCTACAGTAACTATTTGATCGAATAAACCCATATGTTCTACGGATCCCATATTCTTTGCCACTTCTAGTTGTCCAGTTTCCAAAACCTTATCATCCAACTGATATACATCATAATTTTTATCTTTTACAACCAAGTCACCCGAGCAATTCTTTTTCAATTGAATATAATCACCCATTGATCCAATCTGCACACCCCACGGAAGTGTTGCACTTACAAGTCCAGTAAAATAATTGACACTTTCCGAACTTCCCGAAAATATCCATTCTGCAACTTTCCTTGGTTTCTGCCAGGTAGTCGCGGCCATTGCGAGTGCTGCAGCATCCATTGTTGTACTGGTTATCCCCTTCATGTTCACTAAGGGAGCTCCAGCAATTTCTGTCGTCCAGTAGGCCATAAATTCACTTGAACTCACACCAGAATTACTGGCATTTAAACCATCAAGGCCCCCACCCAAATGTGGAATACCTAATGCATGGCCAATTTCATGAATAACCGTTGCCTCTTTCCAATTCTGCTGAGCTTGAGTAGAGATACCTAAACTTTGAAGCTTCCAATTATTCGGATAAAATTTAATTCCATTCCCGTCATAACTTTGACCGCCTAAGACCCCAGGGTTACCATCCATAACGTCATGGATGACTTCATCACTTTTTTCAGCGGAATCAACCACCTCAACAATTTTTTGACCAGCGATAATATTCCAATACTTAGCGGCATCCTTAATCATCTGTGTCGTCATAAAACTGGATTCATTATATAACTGAAGAACACCATCGGAACCCGTAAAGTTTTTTAAATTGCTACCCATCAATTGATAGACATAATGTGAAGAGACACTATCTAAACTTAGATTTCCGGAATAATCAGTGCCATGTGTAATTGCCGTTAGCTGATTCAATTCACCTTGTGAGTAAGCACTCTTATCTATGACACCCCCTGGATTACAGAACGGGAGCGTATTTTGATAGTTACTCGCCCTAGCTATACTGGATAAACCAAATAAAACGCCAACTATGGAAATGACTGTCAGAAAAATACTTGTGGCTAATCTTTTCATAAATTTTGTCCTCTCTGTCGTCAATTACTTTTAACTTGTCAGGGTATTTCCGAAATTATAAATTTAAAGACAGCCCACTTTAGAAGAAATACTAGAACGGCCTGTCCTTAATGAGTTTCCAACTTTTAGTAAATCACCCGATTGATACCTCTAAAATCCCTAAATCATTAATTACTCTCTTAACAACAGAATTAATATACTTGCTCAGAAGACAATTATAAAACCCTTTAACTGTTGTTGTCTTACTCGAACCCATCATTACATAGTCGATTAATTGGAGCGTGTGTGGGTGCACTAACAAATATTCCCTCTGAGGAGAAGATAAACAACAATAAATCCAAGATATTTCCAATCATACCGGATTCAAGATCAATAGCATCTAATTCAATAACCACGAGGCCACGTATTTACCTTTAGAACGTTAGCTAAACATATTTCCCTGAAAACCCTAGCTTACCCTTAAGTTTCAGGTCACAAAATTTTGCATATGCCAACCTAAGAATCACAATTTAAAACCTGCAATTTTTCCCTGAACATTTTCAATTACATCAATTTAATGTGACTTATATTAATAACCCTAAAGCAGTTGCCATTTTACACCATAACGATATGAAGCCAAGTAGTTATAGAACTTCGGCTGATGACTTATCATTGGTTCAAGCTGTTGCCAATATTCTTGCCGATGCGTAGTCTCTAACGCCATTTCTAAGACACGTTGCCGCGCAAAATCCTTAGTTTGTTGTTCTACCTGGTTATCCCAGAAAGTCATTAACTTTTGTGGTTCACTAACAAGCTGACTGAATTCACTGAACTTTTCTGGCAAAAATCTCTCAAAAACATATTCCGCTTGAGCTGTCGTCGCGCGAGAAATTTTCATCTTATGCTCGTTCAAATACATATACCTAGCCAAAATATAACAAGCAATTTCTGCATTCATTTCATGATGATGAACATGAAAACCAGCAAAAAAATTATTGATTCGAAGTATTTCTGAAGTCTCACCTTCATTCAAATAACCAGCTTGTAGAAGCCTCGTTCCAGTCAAAATGCTAAAACGGTTATTCGTTCGAGCACTGCTCATCAGGTAGGGCGCGCTGTATTTAGGCGCCACATCATGTGAAATCCAGAATTTAAATAAGACACTACTTGCACTAAGAGTACTCTCACACTCCTGCCAGATGGCCTGACGCTGCTCATCCGAAATACCTGGCAATTCAAATTTCAGTGATGTTTTATAAGAAATATCTTGCTCAGCCAACGTAGAAGTATTGGTTCTCAACCAATGATTCGGTGAAAAATCTTTATTCTGTGAAAAGCTTTTTAATTCGGCTAGTTCAGTATTAGTAATGCGGTCAAAAATATCGGTATGCTTTGATTTCAAGATTGCTAAAACGTTCTTTGTCGATCTTTCATGTACCACTACGGACTCGCTTGTGGGTTCATCGTTCCTTTTGCCCCACCTATGAAACAATCCTTTTTGTGTGACATTTTTTTCTTCAATCGATTGCTTTAAAAATTCATCTAAAATCAATTGCGAGTTAAACGTAACACCCAATGCATCGTGTACTAAAAGCTTTTTATGACCGGAATGAAAAAGATCACTAAATTCAATAGGTAGCTGTGCATCTTCGAAAAATCCTTCAGGTTGAAAACTACTAATTCTAAAGTGTATTGCTAATATCCCAAAATAAACTGCATAAAGTCTTTCAAGAAAATCTGGAAATTTAGTTCCACCAGTCTGTGTATAGTCCTTTAAATCTGTGAGTAACGGGTAAAAATCAACTACCCGATAGTAATCCCTGATGATTGGATATTGTCGAATGAACGGATAAATAAAGAATTGAATGTTAGCGACTAATCCCCTAGTGAACGAAAATTCTGCAATATCAAAGTTAATTAACTTGCGAACATCTGCGCTATAACCCATAAATGCAAAATCTGAAAACTGAAGAATTCTACCCGTGCGTGCTTTAAAGATTGCTATTTGATGTTCAAAGACTTGTGGGAAATTTGGTAGATTCCATTGTTGCACTTTATCAGCCACCCTTGGGAGTGGATTGGGTTCATCAAGCATCGCTACCAATTTACGTGTACTTGGCAATGCTCGGTCAGTTCTCGTTTTTAAAACGATAGCTTCAGCTGGTATTACATCCAAAGCCGCTTGCATTTGCTTAGCCTGACGCCAGTAGTTCACGGAACCTGACCGCATCCCCGCAACCAAATGATCATTCTGCTCAGATTCTACAATTGCGATGTCATTCTCTACCAGCTTTTCACGGAGCGATTTCAGATTTGCGAACTCATCTTTCCATGTAGTTACCACGATACCTTGGATGATTCCTTTCTGCCTGGACTTCAATAAGAAATCCATGATCATACTAAAATCAACCTGATCTCTAACTGTTCCACAAACCATTGCCCATACTGTCCGCAAGTGAATCCCCTCCACAAAGATTTAATGATTTAGAATCCAAAATAAATATGCCGAATTGTTTATTTTAATCTATTTTTTTGATAAACGTACTGCAGCGTTTGATTGTCAATCTTCCAGTTATCTAATTGACTCCCATTTGACTTCAAACCTAGAATCAACTTGGAAAACTCATTTTCCGTGACTGCTCGTGGTTGAAACTTGGTCTCATGATTTTCAGCGTTCATAAATCGGACAGTTAACAACATACCACCCGCACTGGCACTTATTTCGACGAATCCACCAAAAGGTAATGAATGAGGATATTTCTTAAATTCTCCTTCACTGTTGAAAAAAGCATTCCCAAGACCATAAAAAACTGGATGACCCGAAATCAACTCAATATCCTGTAATGCGTGTGCCCCATGGCCTATGATGATATCTGCCCCTGAAACAATCATTTTCATTGCTAATTGTTTTTGACGTTCAGCCACCGGTTGAAAATCCGTACCCCAATGTGGGGAAACAACTATCAACCTATCTGGATTCTGGAGTCGTTCCCGAGCAATTTTATGAAGTAGTTCTTCACCTAAGGGTGATACACCCATCTTGCCAAACAACGAGTAAAACTCGTAGTCCCGATAATATCTCCTGTTGTACCAATATGCATTAAAGAGGGACATATTGACACCTTGTCCATTTATTCGTATGGGGTTTGTTGCCTTATCAATATCCTGTCCTACCCCAATATGAGGAATCTTTGCTTCTTCTAAATACTCGATGGATTGTTCAAATCCATTTTCTCCATAATCCCCACCATGATTATTGGCCAACAAAGCCAATCCTAGATTTGCTTTCTTAAGAGCCGACAATGTTTTTCGAGGCTTACTTCCAAGTACAAATGTCTTTGAATTCAATAATTTTGAGCTTTCAAAATCATCCACTAAGACTGATTCCAGATTAAAGACATTAAGACTACTTTTTTGGAGAAAGGACTTCATCCCCAAAAAAGTATAATCATACCCCTCATCCGAAAGCGGATCCCATTGTTGACGTTTCAACCGCCGCTCAGAATAAAATTCACCTGGATAAACATCTCCCCAAAAGCTGACGACTGGTTGATCAGACTTTA
This sequence comes from Levilactobacillus yonginensis, assembly GCF_003946265.1. Taxonomy (GTDB): domain Bacteria; phylum Bacillota; class Bacilli; order Lactobacillales; family Lactobacillaceae; genus Levilactobacillus; species Levilactobacillus yonginensis. The sequence goes on from NZ_RHNO01000007.1 coordinate 88,862, forward strand.
GATTCAATTCATCGATGGTATAAGCAGACAACTGCGAGCCAGAAACTTCATTTACATCTTCAACCAGTTTTGAAAGAACAATATCGCGCTGATAACCATTCTCTGCACCCAATATCACATACATATTCGTATGATCGAATGCAATAGCATCACCATTGTTTGGTCCGAAAAAGTAGCCACCTGTCAATTCACCATTTTTCACTAACATCGTCGAATTGTAAAAGTACTTGCCTGATTGAACACAATCAGTTTGATGCATCAAATCCCTATACGACAACTTTAACTGTGAGAAGGCTACTCCTAAGCAGCGAAGCATTTTAATATCATATCTTTGCTTAACAGAACTCCGGATTCGCCCTGTTTGATTTGCCAGAGCTCCTTCCAATTTATTTATCCAAGGAAGTTCTCGATAATGTGCACTCATTTTTTTATGCGTTTGTTCACGAACCATCTGACAAATTGCGAGTGCCACAGCCGGATTAGACGTAACTAACATCAAGTCAACTAACTGCTGTGCACTCAGCACCTCTTCCTCTTCAAAAAATTTATGACTTGGATCATTTTCCTTCACAAATTCTTTCGATAATTGTGTCATCGTATTAGGTTTGATTTTTTGGATGCTCATCAAATTCAGAAAGACATACAACGTAACCGCATTCCCAATACCAGATTCAACTTGAGTGTCTGAATTTCCTATACTTCTCAAAATTTGATTGTGTTCCAGCAAAATTTTTTGAGCAAACATTGCTTCAATCAACTCCCAACAGCGAATTTCGAATAGCAAATTCATAGTTTGCCTTATTTTTCGGTTCTTTTATCGTAAAAAGGCCATTTAAAATATCCCAGTATTTACGCTTCTTCGTTAATTCTAGAGCTAATTCTACTAGTCGACGGTAACGGACTTGATGCTCACCATCGTCAGCCTTGTATAATTGTTCGTCAAAGAACAGCTCTAATTTTGTAGACTCCTTTGAAGCCAGCATAAATGCCTCAGCTTTCCCCGGGAGATAACGGTTCAGTACCGCATGAACCTGCTTCGAAAGCTCAGGCGTCACTTCCTGCTGCTCCTGACAGACATATGCCCAATAGCTTAAGATATAACAGCTTACCTTGACGTTGATTGTTCCGTGAAGACGATGCATGCTCGCCCGAAAGTTATTGATACGTACTACTTCCTTTGCAACCTCATCACTCAATTTATGCTCTCTTAATAATCTGGTCAAAGTCAAGATACCATACTGGTTACCAGCCTTCGCACAACTCAACAGGTATACTGGCGTATCAATTGGTGTAAGCTGATGCTTACACCAATATTCAAATAAAAAGTTTGGTACGTTACTTGATTTTGAACATGCAGTCCAAATTTCGGCTTGCTCCTCAGCTGAAACACCTGGAAAAGTAAATGACATTGGAACACTATATTTCGATTTTGTAGCCTTTACCTCAACCCGCGTTCTGCGAAGCCAATGATGAGCTGAAAAAGCTTCATCTCTTTGAAAAGCTTCGAGCTCATCCACTTCTTTTGGAGTAGCTCTCTGCAAATTATCGGGCACAAATGTTGAAAACAATTTAAGTACGTTCTTTGTACTCAAATTGTTTTCAACTCCAGTTTGCTTCACGAAGTCTTCAAGTATCTTTTTTGAATTAAAAGATACTCCTAATGCATCATGAACAAGATGACCGCTATGCCCAGTTTTGAAGAAATCAGCAAACTCAATTGGTTGCCCGGTAGGTCCCAACTTTTCTGGATTCAAACTTAGTAGTCGAAAATGTGTCAATAAGATTTGAAAGAAGGCAGCATATACCCTTTCAAAAAATTGTGGAAATCCCTCCCCCTCATGCAACGTATAATTTTCTAAATCATCAATTAGCGGGCGGAAATTGATCAGATGGAAATAGTCTTTGATCACAGGAAAATCTCTGAAAAATGGATATATGAAGAACTGTGTGTTAGCAACCAAATCCCTTGACAAATAAAACTCGGAAACATCAAAATTTATCAACTTTTCAATGTCATCGTGGTAGCCCAAGAAAGCATAATCTGTATATTGCATAATTCTACTGGAACGAGCCTGTAAAACAGCAATTTGATGGTCAAACTCAATCGGGAAATTCTTTAGATTAAAGTTCTCAGTAGCATTTGACACTTTTGGTAACGGGGTTGCATCAGACAGTATTTCAACTAAACGCTGGGTAGCTGGTAATGCTCGATCTGTACGGGTTTTTAGAACAACCGTTCCACGTGGAATAACATCTAAAGCAGCCTGCAGTTGCGTAGCTTGTCGCCAATAATTTATTGAATTGCTTTTTAATGTTCCTACTCTTGAATCATTAGGCAACGACTCTACCAACTTCACATCATTTAACTTTAGTTTCTCCTGTAATGCCTGCTTCTCACGCAGTTCATCCTTCCAGGTTGAAAAGACAATTCCTTCAATCGTCCCCTCTTCTCTCCACGTTAACAGCCGATCAATAATCAAACTAAACTCAACCTCATCTCGGAGCGTCCCACAAACAATCGCCCAAACATGTTTCATTTGGCTGCCGCCTCCTTAAAGACCGCCAATTCTTCCGGCGTTCCAAGCACATGGACAACATCAAATGGGATATCCGTATAAGTTATCTTGGCACCCTCCTGAAGCAAGTAATGGTACATTGGCGCCACGTAAACCTCGCCGTACTCCTGTTTGATGGCCGCTCCATACCGTTGGTAGATGTCCGCAAACTGTTGAAAGCTGGCAAAATAGTAGAACCCCACGGACGCGTGGTCAGAGACCCGCCGCTTTTCCACGACATCAGTTACGTGACCGCTTTCATCCAGTTGAACAAAAGACCAATGATTCCCTGGCGCCGTGAAGGTCGTCAGATTACCATCGCAATCTGCCAAGTCCGCCTTTAAAATATTGTTCGGCTCAACGTAAGTATCAATATTGTAGACGGCAACCCCCGCCTCTGGCTTGAGTACATTCTTAGCAGCCATGACCGTCGATGCCTGGCCAGAGGTTAATTCGTCAATTTCAACTAACTGAAATCGGTGAATTCCTGCCTGGTCAATCAGCTTCTCCAATTTATCACGGTCATACTGATTCTTTCTAACGACGAAGATAAACTCCTCATCCACGAAGTCTTTCAATGACAGCATGGCCCATTCAAACAGACTCTTACCACGAACTTCAATTTCATGCTTAGGAACTGTATAGCCAACTTTTCTGAAGCGGGACCCCTGTCCAGCCATCGTGACAACAATTTGCAATATTACCCCTCCAAAGTCTTTTCCATAAATGGTGCGAACTTAGTGACTCCCACTGCCAACATGGCCTTTTGCCGTTCTGGCTTATCTTTGTGCAGCGGAATCATACTCAAGAATAACAATGATTCAATCAATTGAATTTGCTCGTAGGCAACGGCATCGTTCAAATGTTCTTGCAGCATCGATTCAAACAACTGGCCAATCTGTTCTTCATTTCCGGAAACACTCAAGGCATAGTCCAGATGACCATCTGTATCCGCCTCAACGTGGAACATGTCCGAGATAATGCAATCATACTTACCGGAAAAACTATGCATCATCTTAGCGTAATCATACTTAGCGTCACCGTAAATATCAAACTTCCCGAACTTCCCTCGTGGATCGATCAACCGCATCACATGTTTAGAATTATCATACAAAATATTAGTCATACAGAAGTCACCATGGATAACCGCAAAATTCTCACCCTTGAGAACGCCGCTATCATCGAGCACCTGTGGCAGCGCTTCAATAATTGCGTTGATGCTCGGGTATTGCTCACCATTAATAGTCAGTGGTTTATCAGCAATCTTGGCGTAGAACTCATCTTCTTTAATCAACCGGTGTAACCGATCCACCGTCTTGTTCAAGTACATATCCGCAACCGTCTTCTGATATTCATCGTGGTCGACTGTCACCTGATACTGATTCATTTCGGAACGCAGGAAGAACATTTCGTCAATAATTTCTCGCCAAAATCCCAGTTCAAAATTCCCATACAGAAAGAGATTATGCAGACTCTCATAGGAGAAATACTCCATCTCAACGAACGGTGCATTATAGTTCAACGAATAATCAAAGATCCGTGGGGCAATGTAGGATAACCGCTTAGGTAGTTTCAAATACCACTTAACTTCACCCAAGAACTTATCAACATCCGTACTCTCTTTCCGGATAATCCCCCGTTTGAAATCAATATTGGTTTTGTTAAAGAACCTCGCTTCAACTTGTTTCGCCTCGGCATACTTGTCACTATGTCCAAAGTCCAACCATTGCTCCGTCCCGGCCGTGGACAGTGGGTACTGCTCATCATAAATTTTTAAGTTTTCGTAGAATGATTTAGCACCCTGCCAAGCTTCCGCCAAGTGCTGACCAGCACTGAAATTGAACACCCCAACGGCCGCCTGATACTCAGTCTGGTCGTCTTGAGGGACCATCTTATCCGTAAATTTCACGTGTTGCTGATCATCAAAGGTTACAGTGGTCCACCGGCCAGCATCGGCTACGTGATGCGTGAAAATTGTATCCGGCTTCGTTAAATCAGCCGCTTCAACGACCGTATCACCAAAGATAACGGTCAGCTCTTGCAGGTCACCCTTCTTGCGGAGCGTCTGCATTGATTGGGCCACGGCTTCACTTAGATTCAATCCACTGGCTACTTTGATGGGCTGAATGGCTAAACTTTTCTTGCTAATATGATTTTCAACGCTGTCGTCGCTAGCACTCACGGCAACGTACATTTGATAATCGAGTGGTGCGTACTGCTGGACGGTTTTATCAATAATCAATTGCCCATCTGTCACCGGAATCATAGCTGGGTAGATATCCCCAAAAGTCACTTGCATATCGTCGGCAATTTTAGCAGCTGAAAGCATAAGTAATGTCTTAGTCAATGTACGTCACGCTCCTTATCTACTAACGCTTCTAATTCTTCGGGAGAACTCTTAAGGAACTCACTCGGCCGAAACGCCCGATCATCAATATAATAACCACCCCGGCCAGCCCAAGGCTTACCAAAAATAATTTCATCATACGGAACACCATACTTGGCTAACCACTTCTCAGTGATGGGTGCCGTATACTTATTGATCTTCCCCAAATTTCCTTCGTAAGTTCTCATCTGACGAGACGTGAATAGAATGATTCGATATCCTAGCTTCTGCCATTCTCGAATTTTATTGATGACACTCGTCTTAGGTGCAACGTCCAAATAACTTTGGTCACTTGTTTTTAAATCACACAAAGTTCCATCAATATCAACGACTAAACTGGTTGTTTTATCCATGTCATATTCCTCCTCAAGTGATGCCTTACCCTCATCAACAGATTATCTAAAACGCCATTACACCAGCTCAAAGAAAGAGCTAGCGCTTACAAGTTCATGTTAACACAAATTTACTGTACATACATTATTTTACTATAACTATTTTATTGTCGTCCTGGTTAGTTCTAAGTTACCCGATTGTTGTTCCTGAATTCTCACCAATGTGAGCTTTAATCGTAGTGCTGGTGGTGGGTAGCTGGTTTATTAGGGTTTTGAATAAGTTAGTCAATTTGCCTTACTTCAAAAAATTAAGCCACTTATAACTTCTTTCAAAATTCAGCAAAACTGCACATATTTATACATATGTGCAGTTTTGCTTGCTACCAACTATTTACCTGAAACTTTCAGCCCTATTCTTCCCAAGGATACTTGCCATCCGCATTCTTTGGCGTATGCTTCATCATACGTTCAGTCCGCTTATCCAATCGCTTACGGGTTTTCTTTTTATTTCTAAATCTGACGAATAATACTGCCACTCCCAATACCACATAGATACTCATTCGAACAAAGAATTGGACCTTCTTGTAAGCGAAAAAACTGGTTAGGATTATCATCAATTCTCACTCCCCTTAGTATTTGTAGTTATAGTAGTTAATTAAGCCGGACAGAAAGTGCTCACAATCATCGATTCGCGTTCTAAAGTGATCATGCCGCGCAAAGAAAGCGCCAACAAACTTTTCCGGATAGTAGAAGTACATTGCCAACTCCGGCTCAAACGTTCCCGTCGCCATTTCGTGTTCAGCTCTTTGACGCCAAACTCGCCGTAGCCGCACCAAATCATACCCTTCCATCAAGTCATCATTGCCAGTGGCTTTAATTGTGTCCGTCATTTTGACGGCTGCATTCAACAGCTCTAATAACGTTGGATAAGAAGTATCTCGTTTCTCGATAAAGTCCAGATGATCAAAAACGTTCTTCAAGCCCATTGCCATGTAGTCACGATTCGTTGAGAAAATCTGGAGTGCTTCATTCACAGCATAGGAAATCCAATGATCGTGGTACTGACCATAATTATTAGCAACCATGAAATCCAACGTTTCTTGGATAAGCTGCTTGACCGTCTCATCACCAGTCAATTCGAACAAACGAGCCAAGGCAAACGTAATTTCGCCTTCATAGTAAATGATTCGAAAGGCATCCTTAACACTCAGATCCACGTTCAATACGTGATTGAAGCGACCTGACTCTTGGCGGAACGCCGTGACCCCCTTGAACGCCTGCTGTGCATACGTTAAGAAAGAATCGTCTGACGTTACCTCTTGGTATTTGCACAATGCCAATATCAACATCGCCTGGGCACCAAGCTTAACCTCATCATCGGCTTTCTTATTGTGTTCAACAGCAAACAATGCATCACCTTTAGTAAACGTAAGATGGTCAATCCCCCATTGAAGGGCCAACTTTACTTTTTCGATATCTTCGTTTCGATTGGTAAAATCAATTGCTTCCAACAGTGCGTAGATAGAGGAAAAATGGCGCACACTATTGTAATTGGTCAGAACTCGCTGCAGAGCTGGATAGTAACCGTAAATAAATTGCCCATCATCTTTAATCTGCCGCATCAAAAACTTTTCACCCGCCTGCAGGTAGGTATTGATTTCCTGTCTTGGATTTGTGAGCTCTCTGACACCAATTCCCCGGCTTTCATCCTCACGTAATGACCAAATCTCTGCCCCATCTGAAAAAACACCTCTGGTAACAAACGTCCAAACGTACTGGGTATCTTCAATATTTGGAACTGAACTATCAGTTCGAGCTTGGAGGTACTTTTTAATTTGCTCAAAATCAATCCAAGACTCTGAAGCGTTCTTGCCAACTTTATGTTGCTTACTTGGTTTGAAAAACTCGTGACCATTAATTTCCATTTCCAACAACGCCGTCTTAAAGTCGGGATCAAAACTGACTCCTCGACGCCAATAATTCATGCGGAACATATCATTTAAATTCTGTTTGAGGCTAATTAGTTTTTGCCTTTGAACTGACTCAACAAGTTCGATACGTACCCAGGCATGCTGTGGTGCTGAGGCCAAGATACTCTCAACCTGGTTCCAAACCCGTTCAAAGCTACTATCCCGAATAAAATGAACCTTAGCCCGGTGGCGTCGATCCGACACAGATAAAGCCAGCGTAACTTTGCCAGTCACCTTATCTTTAACGTTGCCAAGATTGGTAATAGCCACCTGATACTGTTTGATTACTGACTTCTTCATAGATTGAGCCGCCTTTCCTACTAACTTCTTTTTAATAATAAGGGTCCCCCCAGTTTGACCCGAAGGGGACCCGCTGAGCATAAATTGATTATACCCACTCTTGGACCACATTGTTGCTTTTGTTGATTTGTGAGGTAATTTTCGAAAAACTATTTACTTAGTCATTCTTCTTTCTTTTACCTCCGAAGTACCACCATGAACCACCAGTTACTGCAGCAATGGCAGCTAAGATTGATCCCCAGAGAGTCCAATCATTACCATCGTCTGCTTGTGATGCCTTATCAGCATCCGCAGTCTGGTTAGTTACGCCATTTGCAGCACCACTCTTCGTCGTACCTGACTTGTCAGTCGACTTATTGTCCTTGTCGTTGGCCTTGTCATCAGAAGAGTTATTGCCATCTTCACTTGTTCCGTTAGTGTTATTCAGGTCCGTCACAGCGGGTTGCGTGTAGCTTGTAGCAGTTGGCGTCACAGCACCATTGTTCCCTGCGTATGCAAGCGTTGTAGCAGCACCACCGTTTGAAGTTCCACCGTTAGTACCAGCAGATGCCCCGCCATTGGAATTGCCTGAACCAGTTGTTCCAGATCCACCATTGTTGGAGTTGCCGTTACCACTACCGGATCCTGTGCCTGAGCCACTACCAGATCCTGATCCTGAACCTGAGTCACTGTCGCCTTCAGAACCGTTTCCATCTCCTGCCCCACCATTCGTATCAGAATCGGAGTCACTGTCGGAGTCGGAGTCGCTGTCGGAGTCTGAATCGCTGTCGCTATCGGAGTCACTGTCAGAATCTGAGTCGCTGTCGGAGTCGGAGTCGCTGTCAGAATCGGAGTCACTGTCGCTGTCTGAATCGCTGTCGCTATCCGAGTCTGAGTCGCTATCGCTATCGGAGTCACTGTCGGAATCTGAATCGCTGTCGCTATCGGAATCGCTGTCGCTATCGGAATCACTGTCAGAATCGGAGTCGCTGTCGGAATCGGAGTCACTGTCGGAGTCTGAGTCGCTGTCGGAGTCCGAATCACTGTCGCTATCCGAGTCACTGTCGCTATCCGAGTCACTGTCGCTGTCGGAATCGGAGTCACTGTCAGAATCTGAATCGCTGTCAGAGTCGGAGTCTGAATCGCTATCGGAATCGGAGTCACTGTCGGAGTCCGAATCGCTGTCGCTATCCGAGTCGCTGTCGGAATCGGAGTCGCTGTCGGAGTCCGAATCACTGTCGCTATCCGAGTCACTGTCGCTGTCGGAATCGGAGTCACTGTCAGAATCTGAATCGCTGTCAGAGTCGGAGTCTGAATCGCTATCGGAATCGGAGTCACTGTCGGAGTCCGAATCGCTGTCGCTATCCGAGTCGCTGTCGGAATCGGAGTCGCTGTCGGAGTCCGAATCACTGTCGCTATCCGAGTCACTGTCGCTGTCGGAATCGGAGTCACTGTCAGAATCTGAATCGCTGTCAGAGTCGGAGTCTGAATCGCTATCGGAATCGGAGTCACTGTCGGAGTCCGAATCGCTGTCAGAGTCAGAGTCGCTGTCAGAGTCGGAGTCGCTGTCGGAGTCAGAATCACTGTCGCTATCCGAGTCGCTGTCGCTATCTGAATCGCTGTCGCTATCCGAATCACTGTCGGAGTCGGAGTCGCTGTCGGAGTCCGAGTCACTGTCAGAATCGGAGTCGCTGTCAGAATCAGAGTCGCTGTCGGAGTCAGAATCGCTGTCGGAATCAGAGTCGGAGTCGGAGTCGCTGTCAGAGTCACTGTCGGAATCGGAGTCACTGTCAGAGTCCGAATCGCTGTCGGAGTCCGAGTCACTGTCGCTATCTGAATCACTGTCGGAGTCCGAATCGCTGTCGGAGTCCGAGTCACTGTCGGAGTCCGAGTCACTGTCGCTATCTGAATCACTGTCGGAGTCCGAATCGCTGTCAGAATCGGAGTCACTGTCAGAGTCCGAATCGCTGTCAGAATCGGAGTCACTGTCAGAGTCCGAATCGCTGTCGGAGTCCGAGTCACTGTCGCTATCTGAATCACTGTCGGAGTCCGAATCGCTGTCGGAGTCCGAGTCACTGTCGGAGTCCGAGTCACTGTCGCTATCTGAATCACTGTCGGAGTCCGAATCGCTGTCAGAATCGGAGTCACTGTCAGAGTCCGAATCGCTGTCAGAATCGGAGTCACTGTCAGAGTCCGAATCGCTGTCGGAGTCCGAGTCACTGTCGCTATCTGAATCACTGTCGGAGTCCGAATCGCTGTCGGAGTCGGAGTCACTGTCGGAGTCGGAGTCACTGTCGGAGTCGGAGTCACTGTCGGAGTCGGAGTCACTGTCGGAGTCGGAGTCGCTGTCGCTATCCGAGTCACTATCAGAATCGGAGTCACTGTCGGAATCGGAGTCACTGTCGGAGTCGGAGTCGCTGTCAGAGTCTGAATCGCTGTCGCTATCCGAATCACTGTCGGAGTCCGAGTCACTGTCGGAATCTGAATCACTGTCGGAGTCCGAATCGCTGTCGCTATCCGAGTCACTGTCAGAGTCTGAATCACTGTCGGAGTCCGAATCACTGTCGCTATCCGAGTCGCTATCGCTATCCGAATCGGAGTCACTATCAGAGTCTGAATCACTGTCGGAATCAGAGTCACTGTCAGAGTCGGAGTCCGAATCGCTGTCGGAGTCCGAATCGCTGTCGCTATCTGAATCACTATCGGAGTCTGAGTCACTGTCGGAGTCCGAATCGCTGTCGGAGTCCGAATCGCTGTCGGAATCAGAGTCTGAGTCTGAGTCGGAATCGCTGTCAGAGTCACTGTCGCTATCCGAATCGCTGTCGCTATCCGAGTCGCTGTCAGAATCAGAGTCGCTGTCGGAGTCTGAGTCGCTGTCGGAATCAGAGTCTGAGTCTGAGTCGCTGTCAGAGTCACTGTCGGAATCGGAGTCACTGTCAGAGTCCGAATCGCTGTCGGAGTCCGAATCGCTGTCGGAGTCCGAGTCACTGTCGGAATCGGAGTCACTGTCGGAGTCTGAGTCGCTGTCAGAGTCTGAATCGCTGTCGCTATCCGAATCACTGTCGGAATCTGAATCGCTGTCGCTATCCGAATCACTGTCGGAGTCCGAGTCACTGTCGGAATCTGAATCGCTGTCGCTATCCGAGTCACTGTCAGAGTCCGAATCGCTGTCGGAGTCCGAATCACTGTCAGAGTCTGAGTCGCTGTCGGAGTCTGAATCGCTGTCGGAGTCTGAATCACTGTCGGAATCGCTGTCGCTATCCGAATCACTGTCGCTGTCAGAATCACTGTCGGAATCGCTGTCGCTATCTGAGTCACTGTCAGAATCTGAGTCGCTGTCGGAGTCTGAATCACTGTCGCTATCCGAGTCGCTGTCGCTATCCGAGTCGCTGTCGGAGTCCGAGTCACTGTCGGAATCGCTGTCAGAGTCCGAGTCGCTGTCGCTATCTGAATCACTGTCGGAGTCCGAGTCACTGTCGCTATCCGAGTCACTGTCGGAGTCCGAATCACTGTCGCTATCCGAGTCACTGTCGCTATCCGAATCACTGTCGGAGTCCGAGTCACTGTCGCTATCCGAGTCGCTGTCGCTATCTGAGTCGCTGTCAGAATCGGAGTCACTGTCGGAGTCTGAATCGCTGTCGCCATCTGAGTCGCTGTCGGAGTCTGAATCACTGTCGGAATCGGAGTCACTGTCAGAGTCCGAATCGCTGTCGGAGTCTGAATCACTGTCGGAATCGGAGTCGCTGTCGGAGTCTGAATCGCTGTCGCTATCGGAGTCACTGTCAGAATCGGAGTCGCTGTCGGAGTCCGAATCGCTGTCGGAATCTGAATCACTGTCGCTATCCGAGTCGCTGTCGCTATCCGAGTCGCTGTCGGAGTCCGAGTCACTGTCGGAGTCCGAGTCACTGTCGCTATCTGAGTCACTGTCGGAGTCTGAGTCACTGTCGCTATCCGAGTCACTGTCGGAATCTGAATCGCTGTCGGAGTCGGAGTCGCTGTCAGAATCGGAGTCACTGTCAGAGTCCGAATCACTGTCGCTGTCAGAATCACTGTCGGAATCTGAGTCACTGTCGCTATCCGAATCACTGTCAGAGTCGGAGTCGCTGTCGGAATCGGAATCACTGTCAGAGTCCGAATCACTGTCAGAGTCCGAGTCACTGTCGGAATCGGAGTCGCTGTCGGAATCGGAGTCGCTGTCAGAGTCCGAGTCACTGTCGGAGTCTGAATCGCTGTCGCTATCCGAATCACTGTCAGAATCTGAATCGCTGTCGGAGTCGGAGTCGGAGTCGCTGTCAGAGTCGGAGTCGCTGTCAGAATCGGAGTCACTGTCAGAGTCCGAATCACTGTCGCTGTCAGAATCACTGTCAGAGTCGGAGTCGCTGTCGGAATCGGAATCACTGTCAGAGTCGGAGTCACTGTCAGAGTCTGAATCACTGTCGCTATCCGAGTCACTGTCACTATCTGAGTCGCTGTCAGAGTCGGAGTCACTGTCAGAGTCTGAATCACTGTCGGAATCTGAGTCACTGTCGGAGTCCGAATCACTGTCGCTATCCGAGTCACTGTCGGAATCTGAATCACTGTCGGAATCTGAATCGCTGTCGCTATCCGAGTCGCTGTCAGAGCCAGAGTCACTGTCGGAGTCTGAATCGCTGTCAGAATCTGAATCGCTGTCGCTATCCGAATCACTGTCAGAGTCGGAGTCGCTGTCGCTATCCGAGTCACTGTCGGAATCAGAGTCGCTGTCGCTATCCGAGTCCGAATCGCTGTCGCTATCCGAATCACTGTCGGAGTCCGAGTCACTGTCGCTATCGGAATCGCTGTCGGAGTCCGAATCACTGTCGGAGTCTGAATCGCTGTCAGAGTCCGAGTCACTGTCGGAATCGGAGTCACTGTCGGAGTCCGAATCGCTGTCGCTATCCGAGTCGCTATCACTGTCAGAGTCCGAATCGCTGTCGCTATCTGAGTCGCTGTCGGAGTCCGAATCACTGTCGGAGTCTGAATCGCTGTCGGAATCGGAGTCACTGTCGGAATCGGAGTCACTGTCAGAGTCCGAATCGCTGTCGGAGTCAGAGTCGCTGTCAGAATCGGAGTCACTGTCGGAGTCTGAATCGCTGTCGCTATCCGAGTCACTGTCGGAATCCGAATCACTGTCGGAGTCTGAATCACTGTCGGAGTCTGAATCGCTGTCAGAATCTGAATCGCTGTCAGAATCTGAATCGCTGTCAGAATCTGAATCGCTGTCGCTATCCGAGTCGCTGTCGCTATCTGAGTCACTGTCGGAATCAGAGTCGCTGTCAGAGTCAGAGTCGCTGTCAGAATCGGAGTCACTGTCAGAATCGGAGTCACTGTCGGAGTCCGAGTCACTGCCAGAGTCTGAATCGCTGTCGCTATCTGAATCACTGTCAGAATCTGAATCACTGTCGGAATCCGAATCGCTATCGGAATCGGAGTCACTGTCGGAGTCTGAATCGCTGTCGCTATCTGAGTCGCTGTCAGAATCGGAGTCGCTGTCATCAGTTGCTACAATCGCTTGGTTTGCATAAGAATGTGCATCTGATGCTGCACTTGATGCATGATCCTTAGATTCCTTAGCAGCTGAGGCCGCTGCGGAAGCTTGTTTTGCGTAACTAGAGGCTGCGGAATTGTCAGCTTCAGCTTCAGCTGATGATGCTGCAGAGTATGCTGCGGAAGCTGCATCAGCTGCTGACTGCGCTGCAGAAGCTGCGGAATTAGCTACTGATGCTGCCGAAGTAGCTTGTGCGGCATACGAACTAGCGTTTGAACCATTTTCAGCATATTGCTGTGCCACGTTCCCGTAAGAATTGGCAACACTAGCATATTCTGCTGCATCGGTTGCTGCATCAGTTGCGAGACTAGCTGAAGAAGAAGAACCTTTCGTGTAACTAGAATCAACCGTCAAATATGCCTGACCTAACGTACTGATCGAAGTCTTACCATCAACAGTGGCTGTTACAACCAACGTGTAGTAACCCTGATGAGCAGCAGTAATTTCATCAATGTTCAGATTAGCATTTGTTTGACCATCAATTGCAGTTCCTTGGCTACCCGGTGTTGCAGAGTAATACCATTGATAAGTCAGGTTGGAACTAGCTCCATCTGTTTCCATTTCTGGCGACCAAGTGAATTGATCACCAGTATTAGCATTCTGATCTGCCAAACCATTTCCAACCGTCACTACTTTACTTGCTGAATAAGTGGTCTGGTCAGCGTTCGTAATGGTTACAGTAATCGTTACCTTACCTGCAGACGTTGCCGAGGTTGGTGTAACCGTCCCATCGGAGTTAACCGTCGCAATTGATTCGTCACTACTTGACCACGTAATGTCACCGGTCGCATTTCCAGGATTGGTTGTTGCCGTGTAGTTTCCAGAGGTATGCGTATCTGAACTGTTCAGAATGTAGTCATCCCCGTCAATGCTAATATCAGTGGCCGGAATGTCACTGTCATAAACATCAACCGCAGACAATTTACTCCAGAAAGACCCGGTAATCGTACTCGTCCCCGTGTAGCTAGCAGATGACTGGAATGCTAGTGATCCCGTAAAGTCATCAGCAATTGTGATTGACAGGGTACTTGCGGCAGTCGCAGCACCTGAGTACCATGGCGTCGTATCTGTCAACGTATAATCAGCAACAACTTTCCCACTGGCATCCTTGATTGACCCGCTCTCAGTTGAAGAGTTCAGCAAACCACTACCAACGGAATTAACTTTTTGCCAGGTTCCGTTGATCTGAACGTACCAGGTCGCGGTATGTGTTGCGTTGATGGCACCCAATCCAGTAGTAGCACTGTTACTAAGCGTAATCGTCTTACCTGAAGTCGTAGAGGTCGTCTGCGTTGCCTGTTGGGTAAAACCACCAGAGATAACTACCCCTAGCAGCGACCAGGCGTCTGCACTTGGCTTGCCTTTGTATGAACCCAAGTTGTTAGAGTACTTCACAGCGTACTTAGCATTTTCAGCTGCGGCTGAAGCAGCCACCGCAGCAGTTGAAGCTAATTGTGATGCAGCAGCTAATTCTGCATCAGCTGCGGTTGAGTATTCACTAGCCGTGGCGAAGCTACCAGCAGCAACTGCTGAGGAAGCCAACGCCATGTAACTGTTCGCATCATTGGTAGCGGCATCAGCTGTAGCTGCAGCAAATTGTGCATCTTGTGCGTAGCTTGCGGCCGCATTCACGTAGGAAGCACCCAAGCTCGTGTTCTGCGTCATGGTTGCCGCTAAGGAAGCAGCCGTTGAGCCAGCATTTTGGGCCAACGCCGTTGCTGCAGAATCAATCGCAGCCGTTGAAGCAGCCGCCGTGCTGGTTGCTGATGATTGGGCTTCCACAATTGTCTTAGTGGCTAAGCTAGCAGAACTAGCAGCAGTATTCGCAGCGTTTGTTGCCCATTCTAACAACGTCAACGAGTTGTTAGCTTGTGCCTTGGCATTAGTTAAATCATTATTCGCGGCAAACGATGCCGCTTTCTTTGAAACTTCGATAGCAGAGCTAGCGTACATAGATGCTTCCGCATTGGCAGCGATTGCTGCGGCATTAGCTGCAGAAGCAAGATCCTGATAGTTTGGCGCTGACGCAAAGGCGTTCGCTGCATCAGCAGCGTTTGAGTTCGCAATTTCTGCTTGAGCACCTGTTTTAATGGCTGCGGACGATGCGGTTGCTGCATAACTCGACGCCAAGTATTTTTTAGCACTCTCTTGAGCCGTCGCTGAATTGTATGCTTCGTCAATTTCTCCAGCAGCAATTGCAGCAGCTGAGCTAGTCAGAACACCGTACGAGCTTGCCTCATTTTGAGCAGTGAGTGCTGTCGCTGCATAAGAAGAAGCATCAACATAGTTGTCATTGGCCTCATTGACTGCGGCCAAGCTGCTTGCCTCGGCAGCTGCACTTGCTGCTGCTACAGCTAAGGCGCTGTACGATGAAGCATTTGAAGCAGCGGCCTCAGCCAGCACAGCATGGGAGTAAATCGAAATATCGTTGTCCATACTGATATCAACCGTGCCTGCTAACAAATTGTAACTGGCGTTAGCCGCACTCGCCATGGAAGAAGCTAACGCAGCAGCCGTATTGGCAGCCGCAGCAGCGCTCGATGCCTGATTCGTGTAATTGCCATCAGCGTGTGAAACCACAACAGTAATTACGTTAGAGGCAGATTTGAACGTCGCTTTGTTTTGGGTAATTCCCAGGGCTGATTTAGCCACTTTAGCGCCGGTAACAACTAACTGATAGTAGTAGGTTCCAGCCACTGTATAGGTTGGCGTATAGGTCGTACTCGTCTTGTTCCCAGTACTTGTGTTATCAACCGTCCAATTCTTACCATCGTTTGAAACATACCAAGTGTACGTTACATTACCGTCCAACTTATAGTCGTAGGTTCCACCAAGAAGGCCACTTTCCTTGTACTTACCAAGGTTCATCGTGTTAGAAAGTGTTGTTGAACCATTCTGTTCGGAACCAATCGTTACGGCATCGCTTGTCGTGACAATAGCATTCGTTGTCACACCCGTAGCACTCGTATCCGAATCTTCTGAAGTTTGAATGTCCTCAGTGTCAGTGTTGTATGCTGCGGCCAACGAAGCAGCACTAGATGCTCCCTCTAGTGAAGCACTAGCATCATTTGCCGCTGAACTTGCAACCCGTGCCAAAGATGCGGCATCTGCAGCGCTCGTTGCTGTTACAGCAGCTGAGGCTGCTGAGCTGGCCAACGTAGCACTTGAAGTAGCCAAAGTTGCGTGTGAAGCGGCACTACTTGCGTACTGTTCCGACTGGTCCCCATGGTAACTCGTCGCTGCAGTCGCCAAGGAACTTGCTACACTGGCTGAACTAGCTGCCAAGACAGCACTAGAACTGGCTTTCGTAGCTGCATCGCTAACTGCAATCGATGTTGCCGTCTCAGCTGCTGATTGTGCTGTTGAGTTAGCGGTGCTGGCTGCTGAGTACGCTTCTAACCCCTGAGAAGCTAAGCTATTGGCTGCGACCAGAGCGTTACTTGCTGCTTCGTAGTCACCACTTAATGCTGCGCTGGTCGCCAAGTTGTATTGTGCCTGTGCGTCAGCCGCTAAGGCAGCGGCCAAGGAAGAAGCATTGGCTGCATCTGCAGCGGCACTATTGGCAGTTGCATAAGCAGCAACAGCAGCGGCATTACTCGTATCGTATTGCGTAGCGTTGTACGCGCTGCTAGCTGCGGCTGACGCCGAAGCAGCTGCTTCACTGGCTGCAGCGGCGGCTGAGAATGTTGGTTCATTAGCACTGCTTACCAGGTCTTTCAATCCAGTAGCGGCAGCTGACTTAGCAACCGCAGCAGCACTAGAAGCAAGATCTGCATATGAAACAGCATTGTCAGCTGCGGAGCTGGCGTATGAAAGGGCATTGGTGTATTTCTCGATGTTAGTATCGGAATCACCCTTACCATCTGCGACGGCCTGCTTGAATGCAGAGGCTAAACTGTTGTAATACTGTGCCAAGTCAGCAGCGGTCGTCGTTTTAGCTGCGTAACTACTCGTTGTAGCATAGGCGTTTTCAGTGTCAGTGGTTGGCACTAAACCTGCATAACTACTTGCGTTGCTGGCATTTTCCTGCGCAGCTGCGGCGGCACTAGACGCTGTACTAGCTGCAGTACTGTCCGCCCCACTCCCAGCGTTTGCACTGGAACTAGCGGCTGAAACCATGGCAGTTTCAACCACAGGGGTCGTAACTGCCTTTTTAGTGGTTGCTACCTTAGTAACCGTCTTTGTCACGTTTTCACTTAACGTCACGTCAGTGTGAACAGACTGGGCTGCAGTAGCAGCAACGTTAGCAGCATCGACTGTTGAAGCACTGGTAACTTCGGCATTCGTGGTAACTGCACTGGTAGTACCAGCTGTCTCATTGCTTAATGATGAATCTGATGAACTACTGGATGTAGACACGCCAGTTGATTCAGCAACTGGCGCTACGTTAACATCAGTTGAACCTTCTGAATTTACCGCTGAACTTGCAGCACTGGATGAAACAGCTGAAGAAGCCGCCGCACTGCTGGTTACAGTACTGGTGGCTGGCTGACTTGCATCAGAGCCTGATGAACTACTTGCACTTGAAGCGACCGTTGAGCTACTAGTAACACTATCTGCTTTGCTGGTAGAATCAGCACTTGCAGAAAGAGTCCCCGCGCCCAATAACGAAAAAGAAGCCAATGCAGCGAAGACCCAGGTCTTCCCTACTTTGTACATCTTGTAACGTAACTTGGGATCGCCATTAAAAGCTTTGTTCCGCATGAATTTCACTTTTAATCGTCCTCCTTGAAGTTGACTGTGATAGATATAATTGCAAGCGCTACATTAAATAATAATTTCGCACCCATGTTAGGCCGTAATAACAACTGGTCTATACATGTTTCCAGTATGAAGCATTCCATGTATAAATGAACATCGCCTATAAACGAACGCTTCAACACAGTCATCTTATCATAAATTTACTATACATACTATTGTAAAAGGGCATTTATAATTGGTCTATCTGAGAAAACGGCGAAAAAGTTTCTTTCGTTAAAATTATCACATTATTTTTACTTACGCTCATCTCAGTTTCAAGACTTTAGCATAGGGTATAAAACAGATTTTTTACTGCTTCCATCAGTTTACAAAGGCCGGTATAACAGCAAACGTCAGATATATGTATATGTTAATCGCTAATACCATCTTTCTGTACAAGCCCGTAACGATTAACAATTCATATCCAGATATTAGTGGAAATTCCGTCCTCAAATTAGAATTTGATTAAATTATCTGTCTGGCCAGCAAAAATGGTACCGATTACATCAGCCATATTTAACTACATAAATCAAGCCTTTTGTACCATTAGTTTGTTTATTAAAGAATCGTAGGTGTTAAAGCAAACACATTTTTACTCCATAACTTAAAAAGTGTAACACAACTGAATTTGACTAATCACTGTCCTAACTGACTATTGAGCCCCACTTGAACCATCCGACAAGTTTTCATTTAACACTCTTTTTTGAGAAAGCATTTCATTTATCTGCTTTTTTACGCTACATTTAGAACAAGTCTTTAACATTTTGAAGTTCTTTGGGAGTACAACATCTTCAAAAATCTCAATTAATTAGGACGACCTCATTAGTCCATCGCAATTTTTCAGATCGAATTTTGCTTATACATGGGTTTCTTAATTTAACAAACCATGTGGCAATAAAAAAACTCCTTAGAAAGTGGTCTAGTATGCTTGAAGTCAGCATAATCACATTTCTAAGAAGCTAATTTTTCGTTTCAAAATCACTTAATTGTTGAGACAATCTTGCCATTATCATAGTTCACGTAACTATTGGGCATCTTTAAGACCCAACCGGCCAATCGCTGGGGCTTCTCCCAGCTGAGGCCCGCCAAAGCTAATGCCGCAGCATCGACGTCTGTACTACGGACGCCCAAGTTATTTTGCTTCGGTGAGTTTGGTTTAGCAACCGTCCATGTCGCCATCAGTTCTGTGGTTGAAATTCCATCAGTATTAGCATTCGTTCCGAGGACTCCCCACCTAAGTGCGGAACACCCAGCGCGTGACCAATCTCGTGAATGAGTGCCGCTTCCTTCCAATTGTTTTGATTTCTTTTAGACAAGGTACTAATGCGCCAGTTGCCAGGATAGAACTGAATCCCCTGGCCATTATAGGTCTGGCCACCCAAAACAGCTTGGCTCTTCTGACCATCGTGGATTACCTCATCACTCTGATACTGTTTGGATACTACCTCAACGACCTTTTTACCAGCAAGCTTGTTCCAATACTTAGCTGCTGCTATGACCATTTGATTAGTCATAAAACCAGACTAGTTATATAACTGAAGCACCCCATCAGGTCCAACGATATTCGGTAAAGGTTGTCCATTGAGCTGATAAACATAGGCAGTGGCTGCACTGTCTAAACTGGTATTACCGGAATACCGACTACCATGGGTCATTAACGTTAGCTTACTCAGCTCAGACTGCGCGTAGAGGTGCCGTTTAATTTTCCCCTTATTAAAGGTCTTCGTTCGCTGATAATAATGGTTATTGGGACCTTCAACAAGATCTCGATGATAGCTTTTTCCAAAGTAAGTCATCCCACCAAACAGAATGGTCACTAATACCACAGCGACTAAAGTTTTAATTTGCTTCTTATATTTCATTACGTCCCTTCCTTACAAAAAACTCTCTGAGG
Organism: Levilactobacillus yonginensis; assembly: GCF_003946265.1. Lineage (GTDB taxonomy): Bacteria > Bacillota > Bacilli > Lactobacillales > Lactobacillaceae > Levilactobacillus > Levilactobacillus yonginensis. The sequence continues at coordinate 108,584 of NZ_RHNO01000007.1, forward strand.
GTGTCGCTTCGCTCTACCCTCGTAACCATATAGTGAAATGAACCGCCTTTCCCATTATACTTATGGGGAAGGCGGTTCACTGTTCATCGTAGCTTTATTGGCGCTGTCCCTAAGCCCGTACAAAAAACCGATGGCCTTTAGCTCCTGAGATTAACCAATTGTTGCCTTGAGCACGAATATAAAATTTCAATCCCTCAATAGCTGAAGGTGAATGGCCTACTAAACATTCTAGGAGGTATTCCCCATGGAAGTTGTCGCAGAGAGTGTCGCTGGAATTGACGTTCACCAAAAGCAAGTAACCATTACGGTTTTGATTGGTTCTTCTAGCGTTCAAAAACCTAAACGGTTTTCGAACAGATTCGGAACGACCACTAGTGCTTTAAAAGCTTGTGGTGAATGGTTAGTTGAAAAGAATGTTGAAAAAGTTGCGATGGAAAGTACTGATCAATACTGGCGACCAGTCTGGCAGGTATTAGAATCTTTCAACTTTGATATGATTTTGTGTAATCCTCGAATCATTAAAAATATTCCAGGGAAGAAAACTGACCAAAAAGATTCAGAATGGTTAGCAGATCTAACCCGTTGTGGTCTTGTCTCAGCAAGCTTTATACCCCCACGCAATATCCAAGAATTAAGAGAATCTACCAGATCGCGAAAGAAGCTAATTCAATCAAGGACTCGAATTCGAAATGAAATTCATAACATTCTTCAACGATCAAACATTAAATTAACAAGTTTCATAACAGATATTTTCTCTGGTTCTGGTCTGAGACTTTTGAACCTAGTTATAAATGGTGAGGTAATCACGTTACGTAAAGTAAGCTCATGTATGACTAAGCGACTAAAGTCAACGCCAGAGCAAATTTTCGAATCGTTAGACGGCGTTCTAGGGAAAAATGATCTCAGCCTAATGGTCATTCAAATGAAACTACTTGATGACTATGGTCGAGCAATCACTGAATTGGATAATCTAATTGATGAGCAATTGGCAGATCAAGCTGATTTACTACATCGTCTTCAAGAAATTCCTGGTATCAGTGATACAACCGCTCAGACCGTCATCGCCGAGGTTGGCCCGGATGTAAGTCCGTTCGTCGATGCTCACCACCTAGCATCTTGGGCAGGCCTTTGCCCAGGTAGCTACGAATCTGCCGGTAAGAAACATGGTTCCGCGACTTTACATGGTAATGGTCATCTAAAAGCGGCCCTAGTGACCGCCGCAATGGGGGCCAAGAGGACCAAGAAGTCCGGACTAAAAGATTACTACTGGCGGCTAAGCTCAAGGATGGATAAACAAAAGGCAGTTATAGCACTAGCACATAAACTCTTGCGAATAATCTATGCCTTGATTCAAAACGGATCAACCTATCAAGAATATAAAAAAGACCAACGCAAGACAATTACGTTGGCCACAAACAATTAAATACTAGCTAGTATCACAAGTATACTAGATTTTTTTCGCAGATTCGAGCGTTATGGTTTCGTGCGCTCAAAAATCTCTTTATTTCATATAAAAGGCCACCAAAAACTCTACCAGTTCTTAGCGGTCTTTTTAATGTTGATTGGACTAAACTGCTGTCTTTTCACGAATCAAGCTATCAAAATAATTGATCAATTTTTGCCACTTCTCAAAGATGGCATCTTCTGAATACCGCTTAGCATTCTCATAAGCAGCGTTACTGTACTGTTCAAGGAGTTCTTGATCACCTAACAACTTGATTAAGCCGGCAGCGAGTTGCTCTGGATGGCCATCTTCAGTCAACAACCCAGTCTCACCATCTTGAATAATATCGCTAGGTCCGTACTTAACGTCGTTAGCAATCATGGGAACTCCGTGTGATTGAGCTTCCAATAGGGTCAGAGAAAAGCCTTCTGCCCGACTTGGAAGTACCCCAATCTCAGCGCGGTCATAGACGGCTGCGATGTTGTTCGTGTAGCCCTTGAACAAGACTACATCGGTCAAGCCAGCATCCGTCACCTGTTGCTTAAACTTCTTTTCGATATCGCCGTTGGCATAACCCCATAATTCAAGTCGTGCGTTGGGAAATTGTTTGTGGACTTCAGCAAAGGCTTCAATCGAATGATTTTGTTGCTTTTCTGGGGCTAACCGAGCAACGTGGACCACTAACCCCTTTTGACGATTAGCAAAGTTCTGATGCTTCTCAGCAATTTCTTCGTCCGTTACGTAACCAACGGGAATCGTGAAGGTCGGAATATCCTTCCCAAAACGGTCCTCTACATCTTTAGACTGTTCTGGCGTCGACGAAATAACCGCATCCCACTGAGACCAATTATTTAGGGCATTTGTGTAATTGTTGTTCAGCGGTGAATTGATCATATCACTAGGGTCAGACACGTGATCGTTGTGAAGGTGAAGCACCTTAAATGCCGACGTGTGCATATGGAACAGCGCCCAGTCACATTCAACGGTCCGGTCACAGATATAAACGTTGTGATCATCAAGCGCGTTCAATTCATCATAGAAGAACCGCGTCAGCTCATTCATCCCAGCGAAGACCCAATCACTATTTTTGTAGTTCAGTACTCGCCAAGATAAACTTTCCTTACCAGCACGGTTGAGAAAATGGTTCTTTTCAATATGCACACGCCCATCCGGCCCAGAATACAGTTCTTGTGAGATTTTTCCGTCCCAGTCAAAGAACTGTTCCAAACACTTGAATCCACGAACGTCCCACCAAACCATTGAGACGGTCCGACCATTGATGTCAAAATATTGTACGTTACTAATTTCTTCAGTGTTACCACGGAAGTAGATAATCATCAGCATTTTTCCTTGGGCAAAAACCTGTAATTGATTATCCTTACGCGTCGTTGTCGTGTTCGCAGGCAGTGGGAAATCATTCAACATGAATGGCCGACTCTCAACGTCGCGACTGCCACAGAAGTATTCAAACAAATTCACAAAATTATCACGATCAATCTTGGCGTCCTTTAAGACATTGGTCAAATCCATAGCAAAAACCCGTGTCACAATTTTGGCTGGAATTTGGTGCTTTTCAAATAAATGAAGTCGATTTATTTCAGATTGTTCAATCCCAGATTTTGAAAATTGCATGTTGTCGTTTAAAAAATAGTACATTCTCGGATCATCCTTTCTTCATCAACCTTAGAGATCTAGCTCTTTTTGCCAACGATTCCAGACTTTCCGTCGTGTCCAACGGGTATGTGCTGAAGCATAAGCGGCATCACTAAATTTGGCTAATTGCTCATCATCATTAAACAGTTTTACAACATCTTCAGCCATGGCCAAAGTTTGTCCAGAGTCAACCAGGAAACCATCATTGCCGTCCTTGATGTATTCCGCCGGACCATAATTGAACTTGTAACTGATGACTGGAATCCCGTGAATCATAGCTTCCTGCATTGCCAGAGGACCACCATCGGCCATAGACATGTTCGTCATAACTTGATATTGATCGTAAAGCTTGTCCAAATCAGGCACGTAATCCATAAACGTCACGCTACCATCGAGCTTCAGTTCCGTGACCAACTTCTTCATTTCTTCAAGGTATTTAGGAGCACCATAGCCAAATAACGTCATCGTTGCATCGGTAACCCGATCCTTAACCAACGCAAACATCCGTAACTGTTGGTCAATCTGCTTGTCTGGCGCGATTCGACCGACGTAAACCAAGCTGTGTGGCTTCCGGCTAGTAACTGCCACGTTACCCGTCCCTTCCTTGGAGACCGGTAACGTCGATGCCCCTGAAATTGAGAAGATGCGGGCTTTAGGATAACGCGTCTGTAAATGCTCCGCTTGTTGTGGCGTTGCCGTAATAAACCCGTCAAATTGATTGAAGTGCTCAAACGCTGGCTTCAGGAATCCGTCCAGTTCTGCAAAAACAGGATCATTAGGATTTACCCCATGATTGATTGGAATGTACAAGTATTTCTTAGAAGCATCGTTCAAAGCCAACATTGGTTGAACCCCAGTGCCTGGACGGTCAACAATAAAGGTTGTATTGGCATCTTGTTTACTCAGTTCATTCAGGAAAAAGACAAATAGATCGTCCACATTCTGGAAGAAGAGATCACCTTTATTTCGATAATTTTTCAAAATTAAGCGGGAAGGAAGTGGCTTTCCTTCAGTATCTGGTGCAAAGTATTCTTCTAATACCGTCGCTCCTGAGACACTGTAATACCGTTGCGAGATCAGTTGACCGTTCTGTCCAAAATATTGGGTGGCTGACTTAAACCCACGCCAATCCCAAAGATCAGTGCCGACTCGATTGCCTTGCTGGTCGAAAAATTCCTGATAGAAGACCCGACCAATTGTACCAGGAATAAAGCCGACGTTCTCCACCAACCGGTCACCATTAAAAATCCCACTGAAGTTGGCGCCAACATTAATTTCGTATTCAATCGGAATGTTCATGTCTTCAGTCTTTAAGAACTTATCAGTAGATAAAGTGGTTGCTTCTTGAAAATAATCAAACATATTCAAGACTTGATCGTCATCAACACCAAACTTCTTAATCGTTTGGTGCAATAACCGATCGTAAATCTTGGTGACAATCTTAGCGGGTGTTTTATAGTGATTAAACAGCTTAACCCGTTTCATTGCTGTATGTTCAACACTAGAGTTTTTTTGGAGAATATACTCGTTAACAAAATAATACACAGCCCGACACTCCCATCATTTTTGTGAAAGGAAGCCCTTTCACTTAACCTTTGACTAAACCATGATTTATCACTCGCACACGTTTAGTATACCTAATTTGGTTTACAATTAAAACCGGTTATTTAAGTAACTATACAGTCCAGAGATAATTCCTTCATGTTTAGCACGGAATTCATCTATTTAGGAATCGTTGAGGTAATTTTACCATTGTTGTAAACCATGTGGGCAGATGGCTTGGTGAAAACCCAGTTGGCCAGTTTACGAGGCCGTGACCACGCAATTCCGGCAATTTTTAGAACTGCACCATCCATTCTTGTCGTTTCGATTCCCTTAAGGTTAGACTTAGGCGCATTGGTGAGTTGAACGCCCCACGCACCCATGAAATCAGCATTCTTTAAATTTGCAACTTGATCATTGGTTCCCATCAAACCGCCGCCCATATTAGGCACACCCAGAGCATGCCCGATCTCTTTAAGTAAGATGGCTTCCTTCCAGTTCTGTTTGTTTTGTTTGGTCAGCCCAGTCACCGCCCAATTGTTGGGATAAAATATCATACCCATACCGTCATAACTTTGACCGCCGACACCATACTTCGTTCTCTTTTGGCTGTCATGAATCACTTCATCAGACTTGCTCTGCGAATCAACAACCTCAACGATTGTTTGTCCAGCTAACGTATTCCAAATTCTGGCTGCATCATGAACCATCGTATCAGACATAAATTTAGACTTGTTATATAGTTGCAGGACGCCATCATGACCCATAAAGTTACTGATATTATCTTTCTTAATCTTGTAATGGTAGGTTTCTGAAACACGATCAAGGCTGGTATTACCAGTATATTTTGTTCCATGGGTAATCGTCGTTAACTCCTTCAGCTTCGCCTTGTTGTAGATTTTCTGGTTTACCAAGCCATCGTTTGTACTAGCGGATTTAACGCGTTGATAATAATGCTTATTACCAAATTTAGAAATATAAATTTTATTCATACTTTTGACAGTAACGAAAACCACCACACCAACTACGATTAAAAATAGAATTCGTACAACAATCTTAAAAAAATTATGCTTCTTCAAAATACAGGTGCCCCTCGTCTTTAGGTGTTGGCCCAATGGCTAAAGTTGGATAGTCTTAAGACACACAGATAAGACTAAGCTGACTTATCAGCTACTTCTTATCTACACCACTAGTAATTTTTTCATCCTTAATGAATGTTTGCCACTTTTTGGTAATCTCAGTCGGAGAAAATTTCTTCAATACGGAAATAATCTAAGCCCTTATAGAACAGAATCACCATGACATCACCCACGAAGAAGACTCAGACTACGAGCCTATACAAACATCTTCCCGACGAATTGTCAAACTAAGCGACGTACTTTATCGAATAAAATCTCTTGAGAACATGGTAACTCAAGACGGTGATTTAGTTGCTATTAACAATATCTCTTCAAAATTAATACTACTGAGACTTCTACCTTTAAGAAAAGACTTTTGAACTAAACCATTAGTATTTTCAGTGATTCTTCGTTACTCAAGCGAATAAATGCCAGTAACACACAGTGCGTACTCCTGAGCTTTTCTTGGTCGTTAAGTAATTGCCCCCCCGCTATGGGTCTTTTTTTAGTGTTGCACTTTAATTGTAAATTCATTGCCCGACGAATTTACAATTGAAGTGCAACAAGTAAGAAGAAAATAAAAAAGAACTCATAGCCTGAGTCCTGTAAAATGAAG
>NZ_RHNO01000008.1 GCF_003946265.1 Levilactobacillus yonginensis
TTCCTCAGTGAGATACTGTTTAGTGTACACAAAATTTCGAAACATTTTTATTTACAGAGCTTGACTAAACGTAGGAAAAAGGATTTGAGACAAAAGTCTCAAATCCTTTTAGTGCTCCGAACGTCAATAGCCGAAACGTGCGACCAAAGACAGTCAACTCCGCTTAACCCCGCTAGAGAAATAATCCAAGACCGGGATTATTCGTCTAGCGACGTTAATGCTCATTGACTAACCACCTTTTATCCCACTCTGTCGTGGGAAACTATGCTTGCGTCGGCGCATCATTGGCCGCCGACCAAATTCCCGTATCATCGAGTTGATCTAAAATTAATTTAACGGCACTGCCCTGAACGGCAATGTGCCCCATCACGTCATCGTCTTCTTGGTGACGCAAGTGGTAGAACGTAAAGTGCCAGTTAGGTTTCAACTGCCATTGCGTCCGAACTGCGGATAACTGGGCAGCCGTAAAGGCAACCGTCACTGCCGGCGTCAAGACCTGTGGTTCTGCCAATGGTAAACCAGCGATTGCCCGCAAGTGTTGACTGAACTCATTGACCGTGGCCGAAACTTCAAAGACGTACCCTGCATCACTTGGTGCCGGCACAATCTTTTTCACGTAAATAGCCCCACTGTTGGTCAGGTAGAAGGAGACTTCAAAGACCCCCACGTAGTTCACGTTCTTAGCGACCTCACCGGCAATGCGATGAATTTCACTCGCAACTGCCTGATCCACTTGTGCCGGCATCCACGTTTTGGACGTCCGGTCACCATCGGATTGGACCTCCGTGATTGGGAATGCCTGCTGGTTACCAGCTTGATCACGAGCCACCATGATGGAATACTCACGGTCGTATGCAATTTGGGATTCCAAAATATAGGTTCCCCAATCCAACAATCCCGCCGCCTTGGCAATATCTGTTTGCGTTTTAATGACGAGTTCGCGGCCACGTGACCATTCCTTTTGAATGGGTTTCAACACACACGGATACCCAATGGAGTTGATTGATTGATAAACGTCATCCAAGTTAATAATGGTGGCGTACGGGGCAATATTGACGTTGAGCTGTTCGAAAAAGGCCCGTTCTAGTAACCGGTCTTGCATCATTTCCAGCATGTCACTCCCCTGTGGGATCCGCGTGTACTGTGCCAAAAACTTAATGACATTCGTGCTGACCCGATCAGAGTCGTAGACAATGGCTGCACAACTCTCCGCAAAGTGTTGTAACTTATCCTGGTCCTTGGTAGTCCCAACAGCCTTAAAATCAGCCAGCTGCAAGGCTTCACTCGTTTCATCAGCACCGTATGCGCCTACGCGCAGTCCCATTTTACGAGCCGTTGTTACTAACATGGCGGCGTTGGCACTGTCGCCAATCACCCCAATCGTATCTCCAGGATATAAGACCGTGTTCGTCAATTTACTCCCTACTTTCTTACCTATGATTTCATTTTTAGTCGTTAAATACTGAGTCAGTTCACTATTAGTTTAATGGCTCCGAAACAATTAAACAAGCCACCCGTTACTAATCCTGGGCAAAGACCACCTGACCATCTTCAAATGACGCGATGCTGGCCAGAGCTTCCAATTGAATGCCAGCGTCTTCAACCAGTTGGTGCCCCTTCTGAAAACGTTTCTCAATGACGACTCCCACACCAGCAACCTTGATCTGCGCCGTCTGGGCAATGTCCAAAAGCCCCTGAACGGCTTGGCCATTAGCTAAGAAGTCATCCACGATCAACACGCGATCTTCCTTATCTAGGAAACGCCGATCAATTGAGATGTCATTGTTGACCCGCTTAGTGTATGAATACACCTTTGCCGTGTACAAGTTATCGGTCAGTGTCAGGCTCTTATGCTTACGCGCAAAGATTACCGGAACGCCCATGTGCAGCCCGGCCATAACGGCGGGCGCAATTCCGGAAGACTCAACCGTCAAGATTTTGGTGATGCCAGCGTCCTTAAACCGGTGCGCAAATTCCGCACCTAACTGGTCCATCAGTTGTGGATCAATTTGATGATTCAGGAAGTTATCGACTTTTAACACGTTTCCTGCCAAAACCGTGCCATCTCGGCGAATGCGATCTTCTAAGATTTTCATAGTGTAGCCCGACCTCCATAAAGTGTTTCTTTCATTCTACCTGAACCGACCTTAAAATTACAACGCGACAGCCCGACATTTAGAAATGCTTAACCCAGCCACAGACCTAACCCCTCGGCCAAGGTCGTCGTCAATGCTAAAATTGCCAGGCTACGGACGGCTAGAATGAACGTTTCCTTCTTAACTTGGACCCGAAATAAGCCGCGGATATTCTTCACAACAAGTGGCACGCTGATTAACGCTAACAGGGACCAAGCTGGTAGGTCGCCCACCCAGACGCTCGCAATCAAGCTCAGATAGCCAACAACGTAGAAGCCAGCAAACAGCCATAGTGCGCCCCGTACGCCAAGGTAGTAAACGATGGTCTTCCGATTCAGGGCCAAGTCTTCCTGAGCGTCACAAATGTTATTAGCCAACAATAACGCCGCAATCGCCATAATGGCGATACCTGAAGCTAGGAGCACCCGTCCCATGAGCATCCAGGAAAAATACGGGGTATTATAGAGGTTTAAGTAAACAGTGATTAACATAATCATGTAACCCATGGTAAACCCAGCAAAAAACTCACCGGTTGGTGTCCCAGAAAGTGGCCGGGGTCCCCCAGCGTAGGCGTACCCTACCAAAAAGCAGAAAACGCCCATCAGTAATAAGGGCCAGCCAGTTTTCCACACCAAGTATAGCCCAATCACGCCCGCGACCACCGCTAAGCCGGCCATCAGCATGAATATCCGCCGTACAGACAACTGATGCACCCCAATGATATTCGTGTGTTTTTTCCACTCAGCTGCCTGATTACCCGCCTTGGTATAGTCTTGATAATTATCATTGATATCTACAGCCATATTGAAGAGTAACATGGCAATAAAGAACAGCGCGGTCACTCCCCAATTAACATGTTGGTAATTCGCCTGAACAAAGATCATGCCCAATAAAAAGGGCCAAATTGACGCAATTTTCGCCTTGATTTCAACTAGTTCTAAAAAGATTCCCAGTGTCATACCGTTCCCCCCGTTGTCGATTTCTAAATTGATGATAACCTTTATTTGACAACGTTTCCACTAGTCGGTAAGATAAAATTTAACGCGTACATAGTGAGGTGCAGTATGGATCGACAACTTTGGCGGCAATTCCCACAAGTGGAACCGCAATTGAATGCGCTACAAGATTACTTATTAAAAGCCGTACAACTGGATAACCAACCGATTCACAGCAAGATACTTTCGTTGCTACAATCCGGTGGCAAGTTGTTGCGTCCCGGGTATTTTTACCTATTTTCACAGTTTGGTGACGCTGCTACCCCTGCTGAGTTACAGGCGGGTGCGGCAGCCCTCGAAATTTTACACGTCGGAACTTTGATCCACGACGACGTTATTGACGAGTCCCCGACTCGCCGTGGAGTCCGGACGATCCAGATGAAGTATGGTCAACGTAACGCCATCTACGCGGGCGATTTTATGTTTACCGTCTACTTTAATCAAGTCCTCAAATCAACCGCTGACCGGACCTTAGTGCAGAGTCATATCGACTCAATGCACCGCATCCTGCAGGGTGAGCTCCACCAGATGGATCTAAACTACCGTGAGGATATTACGGTGGCCAAATATCTGGAAGAGGTCGCCGGTAAAACGGCAGAACTCTTTGCGTTGAGCTGTTACCAAGGGGCTAAACTCACCGGAGCCCCCAGTTCAGTCACTGGAGTCGCCCGGGAAATCGGCATTAAGATCGGCTGTGCTTACCAAATGCTCGACGACATTCTCGATTACGCTGGTGACCCCAATAAAACCCGAAAACCCATCCTAGAAGATCTCCGTTCGGGTGTCTATTCATTACCTTTGATTTTGGCAATTCCCCAGGCGCCACGCGATTTTCATCGTTTGCTCAAGAAGAAACACGACATGACCGCAGCGGACATCACCATGGTTCAAACGTTAGTCGCCCAACATGGTGGGGTCGACGCTGCCCGAGCCTTAGCCAGTGATCACACGGCACAGGCGTTGGCGCTGATCCAGCAACTGCCAGCGGGCGATTCCCAAGCAAACTTAGAAAAGCTCACGACCATGTTATTACAGCGAGATCACTAATCAGCCAAACAACCCAAAAGTTAGAAGTTTGAAGGGCGTTATCAACTTAAAATTAGCCTCACCCAGCCACCTGCGGCGGTCAGAGATTCCGCCTGCTGTGGGGAACGCCTGCGGCCTGAAAAGCGGTCCTTCGGCTCGGTTTGAAGCCTGGAAGAACCACCAGACTTCAAACGCGTCCCACGCTGTAAGCCGAAAATCGGCTAACACCGTCGACACAGCTGGCTCCACCTCTGACCGCCTCCGGTTAAACGGGTTCTTGGAAACTAAGCTAGCTTACATGCCTGAATGACAGTACTTACTCAATAGTATTGTCGTTCCACTAGGTAGCTGAGAGTGAGCCAAATTTGGACTCAGCCGTGGGCTCTTCAAGTGAGGGGCAAGACCGTCCTTCCCCCCGCATTCCAGTCTAAATTTTGCGAATGGTAAGGCGGCAAATGTCTGACTAACCCCAGCCCCTTGTTATATCAGTCACAGTGAGTATTTCAGTGCATGCAACCTTTAGTCAAACAACTTATTTAGCGATAGCAATCCCCTAGCGGCCACGGCCACGGCCACGGCCACTAGGGGATTTTTTGGTAGCATTTTCTTTTAGATGTCTAGACAAAACCCTAGGCTTATTTTGGTATACCCAGTTATCTGGTCGGAACGTGCGACAAAAACATTCGCATTTAAATAAAATAGTTACTAAATCAATAAATCACCAATCTTGTTGTTGAGGCATTTAGTAGTGTTTCTGGGCCCTATCCGCTATTATAACGGTGAAAGGATACTGAACATTCCAACTCCCAACACTGACCTTTCAGTATGATCGACACCTCATTCTTCAAGTGATAGACGACTAAACACAAACACATCTTCCTATGCCACAATCGGCATCAGGCTTCCATTCATTAATGTATCCAAACTCTTCATGTTTCAAAACCCATTGGTACGATGTTCAGTATCATTTCACTTTGGCATGTTGCTCCTGATGGTCATCGCCGTTGGGAGCTATTTTTTCGAAAAAAATTAGCCGACAACTAATCGACCAATCGACTAAATCACCTTAAAAAACAGTCGGCCAGATATTGGCTGCTAGCTAGCACTAATCGCGGTGTAAAGCGATTTTCAAGCAATTTGATTGTTTTTTCGACAGTGCTTCAGTAACATAAAAGTATGGATGAGTTTGAGGTGATTCATTCATACTAACCAATCCGCTGTCCTGTGCGGGACAGCAAAAGAAACAGCGAGTATCGTCGGTTTGGAAACGCCGGCGAGCCTCGCTGTTTTTTTAGAATTATGTGTTTAATTGAGTTGAGCTTATCAGCTTGACTGCAACTACGTGGGATACACCTTTGAATAACCGCCATAAAATCCAAATATACTGTGAAAACCCCAGGACGTCTAACCGCAGTCATTTGCAATCTGAGCCGGAGGCGGCCAATTCACACAAGTATGATACTTAATCTGTTTAACGACCACGGTCCAAATCGTACAGAGCTCTGAACCGTGCATTCTTCTTGTAGAGTTCCGCAGGCGTTCCCTGCATATCAAAGTGGCCATCTTCAATGAACCGCACTTGATCAACATGGTTGATACCCGCCAGATGATGCGTCACCCAAATAATCGTCTTATCTTTCAAAACGCTGAACACCGTATCCAGCAAGTGTTGTTCAGTGATCGGGTCCAAACTGACCGTGGGTTCATCCAAGATAATAATGGGCGCATCCTGTAATAGAATGCGAGCCAACGACAACCGTTGGCGTTCCCCGCCGGAGAACCGACTGCCGGCCTCCTGCACCTGGGTCTGATAACCCAATGGCAACCGTGCAATCAAGTCATCCAGTTCCACGGCTTTGACCGCCTGTCGCACGTCTTCGTCCGTGGCATTCAGATTCCCCAACCGCACGTTATTCATCACCGTCGTGTTAAACAAGTAGGGTTGCTGGTCGAGAACACCAAACAGTTGCGCACGCTGTTCCTGCAGTTTTTCAATCGGCTCGCCATTCAAGGTGATTACGCCACTGGTGGGTTGCTCATCGCCTAGCATCAACTTTAACAGCGTACTCTTACCGGTCCCACTGGGGCCTAGGAGTGCTAATTTTTCTCCGGGATGGAGCGTCAATGACAAATCATCGATCACTTGTCGCTCAGCCCCGGGATAGGTAAACTTCACGTGGTCCAGCGTCAGATCCGTTAACGCCCCAATCTTCGTCTGAGCAACCTGTTCCGGAACATTTTCATCCAAGCTGTTGACTCGTTTGATGGAGTCTTGGTAGACGGGCCATTCGCTGACCCCCTGACTCATGCTAGAGAAGGGTTCCACCGTCGGAAATAGAGCTAACCCAAACGCAGCGACCCAGTTGGCTTCTGACTGATTATGGGTAAACATGACGCCCGCCCACCAAACAATCAGAATAACTGCGGCGCCAAAAATGAACTGAATGGCAAAGTTACGCCACCACTGAAAATGATGGTCCGCCCGCCGCAACGTAGCGATTTCATCGATGGGTTGATCCTGCTGTGCCAGAAAGTCTCCCCGCCGACCAGAAATCAGCCAGTCGCCTAAGCCCAAAACTGCGTCAGTCAATTGCGTATAAAAGGTCCGTTGAACCTGCCGCGCTTGGAACTCCCGCCGACCATTGACCGCAACGGAAAGCAACGGCATTACCAAAACGATTACGCCAAGCAATACCAGCATGAGTAGTCCAAAGGCCCAGTTGAAGTAACCAATACCAATGACCACGAACAGATACAACAACCACCCAATTACGAGTGGGAATACGGTCCGCAGATAGAGATTTTCAATGTGATCGATGTCTTCAGCTAAAATACTCAGGACATCCCCCGTTTGGTGCGTTTGCCGAATTGCAACGGCTTGCTTTTCAACCGCCTGATACAGCCGCTTTCGAAAGTCAGAAACAATTCGCAAGACCCAGTTGTGACTAGTTAGCCGTTCAGCGTATCGAAAGGCTGGCCGTCCAATCCCGAAAGCCCGGGCCAAAACAATGGGTACATAAATCATCAAAATGTTGTAAGGGTGCGTCGCCGCCCGTGAAATCAGGTAGCCTGAGTTAAACATCAACGCGCCCCCACAGAAGAACGTCATGAATCCCAGAAATAGGACCAGCGCCAATAACTTTCGGTAGCGGCGAAGGTACGGCATGACCCAGTGATCATTTTTAAACGTTTCAAAGAATCCCTTCATCGTGTCGTCGCCCCTTCCATTTCTGACCGCAACCGTACGTACGCGCCATTTAACTGTTGCAGTTCAGCTGGCGTTCCTTGTTCAACGATTTGACCATGATCCATGACCAAAATGTAATCCATTTCGTTCATCCAATGTAACCGGTGGGTCGCAAAGAAAACCAAGTGGTCGTTAAAGACTGGCATCATCGTCTTTTTTAAGTCAACTTCTGTCTCAATATCCAGGTGCGCCGTCGGTTCATCAAATAACAAGACCCGTCGTGAATCATCCAAGAAGGCCCGGGCCAACGCGATTCGTTGTGCCTGTCCCCCACTAACGCCCCGAGCACCTTCACCAATTTGGGTGGCCAGACCTGCTGGCAACGTGGCAACCCAATCCGTCAAGCCTGCCCGCGCAACTGCCGCACTAACGGCCTCGTCACTCGCATCCGGCGTATAAAAGGTCAGGTTGTCCCGCAAGCTCGCGTGGAACAAATACGGTGCCTGTGGAATATAGACAAAACTTCGCTGCCAGGCCTTTTGATCCAAATGAGGCACCGCAGTCCCCCGCACACTGATTTGGCCCTCTGCGGGGCTGAGAAAGCCGCCTAGGGTATTGATTAACGTCGACTTACCGGAGCCCGATGCCCCAATGATGCCGACCTTTTTATAACCGTGCACGTCAAAGTTAATATCCTTCAGGGTTGCCGCGTCGTCCCCGTAGGCTACGTTCACGTGACTGAAGCTAACGGCATCGTCTGGTTGCCAAACAGGTTCGCGAACCGGTAACAGGTCACGGTCGGCTGGCGTTTCCCGCTGCAAGATGTCTAGCACGGCTGTCAACGCATTCTTCCCGTTCAACGTGGCGTGATAGTCGTTAGCAAAGTTCCGAATTGGTGCAAAGTAATCCGGCGCCAACGTCAAAATAACCAACGCTGGCAATAATTGAATGGTATTATTCATCAGGCCAAAACCTAGGAAGACGGCAATAATCGCAATCGATAGCGTCGTGAAGAAGTCGAGCGCAAAGGTCGACGTCATGGCAATCGTCAACGTTGCCATCGTCTTCTTACGGTAGTCTTCACTCACCTGATAAACGTTATCCGCATACTGTTCATTTAAGCCCAACTGTTTCAAGGTTGGTAGACCCCGTAACGTATCCACGAAGTGATTAGAAAGGCGTTGGTAACCAGCGTACTGCCGGTCGGCCTTAGCCTGCGCCGCAAACCCTAGAATAATCATAAATAGAATAATCAATGGATAAATGGCTAGCAGGAAAAGTGCTTCCTTCCACTGGATGAAAGCTATGTAAATCAACACTAGCCACGGTGTGATCGACAGATCCAAGACCTTGCCAATAATCATCATGAGATAGGTTTGAATCTTGTCGATTCCTTCAAGACCCATGGTCACAACGTTCCCCGTTCCTTCCTGGGCAACCACACTCGGTCCTAGGTCGAACAGTTTTGCCATAAACTGCTTACGTAATTTTTTGGTCGTCTTTTCCACGAATGGATAGAACAGCCAATCCTTCAATAGCGTCAATAAATGCCGGGCTAAAAAGGCCACAGCAAACACTGCCAATGGGAAAACAATCGTTCCCAGTGGCTGTTGCTTCCAGAGCTGGACAATGGCTGTTGCTAGGTACTGCGCTTGAATAATAATCATAATTGCTTGAATCAGCGTTAGGATAC
Source organism: Levilactobacillus yonginensis (assembly GCF_003946265.1). GTDB lineage: Bacteria > Bacillota > Bacilli > Lactobacillales > Lactobacillaceae > Levilactobacillus > Levilactobacillus yonginensis. The sequence goes on from NZ_RHNO01000008.1 coordinate 9,037, forward strand.
CCACCATCAGGGCGGCCGGCTTTACACCTGGAAATTTAAAAACCCGTTGATCAATCACAAAGAAGCCCCCTCGTAACAAGTGATAAAACGAAGTTACCTTAGTTAACGCAACCGGCTGAGCACCGGCCCTTGCTAACTTAAAATAACCCATAACTCATACTGCAATGATAGCATTTTTACCGTTTCTAAGCGCTACCAAACTGCTGATTTACGAAAATGTTTTTGCCAATTTCATGGCTCACGACAGACCAGAGGATCGGCCCCGCCGACAATTATAAAAATCCCCACCACTCCGAAAAGCGGTGAGGATTCGTTAACTTAAATTTTAAGTTGTCGTACCTAGGCGTTCTGCTTTGGTGAAGACAAGCGCTTGTAGAAGACCCAGTAGCTCCAAACGAAGTAGATCAACACGATTGGCAAGATGCTAAACGTGAGAATCGTCATCAGATGCAGTGTGTACGGTGAACTTGATGAATTCTTGATCAGTAACGAGTTGGCCGGATTGTTGGCAATCATGACCCGTGGGAACAAGCCATTGAAAATCAAGACGACCACACTGATTAGCGATAACCCGCTTCCAATGAATGAAAGCCACTCGTGGTTACCTAATACCCCCCAGTAAGCCAGGCAAGTGAAGATTACCAGAGCAACGACGATTGCCGTCGTGCTCAATGGCTTCTTGTCGAAGAAATCGGTTGAGAAATAGAGCAATACAGCGAACAAAACTTCACCCGCAAAGAGAATTGGGTAAACGACCTTGTTCCAAGCCAAGGCCCGATCACGTAAGCTACCTTCCGTTTTTAAACGAATGTAGTTCAACCCGTGGACCAGGCACAGAACGGTTACGGCAACCCCACCGACTAAGGAGAACAAGTTCACGTAGTCGAAGAAGTGGGCACTCATGTCCCCGTTCTTATCAATTGGCATCCCAGCGATCATCGCAGTGAACAGCATCCCAAACAGGAAGGCCGCACAGAAACTCCCAATCGTTGAAGCCCATTCCCAGAAGCTCCGCCAAGTTTCCGTCCGCATGTTGGCCCGGAACTCAAAGGAAACACCCCGGAAAATCAAGGCTGCTAAAATCAGGAATAGAATCAAGTAGAACCCTGAGAAGAGGGTTGCATACCACATTGGGAATGAGGCAAACATGGCACCACCAGCGGTGATCAACCAGACTTCGTTACCATCCCAGTGTGGTCCAATCGAACGAATCACAACGTCACGTTCGGCATCGGTTTTGGCGAAACTCTTGACGAGCATCCCCACCCCGAAGTCGAATCCATCAAGGAAGAAGAACCCGCTGAACAAGACCCCAATTAAGATAAACCAGATGAATTGCAGACTAGTCATGGTTGAACGCCCCCTTTGAGTAAGGATCCAGGTCAGTATCACTGGCTGCGTACCCATCAGTATTCTCATCGTTGTCAGGACCGGCCTTCAAAGTCCGGTGGCAGAGGACAATCATAACGACCCCCATCCCAGCAAACATCAGGAAGTAGATGATGTTTGACGTTAACAGCGAAGCAACGGAGACATTTGGCGATACCGCATCGGCAATCGTTAACAGACCGTAAACAACCCATGGGTAACGGCCAAATTCAGTGATGAACCAACCAGCCGTGTTGACAATAAATGGCAGCCACAGGCACAGTCCCATAATGTAAAGGAACCAACGTTGCTTCATAATTGCTTGCGACTTCTTACGGTTGAAAATCAACCCGACAATTGCTAGCAAGGCAAACAGTGCACCGGCACCAGACATAATCCGGAAGCTCCAGAACAACGTGTTCGTTGGAACGTAATAATTAATATCGCTGCCGTACTTCTTATCGTACTTTGCGTGCATTTCTTTGTTAATGGTATTCATACCTTTGACCGTCCCAGTTGTCTTATGGTAGCTCAACAGGTTGAGGACGTAAGGTACGTCGACTGACCACGTCGTCTTATGGTTCTTCGTATCAAATCCAGAAACAGCCGCCCATTCACCTTTGTTGGTCGAGTCCTTGTAGAGCCCTTCCATTGCGGCAAATTTCATTGGTTGGTTGTTAATTAAGTAACGACTTTGGATATCCCCACTGGCAATTGAACCCAGTGAGAAAATCAAGCCAATGACTAAGGCTACGTTTAATGACTTCCGGTAGAACGTCACGTGATCCTTCTTCAATAAACGCCAAGCAGCACAGCCAGCGATGACGAAGGAAGCGGTAACAAATGCACCGAAAATAACATGTGGGAATTCACTCCACAACTGAGGGTTACTCAGGACAGCCCCAAAGCTGACCATTTGAACGTGACCCGTTTGTTGATTGATGATGTAACCCAATGGGTTTTGCATAAAACTGTTAGCTGCCAGAATCCACAGTGCAGAAAGTGAAGACCCGAACATTACCAACCAAATAAAGAGTGTGTGGACCCATTTGTTGAACCGGTCCCAGGTAAACATCCACATCCCAATGAAGGTGGATTCCATGAAGAAGGCTGCCAGGGCTTCAATGGCTAATGGTGCACCGAAGATGTCCCCCATAAACCGTGAGTATTCCGACCAGTTCATCCCGAATTGGAATTCTTGAATAATCCCGGTAACCACCCCAACGGCGAAGCTATACAGGAACATTTTGCCCCAGAACTGGGCCATCTTCTTGTAATCCTCATCACCCTTGATGGCGTACATGGTTTCCATGACGGCAACGACGAAGGCTAACCCAATTGAAAATGGAACGAAGAAGAAGTGAAAGACAGTCGTCATTCCAAATTGAAATCGTGCTAGGCCTAAGATATCCAGACCAAGATTTAACATTTTTCTAACCCCCCCAAACGTTATTAGTATAAATAAATAATTGCTATCCTGAACCTATTATATCGAGTGATAAGTCAATTATCAATGGTTAGGCGCCAATCTCCGTAAAGTTAATAGAATATATTAGTAATTTGTGTGCAACTTGGTTGTTGACACTGGTAACACATTTGCCAATGTGTGCTACTCAAGTAAGCGATTTCTGCCGTTCTGATAAGGTTTTTAGGAAAAAATGCACAAACTCGTGCTAAAATAAAGGAGACGCAGAACGTCTAAGGAGGTTTTTGATCATGAAAGAACGGATACTTGCCTTTCAACATTTATCACCAGAACAAACGGAACAGCTGACTAGCATGGGGGTTGATGTCGTGCCCGCCGACCAGTGGGACACTGCTACGGACATCAGCATCGTCTTTGGCTGGAGCACGGAACACGGCCTCGCCGTCTTACAAGATCCGCACAACAACGTGCACTGGATTCAAACCGTCAGTGCCGGGGTAGACTACCTTCCCTTGGACTGGATCACCGCGCACAACATCCAACTGACGAATGCCAGTGGTGCTTTCTCAGCGGCGATCGCGGAATCAACGATTGGCTACCTGCTCTACTTTCTGCGGGACTTCAACGAAGCCGTCAAGAACCAAGCCGGTCACTTCTGGCAACGGCCACTACGTAGTGAAATGGCGACGCTGGCCTCCCAAAAAGTGGTTATCTACGGGACTGGCAGCATTGGTCAACACATCGCTGAACTACTAAATGGCTTCGGGAATTACCCATTTGGCGTTAACCGGTCAGGCCATGGCGTTTCTGGTTTCCAAGGGACTGTGGCGATGAAGGATGACGCAGACCTCGTTAAAGACGCTGACATCATCATCAATGCGATGCCAGCTACGCCTAGCACGGTCCACTACTTCAATACGGACTTCTTTGATAAGCTAAATGGCACCCGGGTCTTTGTCAACGTTGGTCGTGGCAAATCTGTCGACGAACAGGCACTGATGCACGCCTTGCTCTACCAAAAGGTGTTGAACGCTGGCCTCGACGTCTTCGAAACTGAACCGCTGCCAAAGGATTCTAAACTGTGGGACTACCCAAACGTTTTGATTACGCCTCATCAAACCAGCTTTGCTGGTGCTGAAAACATCCGGGCTATCTTTGGTTACTTCAAAGATAACTTGGCCAGTTGGACGCAAGATGGCAAACTCACCGTCAACCTGACCGACCCTAGCCGTGGCTACTAATTGGTCAGCAACTTAATGTAATTAAATGAAAAACCCCCACGCGATAATTTGGTCGCGTGGGGGTTTCGTTATCTCTGCTAAAGGTTGAAAACACTAAAACACCCACTATGCCTGATACAACGAGGGTTGGGATTTACTCAAACATAGTGGGAAATTGCTGCCTTACCGTTCGCCAAATTTGGACTGGAACGCGGTGGGAAGGACGGGACAAGCCAAAAGGCGGTCTTGCCCCTCGCTTGAAGCCGTAAAGGCACGTCTTCAAGTCGCCATTTTCAAGAAAAGCACTTGAAAATCCCACGGCTGAGTCCAAATTTGGCTCACTCTCGGCTAGCTAGTGGCGTGCTAATAATATTGCGTAAGTGCTGTCATTCAGGCAGTTAAGCTAGCTTAGTTCCATGAACCCGTTTAACCGCAGGCGGTCAAAGATGGAGCCAGCTGTGTCGACGGTGTTAGCCGATTCTCGGCTTACAGTGTGGGACGTGTTTGGAGACTGGTGGTTTTCCAGGCTTCAAGCCGAGCCAAAGGACCGTTTTTCAGGCCGGAGGCGTTCCCCACAGCAGGTGAAATCTCTGACAGCCGCAGGTGGCTGACGGACACAAACCACTAATCTTTTTAAATTTACTGAATTCTTCACTCCGCCGCTTTATCCCCTTGTCTCACCGCAATCAGGTCACGAACCGTCGCCATCAATCGACGCCGAGTTAAGCAGAGCGCCAGCATGCCAATGCCAATCAACCCGTACCGAACCAACGGCCAGTGATAGCTAGCTAGAAATAACAGCCCCACGCTCATAAAAATGCCAATGATCAGTAATAGCGGCCGCGGCTGATAGACCCGCACGCCTGCCAGTCGATCACGACAGATACGCCGCATTAGTAGATAGTGGCCTAGCGCGTACGCGACGTAGCAGATTAAAGTCGTGTACCCCGCCGCATAGAACCCCAGCCGTGGGATCAACCAAAAGTTCAGGCCCAGGTTCAACCCGGCACCAGCAATGGTAGCTACCGTCACGAATAACGTTTTCTCATAGTAAAGTTCAAATACCACGAAAAAATTATAGAGAAAAGCGAAAAACACACTCATCGTAATTGGTGGCATGACCCAGATTGCCTGTAAATAAGCGGCTGGCGCAAAGATAGCCACTAGTTCCGGCGCAAAAGCAATGAACCCAATGTTAATTGCCGCAATCATCCCTAACGCAGGCAAAGCAACTCGTGAAATATCCCCCGCTCGTCCCGCTTTTATCTTCTGATACATCCAGGGCTCCAACGTCTGTAGCAGCACATCGTTAAAAAGGGTCGTTAACATCGAGATTGCACTGGCCAGTGTGTAAATCCCCGCTACCCCGGCACCCAACATCTTATCGATCATGATGCGGTCCGAACTAAACAACACTGCCTGTGAGAGAAAATGTGGTAGTAACGGTACATTGAAGCAGATGGCGTACTTCCAAAATCTAGTGGAGAAGAACCGCCGTCCTCGTCTCATTTGAATAAAGAAGAAGCCCACGTACGCAATCAGTTGGACCAACGCCAACCCCACGATTCGCGCTGTCACCTTGTCCTGAGCGTGGACCACTAACCAGATACCCACCACTGGCTGACTAACGGTCACCAGCAACGTCATCGCCACCAATCGTCGGTAGCGGTAGGCCACGCGTTGCGCTACCGACCAAAAGTTAAACGCCGCACCGGCCCAAATAATCACCAACATGGCCAACACCTGCACCGTTGGCAGACCGAGCAGTTGATTCACCTGCGTCCTGAATAGCAGATAGCCGGCGGTCCACCCGCCAGCCAAAACGACCGTCAGTCCCTGCATGGAAGAGGAAAAAGTCGCTTGTTCCCGGTCAAATTTTACCAACCCCTGCATGTACACACCGGCGTAAAGATTCAGCGACACCAGAATAGTCACCACGTTTAGCCAGGAATTGAAGACACTAAATTGCCCGTACTCCTGCGGGGTCAGCAGGCGCGTAAAGATGGGGGTCGTCAGGACTGACAACCCCCGCTGAACAAACGCACAAATCAGAAACCAAAAGGAGGCCCGCACCTGGACTGGTAGCTGCTTATATTTTGTCATCAACTTTCTCATATAATTTTCCGAACCTCTACATTCATGCGAGCAACTGGCTACGGCCTAGCCAACCGGTAACGTAACCAGTAGAACAGGCGACTCTTCACTAGCGACTCTTTCACCTGAAAGAGTCGTGCTGCTCCCTCAAAATGCCAGTTGGCCACCCTAAGAATCGTCTGATTAGCTGGTCCATACATCCAATGCTGGCAGCGTGGTGATAACCGACAATACATAGCGCGCAGTTGTTTAAACTCCCGCCGATGACTTCTTAAAGCACCACTAGCCAACTCTATAATCAACCGATTCCGACGAATCTTGAGATCCGTTTGAAATACCGCCGGAACACTGGTCAACATGTGATCGACCGCTTGAACTGCCGTGACCTTTTTAGGATTAAAGCCTGAATTCACTAACGACTCGGCGTGTTGCCAATACACGTACAGCGGCTCTGGCAGGCACAGAATCGTCGTCACCCGTTGGATTAATTGGACATTAAACAATTCATCCTCCAAATACGCTACGTGCTCATCAAAATACATCCCCTGAATGGCAGCCCTACGATAAGCCTTGTTACAAGCATAGCCGCGAAAACCACCCTGGGTGAAAATTACTTCTAGAAAACTGGGGGCTGCCAAAAGCTGTGGCCGAGCAAATCTCTCGTTCAGTGCCATAGCGTACGTCCGATTATAACTTGCCAACAAGACGTTGAAACAAGCAATATCTGGTCGACTCACCAGCTGCTTTTTCAAAATCGTCAGTGCATCTGCCGCTAGATAGTCATCCGGGTCTAGGAATAACACGTACTGTCCCCGTGCTACTTTTAACCCCGTATTTCTCGCGGCTGAGACGCCCGCGTTGGCCTGAGAAAACACCTGCAGTGCCGATACGTTCCCCGCCAACTGTTGAAGTACCGCCAGTGAAGCATCCGTTGAGCCGTCGTCCACCGCCAAGATTTCAAAATCTGTAAATGCCTGGTCTAGCACAGATGTCAGGCAGCGCTCCAGGAAATGGGCAGCATTGTACACCGGAATAATGATTGAAAAGTATGGGGACTTCATGGGGACTCCTCTCCTGCTGGGCGACGAAGAACTGGTCCCATCGCAAGTAACATCATATAGATTGCAATACATTGTGGGGTAAATGTATTGTCCTGAAAAATACTCATGATAATCAAAATTACTGGTAGATATGCCAACTGCAGACAACTAGCCTGGGCTCGTCGCGTCAAAGAATTTAAACGAACCAGATGTTGACGCCCTAGCTGAACAAAAATCAGGCTCAAGATGCCAATTCCCACTAAACCAATTTGATACCCAAACGACAGGAGAGCAGTTTCACCACCCGTGCTCAACCAAGTGGCATCATCACTCTCCCCAACGTTCAGCGCTGCGGCAGCGTTGCCCCCAGTGCCTAGGCCATGTCCTAGTGGTCGGGCTAAGATATTTTGCCACGTTTCCGTAATAGCAGTAAAGTGGTTGCCCACTGCCCCACCGAACGTTTGGTAGTAAAAATTACTGTATAGGTAAACTAGACCGGCAACGAGTAGCATCACACCCAGATAGATAGCCCGATCATTTAGAAAATGAAGACACCATTTCAGGCTCCGGTGAATTCCTGGAGCCAGCAACGCCAGGCCCAGTACCATGAGCGCACCCTTCCCGAAGGTTAAGAACACCCCTACCAGGACGATAGCCTCACTGAGCACCCGGACCACCCAACTCTGAGTCCAGCGAAACATCACCAGAAATAGCAACATCCCTACCAACAAGTAACCGAGGTTGACGGGTTCGTAGTACAACGACCCCATCCGCGTCACAGCGTGGCCAAAGGCATCTGAGTAAAACCGACCGTCCAGCCCCGCCTGCGCGAGAGCAGTGGCCCCCTTGGCACGATAAACTTCATCGATGCCAATGGCAGCGTACGCCCGATATCCCCCCAACAGGAGAACCACCCCGACCCCAATAATCAGAAAGGCCAGGTGACTCAATCGTCGGCATAGCGCCGCGACATCAAAAGACGCCAGTCGACTATTTTGCCAAGCTATCTGGTAGACCATGAAAAAAAACGTTAAATTTCTAAGATTGGCAATAATCGCCCCCAGCGACCCGTGGCCGAATGCCAGTGAACCCAGCGCAATCCCTAGTAGTCCAAGAAAAAGTCGCGTCACCCAATCCCAACGGATGGTTTTGAGTGGACCACCAACGAAGAGCCCCGCCGTGAAAAGCAGTGGTACCTGTGTCAAAAATGTTAACCCCTGATCATTTCCCGCTAGGTGGGCACCCACGCCAATCAAGAAATTTTGAAAAACCAGTAACACTACGATGGCCAGCAAAATCAGCTCGCGCTGTTGCCGTAGCTGATTGAGGGACCACCCAGCAACGACGGCAACTAACCAAGCGACCGGAAAGCCACCGGTTGTGGCCGCCAAAAAAGTTGCCGTAAAAGTCGTCAACAACGCCACGATATATTTAACCGGTAGCCCCGGCGATTGGGAAATAGTTGTCTTCAAATCTTGCTCCTTACCGCGCTGTACCAGCTCTTCAGTCGTGCATAACTCCCTTCCCCGCCAACGGCATCAATGATACGACGGCTCCTGATTTTCCACCGAGTAACGGTTAGCGAGGTGGCAGGCTTCCAGGTGGCCGCGTAATGGTGAATGGCGACGCTTTGCGCCGTAAGTCGTAACTTACCAGAGGCGAGATCCTCCGGACAAAAATAAGTTGGCGGTAAGATGACGACGCGCTTATCCTGTAAAAGTTGAATTTGCCGATTTCGTTGCACACCCCATCCCTTGAATAACGGCGCCGCAATCGTGACGCAGGTGGTTAGATCCGGCCGATCGTTACACATGAAATTACGCTGTTGATACTGGGCCAATAGGTCCCGTACCGTGGCTTGCTGACTGATTGCCCCAAACCCGACTCCAGTATTCACCCGGCCCGCCTCCTCCATGCCAAAGAAAGCATCGTATGTTAAAAACGTATCCAACGGCTGGAGAAGTTCCACGTCCGTGTCTAAATAAATACCACCGTGCCGGGCAATCACGTCTAGGCGGGCAACGTCGGCGACAAAGGCAAACTTCTTTTGTGCGTACGCCTGCCGCACGTAAGGGATTTGCGTCACATCCCAGTTTGATTCATCCCAGCGTTTAAGGTGATAATCCGGACAGACACGCTGCCAGGACGCTAAGCAACGGGTCACACTGTCGGGAAGGGATTGACCACCAAACCAGCAGTAATGGATTACTTTAGGAATCATGACGACACTCCCATCTGCCGAATTGCCACCGTCAACTGCTGGTTAAATTGGTGCGTGTGCGAAGGCAACTGGTGCGGCACGTCACGGGCAGTCGTAAAGATTGTCGCCAACTCGGCCACGTCGTCAACTACGGTCAACGGATACCCCTGTTGCGCCACCTGCCGGGCAAACGTCAACTGGTGATCGTTCACATGCTCCCGAAATACCGCTTGACGGGGCACCACAATAGTTCGTTTGCCCAACGCCAGGGACTGCATAAAGGTGGCCGGTCCCCCGTGACAAACAATGGTATCTGCCGACTGCATCGCTTGCTGCATGCCCTGATTACTCAAAAAATTGGTCACCTCACAGTGGGGCGCTACCGCGGTCGCATACCCCGACTGAATCACGACCCGGTCTTTAATGATGCCCCGCACAACCAGATCCTCCATAGCCACTAACAGACGGTTAAAGGGCTGTTCATGGGTGCCTACTGTCACAAAGATCATTAGAAAATCCTCCCGAGATTCACTGCCTTGGGGTACACCTTCCGCATTTCTGGCCACTGAACCACGAAGAGGTCCGTGACTGGGTAAACGAGCTTGCCCGTCAGAGTGGGCGCATCGATTCGGTCAAAGACTTCAATGTAGACCGTCTTGATACGCAAGAGCTTGCTGACGTAGAAAAATGGCACGGCCACTGCGGCGCCCGACGAGATAACCACGTCGGGACGTTCCCGCCGTAAGACCTTGAACGCTAACCACGTATTCTTAACTAGGTTTTTCAAGTTGCGATTCGTCGGAAAAAAACAATTGATTCGACGCTCACCCTTGAGCAGACTCCGTACATCCGGCTTGTCAAAGGTGACCCAGAACCGCTGCTCGTCCGCCCAGAATTCTCGGAGTAACCGCAAATGAGCCAAGTGACCACCACTTGACCCAACCAAGCATACCTTCATTCGGTCATCCCCTTTCTTAACGACTAGTACGCCCCGTTTGGCTTCACAAAGACACGAATTGTTAAAAGCAACACATACAGGTCCAGCAGAAAGCTCCGGCGCGCAATATACTGCAGATCCAACAACACCATTTCGGCAAAGCTCACCTCATTACGAACCGTTGCTTGCCACAATCCCGTACACCCAGGCTTTACCGTCAACCGCTGTAAATCGTGAGACGTGTAGGTAGCCACCTCCCGTGGCAATGGCGGCCGCGGACCAACTAGACTCATCTGACCCAACAAAACGTTCAACAGTTGCGGCAATTCATCCACGCTGTATTTACGAATAATCCGACCGATTTTGGTGATTCGGGGATCTTGCTTCATTTTGAACATGGCCCCGGCCACGTCACTTCGTTGTAGCAACTGATTGAGCTGATGATCAGCATCGGCCACCATTGAGCGGAACTTAAACATCCGAAAGGGCCGTTGATTCACGCCCACCCTAGTTTGTGAATAAAACACGGGTCCCCGTGGGTCTTCCAACTTGATCAAGAGGGCAACCACGATGAATACCGGCATCAATAGCAACAATCCCAAGAGACTCATCATCATATCAAATACCCGTTTACTCGTTCGGTATAAATACCGGCGACGTTGTCTGGCCTGGTCAAGCAAGCTACTCTGATAGTTTGTGTCACGATAATCCATTAAATGTCCCTAACCCTTTCTTCTGAGTGGCAAAAGTGTTTAGCCGCCCGTTAGTAGGGATTCCCCGTTGACTACGGCGACGGCATTATCATTAATTTCTCGACAACGGTCTGACCCTACTGCAACTTCTAATTGCTGAAAGGCCGCCGCCATGACGCAGGGGCGCCGTAAGTCGTCATGGGCATCGGAAGCTAGCAGAACTCCCGGTACACTCACCAACAAGTGACTGGCTAATTTCTGGGCAGCTCGACCGAACATCCCCAGATAACTTCCCGCCGTCACCTGGAGTAGACATCCTAATCGCATCAATCTCTCTAAGCGCTCCGGTTCCCGTTGCAGCACCGGATGTCGTTCTGGGTGAGCTAAGACGGGGATGATTCCCCGCAATGTCAGCTGAAATAACAGGTCTTCCGTATACAGGGGCACGTGCGTGGCTGGCAGTTCCAGCAGCAAGTAAGTCCCCACCGCGTCTAAAAATAACAGGTCATCGGCGGCCAAATGGTTTAACAGGTCCCCGGTCATGTGAACCTCCTGCCCCGGGAACACCGTCAGTGGAATCCCCGCCAACTGCAACGCCGACTGAAAGGCAACCACGTGCTCCTGGACTCTCCATTTAGGATTGTCGTAATCAGCCTGTAAATGATGCGGTGTCAACACGGCGTGAGTGATGCCTTGAGCAACGACCATTTCAGCTAGTTGCAACGCTAGTTCGTGGTTTTGCGGCCCATCATCTATTGCTGGTAAAAGGTGGATATGCACATCAATTAATCCCATCTAATTATCCGTTCGGCCATAATAACCCTGGTACACTTGGCCGTAATACCCATCCGATTTCAAATCCGTGACCCGATTCATCACTGCCCCCAAAACATTGGCGTGCACGGCCTGCAACAATTGTTGAGCCCGTCGTACACCAGTCTTGGTTGCAATTCCTTGCGGCACCACCAAGATGGTCCCGTCCACCTCTGCCGCCAATAGCTGACTATCCGTCACTGTATTGACTGGGGGCGCATCCACAATTATCAAGTCATAACTGGCCTGTAACTCTTGTAACAGTTGCTTTAACCGCGAACTTCCCAGCAATTCCGCTGGATTGGGCGGCATAGGTCCACTGGTCACCACCGACAAATTGGTGATTGTCGTTGCCTGCACCACCTCTGCCAGGGTTGCCACACCGGATAAGAAATTCGTCATGCCCAAACGATTGGCTACGTCAAAAGTCTGATGAACCGTGGGCCGTCGTAAATCTGCGTCCACCAGGACCACCCGTGCCCCCTGACTAGCCCACGTAACGGCCAAATTATTACTCACGGTCGACTTGCCTTCTGAGGGCGCGGAGGAAGTAAACAGAATCGACTTAACTGGGTGGTTCACTGAGGAAAATTGAATGTTCGTTCGCACCGTGCGAAACTGCTCAGCAATCTGATGTCCCGGTGCTGTAGCGGTAATCAACCCAACGCCATTTTTATGACTGGCATCACTTAATGTCTTGTGCCTGAACCGTCGCATACTCTTCCACCTAAACCCTTCTTTGAATGCGTTGTGCCTGAGTGTTAGTCTGACCAGTCACTGTTGACTCAGTTGTCCGGCGCCTCTGTGCTTGTTCCTGCGGAATCTCGCTAAGAATTCCAAGACTGGTTATGCCCAGGTCCTCGGTCAAGAATTTTTCCGATGTCACCGTTCTATCCGTTGCTTCTCGAATGAAAGCTAAACTCATCCCCATCAAGAGACCCGCCACCACGCCTAGTAGAATGTTAATCGCCTTCTTAGGACTGACGGCCCCACCACTAGCGGTTGCTGGTGAAACAATGGACACATTATCAATGCGCATAATTTTACCGATTTTATCCTTGAATGACTGGGCTGTTTTGTTGGCAATTACCGAGGCGGTTTGCGGATTGGTCGCCGTTGCTGTTACCGAAAACACTTGTGAATTAGGTTCATTTTCAATCTGCAACGCCTGCTTCAAACCCTTTGGATGGCCAGGTAAGTCACGAATCTCCCGGCTGACTGGTTCCAAAACCGTTGGGCTGGTGATGATGTCCTTGTACGTGCTGATCATTTGGACATCGGCCTGCACCTGTTGTAATTGACCGCCCTGTTCCGTCGCTGTTGCTCGACGATTTACGAGAATATTGGTCGTGGCTTGGTACTTGGGTGTCATGAGCCAAAAGGTCGCCACCACGGCTAGGATTGTGACTAATAGTGTGGTTAGACTGATCAATCTGACGTGCTTCCGTAGAATGTTGGCAACTTGTGCCAAGTTAATTGTTTGTTCTGACTCCATACTCTCCTCCGTGTAGGTCCTTGTGACTGACGTGAGCGACCACCACTTGTTCAAACGCGCGCTAGCTTTTACAACAACTTTTATATTTGTTACCACACTATAAACCATTTTTCACAATCAAGTCAATCCTATTGCGTTTTTTCGTTTTAACTATTAAAAGGAATTTGAGCCAATCCATTTACGTATAACGCTACTAACAGATGGTTATAATTGACTATCAAATTAATAACAAAAAAAAGCGAGACCACCGCCTCGCTCTCGCTTTATTCGTTATCAATAGCCGATTCAGTCAGTTGGGCAGCCTGATAAGCGGCCTCAACTTTCGCTTTTTCTCCCTGCCACCAACTTTCATGTGTGCGATACCAAGCAATGGTCTGCTGCAGGCCCACTGAAAAGTCTGTCATCTGCGACTGCCACCCCAATTCAGTCTGGAGTTTAGTGGCATCAATGGCGTACCGCCGGTCATGTCCCGGACGGTCCTGCACGTAATCGAACGCATTGTCTGGTTGGCCCATCGCCGTTAAGATTGCCTGCAAAACGCCTAAATTAGAGCGCTCACCGTTAGCCCCAATCAAGTAAGTTTCTCCAATCTTTCCCTGTGTCAAAATTAGCCAGACCGCTCGCGAGTGATCATCCACGTGAATCCAGTCGCGTACGTTTTGCCCCGTCCCATATAACTTGGGCCGCCGCCCACTGAGAATATTCGTAATCTGGCGGGGAATGAATTTTTCAATGTGTTGGTAAGGCCCATAGTTGTTAGAACAATTCGAAATAGTCGCCCGTAGCCCAAACGAGCGGACCCAAGCGTGCACCAGCATGTCGGAACTCGCCTTGCTAGCGGAATAGGGACTGCTGGGATTGTACCGCGACTCGGGGGTAAACTTCGCCGCTGAGTCGTTCGTCCCAGCATCTCTGAGTGGCAGGTCACCGTAAACCTCATCGCTGGAGATGTGATGAAACCGGACGCCGTAGCGAACACAGGCCTGTAGTAATGTATAGGTGCCAACGATATTGGTTTGAATAAACGGCGCTGGATCACGTAACGAACGATCGTTATGACTCTCGGCCGCGTAGTGAACAACGGCGTTGACCTGCTGAACCAGGTCATTGACCAACCGCGCGTCGGCAATATCGCCGACTACCAATCGCACCCGGTCAGCCGGCAACCCAGCCAGATTGGCCCGATTCCCGGCGTACGTTAATTTATCCAACACCGTTACGTGAACTGTCGGGTGATTGGCCACCACGTAACGGACAAAGTTGGCGCCAATAAAGCCAGCGCCCCCCGTAACTAAGATGTTTTTCATTTGGCAATAACTCCCTTCAATGCTCACTACTGATACCTTACACTACAACGAATTAGCAGGTGGAATCAACTCATCAGGGATCACCCACCCAATATGATACCTATAGAAAAAGCGCCCAGACCTCAGTCTGCAGCGCTCTTACTTATCACAATCAATTCATTCCCAAAGGTTGAAAGTACTGAAACACCCACTATGCCTGATACAACCAGGATTGGGTATTGATGTTTAGTCAGACATAGTGGGAAATCGCGTAAGTGCTATCATCCAGGTATTTAAACTAGCTTAGCTTCCAAGCACCCGTTTAAACGGAGGCGTTCCCCACAGCAGGCGGAATCTCTGACCGCCGCAGTGCGACGACTATTAATAGCCACCACCAGGGCCACCATTGTTGCCGTTATCAGTGGTTCCCGTACTGCTCGTCGCGTCACTCGTACCAGCTTCGCCGGTCGAGGCATCAACCTGAGCAATAGTCCCCGTTGACTTGTGAGCCAAGCCCAAGCCGGTTCGAATATAGTTTGTGACCCGTTGCAGCTCGGTCTTTGAGGCCACTTCCATGCTCTGACTATTAAGCGTCTCACTAGTCCCCTGCAAGTGGGTCGTCTTGATGCTCTTCGTGGCGCTGCGATAGTTCGTAGCCAGCGCCGTCAAGTCGTTAAACGTCAGGTCAGTCTGGGTCTGCTTGGTCAGTGAGCTGATAAAGCTTTCGTTCAATAGCGACGTGACCGAACCAGACTTGTTCAACAGGGCCATGATGACCTTTCGTTGCCGCGTCTGCCGACCATAGTCGCCTTTCGGATCGTCATCTCGCATCCGGGAGTAGGCCAACGCCCGTTTCCCATTCATGTGCGTCTTCACACCCTTCTTAAAGGTGTACCCGCCATAACTAAAGCTCAACGTTGGCGTCAGGTCCACACCGCCGACCTCGTCGATGATCTTTTCCATCCCCCCCATGTTGATGATGGCGTAGAAGTCAATCGGGATGTTTAACATATCTTGGACGGTCGTGATGGCCGTCTTAGACTTGCCATAGGCGTACGCTGCATTGATTTTAACCGTGCCGTAATCCTCATATCCAGGGATTGAAACCGCCGTATCCCGCGGAATACTGGTGATGGTCGTCTTCTCCGTTTCCGGATTGATCGTCACGACCATCATACTGTCGGTTCGTCCCTGGAAAGTCCGACCAAGGGCCCCCGTGTCGGTTCCCATTAGCAGAATCGAAATTGGTTTCTTCTGTTTCAGCACAGCGTTCACATTCCGGAGCTTCTTAGCACCGGATGCTTGGTACGTGGTATCAACGGACTTCTTAATACTTTGATACTTCTGATAACCGTACGCCACGCCTCCCACTAGTAGTGCCAGAATCAGCACCAGAATTGTGTTCCGGACTGGATGTCGCTTTCTTCTTGGTCGTTGTCGTTTTTCCATTTCCATGGTTTGGTTAGCCACCCTTTCACCCACCCGCAGACTGCCAGGTGGTCGTTCTAAAAATTAATCATATGAATCAACTTGTCCATTATAGGGGTAATTCCTTAACGTTTCCTGATTGCCAGGCAACCTTAATAAAAAACAAAGCGTTGCCGTCTCTGCAGCAACGCTTCGACTAATCAAGTTCTATGGGCCAGTCTCGCCCTATTCAGTGGTCGGCTGCTTAGTCAGCAGGTCAACCAATTCATTTTTCGTAATTTTACCAAAGTAACTTGGCACATCTAATGTCTCAAAGACAGCTGCAACGGCCGCTGGTGTGTAGGTCACCCCAGTCAACTTAGTAGTGACCTCGTCAATTGGTAATTGGCCAAAGAAGTCGCCGTGAATCTGAATGGCTTGAATCTTACCACCAGCCACATCCAGGTCAAATTCAACCGTTCCCGCGGTAAAATGCTGACGACGCGTTAGAGAATAGGCCGGATCATTGCAGTAGATCCAATCCCAATTGTTGAAATACTGGTCAGCCTGTTGCTTGATACCCGCCTGATCAGCCGCTGTTAACTGGTAAGTCTTGGCGTCCTTAAGATCCGAGACCGATAAGATCTCTTTGGCCAAGGTATCCCGAAATTCTTCAATCGTCAGATGCTGATAAGCTTCATCGAAATACGGTTTCAGGTTCGTCACCCGACTCTTAACTGATTTGACGCCTTTAGAAGCTAACTTGTCGGCTGGTACCTGCAAGGATTTGGCAATCTGCGTCTGATCCACATCATACATCAACGTCCCGTGTGAGAACATCCGCCCGTTTTCGACGTGCATGGCGTTACCAGAGAACTTCTTGCCAGCGATGGTCAGATCGTTACGTCCCGTCATGGCAGCACCGGTCGCCCCCATCTGATGGAGTGCTTTGATCACCGGGTCCGTGAAGCGTTTGAAATTGCCCACAGCATCCCCGTCGTCCTTGGTAATAAAGCTGAAACTCACGTTACCGAGGTCATCGTACACGGCACCCCCACCAGACGTCCGCCGCGTCAAGATAATGTTGTGGTCTTGGACGTACTGCTGATTGATTTCAGCCAATACGTTTTGGTAGCGGCCGACGATGATGCACGGTGAGTTAATGTAAAAGTACAGGATAGGCTCCGACAGATCGGCGTGCTCCATCAAATATGTTTCAATTGCTAAATTTTGGCGAATATCTAAGCTTGAACTTGCTAGGTAACGCATCCAGTCATCCCTCTCGGTAATCTAGGACCATTTTAGCACGAAATGAAAGCGTTATCCCTTAACTTGCTGGCGCACCACGCTGTGATGGTAACCGTAGCTCATGTAGACGATTAGTCCCAGGACGACCCAGACGGCAAATGCGAGCCAGGTAAAGGCCTGTAACTGTGTCATGAGGTAGAGACAAGCTAAAAACGAGGCAATTGGTAAGAAGGGATACCACGGCACTTTAAACGAGGTATCTAAATTCTTAAAGCGTTCGTCATGACGTAGGAAGACGATTCCGAGTGACACCATGGCAAAGGCTGATAGCGTCCCAATGTTCACTAGCTCAGCAATCTTATCAATGGGAATGACCGCTGCAAATAAGCTGGCCAAGACCCCAAAGATCCAGGTGTTCGCCACAGGCACGTGGGTCTTTGGATTCAACTTCTTCAGTCTTGCCGGCAACAAGCCATCCCGACTAATTGCAAATAACAACCGGGTTCCTCCGTAAGACATGACGATCAATACGGTCGTCATCCCCACGATGGCCCCAAATGAAACCACCCCGGACGCCCAGTTTTGGTGAATGAGACTCAATGCTAGGGCCACAGGATCTGCCACACTCAGCTTGGTGTAATGGACCACACCGACCAGAACGGCTGACAAGCCGATATACAGAACAGCGGCCACTAACAGGGATGAGATAATCCCAATTGGCATATTCCGTTTGGGATTCTTGACCTCTTCGCTGGCCGTCGAAACAGCATCAAACCCAATGTAAGCGTAGAAGGCCACCGCGGCCCCCTTAAAGATACCCGCCGTACCAAATGGCAGAAACGGGTTATAGTTCGCTGGCTTAACGTAGAAGACGGCAATCCCAATAAATAGCAAGATGACTAAAATTTTGACGATAACCATGATGTTGTTGATTTTAGCGGACTCGCGAATCCCTTTAGACAGGAGCCAGGCAACCAACATAGTGATCACTAAGGCAACCAGGTCGATGCCCCCACCCTTCACGCCAGCAGTGCCAGCCGCTGCACGGAAGAAGGCGGGCAGCTTGAACCCAAAGCCCGCTAGTAAGTTTTGAAAGTACGAGGACCAACTCACCGCTACTGATGAAACAGCGAAGAGATATTCGGAAATCAACGCCCACCCCAAAATCCAGGCGGTAAATTCACCAAAGACGGCATAGACGTAAGTGTAAGCACTCCCCGCCAGCGGAATCGTTGACGAAAACTCTGAATAACACAGGGCAGCCATCGCGCAGACGACCACAGCAATTAGATACGACAACATCACGCCAGGGCCGGCGTAGTTAGCGGCAATTAAGCCCGGAGTGATGAAAATTCCGGCACCGACAATTGCGCCGATACCCATAGTTGTTAGAGAAAACGCCGTTAACGTCTTTTCCAACCCAGTTTTCTTATAGAGATCCGTTTGCACCTGTTTCTTAATAAAGAGTTGATGAGGTCGTGCCAAGCCGACTCCTCCTTTTATTTTTAAATGAGAATTTGATTAAACCAATTATAATAGTTTAATTTTTTCTGGCCCAAATGTCAATAGAAAATTGTTATGAAAACGTATAATAACAGGCTTATCAAGCAAAAAGTTGGGTCAATGAACCTGACATCTTGACGTAAGCATTTCCAACCTGAATCTGACAGGTTTATGCTACGATGAACGAAACGTTCCGAGGAGGAAGCTGCATGCAATTGGGTGTGATTGTGGAAACAAATGATCCCGAACAAGTCTGGAATGCCCTAAAATTCAGTGTAGCGGCCCTAAGAAAGGGCCACGCCACCCACCTATTATTGATGGGAGCGGCAGTCGAGATTGCAACCATTGGCAACGCCCGCTACGACGTTAGCGGCGAGTTGTCGGCATTTGACACTGCCGGTGGTGCCCTATTTATTTGTGAAACAGGCCCCCGAATTCATCGATTCGCCAACCAAGCCCCCTACCCCCTCGTTAGCATGCCCGGCAGTGTCGATTTAATCGAGTGGGCGGATAAAGTTGTCACTTTTTAAAAAAATTTTTGACCTCGTGAAAACCGTGACGGGTCCGCACTTTTCTAAGGATTTTCGCCATTTAATTCTAGTCAGATTTTAATTTTTTGTTTACAAACGCTAAAATCGTGCTAGGATTAATGCCATAAGATAAATAACGGAGGAAAGAGGAGTAAGTTAACGCAGCCTGCCAGTGAGTTGGGAATTAGTGCAAACCCAATCAGCGTTCGCGTTTTCTGAAAAACACTTTCTTAGTTGCTACCTGAACTGCCCCGGGGCATAGTAGGTCTAGCCGTTAACCGGTACGTTACCATCGGTAGAGTATGTTTGTACTCTAATTGAGCTGGTTTATTTTTGATGATAAACAACTTGGGTGGTACCGCGAAAAGTCTTTTCGTCCCTTGATATAAGGGATGGAAGGACTTTTTCTTTTATCTAAATTTAAACCACGAAGGAGAAATCACTATGCAATTAATCGTACCTAAGGATTATGATCCTAAGCTATCCGTTAAGGAAACCCAGGCCGCCATTCGCTACATCCGTGAAACGTTCCAAGATGAATTTGGTGCCCAATTGAACCTTTCCCGGCTCTCTGCACCAATGTTCGTCAACAAGGCTTCCGGCTTGAATGACAACCTGAGTGGGGTCGAAAAGCCCGTCTCCTTCACGATGAAGGACATGGGTGACGATACGATTGAAATCGTTCACTCCTTGGCTAAATGGAAACGATTGGCCCTGAAACGTTACGGTTTCGGGATGCACGAAGGCCTCTACACCAACATGAACGCCATTCGTAAGGACGAAGACCTGGATAACTACCACTCCGCTTACGTGGACCAATGGGACTGGGAAAAAGTCATTGCCAAAGATGAACGGAACGAAGAAACTTTGAAGTCCACCGTTCGGACTATCTTCAAGGTCATCAAGCATATGGAACACGAAGTTTGGTACAAGTTCCCTCAAGCCGTTCACCACTTGCCAGATGAAATCCACTTCGTCACGACGCAAGAACTCGAAGACACGTACCCTGACATGACGCCTAAGGAACGTGAAGACGCCATTACCAAGAAACTGGGCTGTGTCTTTCTGATGAAGATCGGTGGCGCCCTTAAGAGTGGCAAGCGCCACGATGGCCGGGCCCCTGACTACGACGACTGGGAATTAAACGGTGATATCTTGTTCTGGTACGAACCCCTGAACAAGGCCATTGAAATCTCCAGCATGGGTGTCCGGGTCGACGCTGACCGGATGATGAAGCAATTAAAGATTGCCCACGCCGAAGACCGTTTGATCTACCCTTACCACAAGATGGTCATGAGCGAAGACATTCCATTCACCATTGGTGGTGGGATCGGTCAATCACGGTTGTGCATGCTGTTACTGGGTAAGGCGCACGTTGGCGAAGTCCAAGCAGCTATCTGGCCACAAGAAATGATCGACAAGTGTGAAGCTGCCAACATTCATTTACTGTAAAGCTCTTGCGGGGCTCTTTACTAAATAAATAAAATAACTCATTTCAAATTTTCGAATAGCCAAAAGCAGGTTCTCACCCCCATCAGGTGGAGAACCTGCTTTTTTACGACTAAATATGCGAGCGACACGCTCCGAAGGCTAGAGATTCTGCCTGCTGTGGGGACGCTTTGGACTGAGAAAATCACCAACTAACAATCACTTCTTCAGAGTCTCGTCCAACTTCTCAACGTTTTCAATTGGCCCGACTACCGTCAGCACGTCATGCAACTGAACAGCATCCGTCGGGTTGGGTGAGATGTTGATTTTACGGCCGTGTTGAATGGCAATGACCGTCAGATCAAACCGTTCCCGCAGATTTAGCTGAATCAAATTCTGGTTCACAAAATTGGGATCAGTAATCACGATTTCGGCTAGCGTATACTCGTCGCTGAGATCAATGAAGTTCAGAATGTGGTTGGACAACAGTTTACGGACGATGCTGTGCCCCATGTCCCGCTCAGGAAAGACGACCTGGTCCGCCCCGACCCGTTGCAGGACCCGGCCCTGATCAGCCGTCTCGGCCTTCGCAATGACCTTCTTGGCACCCAACTCTTTGGCCAGCATGGTCGTCAAGATGCTGGCTTCCATGTTATTCCCGATACCAACAATGACGTAGTCAAAAGTATCGATGTTGAGTCCCCGCAGGACTTCCTCATCCCGGGTATCCGCAATCAACGTTTGCGTAGCCACGTCCATCATCTGATTGACGGGTGTCTCTTGAACGTCGACCGCGAGAACGTCCTGGTGAGTCTCAGCCAGCGTTTCAACCACGCTTTGACCAAAGCGGCCAAGTCCCAGAACAGCAAAATTCTTCTTCATTTATAAAAACTCCTTAACCTATTAAGACATTTTCTTCTGGATAACGAATCTGGTTGACCTTAGTCTGCCGTTTTGAAAGTGAGTACAGCGACGTGAAAATACCGACCCGCCCGATGAACATCAGCAGCATGATGACTAGCTTGCCGATAACCGTTAAGTGCGGCGTCAAGCCAAGACTCAGCCCCACCGTGCCAAATGCCGACAACACTTCAAAGACAATGTATTCCAGGCCGAACCCCTTGGGAATTCGTTCCGTCTGGGTCAGAATCAACGTCGCCACAACAATCACGATACTGGCCAGAAAGACCAGTAATAGCGCGCGACTGATGTTGGTTTGACTAAAGCGGCGGTGACTGAATTCAACATCTTTTTTACCCCGGATTTGAGCAATACTTTGTAGCATTAAGACCCCAAACGTGGTGGTCTTGATCCCCCCAGCGGTCGAACCAGGCGTCCCACCGACAAACATCAGAATCATTAAGATAAACACACTCCCAGATTGAAGTTGATGCGTTGGCAATGTGATCAACCCAGCAGTCCGTGGCGTAACACTCAGGAAGAGCGTATTGACGGTGCGATTAAACCAGGAGGTATGGGCCGGCATCAGTGATAGGTCTCGCTCTGTAATCAAGAGGAGTAAGAAACCGACCACAAACAACGTGCTGGTCGTCACCAACGTCAATTTAGAATTCAAGGTCAGGCGTTTCCGTTCATGGAACAGTAAGAGGTCCCGCCAAACCAGAAAACCCAAGCCCCCGGCAATAATCAAAATAATCGTCACAATCAACAAGTACGAATCATCCTGAAATCCTCGAAGGCTGTTACCAAACACATCAAAGCCTGCGTTACAAAACGACATGACTGAATGATAGACGGACACGTACAAGCCCCGTTTCCAACCAAAACGGGGGATAAAGTCGGCGCCTAATAGAATGGCGCCCCCAATCTGAAAGAGCGCTGAGAGGCCAATTACATAGCGCATAACGCTCTTGGTATCACTTAGGTTTTCCAGGTTCAATGATTCCTTAACCATTAGTTGCGTTGAAAGGTTGAGATGGCGCCGAATGATGTTGAATAGCAACACCGCAAAGGTCATGTAGCCTAACGCCCCGACTTCGGACAACGCCAAAATAACGACTTGACCAAAAAACGACCAATGCGTGGCCGTGTTGACTACCGTGAGCCCTGTAATGCAAGTTGCGCTGGTCGCCGTGAAGACGGTATCAATGAAGGTGGAGCCGTGCATTCCCCGAGTTGCGATTGGCAGGCTCAGGAGAATCGTCCCCACCGTAATCAGGAGAATGAATCCCCAGACCATTTTTTTAGAAAGTGTATCAAATAGCTTTGAGTTCTTAATTTTATCCATATAATTCCCAGTCCCATTATGTACTTCTCATTCAGCTTAAGACATTGGTTGCGGGAAAACAACACCTGGTTGCGGGAAAAACTGGAAAACACGATTTTTTTGATAATGGGTGACCGACGTACAAGTCCGAGTGACCCGAAACCGGCCCGGAAATTTTGCGGTTAGCGGCCAAAGTCACTCACTTTCGCGTTAGAATGCTGCTGAAATTCGATTTGGCCTTTCGATGACACCACCCACGCCACCGCGTTAGCCAGCTAGAATTCTGAGTCGCTGAAACCG
Organism: Levilactobacillus yonginensis; assembly: GCF_003946265.1. Classification (GTDB taxonomy): domain Bacteria; phylum Bacillota; class Bacilli; order Lactobacillales; family Lactobacillaceae; genus Levilactobacillus; species Levilactobacillus yonginensis. The sequence goes on from NZ_RHNO01000008.1 coordinate 32,251, forward strand.
TCAGTGTGGCGACCCGTTCGTGAACTTCCTTGAACATGGTGGTTAGAAACACGTAACTGGTCGGACTCACCCCCACGCGCCGGTAACGAACCGTTGTCTGCTTCAAACCAATGGCCAATTGTCCTGGGGCCAACACGGCAACACTCAGCGGTAGTGATGGCACCTGGCCAACCGTCAAGAGATGTTCCCTAATGAGGCCCGTTCCTAATGCTTTTAAATCCAAGCCATCAACACCGGCCCAGTTCAGCAACAAAATGGACTGCCCTGGCGTCACCGTTACCCGTAGCTGCTCTAGGACATCCGGCTGAGCATCGGCTGTCACCACAATCAAGTCCGCCCAGTCACTTAAAACCTGATAGTCGGTGCCAATCTGAATTTTGAAATGACTCTCAAAAATCCCCGTGATGATCAACGCGTGTTGCCGATAAAAAATTGACTGCCCGGCGTCATTCGTCAATACCCGGACGCAGTCACCCTGTGCTTGTGCCAGTCCCGCTAACGCTAATCCTGTATTACCTGCACCAACAATAAATAAATTCATTCTATTTCCTCCCAACAAAAAAAGTCCCAGAACCTACAAACTGTAGATTCTGGGACGACGTATCGTGGTACCACCCAATTTTGGTAATCAAAAAGACTACCCTTCGTTTCATGTCATTTAATAACACTAGTAATATATCGGTTACAACCGTTCTAATAGCCCCTGACACGAACCACTAGAAAGACTCCAGGCTCATCTTCATGACGCTCACCAGGCCGTTTTACACTAAACACGGCTCACTTGACTGGCGGTAATCACTACTCTTCCCTTCGACGCCTCATTAATATTTAATCAATCTCTAATAAAATATTAACACAATCTCGTTATGAGTCAATTCATTTTCATTTAATTAATCGGAAAGTGGCCACTTTTCTAAAGTCGTTCATTACTAACGCTGTGTGACCAATCGAAACACCACAACAAAAAAGCCCCCACCGTAAACGGCGAGAGCTTTCCCAATTGATAATATCGAAATATTAACGCTTGGAGAATTGTGAAGCCTTACGTGCCTTCTTCAGACCTGGCTTCTTACGTTCCTTCATCCGGGCGTCACGAGTCAAGAGACCCGCACGCTTCAGCGGACCACGGAAGTCTGGGTCAACTTCGAGCAATGCCCGAGCGATCCCATGACGAGTTGCACCGGCTTGACCGGAGAAACCGCCACCGCGCACAGTAACTAATGCATCATAGTTACCAAGCGTTTCCGTAACGTTGAATGGTTGTAAGACAACTTCACGAATACTTGCAAATGGAATGTAGTCTTCGATTGCCTTTTTGTTCATAACGATCTTACCTGAGCCGGGTACTAAACGTACACGAGCAGAGGAGTTTTTACGACGGCCAGTGCCGCGATATTGAACTTGTGCCAATTTGGTTTCCTCCTTAGATTAGGTTAGTAATGTCTAATACTTCTGGCTTTTGTGCTTCGTGCTTGTGGTCTGCACCAGCATACACATGAAGCTTCAATGCCATTTGGTGACCTAAGGAGTTCTTAGGAAGCATACCTTGAACAGAAGTTTCGATCAATTTTTCTGGGTTTTCATCCCGGAAGTTACCAGCAGTCCGTGACTTCAAACCACCAGCGAAACCAGTATGGTGGTAGTAAATCTTACCGGTTGCTTTACGGCCAGTTAAGGCGACATTTGCAGCGTTGATGACGATTACGTTATCACCAGTATCCACGTTAGGCGTGAAAGTTGGCTTGTTCTTACCACGTAATACAGAAGCAACGACTGAAGCAAGCCGACCTAAACTAACATCGGTTGCGTCGACGATGTACCATTTGCGGTCCACGTCGTTAGGTTTTGCCATATAAGTTGTACGCACGTTAAATTCCTCCATAAATCTGTGTTTGTCTGACACCAAGTAAACTTTCCGGGGCTTATCGTGGGGCAAACAATACCAACAACCATGATACAAAGTTTTACTCATAAAGTCAATGATTGTTTGTCCCCCTAACGAAAATTAACGCTGATGTTGCGGTAATTTTGTCGGGTGTTCCGGATCCTCACCCATATAATACACGTGTTTCAGATATAAGCCAGCCGCCGGCACTGTTCGCCGCGCCTGCTTACGGTCCTTGACTTCGTACAGTCTGGGAATGTCATGCACTGGTCGAGTCCCAGAACCGATTTCTACCAAGACCCCCACCATAATTCGCACTTGATTATACATAAACCCGTTTCCATAAAAATCAAAAACCAATTCATGATTGGCTTCATCAACATGACAGCTGGCTTCGTAGATCGTTCGGACGAAGGTCCGTGTCTGCGCGCCAGACGCCACAAAGCTGGTAAAATCGTGTTCTCCGACCAAGTCGGCACAGGCCTGATTAATCTTATTCAAATCAACTGGAAACTTCCAGTGGCCCGTATAATTGCGTTTAAACGGATTTCGAAATTCGCCCATATCCATTCGGTACTGATAGCGCTTGCCGGAGACATCATACCGCGCGTGGAACGTATCGGCGACCTCCTCGACCTTCAGGACCTCCATATCCATCGGTAACATGCTGTTTAAGCCCTTGCGCATGTTCTCCGCGGGAATCAGGAAGGGAAAGTCAAAATGGACCACCTGGGCCAGCGCATGGACGCCTGCGTCGGTCCGGCCAGAACCGTAGACCACAATCGCAGGTTGCGGCTGCTTAGCCATCTTATTAACGACAGCTGTCAGGGTGCTTTCCACGGTCCGTTTATTCGGTTGCCGTTGAAAGCCGGCAAAGTTCGTGCCGTCATACATTAAAGTCACTTTGTAACGTTGCATCAGGTCCTCCTACCAACGACGAAAAGCAAGAATCGCCGCAAATCCAATTATAAATATGATCCAGGTCACCGTATCTCGTTTTTGCCAGGTGAGAATCCGGTACTGACTCCGGTGCTCACTGTCCTGGTACCCCCGCGCTTCCATGGCCGTTGAGAGGTCCTCAGCTCGGTTAAAGGCACTCATGAATAGCGGTACCATCAGAGGAATCAGTGATTTGGCCTGTTTGAACAGACCCCCTTCACCGAAGTCGACCCCACGAGCGCGTTGCGCGTTCATGATCTTGGTGGCTTCATCCATCAAGGTTGGCACGAACCGTAACGCAATCGACAGCATCATGGCCAACGTATCCACGGGAACGTGGACCCACCGCAGTGGTTTCATCAGCGATGACAGTCCGGTGGCAATGTCTAACGGTTGGGTCGACAGCGTCAACAGGGTCGACATCATGATGATCAGTAAGAACCGAATAAAGATGTATCCGGAGTTCACGACGCCGTACTGGGTAATGTTGATGAACGCCCAGTGAAAGTACACGTGCCCACCAGCTGGACTAAAGAGCAGCTGTAAGACCACCGTGAAGACAATCAACCAAAGTAAGGGGCGAATCCCCTTTAAGAAGAAGCCCAGGCTAATCTTCGAGGCAAAAATTGCAGCTAGCGTGAACACAATCAAAATCCCGTAGGTTACCAGATTGTTGGCCATAAATACCAGCACGATGTAGAAGAAGCTCAACATGAGCTTGGCCCGCGGATCTAACCGGTGCACCACAGAATTCAACGGTAAGTACCGACCAAAAATAAAATTAGACATGGTCCGTCCCCCGTTTCCGCCACTGCTCTGCAATCTGCTCTGCTAGCTGATCAGCGGTCAACGGTAAAGGCTGCCACTGGAATCCCCGTTTTGCTAATTGCTGCGCAAACTGTGCTGCCCGAGGAACGTCTAGTTGGTTGGCTAACAGCCAGTCAGGGTCACCAAAGGCCTCCTGAACATCGCCAAACTTGACCAACCGCCCCTCACGCATAATCGCAACTTGTTCAGCATACTCAGCCACATCCTCCATTTGATGGGTGACCAAAACAATCGTCAATCCCTGTTCCCTATGGAGTTGTTCAAATAAGTCCATCATTTCCTGACGCCCCTGCGGATCCAGACCCGCCGTGGGTTCGTCCAGAATCAAAACTTTTGGCCGCATAGCAAGCACACCTGCAATGGCGACTCGCCGCATCTGACCGCCGGATAATTCGAACGGTGATCGTTCAGCATAACTGGTATCTAAGCCAACCGTAGTCAGCATTTGATCAGCCAGTTCGTTGGCATCCTCAGGGGACATACCAAAGTTTTGTGGCCCAAACGCAATGTCCTTGCGAATCGTTTCCTCAAACAATTGGCTCTCTGGAAACTGGAAAACCATACCCACGTGTTGCCGCAGCGGTTTCAAGTCCGCATTGGTCGTATCCGGCGTGATGGTAAAATCATCAATCTTAATTGTGCCGGATGTCGGTTTCAACAACGCGTTGATTTGTTGAACGAGCGTTGATTTACCACTCCCCGTGTGACCGATGATGGCTAAATAGCCGTGGTCAGGCAGATTGAAGGAAACGTCTTCCAAAGCCGTCTGCGCCATGGGCGTACCAGCTTGGTACGTAAAGGTTACGTGTTCGAAAGAGATTGCCACAACCATTCCTCCATTTCCGCCATCGTTTGATAATTTGTGGGAGGCTCAATGCCCCGTTTTTTCAGTGCCGCCTTGAGCTTGGCAGTGAAAGGTAAATCCAGTCCTAAGTCCACCAGCTTTTCACCCAACGCAAATATTTCTGCTGGTGAGGCTTCTTGAACCAACTGCCCATCATCAATCACCAAAATTCGGTCAGCATTTGCTGCCTCATCAATGTCGTGCGTGATTGAGATAACGGTTAGCTTCTGATCTCGCCGCAGCTTACTGACCAACTCAAGCATTTCATGCCGTCCTAAGGGGTCCAACATACTGGTGGCTTCATCCAAAATTAAGATGCTGGGGGTAATCGCCACAATGCCGGCCAACGCCACCCGCTGTTTCTGACCACCAGATAACGAACTTGGTTCACGCTGCGCAAAATCATGCATGCCGACTTCTTCGATAGCCGCTTTGACCCGTGGAATCATGTCCTCACGAGTAACCTGCCGATTCTCCAAACCAAAAGCAACATCATCCTCCACAGTTGCCCCAACAAACTGGTTGTCGGGGTTCTGAAAGATCATGCCAATTTTTTCGCGAACCTGCCAGACGGTCTCTGGCGAGAGTTCCAGGCCATCAACGGTAACTGTTCCCTCGGTAAATGGCAATAGCCCATCCAAAGACTTAGCTAGCGTGGATTTTCCACTCCCGTTATGGCCAACAATGGCCAACCACTCGCCACGGTGAACGTCAAAACTGACATCGTTTAATGCCGGTCGTTGCTCCTTGCCGTAACGGTATGAAAGATGTTTAACTTCAATGATATTTTCCATCAGCGTTTTTAATTCTCCCATGTAAAAGTCACCAGTAATTATACCAAATGTTGATGAGATAACGTAGTGGTTCACCAATATTCACCGGAATCCCCCGCATTTCTGGCCAACGACTTCCGACTACTAGTTGTTATGCGGTCACCGAACTACCCACAACTGCCAACCAATCCAATTGTGCCCAGCACCCGGCAAATGTGCGGTCCCATCGCTACTAGCCATTGCAAACGACGCTTATATAAAAATATGTACAAAAAAAATCACTAACAAACCAGCGGCGCTGAGGCGTTTGCCCCCATTCAAGCTAGACTCGGGGAAAACCCATCATCATAACGCTCTATACCACATGGTCCTAGTGATTAATTTGAAACCTAATTGCCACGTTTAGGGAAGTGACAAACTCCCTGAATTCAAAACTAATTAGTCAACGAATTCCAAGATAGCCATAGCAGCGCCATCACCACGACGAGGCATCGTCTTCATGATACGCGTGTAACCACCCTTACGATCAGCATACTTAGGTGCTAAATCGCTAAATACCTTTTGCAATGCGCTGGTAACAACGACATCGTCGCCATCTTCCTTAACATCAGCAACCACGTTGCGGATGAAAGCAGCGGCTTGGCGACGTGCGTGTAAGTCGCCTTGCTTACCCAAGGTAATCATTTGGTCAGCCGTCTTGCGAACTTCCTTAGCACGTGCTTCAGTCGTTTCGATGCGGCCGTTCAAGATTAAACTAGTGGTCAAATCGCGTAACAAGGCACGACGTTGAGAACTAGTCCGTTGTAATTTACGGTAACTCATAACCAGAAACCCTCCTTTGAGTGTCTAAAATTAGTCTTCCTTCCGAAGTGACAAACCTAAGTCAGCTAACTTAGCCTTAACTTCTTCAAGGGACTTGCGACCCAAGTTACGAACCTTCATCATGTCTGCTTCAGTCTTGTTGTTCAATTCTTGGACCGTGTTGATACCAGCACGCTTCAAGCAGTTGTAAGAACGAACGGACAAGTCGAGCTCTTCGATGGTCATCTCAAGCATCTTTTCCTTGTGAGTTTCTTCCTTTTCAACCATGATTTCCGCATTCTTAGCTTCGTCAGTCAGGTCGACAAACATAGCCAGATGTTCGGTCAAGATCTTTGCAGCCAGAGCAATGGCTTCGCTTGGATTAATTGAACCGTTTGTCCAAACATCCAGGGTCAATTTATCATAGTCAGCCCGTTGGCCAACCCGTGCATTCTCTACTTGGTAGTTAACCCGTTCGATTGGGGTGTAAATAGAATCCACAGCTAAGACACCGATAGGCATGTCCGTGTTGCGAGTCTTGTTCTCGTCAGCAGAAACATAACCCCGGCCCTTGTCAGCCGTCATCCGCATATGGAACGTTGCACCATCGGCAACCGTTGCAATGTACAGATCTGGGTTCAAAACGTCAACGTCGGCACCAGCCACAATATCACCAGCGGTGATTTGGGCAGGTCCCTTAACGTTGATCTCCATGGTTTCTTCCTGATCATCAGAACCGTTCAACTTCAATGCAATCTTCTTAACATTTAAGATGATTTGCGTGACGTCTTCAACGACCCCTTCGACAGTAGAGAATTCATGCAGAACCCCGTCGATTTGAATGCTGGTAACAGCTGCACCAGGTAATGATGAAAGCAGAATCCGACGCAGAGAGTTACCAAGCGTTGTTCCGTAACCACGTTCCAACGGTTCGACAACAAACTTGCCGTAGTTACTGCTTTCGTCAATTTTATGAATGTTAGGCTTTTCAAATTCAATCATTCTTATCGTTTACCCCTTTCAAACCGCGTTGAGCTCCTATAAGTCAATCCCATCATGAAGGTTGCCCTCATTAATGAAACGCTCACGTTAAACCCGACGGCGCTTTGGAGGACGAGTACCATTATGAGGCACTGGCGTAACGTCACGAATAGCCGTAACTTCGATACCAGCAGCTTGAATTGCCCGAATAGCAGCTTCACGTCCTGAACCAGGACCCTTGACAGCAACTTCAACGGACTTAACACCATGTTCTTGTGATGCTTTAGCAGCGGCTTCAGCGGCCATTTGTGCAGCAAATGGCGTTGACTTCCGACTACCCTTGAAACCTAAGGCACCAGCTGATGACCAAGCAATAGCGTTCCCTTGAACGTCTGTGATCATAACTAATGTGTTGTTAAACGTAGCGTGAATGTGTGCAACACCGGCTTCAATATTCTTCTTGACCCGACGCTTGCGACTAGTTCTTCTAGTAGCCATAAAGTGATAAACCTCCCTTACTTCTTCTTACCGGCAACGGAAACGGCTTTACCCTTCCGAGTGCGGGCATTGTTTTTGGTGTGTTGGCCGCGAACAGGCAGTCCACGACGGTGACGCATACCGCGGTAAGAACCCATTTCTTGCAAGTTCTTGATGTTCAAGCTAACTTCACGACGTAAGTCACCTTCAACTTTGTACTTGTCTACTTCGGCACGAATCTTGTCTTCTTGATCAGGCGTCATATCGCGAACCCGAACGTCTTCTGCGACACCAGCATCCGCAACAATCTTGTGTGCGGTGTTGATCCCGATTCCAAAAATGTAAGTCAAACCGTAAGCGATTCGCTTATCACGTGGTAAATCCACTCCAGCAATACGTGGCATTTAAGTGCACCTCCTATAAATTGAATTACTTACCCTGGCGTTGTTTGTGCTTAGGGTTAGCTGAGCAAATGATCATTACTCGGCCTTTACGCTTGATAACCTTGCAGTGTTCGCACATTGGCTTAACTGATGGTCTTACTTTCATGAATATCCCTCCTACATCTGTCTAACCGTTACTTAAAGCGATAAGTAATCCGGCCTTTAGACAAGTCATACGGTGACATTTCAACAGTTACTCGGTCACCAGGCAGAATCCGGATGTAATGCATCCGAATCTTACCGGAAACGTGAGCGAGAATCTCATGACCGTTTTCTAATTCGACCCGAAACATCGCATTTGGTAATGTTTCGGTAACTTTACCTTCGACTTCGATGACATCGCTTTTCGCCACGAAAGTACCTCCCTTTTAATTGCGTGTAAATACACGTAAAAGCGGCAAGGACAACGAGTTGCCCCTACCTAGCACCTGTGAATCGCGTCAGCGCGCCATTTACAGGCTAAACCTGAATAAGCTTACCATAATTCTTCCAGTTAAGCAAGAACTAAGCTACTTCCTAGAGGTTCTTCAGGATCTTTTCGATGTCGACGTAAACATCATCGATGTCACGGTCACCATCAACGGTAAACAACAAGTTCTTCTTGGTGTAGTAATCAACCAGCGGTGTATTTGCTTTCAAATTCACTGCCAAACGATTCTTCACCGTTTCAGGCTTGTCGTCTTCGCGTTGATAGAAGTCATGACTACCACAGACGTCACACGTACCCTCAACCTTAGGCTGCTTGTACAGCTTGTGGTAAGTTGCGCCACAGTTGCGGCAAATGTAACGACCGGAAAGGCGTTCAACCAAAACATCTGGTTCAACGTGAATATTAATCACGGCGTTGATGGTCCGATCAAGTTCAGGACCAAACGTGTTTAACGCTTCGGCTTGAACAATAGAACGGGGAAACCCATCCAACATGAACCCGTTTTTGGTATCATCCTGAGCTAACCGGTCGCGAACGATGCCGTTCGTGACTTCGTCCGGCACAAGTTCACCCTTGTCGATGAACTTCTTCGCTGCCAATCCCATTTCAGTTTCGTTCTTCATCGCATCACGGAAGATGTCTCCCGTGGAAATATGCGGCAAATTGAACTCCTTGATAATCTTTTCGGCTTGCGTACCTTTACCGGCACCTGGTAAACCCATGAGGATCAAATTCATTGCTGTCATGTTCGTTCTCCTTTAACTCGAAATTTACCCGAAAAACACAAGCAGGTGTGCTAAAAGATCAACACACCCGCTGGAAACTCATTAAGCTGGTTCTGGACCTTGGATAAAGCCAACGTATTCGCGCTTCATCATTAATCCGTCGATTTGCCGCATGGTTTCAATAGCAACCCCAACCACGATTAAGAGGCTGGTACCACCTAAACCAATTGACTCATCTAAGTTCCACAGGTTCTGGGCAACTAACGGAATCAAAGAAATGAATCCAAGGAAGAGCGCCCCAACAGTGCTAAGACGCATCAACAGACTGGAAACATAAGATTGTGTTTCGTGACCAGGCCAAACACCAGGAATGTAGCTCCCCTGCTTTTGCAGGTTCTCAGCTAACTTTTCTGGGTTGACTTGAACGAACGCATAGAAGAACGTGAACACAACGATCAGAACAGTGTACAATACGGCACCATCCGGCGTTTGCATATTAAAGACGTCTGTTAAAGTTTGGTACCAAGCATCTTGAGAGTGCGTGTTTTGGAACGCCATCAGAATAGTCTGTGGTGTCGCAATAAACGAACTCGCGAAGATGACGGGGATAACCCCGGCAACGTTGACCTTTAATGGGAGGTAGCTGCTATCTGGCGAACCGGATACCCGCCGAGTGTATTGAATAGGTACCCGCCGTTCCGCTTGTTGAACCCAAGTAGTAAAGGTCACAATAATCAGAACTAAGACGATCAACCCAATAATGAACAAGACACTCTTCCATAAGGTCCCTTTGTCAGCGTCAATGAAGTAAGTTTGGAAAAGTTGATAGACAGAATTAGGCGTCCGAGCAATGATACCCGCGAAGATAATCATTGAAATCCCGTTTCCTAAACCACGATCGGTAATCATATCACCCATCCAAGTCGTCAACATGGTCCCACCAGTCAGGATTAACCCGATGGCCAGATAAGTCGTAACGCTTGGATTTTCAACTAATTTCAGTGAACTTAAGGCACTAAAACCAGCGGTGATACCGATAGACTGAACGAATGCCAAGGCAATCGCTAAGTACCGAGTCGCTTGGTTTAACTTCCGCCGACCAACGTCCCCTTGCTTGCTCCATTCAACGAAGCGCGGAACGATGTCCATTTGTAACAATTGAATAACGATTTGTGCAGTGATGTAAGGTGAAACCCCCATCGCGAAGATGGAATAGTTTTGCAACCCACCACCACTGAAGGTATCTAAAATACTAACCAATCCAGAAGACGCAACGCTTTGAAGTGCCTTTGCGTTAATGCCGGGGACGGTAATATAAGTACCCAACCGAAAGACAATCAAAACCAATAGAGTAAAGAATATCTTTTTACGAATGTCTTTAATCTTAAAGGCGTTTTTCAAGCTTGATAGCATTAAATCACCTCAGTTTTACCACCAGCAGCTTCGATAGCTTCGGCAGCTGACTTAGAGAACTTAGCGGCTTTAACCGTCAACTTCTTTGACAACTCGCCGTTACCCAAAACTTTGACACCGGCTTTTTCGTTTTTAACGATGCCAGCTTCAACCAAGGCAGCTGGAGTAACTTCAGCACCATCGTCGAAGACGTTCAAAGCAGATAAGTTTACGACAGCAAATTCCTTGCGGTTAATGTTGGTAAACCCACGCTTTGGGATTCGACGGTACAATGGCATTTGGCCACCTTCAAAACCCAAACGAGTCTTGCTACGAGCCTTTTGACCTTTTTGGCCACGACCGGCAGTCTTACCATTACCAGATGAATCACCACGGCCAACCCGGTTACGAACCTTCCGTGAGCCTTCAGCAGGTTTTAATTCATTCAACTTCATGCTATTGCGCACCTCCTTATTTAATGATATGAAAACTATTTAACTTCTTCAACCTTAATTAAATGTGCGATTTGGAAAAGCGCACCACGAGTAGCTTCGTTATCTGGTTGGATAACGGTGCTGTTTACTCGGTGTAAGCCCATAGCTTCCACAATCTTACGCTGTTTAGGGAGGCGGTGAGCAACACTATGAATTAAAGTAACTTTTAATTGAGCCATTTTAATACCCCTCCTTATTCAGCTAAGTGTTGAAGAGAGACACCACGGAGAGCGGCAACTTCTTCAGCACGCTTCAACTGAGCCAAGCCATCAAATGTGGCCCGAACTGCGTTGACTGGCGTGTTAGAACCTAAACGCTTTGAAGTAACGTCAGCAACACCAGCTAATTCCATGACGGAACGAACTGAGCCACCAGCAGTAACCCCAGAACCTTCAGCAGCGGGCTTGAGCATGATCTTACCCCCACCAAATGAACCAAGGACTTCGTGAGGAATGGTAGTTCCCACGATAGGTACTTCGATCAAGTTCTTACGAGCAGCTTCAACGGCCTTACGGATAGCTTCTGGAACTTCTTGAGCTTTACCAGTACCGAAGCCAACGTGACCCTTCTTGTCGCCGACAATTACAAGTGCAGCGAACCGAAGACGACGGCCACCTTTAACAACTTTGGTGATCCGGTTGATAGCAACAACGTTATCTTCAAGTTCTAACTTGTCGGGATCAATAAATTTTGCCATGTGTGGTTATTCCTCCTTACTGTTAAAATTTAAGCCCGTTTTCGCGAGCAGCTTCTGCCAATGCTTGAACACGGCCGTGGTATAAGTAACCGCCACGATCAAACACAACATTGCTAATTTTCTTTTCGACAGCGCGCTTAGCAACTAATTCACCAACAGCCTTAGCTTGGTCGGTCTTGTTGTCGCCATTTGCATCACTATCTAACGTCGAGGCACTAACAAGCGTGACACCCGCTACGTCATCAATGACTTGAGCGTAGATGTTTTTGTTAGAGCGGAAAACGTTTAAGCGTGGGCGTTCTGCAGTTCCAGAAATTTTGTTGCGGACACGCATATGACGCTTTTGACGTGTCTTGTTCTTATCTGGTTTCGTAATCAAAATAGTCACCTCTTTGTAGAATTATCAGCGTTTAAGCTGCTTTACTTACCAGTCTTACCTTCACGAATCCGAACGTATTCGTTTTCGTAACGGATACCCTTACCTTTGTAAGGTTCTGGTGAACGAACGGCACGAACTTCAGCAGCGAAGTCACCGACTTCTTGCTTGCTAATGCCGGCGATGTTGATGGTGGTGTTATCTGGAACCTTGATGTCCAAGGATTCAGGAATAGCCATCTCAACAGGGTTGGAGTAACCAACGCTCAATACTAAAGTCTTACCCTTAGCTTGAACACGGTAACCAACACCGACCAGCTTCAAAGTCTTAGCGAAACCACTAACAACACCTTCAACCATGTTGTTTAAGTTAGCACGCTGAGTACCATGAAGGGCACGCGTCTTGTTGTTATCATCTGGACGGTCGAAATCAACCGCACCGTCACTAATTTTCATGGTGATGATGTCTGAGAAAGTCCGAGTTAATTCACCCTTTGGACCCTTGACAGTCACTTGATCACCATCGCGTTTTACTTCAACGCCGGCTGGGACGTTGACAGTTTTATAACCAATACGACTCACTGAAAGGCACCTCCTATCTTTTTAAAAGTTTTACCAAACGTAGGCGAGAACTTCGCCACCGATTTTCTTAGCACGCGCTTCTTTATCTGTAACGACCCCTTCTGAGGTGGAGATAATAGCGATACCTAAACCGTTTAATACCTTTGGCACAGCGTCAGCTTTAACGTATGAACGTAAACCTGGCTTGGAAATACGCTTTAAACCACTGATGACACGTTGGTTGTCTTTACCGTACTTGAGGAATACGCGGATGATGCCTTGCTTGTCATCATCGATGTATTCAACATTGCGGATGAAACCTTCGCGCTTCAGGATTTCAGCGATGTCGCGTTTAATTTTAGATGCAGGTACTTCGAGTGATTCGTGACGAACCATGTTGGCGTTACGAATACGCGTCAAGAAGTCTGCAATAGGATCAGTCATGGACATTAACGTTTACCCTCCCTTTGTTTAAAATTCCGTTTTACCAACTAGCCTTCTTCATGCCAGGAATTTGACCCTTGTGAGCCAATTCCCGCATGCAAATACGGCAAAGATGGAACTTTTGATAAACAGAGTGTGGACGTCCACAACGTTCGCAACGAGTATAATTCTGAGTAGAGAACTTCGCAGGACGCTTGTTCTTAGCAATTTGAGATTTCTTAGCCAATTTGTGTGAACCTCCTTTTATTAGTGTGCAAACGGCATGCCGAATTGAGTCAGTAATTCACGTGACTCTTCATCAGTGTTTGCCGTCGTAACGATAACGATGTCCAAACCACGAACACGGTTAACGTTATCAAAGTTAATTTCTGGGAAAATCAATTGTTCCTTAACACCCAGAGTGTAGTTCCCACGGCCATCAAAGGCACGAGAGCTAACACCATGGAAGTCACGAACACGTGGCAATGACACGTTGATCAATTTGTCCAGGAATTCGTACATCCGGTCACCGCGGAGGGTAACCTTTGCACCGATTGACATACCTTCACGAAGACGGAAGGTGGCGATTGACTTCTTGGCCTTAGTAACCAATGGCTTTTGACCAGAAATCAAACCCAATTCTTCAACGGCTTCGTCCAGGTTCTTAGCGTTGGAAACAGCATCACCAACACCCATGTTCAAAACGATCTTGTCGATCTTCGGCGTTTGCATAACAGAACTGTAGCTGAACTTTTCCACCAATGATGGGGTAATTTCATTTACGTACTTTTCTTTTAAACGAGCTGACATGAAATTATGTTCCTCCTTTCAGTGATTATTTGTCGATGGTTTCGCCGGACTTCTTAGCGAACCGGACTTTGTGACCATCTTCTACTCGAACGCCAAGCCGGGTTGGTTCGTTGTTCGAAGGATCGATGAGCATTACGTTGGATGCGTGAATTGGTGCTTCAATATCAATAATTCCGCCTTGGGGATTAGTTTGAGAAGCTTTTTGGTGCTTCTTAATCATATTGACGCCTTTGACGATCACGCGGTTCTTGGCGTTCAGGACTTTAGAAACAGTTCCTTCTTTGCCTTTGTCTTTGCCAGCGATCACGCGGACCTTGTCACCAGTTTTAATAAGCATTCCTGTGGGCACCTCCTTGTTTAACACAATTCTTAATTACAGTACTTCAGGTGCTAATGAGACAATCTTCATGAAGTCATTGTCACGTAATTCACGTGCAACTGGCCCGAAGATACGAGTTCCTTGTGGACTCTTGTCGTCTTTGATCAGCACTGCGGCATTTTCATCAAAGCTGATGTATGAACCGTCGTTACGACGTACACGAGACTTCGTACGTACGACAACAGCCTTAACAACATCACCCTTTTTGACAACGCCACCTGGTGTTGCTTGTTTGATAGTAGCGACAATAACATCACCAATTCCGGCGTAGCGACGCTTGGAGCCACCCAGAACCTTAATGGTCAGAATTTCCCGGGCGCCAGAATTGTCGGCAACCTTTAAACGGCTTTCTTGTTGGATCACAGCTAGTGTCCTCCCTTCAGTTCTAGTTCAGAATACGATAAAAACGACACCTAAATGATTACTGCTTTTTCAACAATGTCGACTAAGCGGAACCGCTTGGTAGCAGACAATGGACGAGTTTCCATGATTTCAACGATGTCGCCTGTGTGGGCTTCGTTGTTTTCATCATGTGCCTTGTACTTCTTAGAGTACTTGACGCGCTTGCCATATCTTGCATCCGTCTTTGTCGTTTCAACAACGACAGTGATCGTCTTTTCCATTTTGTCGGAAACGACACGACCACGGTAAACCTTGCGGTTATTACGTGCATCACTCATGTATTAGTGACCTCCTTCTTATCGTATTCTACTTGTTCAGTTCTTGTTGGCGAAGAGCGGTTTTAATCCGCGCAATGTTCTTACGAACCTGCTTCAACCGTGCGGTGTTTTCCAATTGACCAGTAGCTAATTGGAAACGCAGGTTGAATAATTCGTCCTTGTAGCTCTTTTCTTTATCGAGCATTTCAGCAGTGGTTAATTCGTTGATTTCTTTAGTCTTCATTAGATTCGCCACCTACTTCCTCTCGTGATAAAACCTTGGTACGAACGGGAAGCTTCATGGCAGCCAAACGTAAGGCTTCGCGAGCGACTTCTTCAGAGACGCCACCCACTTCAAACAATACCTTACCGCGCTTAACTGGGGCTACCCAGCCATCAGGCGTACCTTTACCATTACCCATCCGGACCCCAACACCTTTAGCGGTGTAGGATTTGTGAGGGAAAATCTTGATCCAAACTTTCCCACCACGCTTCATGTAACGTGTAATTGCAACACGCGCAGCTTCGATTTGACGGTTGGAGATCCACTTGGAATCCAACGATTGCAAACCGTAGTCACCAAAAGCAACGCTCTTGCCACCCTTGGCTTCGCCACGAAGCTTACCACGGTGGACACGACGGAACTTTACTCGCTTAGGTACCAGCATGTTTATTTCCCTCCTTGTCCGTTAGTTTGCTTTTTTTCTGGCAAAATCTCACCACGGTAGATCCAGGTCTTAACACCTAAAGAACCGTAAGTCGTGTGAGCTTCAACCCATGCATAATCAATGTCAGCACGTAACGTGTGCAGAGGAACCGTACCTTCAGCATAGCTTTCGACACGGGACATATCAGCACCGTTTAAACGACCAGCGACTTGCGTCTTAACACCCTTGGCGCCAGAACGCATAGTCCGTTGCATCGTACCACGCATAGCCCGACGGAAAGCAACACGGCCTTCCAATTGACGAGCAATGTTTTCGCCGACCAACTTGGCGTCCAAATCTGGCTTCTTGATTTCCACGATGTTGATGTGGACACGTTTGCCAGTTAAGTCGTTCAATTCCTTACGGAGATTTTCGACTTCGGAACCACCCTTACCAATAACCATACCTGGCTTGGCAGTGTGAATTGAGATGTTGACGCGGTTTGCAGCCCGTTCAATCTCAACAGTTGATACAGATGCGTCTACAAGACGCTTTTCAATAAACTTACGGATTTGAAGGTCTTCCTTCAGGTAAGCAGCGAAATCCTTTTCAGCATACCACTTTGCTTCCCAGTCGCGAATGATACCGACCCGTAATCCAGTTGGATTTACTTTTTGACCCACGCGTTATCCCTCCTTTTTTTCAGATACAACAACCGTAATGTGACTCGTACGCTTGTTAATTGGTGAAGCAGAACCTTTGGCACGAGGACGGAACCGCTTAAGGGTTGGTCCTTCGTTCACAAAGGCTTCGCTAACGATTAGATCTTGACGATCTAAGTCAAAATTGTTTTCTGCGTTAGCAATTGCTGAGTTTAAAACTTTTTCCACAACGGGTGATGCTCCACGCGGTGTGAACTTTAAAATAGCGATTGCTTCAGCGACGCTCTTGCCGCGGATAAGATCGATGACAAGGCGGACTTTGCGAGCAGCAATCCGAACCGTCTTAGCAGTCGCTTGCGCTGATGTAACTTGTTCAGCCATTAGTTAATCCTCCTTATCAACGAGTTTTCTTGTCGTCGCCACCATGACCACGGAATGTCCGGGTTGGTACGAATTCGCCAAGTTTGTGGCCTACCATGTCTTCTTGAACGTAAACTGGTACATGCTTCCGTCCATCATAAACAGCGATAGTGTAACCTACAAAGCTTGGGAAAATAGTAGACCGACGGGACCAGGTCTTGATGACGGCCTTCTTTTGTGAATCCTTTTGCGCATCAATCTTCTTTAATAAGTGCGCATCGGCGAAAGGTCCTTTTTTCAAACTACGACCCATTATGAAACCTCCTCTACTTGTGGCGCATCGGTTAAGCCGATGACAACCAGGTCTCTTGACATCCGGTAAACCGGATTATTACATCTTAGAACCTTTACGATGACGAACAATGAACTTCTCAGTCTTGTTCTTCTTCGAACGCGTCTTCTTACCAACGGTCTTCTTACCCCATGGAGAAAGAGGAGATGGTAAACCAACAGGAGCCTTACCTTCACCACCACCATGTGGGTGATCGTTAGGGTTCATAACTGAACCACGAACGTGAGGACGTTGACCAGCCCAACGGTTACGGCCGGCTTTACCAACGTTGATCAGTTCATGTTCTTCGTTACCTACGGCACCGATAGTTGCACGGTTAACGTTCAAGATCATCCGAACTTCACCAGATGAAAGACGAACTAACACGTACTTGTCGTCGTTAGCTTTACCTAACAATTGAGCTGAAGTACCAGCAGAACGGACCAATTGGCCACCCTTACCAGGCTTCAATTCGATGTTGTGAATAACAGTCCCGAAAGGAATGTCCTTCAATGGTAATGCGTTACCGACTTTGATATCAGCATCTGGACCAGATTGTACTTGCATACCAACCTTTAAGCCCTTAGGTGCAATGATGTATGACTTAACACCATCAGCGTAAACTAACAATGCAATGTTGGCAGTACGGTTAGGGTCATATTCAATAGCCTTAACAGTAGCTGTAACATCATCCTTAATCCGCTTGAAGTCGATGATCCGGTATTGGCGCTTGTTACCACCGCCACGATGACGGACAGTCATTTTACCAGCGTTGTTACGCCCAGCAGAATGGCTTTGTGAATCAAGCAATGACTTTTCAGGAGTCGTCTTAGTGATGACGTCTTTGTAAACCAAGCTCGTCATGTTACGACGACCATTGCTTGTTGGTTTGTATTTCTTAATCGCCACGTTATTTCCCTCCTATATTTGAAATTTTATTCTTCGTTGAATAATTTAATTTCTTTTGAGTCGGCAGATAAGCTGACAATAGCCTTACGACGTTTCTTAGTGTAGCCTTCGTAACGACCTTGACGCTTTAACTTACCTTTTAAGTTCATGATGTTGACCTTAACAACTTTAACGTCAAAGATGTCTTCAATAGCATGCTTGACTTGTGTCTTGGTTGCTCGTACGTCAACGTCAAAGGTGTAACGCTTGTCGTCCATAGTTGCCATCGTTGCTTCGGTAACAACTGGGCGTAAAATAATGTCACGTGATTCCATTATGCGAGCACCTCCTCTACTTGAGAAAGAGCTGGTTGGGTAATCACTAACTTGTCCGCACCGGCAATGTCGAGGACATTCAAGCTCTTGGCTGGAATTACCTTAACATTGGATAAGTTGCGGGCTGCTAAAGCAGCAGTAACGTTGTCGTCTTCAAGGACAACCAACGTCTTAGTCGTGACGTTCAAACCAGCCAGCACTGCGGCGAATTCTTTCGTCTTAGGTGCGTCGAATGCTAATGCGTCAAGAACGTATAAGCTTTCGTCAAGAACCTTTTGAGAAAGAACTGACTTAAGTGCTAAACGGCCAACCTTCTTAGGAAGGCGGTAACTGTATGAGCGAGGGGTTGGTCCAAAGACCACACCACCACCGACCCATTGTGGTGAACGGATGGAACCTTGACGGGCACGACCAGTACCCTTTTGACGCCATGGCTTCTTACCACCACCACGAACGGCACTCCGGTTTTTAACGGCGTGGGTTCCTTGGCGTAAGGAAGCTCGTTGCATCAGGATTGTGTCAAATACGACGTTTTCGTTAGGTTCGATACCGAAGATATCAGCGTTCAAATCAACGTTGCCGTTTTGGCTACCATCTTGCTTGTATAATGCTACGCTTGTCATTTAATTATCCTCCCTTCCTATTTATTTTTCAGATTGCTTAGGACGTGGTGGGCGAACAGCACTCTTAACGGAAACGAGTGACTTGTTAGCACCAGGCACGTTACCCTTGATCAACAGAACGTTGTTATCAACGTCAGCCTTAACGATCACGAGGTTTTGGATAGTAACAGTCTTGTTACCCATCCGGCCTGGAAGCTTCATACCAGGGAATACCCGGTTAATGATAGCACCCAGAGAACCTGGACGACGGTGGTAACGAGAACCATGGGCCATAGGGCCACGGCTTTGACCATCTTTATGAATGTTACCTTGGTATCCATGACCTTTAGTGACACCTGTGACATCCACGATGTCTCCTGCTTGGAAGGTATCAACTTTAACTTCGTCTGCTACCTTGTAATCTCCCAGCTCAACATCTCTGAATTCACGAATGAAGCGCTTAGGAGTCGTGTTTGCTTTTGCTACATGACCTTGTTCGGGCTTGTTGCTGAGTACTTCACGCTTGTCTTGGTAACCAAGTTGAATGGCTTCGTAACCGTCGTTTTCCATCGTCTTAACTTGTAACACAACGTTTGGCGTTGCTTCGACAACAGTAACGGGGATTAATTCGCCAGCATCAGTGAAGACTTGCGTCATCCCGACCTTTTTCCCTAAGATTCCTTTAGTGGTCATGAGTACACCTCCGATTATATTGTATTAGTTTAGTACCTTGAAAATTATAACTTGATTTCGATGTCAACACCGCTAGGCAGGTCAAGCTTCATTAATGAGTCGACCGTCTTTGGCGTTGGGTTAACGATATCAATCAAACGCTTATGCGTCCGCATTTCGAATTGTTCACGTGAGTCCTTAAACTTATGTGGTGAACGTAATACGGTGTAGATTGTCCGTTCAGTTGGCAATGGGATTGGACCTGAGATGCCGGCACCAGTTCTCTTTGCTGTTTCAACAATCTTTTCCGCTGATTGGTCAAGGATGCGATGTTCGTATGCCTTCAACCGAATCCGAATTTTTTGTTTTGCCATTGTGTTCCCTCCTTCGTCTATTTTAAAAATAAGACTAACTCCGTGGAAATTCCCGCCACACCCTCATGGCAAAGCGGCCGGGTGTGTCGCAATCTCCCACATCATCGCTTAAGCTTTTGAACCGCTACCCCCAGGGCACAAAAATGTCCCGGGGAAATACAGCACTTGACTATCATACTAAATAAAACGCCGTCTGGCAAGGGTTTTCGCTGAATTTCTCGAATCTTTTTGTGAAATCGCTGACCGAATTGACCTCGATCAAGACATGAAATTCAGTGAAAATTATTTTAAATTGTCTGATAATGCTAAGCTAATCCCGTATTTAGATCAAAATGGAAGTGTTCTGCCCTACTGGACAACTATTCCCAAATTAACCACCCATGACGATTAGCTCTCGCAAGCCGTTGTCTATCTTAGCACGTCTAGCCGCCAGATACAAAAGAAAATAGAGAGAATCATCAATATAATGGTAGATTCTCTCTATCTAATCACAACATTTTCACTCTCAATCCCTGTTATATCAAGCTTATCGGGCTGATTTAGCTTGCTTAAAAATTCCTCGAGCTAATAACCACCCTAAGCCACAGGTCAAGACGTCTGCAGCTGGTTGTGCCCAGATAATCCCGTGATACCCTAACAATGCCGCACCAGCGACAATCATCACGTAAAAGACCACGCCTTGCCGAGCAATCGACATGATTAAAGCGCCCCCTGCCTTCCCTGTACTCTGGAAGACCGTCGTATAGACTAACACGGCCCCCACAAATGGTGTGGTCGCCAGGAAAGCCCGCAGCATATACGTACCTGCAGTGATAACGGCGGCGTCATGGAGGAAAAGCCCAATGATTTGCGGGGCAAAGATCATCAACACTGCTGCGAGGATCAGTGCGTAGCCCACCTCTACCAACAGGTCGAAGCGCAAAATCTTCCTAAACCGCTGCATATTCTTTGCACCAAACGTATACCCAATCAGGGGTTGTGCGCCAAAAGCAAAGCCAACCATGACTAACATAACAATCATGTACACCTTTAGCACAATTCCCATTGCGGCAACTCGAGTCGGTCCATAAGCTATCAGATAACGATTCAGCACTGCTGTCCCAAAGGCCTGCATCAAGTTCGTAATCGATCCGGGTATGCCGATAAACAACACCTGCTTAACCAGATCACGATTAAGTCGGCTGAGACGAACATCTACCGAGATAACATGACAGTAATGCTTTGTCAGGAAAACGAGGAGTCCAGCTGATAAGCTATACCCAATCACGGTGGCTAGCGCTGCACCGGCGGCCCCCATACCCATTGGAAAGATAAGAATTGGGTCTAAGATAATGGTGAGCACCGTCCCCACCATGGTGCCGACCATTGATTGTGTCGCAAACCCCTCAGTCCGAATCAGATTTCCCGGCACGATCGACACGATGATGGGCATTGCGCCAACTGCCATAATCTGATAAAACTGTTTCGCATACGCGTACGTTGCCGGCGTCGCCCCTAACAGGTTTAACACTGGACGGGTTGCTGCCAATAACACAACTGTTGTGCCTAATCCCACCACAACGGCTCCATACAGACAAAAACTGCTGACACGACTCCCGACTTGATAAGCTTTCTCCCCCAACAACCGGGAAATCAGAGAGCTTCCGCCTAAACCAAAGATATCACCAATGGCAATCAAGAACGAAAATAACGGCGTACACAGTGCCACCCCAGCAACCAAACTTGTATTCTGGGTTTGTGACACAAAATACGTGTCTGCCAGATTATAAATCATACTTGCCACCATGCTCAAGACGACTGGCAGCGCCAGCTTGAAATATGCATGGGGAATTGAGGTCCGTTCAAATAACTCTTCCATCACTTATCATCCAACTTTCAACTCGTAAAAATAACTGCATGAATCATTATACGCGTTCCTCTCAAGCTTAGTCAGAAGAAATTCAGCTAAAATGGTCAAAAAAAAACGCCCCACTACCGAAGTAGCGAGACGTTTCAATTTTTAAAGAATGACAACTCTAGTCTTCGACTGGAGTACCGCCGTTCTTCTTGATAATGTCAGCTTGAACACTCTTAGGCGTTGGTTCGTAGTGATCAAACGTCATGGTGAAGGTACCACGACCTTGTGATGCAGAACGTAACGTCGTAGCGTAACCGAACATTTCGGATAACGGAACGTAAGAGTGAATCATTTGTGCGTTACCACGTGCTTCCATACCATCGACCTTACCACGACGTGCGGTAACTTGGCCCATGATATCACCCATGTATTCTTCAGGAACCAAGATATCAACCTTCATGATTGGTTCAAGAATAACGGGACCAGCAGAGTGGACAGCCTTACGTAAAGCCAATGATGCGGCAACCTTGAAGGCTGCTTCACTAGAATCGACTTCATGGTAGCTACCATCGTATAACTTAGCCTTAACATCGACCAATGGGTAACCGGCTAATACACCGTTTGCCATGGCTTCTTGCAGACCTTGGTCAACTGAAGGGATAAATTCACGAGGAACAACCCCACCAACGATAGCGTCTTCGAATTCGTAGCCCTTACCACGTTCGTTAGGGGTAAATTCAATCCAAACGTCACCATATTGACCTTTACCACCAGATTGACGAACAAACTTACCTTGGACCTTAGTTGGCTTCGTGAATGCTTCACGGTAGGCAACTTGAGGAGCACCAATGTTTGCTTCAACCTTAAATTCACGCTTCATCCGGTCAATGATGATGTCCAAGTGAAGTTCACCCATTCCGGCAATCAGAGTTTCACCAGTTTCAGGGTTAGTTTCAGCCTTGAAAGTTGGGTCTTCTTCAGAAAGCTTTTGTAAGGCGTTGTTCATCTTATCTTGGTCAGCCTTCGTCTTTGGTTCAACGGCAACCTGGATAACTGGATCTGGGAAGTTCATTGATTCCAAATGTAATGGGTGATCAGGATCAGTCAAAGAGTCACCAGTAGTGGTGTTCTTCAAACCAATGGCCCCGGCGATATCACCGGAGAAGACTTCTGGAATTTCTTGACGGTGATTTGAATGCATTTGCAGCAAACGACCAACACGTTCACGCTTGTCCTTCGTAGCGTTAAGTACGTAAGAACCAGATTCCAGAGTACCGGAGTAAACCCGGATGTAAGTTAAACGACCAACGAATGGGTCGGTAGCAACCTTGAAAGCCAAGGCAGCAAATGGATCATCATCGTTAGCACGTAAAGTAACGGCTTCGTCAGTGTCAGGAACAGTGGCGTTGTATGGCTTAACATCCAATGGGGATGGTAAGTAGTCAACAACGGCGTCCATCAACATTTGAACACCCTTATCTTTGAAGGCAGAACCAGCAAAGACAGGGAACATGTCCAAACGTAAAGTGGCACGACGGATAGCAGCCTTCAGTTCCTCTTTGGAGATTTCTTCCCCTTCAAGGTACTTTTCCATGATTTCATCATCAACGTCAGCGACGCTTTCGATGATGCCTTCATGACGCTTCTTAGCTTCTTCCAGCATGTCTGCAGGAATATCAACAGTGTCCCATGAGGAACCCAGTTCATCCTTGTCGTAGACGTATGCCTTCATTTCGATTAAGTCAACAACACCGGCGAAATCATCTTCGGCACCAATAGCCATTTGCAATGCAACAGCATTAGCTTGGAGACGTTCGTGGATGGAGTTTACTGAGAAGTCGAAGTCGGCACCCAGCTTATCCATTTTGTTAACGAAAACGATACGGGGAACATCGAAGTCTGAGGCTTGACGCCAAACAGTTTCGGTTTGAGGTTCAACACCGGCTTGACCGTCTAAGACGGTAACGGCACCATCAAGCACACGCAGGGAACGTTCAACTTCAACAGTGAAGTCAACGTGTCCTGGGGTGTCGATGATGTTGATCCGGTGTTGCTTCCATTCGGCCGTGGTAGCGGCAGAAGTGATCGTAATACCCCGTTCTTGTTCTTGTTCCATCCAGTCCATTTGTGAAGCCCCATCATGGGTTTCACCAATCTTATGGATTTTACCAGTATAATACAGGATACGCTCAGTAGTCGTCGTCTTACCGGCATCGATGTGAGCCATGATACCGATGTTACGCGTCTTTTCAAGCGGAAATTCACGAGTATTAGCCATGATTAATGTGTAACTCCTCTCAACTTGATCGTAGATTGTGCCAAAAGGTGGCCACTAACATCAAAAATTGATTTTAGTCGCCACCTCTCAATTAAAGGATTGCTCCCTTAAGTCAGAGACGGGAGCATCCAAAGACACTCTGCTCTAACATTGTATCACGCTGCTGGCAATGCAGCATGATAACTGCTTTTACCAGCGGTAATGAGCGAAGGCACGGTTAGCATCAGCCATCCGGTGCGTATCTTCACGCTTCTTAACAGCAGCACCTGTGTTGTTGGCAGCATCCATGATTTCGCGGGCAAGCCGGTCAACCATAGTGTGTTCGCCACGAAGGCGAGAGTACTGCACGATCCAACGCAAACCTAAAGTAGTCCGACGGTCAGGACGAACTTCGATTGGAACTTGGTAGTTTGACCCACCAACACGCCGAGCCTTAACTTCCAAGACTGGCATTACGTTCTTCATTGCTTCTTCGAAGACTTCCACTGGATCGTTACCAGTTTCGTTCTTAATGATGTCAAATGCACCATAAATGATTTTAGTTGAAGTACCACGTTTCCCATCCATCATCGTGTGGTTGATCAGACGAGTGACCAACTTTGAATTGTAAATTGGATCAGGAAGGACTTCACGCTTTTGTACGTTTCCTTTTCTAGGCATTGTTAATATCCTCCTTGAAATGCTGTTACGGGGTGTTTGACGGAATCCGTGCAAACGCCCCTACTTTTTAGTCTCGGTCTAGCCCTTAGGCTTCTTAGTCCCGTACTTGGAACGACCTTGACGACGGTCAGTAACCCCGGCAGTATCGAGCGCACCACGGATAACATGGTAACGAACCCCAGGTAAATCCTTAACCCGGCCGCCCCGGATAAGCACAACACTATGTTCTTGAAGGTTGTGGCCAATACCAGGGATGTAAGCAGTCACTTCAATTAAGTTTGACAACCGCACACGTGCATATTTCCGTAAAGCTGAGTTAGGCTTCTTTGGTGTCATGGTACCGACACGAGTAGCAACCCCACGCTTTTGTGGAGCTGGATTCTTAACTTGAGCTTTTTTGAAACTGTTATACCCGTAGTTTAAAGCTGGGGCATCTGATTTAGAACTTTTAGATTTACGACCTTTACGCACCAATTGGTTGATAGTAGGCATCTAAATAGTCCTCCTTTCCTATAGTCATCTAGAGTTTAAGTCCACACATCCAGGTGGTTCATTTTTCTTGAAAGAAAAAAGCCACCCAGACGGGGGTTCAATTGAAGTGTCCTCCCCGCCGTCAGTCAGCATGTCTGGTAGTGAATACCCGAGACCTGTCTGCGAAAAGCACCTTTAATAGAATACCATGCCACAAATAGCATGTCAACAAGCCCAACGGCAATTTCCCACAAACATTTAGGGTTTCTTGACGTAGTTAGTCTATGAGGTGATTGAAAATGACGTTTATCCTGTTTATTTATGGTGCCTGTCTGGGGTCTTTTCTCGGGGCCATGGCCGACCGATACGTGACTGGTGAATCCCCACTCTTCCCGCCATCACACTGTGCAACTTGTTCTACTCGCTTAGTCCCTTGGCAAATGGTGCCCATTTTGAGCTACCTGCTGTTACGCGGTCGTTGTGGGTACTGCCAAGCGGCCATCTCACCAACCACCCTACTCATAGAAGGAACTGCGGCAATTTCACTAACGACCTGGACACCTACATTGACCCTCCCCCTTCTATGGTTGGGTCTTTGGGCATTTGCCGCTCTATGTGACGCACAAACTCAAACCTTTCCCGGCTGGCTGAGTTGGGCCGCCCTTGGGATTAGCTTAATTAGTCAGCCTTGGTCGATCATCTTATTGGCCACTAGCCTATTTGGCCTGATTCGTTGGTTGTGGCCCCACTGGTCTCACCCCTGGATCGGTGATGGCGACTTGGAAATGATGCTTGGCTACTGGGTAATCTTCGGGAGCTTATCAACGGCTCACTGGTTACTAATAGCCTGTGGATTAGCGCTACTGCTTGTTCGTACTCATACCAGCTTAGCTTTCTTACCCTATCTCACGATGAGTGCGCTTGCCTGCTGGCTATGGCCTTAGCTACCTCTCAGCTCTAAAATAACACAAAAAAAGGATCCACCATCTCTGGCAGATCCCGTAACTCAGACAACCTAGCTGTCACTAAGCCTGTGAGTCTTCTTGCATTTGTTTTTCTAAGTCGCTGATAGAGTAGACGCCTTCGGTTGACGTACCGCCAACTTCCTTGGGCTTGATCTGACGGTAATCTGGCATCCCAGTCCCGGCAGGAATAATCTTCCCAATAATAACGTTTTCCTTCAAACCAACCAGTGGATCGTTCTTGCCCCGAATAGCAGCATCGGTCAAGACACGCGTCGTTTCCTGGAAGGATGCGGCTGACAAGAAACTGTTCGTTTCCAAGGCAGCCTTGGTAATCCCCAAGATAACTGGGCGTGCGGTAGCGGCAATGCCACCATCGATCAGAGTCTGGTAGTTAGCACGACGGAAGTCTTGAATATCCATCAAGGTACCAGGCAGAACGTCGGTATCACCCGGATCCATGATCCGAACTTTACGCAACATCTGACGAACCATGATTTCAACGTGCTTATCACTGATAGCAACACCTTGCATCCGGTAAACCCGTTGTACTTCACCTAAGATGTAAGTTTCAGTTGATAAGACATCACGAACCCGGAGCATTTCCTTAGGATCAACAGACCCATAGTTCAATGCAGAACCACGGTGGATGAAGTCACCTTCGCTGACCCGCATACGGGCAGTGATTGGTAACGTGTAAGTCCGCGTATCGGCCTCACCCTTAATCGTGATTTCCTTCGTCCGTTCAGCTGGGTTTTCTTCGATTGATTCAACCGACCCAGTAACTTCAGTAATTTCAGCTTTACCTTTAGGGTTCCGAGATTCAAATAATTCTTGAACACGAGGAAGCCCTTGGGTAATATCTTCGTTCCCGGCAACACCACCGGTATGGAAGTTACGCATGGTCAGCTGGGTACCCGGTTCACCGATTGATTGTGCGGCAACAGTCCCGACAGCTTCACCAACTTCAACTTCGTCACCAGTAGCCATGTTACGGCCGTAACAATGCTCACAAACCCCATGTTCAGTGTTGCAAGTAAAGGCAGAACGAATGGTAACTTCTTCAACACCAGCATCAACGATCTTTTGAGCGGTGTCTTCAACGATCATTTGGTTCTTAGGAACGATCACATCGCCAGTTTCTGGGTCAGTGACGGTCTTTTGGGTATAACGCCCTAAGATCCGGTCGTACAATGGTTCGATCATTTCGTTACCATCAGTGATGGCACGAATCTTCAAACCACGGTCAGTCCCACAATCCTTTTCCCGAATGATAACGTCTTGCGCAACATCGACCAACCGCCGAGTCAGGTAACCTGAGTTGGCAGTCTTCAAGGCCGTATCGGTCATCCCTTTACGAGCCCCATGGGTCGAAATGAACATTTCCATCACTGACAGGCCTTCACGGAAGTTAGACGTGATAGGCAGCTCCATGATGTCACCACTAGGAGCGGCCATCAGTCCACGCATACCAGCAAGTTGCGTAAAGTTAGAAATGTTCCCCCGGGCACCAGAATCACTCATCATAAAGATAGGGTTCTGTTGCTCGAAACTGTGAATCAAAGCGTTTTGAATGTCATCCTTGGCATCGTTCCAGATACCAATGACCCGTTCGTAACGTTCGTGGTCGGTAATCAACCCACGACGGAATTGCTTCGTTACCGTTGCAACCTGTTTGTGGGCAGCATCGATAATTTCAGGCTTTTCCTTCAAGTCGGTAACATCGACCATCCCAACCGTTAACCCAGACTTCGTGGATTCGTCGTAACCCAAATCCTTGATCCGGTCCAACAACTTAGAGGTTTCAGTAACCTTGTATTGTTGGTAAACGGCCGCGATAATGTCGGACAAGAAGCCCTTCTTGAATGGGCCAACTAATTCAGCATTTTGCAGGTAATCATGAATGTCCTCACCTGGTTCCAAGAAGTACTTGTCTGGAACGTAACCGTTCAAGTTCGTACTAGTTGGTTCGTTCAGGTATGGGAATGACTTAGGCAGGATGTTGTTAAAAATCAGCTTCCCAACGGTCGTCATCATGATTTTGCTCCGTTGTTCATCGGTAAATGGCTTGTCTGTCATGCCGGAGACTTGAACCCCGACCCGAGTGTGCCAGTGAACTAAACCATTCCGGTAAGCCAGAACTGCTTCGTCTAAGTCGGTAAAGATCATGCCTTCACCTTCACGAGCAGCTTCTTCCATCGTCAGGTAGTAGTTCCCGATAACCATATCTTGAGAAGGCGCAACAACTGGCTTACCACTGGCAGGTGCCAAAATATGGTGAGCAGCCAGCATCAGCAAACGTGCTTCAGCTTGTGCTTCGTCAGATAACGGAACGTGGATGGCCATTTGGTCCCCATCGAAATCGGCGTTGTAAGCTTCACAGGCCAATGGGTGAAGACGCATAGCTTTACCACTAACCAGAACGGGTTCAAACGCTTGAATACCCAAACGGTGAAGCGTAGGGGCCCGGTTCAACAGAACAGGGTGTTCCTTGATGACGTCTTCCAAAACGTTAAAGACATCGTCATCTTCACGATCAATTTGGCGCTTGGCGTTCTTAATGTTAGAAGCCAAGCCACGCGCAACCAGTTCCTTCATGATGAATGGCCGGAATAATTCCAAAGCCATTGGAACTGGTAAGCCCATTTGGTTGAACTTGAGGGAAGGACCAACGTCAATAACGGAACGACCAGAGTAGTCAACCCGCTTCCCTAACAAGTTTTGACGGAACCGTCCTTGCTTCCCTTTCAACATGTGTGAAAGAGACTTCAGTGGACGGTTACCAGGACCAGCAACTGGACGGCCACGACGACCGTTATCGATCAAGGCGTCAACGGCTTCTTGAAGCATCCGCTTTTCGTTTTGAACGATGATACCAGGTGCGTTCAAGTCCAATAAACGCTTCAACCGGCTGTTCCGGTTGATAACCCGCCGGTACAAGTCGTTCAGGTCAGACGTTGCAAAACGTCCACCTTCAAGTTGTACCATTGGCCGTAAATCAGGTGGGATTACCGGAATAGCATCCATTACCATCCATTCAGGACGGTTACCAGATGTCACGAAGGCTTCCAAGATGTCCAAACGACGAACGGCACGCGTCCGCTTTTGGCCAGTAGCTTCCTTCAATTCTTCCTTTAATTCCTTAACTTCTTTATCCAGGTCTACTGCCATCAACAATTTCTTAATGGCTTCGGCACCCATTTCAGCCTTGAAGGCGCCACTACCGTATTCAATCAGCTTGTCACGGTAGTCACGTTCGGAAAGTAATTGCTTCTTTTCGAGCGCAGTGTCGCCTGGGTCTAAAACAACGTAGGAAGCAAAGTAGATAATTTCTTCCAACGCCCGGGGACTCATATCGAGGACTAAGCCCATCCGACTTGGGATACCCTTGAAGTACCAGATGTGAGTTACTGGAGCAGCCAATTCGATATGGCCCATCCGTTCCCGACGTACCTTAGAACGGGTAACTTCAACCCCACAACGGTCACAAACGACACCCTTGTAGCGAATCCGTTTGTATTTCCCACAGGCACATTCCCAGTCCTTAGTAGGACCGAAAATCCGCTCGTCGAACAGCCCGTCTTTTTCAGGCTTTAACGTCCGGTAGTTGATGGTTTCAGGCTTTTTAACTTCCCCGTAAGACCAGCTACGGATCTTATCAGGTGAAGCCAGCCCGATCTGCATGCTTTCGAACTTATTGACATCGACCAAAGAAGCGACCTCCCTTATTAATTAGTCTTGTGTGTTCGGTTGACTTTCATTTTTTGGTGCGGCTGGCGTAGCTTTAGCGTCATCAGTCTGAGCAGCGGCTTTGCGTTGTTCTTCCTGTTGTTGCGCGTACTTGCTTAAGGCATCGACGTTCACAACATCATCGTCATCGTCATCCATATCACGGAGTTCGATTTCTTCGTTGTTCCCGTTTAAGACCTTCATATCCAGACCTAAGGATTGTAATTCCTTAACTAAAACCCGGAAGGATTCAGGCACACCTGGTTTTGGAATTGGGTCGCCCTTAACAATGGCTTCGTAGGTCTTAACCCGTCCAACCACGTCATCAGACTTGTACGTTAAGATTTCTTGTAACGTATAAGCGGCACCGTAAGCTTCCAAAGCCCAGACTTCCATTTCACCAAACCGTTGGCCACCAAATTGCGCTTTACCACCAAGTGGTTGTTGCGTAACCAGTGAGTAAGGTCCGATAGAACGGGCGTGCATCTTGTCATCGACCATGTGGGCCAATTTCAGGTAGTTCATGACACCGACGGCAACCCGCTTATCGAACGGTTCACCAGTCCGACCATCGTATAAGACAGTCTTAGCATCAGCAGCCATCCCAGCTTCCTTAACAACGTCCGCGATATCAGTATCTTGGGCACCATCAAAGACAGGCGTAGCAACGTGAATACCTAATTTACGAGCAGCCATCCCTAAATGCAATTCGAGCACTTGCCCGATGTTCATCCGGGAAGGCACACCCATTGGACTCAACATAATGTCGATTGGGGTACCATCTGGCATGTATGGCATGTCCTCTTCAGGGATAACAACGGACACAGTCCCTTTGTTACCATGACGACCGGACATCTTGTCACCAACTTGGATCTTCCGCTTTTGCGCGATGTAGACCCGAACCATCATGTTCACACCTGGAGAAAGTTCATCACCGTTTTCACGCGTGAAGATCTTAACATCCTGGATGATCCCGCCACCACCATGTGGAACCTTCAGAGAAGTATCCCGTACTTCACGGGCCTTTTCACCAAAGATAGCATGGAGTAAACGTTCTTCAGCTGATAATTCAGTAACACCCTTAGGCGTAACCTTACCAACTAAGATGTCACCGTCTTGAACTTCGGCACCAATCCGGATAATTCCGTCTTCGTCCAAGTTCTTCAGGGCATCTTCCCCAACGTTAGGGATTTCACGAGTCATTTCCTCAGGTCCAAGCTTCGTGTCACGTGCTTCTGATTCGTATTCTTCAATATGAATCGACGTGTAAACGTCATCGCGAACCAATCGTTCATTGATCCCGATGGCATCTTCGAAGTTGTACCCTTGCCAAGTCATGAAGGCAACTAATGGGTTTTGCCCTAAGGCTAATTCACCATTTTCCATTGAAGGACCATCAGCCAAGACTTCGTCGTTGTCGACGTGGTCGCCAACCTTAACGATTGGACGTTGGTTGTAGTTCTTACCACCGTTAGAACGGCGGAACTTCATTAACTTGTAAGTGTCAAGCGCATCGTCGGCACGACGAACACGAATTTCACGTGCATCGACGTATTCAACAGTTCCTTCGTGTTGACTAATTAAAGCAACCCCGGAGTCATGCGCAGCTTTATATTCAATACCAGTCCCAACCAGTGGTGCATGAGGGTCAAGCAATGGCACAGCTTGCCGTTGCATGTTGGCACCCATCAAGGCACGGTTGGAGTCATCGTTTTCCAAGAAAGGAATACATGCAGTGGCCACGGCAACAACTTGCTTAGGCGAAACGTCCATGTAGTCAATCTTGTCGGCAGAAGTTTCGATGTTGTTATCTTCGTCACGGGCCATGATGGTCTCCGTAGCGAATGAACCGTCATCGTTTAACGGCGTGTTGGCTTGTGCCACAACGTAGTTATCTTCTTCATCGGCAGTCAGGTAATCGATCTTATCGGTAACCTTATGCGTATCCCATGAAACACGACGATATGGTGTTTCGATGAACCCATATCTGTTAACCCGGGCATAACTGGAAAGACTGTTGATCAAACCAATGTTAGGACCTTCAGGCGTTTCAATTGGGCACATCCGACCGTAGTGGGTGTAGTGAACATCCCGGACTTCATATCCGGCACGGTCACGCGTTAAACCACCAGGTCCAAGGGCAGACAGACGACGCTTATGAGTTAATTCACCCAATGGGTTAGTCTGGTCCATGAATTGAGAAAGTTGTGAAGAACCGAAGAATTCCTTAATGGAAGCAACCACTGGCCGAATGTTGATCAGTTGTTGTGGCGTTACCGTCGCAGCATCCTGAATTGACATCCGTTCACGTACAACCCGTTCCATCCGAGATAACCCGATCCGGAATTGGTTTTGCAGGAGTTCACCCACGGAACGAATCCGCCGGTTACCCAAGTGGTCAATATCATCGGTGTTCCCAATCCCAATTTGTAGGTCAAAGAAGTAGTTCATGGAAGCAATGATATCAGCTGGACGAATGTGCTTCAGCTTGATATCGATGTTACCATTCCCAATAACGGGCACTTCTTGTTCTGGGTCATCTGGTGATTCCACCTTGATGATTTGTAATTTAAGTGGTTCAGTGACAACGGCTTCGTCTGAAGGTTGGAAAGTTACCATCTTGAAATCGTCTTGATCCAAGTATGGTGCCAAGGTCTTCATAACGTCCTTGTCAACGACCGTTCCCTTTTGCGCGATGATTTCACCGGTATCAGGGTCAGCCAACGTTTCAGCCAAGGTCAGGCCCAGTAAACGGGTCTTTAAGCTCAGCTTCTTGTTGGTCTTGTAACGACCAACGGGAGCCATGTCGTAACGCTTAGGGTCAAAGAACCGTGCAGTCAGCAAGCTCCGTGAAGAGTCAGCCGTCTTAGGTTCACCTGGACGTAGGCGTTCGTAGATGTCCTTTAAGGACTCTTCGACACGGGAATCGTCGGTGTTCTTGTGAATATCCTTTTCCAACGTCTGCATTAAGCTTTCGTTGTCACCTAAGATATCCAAGATTTCATCGTCGGAACCGAAACCTAATGCCCGAACTAATTCGGTCATTGGAATCTTCCGTGTCCGGTCAATCCGAACGTAAGAAACGTTTTTAGCGTCGGTTTCAAATTCGAGCCAAGCACCCCGGTTAGGGATTACAGTAGCACCGAAGACGGTCCGACCGTTTTTATCAGTATCTTCATTGAAGTAAACTCCTGGTGAGCGGACTAATTGGGAAACAATAACCCGTTCTGCCCCGTTGATAATGAAGGTCCCTTGGGCCGTCATCAGAGGGAAGTCACCAAAGAAGACATCCTGCGACTTAATTTCACCCGTTTCGTGGTTGGTTAAGCGTAAAGTAACGTGTAATGGTGCCGAAAAGTTGGCATCGTGTTCCCGCGCTTCATCCACGGTATATTTGGGTTCCAGTAATTGATAATCAACAAACTCTAACGAAAGGTTTCCTTGAAAATCTTCGATTGGCATGATGTCGTCGAACATATCGCGTAAACCTTCGTCGAGGAACCAGTTGTAGGAATTGGTTTGAATTTCAATCAAGTTAGGTAAATCAAGAACTTCCTTGATTCGCGAATAGCTACGGCGCGTACGGTGTTTCCCGTATTTCACTAAGTGTCCTGCCAAGTTGTTCACCTCTCCTATTTATTCTGTAAACTGGCCAAACCGGAATATTACATTTTGATTACAAATGCGTTTTTCTCCGGTTTTTTGGCAAAAAAAATCCAAAAACAAACCCAAAGTTTGCTTTTGGCTTCTTATAACGGACGCTACCGGACAATATATCGGCGCATCCAATTTCAGTTCACAGTTGCATACAAATGATATAGTACTAAATTTACTGTCCAATGTCAATATGGACGACTCACTTTTTGACGGCAACGCCAAATAGAATCAGTCGAATCAGGGCAACGGTCTGCTCATGCTGTGAAGCGTCGGCCGGCCCCACGTGGTGAAACGAATTAAATAAGGGACTCAGACTAGTTAAATAGAACGATGCCGCGTCTTTAGCCGACAGGTGTGGCTGTAGGTTGATAACGCCTAAACTAAAGAACCGTTCCAATGGTGCTAAATAGTCCTGCATGAAAATCATGCCCAACTGACGTTGATTTTCTGGCTTCAAATAGTGGAAACTACTGTGGATCACAGTAAAGACGTCACGCGGATGAACCTCCGTCAGGACCTCTGTAATAGTGGCTAACGATTCAACTGGGTCAGGAGACGTCTCCGCAGCTAATTGATCGTTAGCCTGGTTAAGGCCCGTTTGAACTTCCTGCCCCACACTTTTAATGACCTCAAGGAAAATAACTTCCTTATCACTGAAATGATGGTAAAGTGCTGGTTGCGTAATGCCAACCTCATGGGCAATATCCCGTGTTGAAGTGGCAGAATATCCTTGAGATAAGAATTGGCCACGTGCAGCTTTTAAAATGGCCGCATGCGTGTGCGTTAGTTGCTCCTCTCTCTTCATGACCCCCATCCTTTCCTGTTCTCTTATGCTGTCAGTGTACCACAATTCGCTTATCACCAGCTAGGCCAAGTGTCAGTCCCTTGTGGTAAATGACGGCCTGTAACTTTAGGGCGTCTGCTCTCAGTAAATCCCTAATGACAATGCGTTTAAAAACTAGTCAATTGTTTCATTATATTAGAAGTCCTTGATTCAACTGAACATCTCCCCTTTAAGTTGATTCAGCACTCCGCTAATCATCTGAGCAGTCGAGTCATTACACAATTCCCTTTTAAAAGTATTGCCAATGTAGGCATTTTACCCCACAAAAAATGGGCGACACCCGCAGGCATCCCCCATTCTCATGTAATCTTAATTAGTGATTTGCTACGGCATCGGGCTTAGCCTTTTCCGTTGCAGTCTTGACGTTAATGGTAATTTCACCACGAGTTGCCCCGACGGTGACTTGGTCGCCAGTCTTAACTTCACCATTTAGTAGAGATTCACTCAACTTGTCTTCGACCTGTGTCTGCAGTGCCCGACGAATTGGCCGTGCCCCGTACTCAGGATCGAACCCAGCCTTAGCAACCACATCAATGGCTGCTGGCGTGATCTTCAGCTTAATGTTTTGATCAGCAACCCGGTCAACAATGTGCTTGGCCATGAGCTTCACAATTTCGTGTAATTCTGGACGTTGTAACGAGTGGAAGATAACTGTTTCATCGATTCGGTTTAAGAATTCTGGCCGGAAGGATTGCTTCAGCGTTTCCTTAATGGTTGAAGCCATCGCACTGTAATTGTTGGCCATGTCTTCTTTACCAAACCCAACGGTCTTTTCATCACGTAACTTAGTCGCTCCTAAGTTAGACGTCATGATAAGAATCGTGTTCCGGAAGTCGACCTTACGACCCTTGGAGTCGGTCAGGTAACCATCATCCAACACCTGCAATAAAATGTTGAAGACATCCGGATGGGCTTTTTCCACTTCATCAAACAGAACAACGGAGTATGGCTTTTGCCGAACTTTTTCGGTCAACTGCCCACCTTCATCGTAGCCGACGTAGCCTGGAGCTGACCCAATCAAACGACTGGTTGAGTACTTCTCCATGTATTCACTCATGTCGACCCGAATCATGTTGTTTTCAGAACCAAACATAGCTTCAGCCAACGCCTTAGCTAATTCAGTCTTCCCAACACCAGTTGGTCCCAGGAACATGAACGACCCAATTGGCCGGTTCGGATCTTTCAACCCGGAACGGGCCCGCCGAATTGCTCGAGAAACCGCTGAAACGGCTTCCTTTTGACCAATGACCCGTTGGTGTAAAATCTTTTCCAAGTTGACTAAGCGATCAGCATCAGTCTGCTTCAGCTGCGTAACGGGAACACCAGTCCACTCAGCAACCACGTCAGCGATATCTTCACCGGTCACGTTCAGCGTGTAATGGCGGTCGTCTTCTTTCTTAGAAGCAGCTTCCTTAGCTTCACGGGCTTGAATCTTCTCACGTAGCTTCATTTCTTCCGTCCGTAAGTTGGCTGCTCGTTCGAAGTCTTGGCTTTCAATCGCCTTTTCCTTTTCGTCAGCTAAATCCTTGATTTCTTGGTTCTGCTTTGAAGCAGCAGTTGGCTTGTCCATCTGGTCGATGCGGACCTTGGCAGAAGCCTCATCCATCAAGTCAATGGCCTTATCAGGTAAGAACCGGTCGCTGATGTAACGGCTAGACAACTTAACAGCTTGTTCTACCGCTTCATCAGTGATGTTAACGTGATGGTGATCTTCGTAACGGGACCGTAAGCCTTTCAAGATCTGTAAGGCTTCTGGTGCGGTTGGTTCATTGACTTGAACTGTCGCAAACCGGCGTTCCAGTGCGGCATCGGATTCAATGTACTTTTGGTACTCATCCAACGTCGTTG
Source organism: Levilactobacillus yonginensis (assembly GCF_003946265.1). Lineage (GTDB taxonomy): Bacteria > Bacillota > Bacilli > Lactobacillales > Lactobacillaceae > Levilactobacillus > Levilactobacillus yonginensis. Next base: position 68,324 of record NZ_RHNO01000008.1, read on the forward strand.
CCCCAATGGTTTGGAGTTCGCCTCGAGCTAATGCAGGCTTCAAGATGTTGGAGGCATCAATCGCCCCTTCAGCACCACCGGCGCCAATCAACGTGTGTAATTCATCAATAAAGAGAATAACTTGGCCATCGTTGTAAATTTCTTCGATAACCTTCTTCAGCCGGTCTTCAAATTCGCCACGATACTTAGTGCCGGCAACTAATGAGCCCATATCAAGCATCATCAATCGTTTGTTCTGCATATCTTCCGGCACATCACCAGCGACAATCCGTTGGGCTAAGCCTTCCGCAATCGCCGTTTTACCAACACCAGGTTCCCCAATTAAAACAGGGTTGTTCTTGGTCCGGCGGCTGAGAATCTGAATAACCCGTTTGACTTCCTTGTCGCGGCCCACTGTAGGGTCCATACGGCCTTCTTTAGCTGAGTCGGTTAAATTACGCGCCAAGGAGTCCAACGTTGGTGTACCACCTTGTGGAGCCCCTCTACGCGCACGGGCTTCGCTCCGCCGCTTAGGCGTATCAGAAATACCCAGCTTACGTAGAACGACCTTCCGGGCATCGGCGAGTTCAACATTTAAGTTCTTTAAGATTCGGGATGATAAGATGGTTTCATCGCTCAAGAGTGCCAATAGGAGATGTTCCGTCCCAATCTTGGTCGCACCCAAACGTTTGGCCTCATCACCAGCCAGGGCAAGCATTGCTTTGGCCTTTGGTGAATATGGTAAGTAACTGTCCTTATCCATGTTAGCCAGCGTGCCATAACCCGTGAACCGTTCAATTTCTTCTCTGACGTCATCGTCAGTCACTGAAAATTGTTGCAAGACTTTGTTCGCGATTCCGTTCTTCTCAATCGTGAGGGCAAGCAGTAAATGTTCCGTCCCCACCGCTTGATGCTTAAAATACTTGGCTTGTTCCTGTGCTAAGACTAAGACGCTTTTAGCACTCGGTGTAAATAGGTTGTCCATTGCAACTCCTCACTTTCTTAGCTCTCATAGCGCAAATGATTCAAAATCGAAATCAGAATCTGGGCCCGCACGCGTTGATCCAACTCGCGGTCTCCGGTACTGACGGCATCCTTATCGATGGCTGCCAGAATAATATTCGTTTCCCGCCGGTTGATTGCGCCGGCCTCAAACAGGCTACGAACGACCGCTAACCCATCGTGACGGGTGATGTGATCGCCAACTGCGGACACCAACGAATCGATGAAGTCTAAATTATCTAGTAATTTAACCTTTTCGATTCGAATATAACCACCGCCACCACGCTTACTTTGAACGACATAGCCGTCCTGAATTGTAAAACGGGTCTTAATCACGTAGTTGATCTGTGACGGAACAACGTTGAACTGATCAGCGATTTCTGCTCTGCGGATCTCTACCTGCTGGGACTCAGCCAAAATCTGCTTAAGGTAAGACTCAATAATATCTGAAATATTTTGATTCTCCATTATCGTCCCCCCTTCAGTGCAGTCGTCTTGACTAATGTTGACTAATATTATACGAACTTTCAGATAAATTGCAACGGATTAGACCGTCCTTTCTGAATAAGTCCTGGTAAACTATCATACCAAAAAGACAGCCGACTTCCAAACGATTAGTAAGGAAGGCGACTGCCTACGGTTTAATTTAAGTTCATCGGGATAAAAAAATCGGGAAGACAAGATTTGAACTTGCGACCCCCACGTCCCGAACGTGGTGCTCTACCAAGCTGAGCTACTTCCCGAAATAGCCCGCTGACAATGAGTCAGTAAATCGGGAAGACAGGATTCGAACCTGCGACCCCCTGGTCCCAAACCAGGTGCTCTACCAAGCTGAGCTACTTCCCGAAAAAAATGCTTATGGGGTTATTCATAAGCGACAAAAATGCACCCAGTAGGAGTCGAACCTACAACCTTCTGATTCGTAGTCAGACACTCTATCCAGTTGCGCTATGGGTGCATAATTATTATTAAATTAAATGCCGAGGACCGGGATCGAACCGGTACGGTCATCACTGACCGCAGGATTTTAAGTCCTGTGCGTCTGCCAATTCCGCCACCCCGGCAAAAGGGCAAAAGCGGAAGACGGGATTCGAACCCGCGACCCCCACCATGGCAAGGTGATGTTCTACCACTGAACTACTTCCGCAAATTGGCTATTAAATTTGGTGCCATGCCGACTAGAGGATTCGAACCTCCGACCTCCTCATTACTAGTGAGATGCTCTGCCAACTGAGCTAAGTCGGCAAAATATATGGTGAATATATTTTGCAATATTCGGTTATGCAGGTGAAGGGACTCGAACCCCCACGTCATAAGACACTAGAACCTAAATCTAGCGCGTCTGCCAGTTCCGCCACACCTGCAATGGTTGACGAACTAACGCCAGGGACGATGGGTCCCAATGGAGGATACAGGGCTCGAACCTGTGACCCTCTGCTTGTAAGGCAGACGCTCTCCCAACTGAGCTAATCCTCCATAATGTCTTAAGCGAACGTTGATACGCTCGTTCGAAACAACTATTATAATTTACCATGCCAGCGATAAGTTGTCAACCAGATTTTTGAAATATTTTGAATAAATATTCGCGAACTGAATAACTACTCTCGTAACAACAAATAATATTGTATCCTACCCACGAAAAAAAAGCTACCCCCTTTTTACATTTTTTTGAAAAAAGTTTGCCTAAAGCATAGAAATCCTCTGTAATAGGCGGTTCTCAACCGAAAAAAGTCTCGCTGCAAGACTGACTGACCGCCATTAACAGCCCTAATCCTTAACTTTAGACGCGTCTCTTTATGATTCGCCCCAACCTGTCAGCTCACCTGTTGAACTGCTCCCCATCCCCGATGAAGGAATGAATTTTTCTCACGCAACTGCATAGTTATCAATAATCTGTTACTCAGGCTTTGAATTAGCCCAATGTTTAAATGTTTACTTGTACGGTTGGTCAATGACCGCAGTGGGAGTCGTTTTATGTCGCTCACCACGTTAGGTTGAGCCACTGACCTACGCTGACGATACAACCATGTTTTCACTTCCATGGACAATCTCTCGCCTTTCCGCAAAACATGGGTGACAAAATTTCACCGGTTTTCGTTAGTAAGAGTATCCAGCCACACTGTCAGCCTAAATATTGTCTACTAATCTGCTACTCACTCGCAAGATACACGGTTCGCACCAACTCCACTCCAAGTGGTCAGACACGAAGCCCGTGAAAGTCCTGTTAGTCCGAGCGGTATTCTCGGGCATACAGGACTAGGCCGACCTTTAAGACTTGTGGGTTTCAAGGCTTAAAGGCGAGGACCAAGACCACTCTTTGGCTTGGTCCGGGCCTCACGGGCGCAGTATCTGACCACTTGGGCGGCGGGCGGCGCCATCACATTGATAAACAGCCGGCCTTAACTGCCCATATAAGCTCCCGTACACAAAAACGAGGCCAATGACCCACAAAGTGGTCATCAGCCCCGTCATCGGACTTATATTAGTTAATACTGGATCAGCTACTTCGTAATCTTAGTAACGCCGCCCATGTAAGGAACCAGTACTTCTGGCACCGTTACGGAACCATCAGCGTTTTGGTAATTTTCCAAGATAGCAGCGACCGTCCGGCCAACGGCCAATCCGGAACCATTCAAGGCGTGGACGTATTGTAACTTACCATTGTCATCACGGTATTGGATGTGTGCCCGCCGTGCTTGGAAGTCCGTCGTGTTAGAACAGCTAGAAATTTCCCGGTACGTGTTTTGTTCTGGGAACCAGACTTCCAGGTCATTGGTCTTAGCAGCCGTGAAACTCATATCGCTGGTTGTCAACGTAATCACGTGGTAGGCCAAGCCTAACTTCTGTAACAGGTCTTCGGCGTGCTTCGTCAAGTGTTCCAGTTCATCCCAAGAATTTTCTGGCTTGCAGAACTTCACCATTTCAACCTTGTTGAATTGGTGTAACCGGATCAATCCCCGAGTATCACGACCAGCACTCCCAGCTTCAGAACGGAAGGCAGGGGTTAAGGCAGTGAACCAGACTGGTAAGTCCTCTTCTGGAATGACTTCATCACGGTAGTAGTTGACCAATGGTACTTCGGCCGTTGGAATCAGCGTCATTTCTTCGTCACGTAACTGGTAAACGTCTTCCTTGAACTTAGGGAATTGACCAGTCCCATACATGGAGTCATCATTCACGATGTATGGTGGTAAGACTTCTTTGAAGCCGGCTTCCGTGTTTTGATCCAGGAAGAAGTTGTAGACGGCCCGTTCCAGGCGAGCACCTAAGCCCAAGTAGTACAGGTAACGGCTACCAGAAACCTTAGCCCCAGCTTCAAAGTCCAAGATACCGAGGTCTTCCCCGATTTCATAGTGGGCCTTAGCAGTGAAGTCCATGTTAGGCTTTTCGCCCCATTGACGGAGTTCAACACTACCGTCTTCCGTCAAGCCAACGGGAACGTTGTCGTCAGGAATGTTTGGCAAGTGAGCTGCGGCATCGTGAACTTGCGTCTTTAAGTCATCCAAGTCGTTGTCGATTTCCTTAATGTCGGCACTAACCTGGCGCATTTCAGTAATCTTGTCATCAGCGTCTTGCTTGTTACGCTTCAATTGAGAAATCTCATCAGAAACCGTGTTCCGTTGGGCCTTCATGGTTTCACTCTTAACAATGAGCGAACGACGCTTTTCGTCTAAGGCCAGTAAGTCGTCGATCTCAGCAGGATCAACGCCACGGGTGGCTAACTTTTCCTTAATAAAATCTGGTTCCGTACGAATCAACTTTAAATCTAACATTTGATTAGCTCCTCTCAATTTCGCGGATAGTACACAAAAAAGGCCTCCGTCACATGGGACGAAGACCTTCGCGGTACCACCCAAGTTCATGGCTGGTCTCCCAGTCATACCCTTGAACATGATAACGGTCTGCACCGTGCGGAATTACCCGCCCACTTTAGTTAGTGCTGGAATTTTCGACGTTGCGGTTTGCAGCTTTCCCCGCTTCTCTGGCCGTCTACTTGATAGGCACCACGTGTTTTTGATTAATCACATCATAACGTATTTTAATCTCAGAAGCAATGATTAAAGCGACGCAATCTTTTCGTCGATCAAACGAAGAACCTCTTTACGGGCCGCAGCGTCTTCGACGAAGTCCAGTTGGTCACCGTCAATTTGCATCTTTGGTGACTTGTCATAACTGTTGTACCAGTTCACGTAACGCTGATCAAGTTGTTGATAGTATTCGTACAAACTAGGATCATTGGCAACTTGTTCGTAAGAACGACCCCGTTTCTCGATCCGTTCCAACATCGTTTCAAACGAGATGTTGATGTGGATCAAGAGGTCCGGGTTCTTCTTGTGTGTTGCGTCTGGTAATTCTTGCATCATGTTGGCCAGTAAGGAGTCGTAAATATCAACTTCTGTCGAGGTGGCCCGACCTAAATCAGCGTTCAAATGAAAGAGTAAGGAATCCTCAAAGATTGAGCGATCCAAGACACTCTCATCATCAGCGTTGGCAGCCTTAATACTGTCCAAACGCTTGTTTAAAAAGTAGATTTGCAATAAGAATGCATACTTTTGGGGGTTCTGGTAGAACAACGGCAAGATCTTGTTGTCATCCACTGATTCATAAAATGCTGGTTTGTTTAAATGTTCGGCTAGCAACGTGGTCAAACTCGTTTTGCCGGCTCCGATAGTTCCCGATAGTACAAGCATGCAATTCTCTCCTTTAATGACTGGCGCACCGGGCTTTTTTCCCGGCCAAAATTTCAACACCACATATTGTACCAACCTCAAGTATAAAAGACAATATGTCGTGGTAAATTTACCCGTGTCGATTTCACCAAAGTGGCTAATTTACCGACAAGAAACGGCGACTAGTTAGGTTTTGCCCGGACTAGTCGCCGTTTCATTATTTATTTAATTTCAATTGCCCACACAATTTCAAATTAATCGTTGGCTGCAGCTTCAGTCTTAACTTCCTTCAACGTTCCGTCCTTGTGAACTGGGGAAACGTCAACTTCACTCAATGGAATCAACTTCGTGTGCTTCTTGATCTTGTACCCAATGTAGAGAACTAAGACTAATGGCACACTGATGTAAGTAACCAGAACTTGTTCCCAGTTACCAGTGAAGAAGGATTGTGGATCTTGTCCCACGATAACGGCGACACAGAGTACCAACGCTAAGATAGGACCCACTGGGAACCACTTTGCATGGTAGCCCAATTCGTTCAATTGGTGACCTTGCTTGATGAAGGCCCGACGGAACCGGTAGTGTGACAAAGCAATCCCGAACCAAGCGATGAACCCGGTCAACCCACTAGCAGCAACTAACCACATGTAGATTTGAGGACCGGCAATACTGCTGATAAACGTCAAAGCAGCGATGAACGTGGTTGCAAACAATGCAGGGTAAGGAATCCCGTTGTGACCCGTCCGTTCGAAGAAACTTGGGGCGTAACCTTCCTTAGACAGAGAGTATAACATCCGAGTGGAAGCATACATCCCTGAGTTGGCAGCAGAGATAACGGCGGTCAAGATAACCGCGTTCATGACACTGGCAGCGGCGGCTAAACCGGCACGCTTGAAGACCAACGTGAATGGACTGATGGCGATATCCGTTGCGGAAGAACCTAACAAATCATGACTCGTGTATGGTAAGACAGCGGCGATAACAAAGATAGCTAGAATATAGAATAAAATGATCCGCCAGAAAACAGAATTGATTGCCTTAGGAACACTGTGTGCAGGGTCTTCAGATTCACCGGCCGTGATACCAACTAATTCAGTACCTTGGAATGAGAATCCGGCAACCACGAACACACTCAGAATTGCTGGGAAGCCACCAACGAATGGCGCCTTCTTGTAGGTGAAGTTTTCCAAGCCAGTGGCGTGACCACCCATGATACCAAAGATGGTTAAGATCCCAACGGCTAAGAAGATGAAGATGGTGATAACCTTGATCAATGACATCCAGAATTCCGTTTCACCAAAGGCTTGAACGGAAAAGGCATTGATCGTAAAGACCAGAACTAACGCAATCGCACTCCAGATCCAGCCTGGTACGCCTGGTAACCAGAACTTCATAACCAGAGCGGCGGTCGAAATATCAACGGCAACGGTGATGGCCCAGTTGAACCAGTAGTTCCACCCCATGGCGAACCCTAAGGCTGGATCAACATACTTAGCGGAGTATGCGGCGAACGAACCTGAAATTGGCATGTTCGTGGCCATTTCCCCTAAACTAGTCATCAAGAAGTACACCATCAATCCCATGGCAACGTACGCAACTAACGCACCACCAGGCCCGGCAGTCGAAATTGCCGACCCACTTGCGACGAATAATCCTGTACCGATACAACCACCTAACGCAATCATTGAAACGTGACGCGTCTTGAGGCCCCGCTTAACCTGATCTGAGGCCTCACTAGTTGTTGCGTTTGTCATGCTTTGTTCCATAAATGTTTCCTCCTTCTTTTTATAGAAGGACTTCCTCGAAACGACCCAGTGAACGAAAAAATCCCTTCCGCATAAAAGCTTAGCGAAAGAGATTGGAAAGTTCATTATTCCAAGTCAATATCGTTGAAAGCGCCCCGCAACCCATATTTGGCTGCGACAGTCCCTGATCTGTTAAACCAGGACCCAACCTGCAAGCTATGTCCTCACTTACAAGTTTCGGCGACCGCCCCTTTAACTTTCCCTCTGCGATGTGACCCATCTCAGGAAAGCGACTCTTGTTGGTCGCGCCTCTTCTATTCGATACTTTGTAGTATACTCATCCACCCTGAACATTGCAAGATTAAATTGCGATTAGAGTCAATTAATTTGTTGATTCCGTGGTCACCAACCGGTACAAAGCCTGTGGTACCGGTGTTAGGCTCATGCCAGAAATGGCCATGAAATGTTCGTCCAAAGTTTGGAAACCTACTTTTTCTAATACTCGGCGGGACCGTTGATTCTCCACCAGACTAGTTGCCCAAACCTGAATACCACCTGGCAGGCCTGATAGTAACGCCTGTAGCGCCTCCGTCATTAGCCCAGTTCCCCAGTAAGCTGGATCAAGTAAATAGCCGAGATCAACTGCCAAGGGGTCTGGGTGGCCTTCCGCCGTGACCCGGTCATAGAACACAATCACACCAATCAACTGGTTACTTTCTTTCGCCACAATGGCCCGTGAATAGGGGTTGCGCCGGTCGGCCTGTAACCACTGCGCCACCTCCATCGTACTAGGATGAGCCGCTGCCCCGGCTGGCTTGGCAATTTCTGGTTGGGTAACCAGCCGTTGGTACGCTGCCAGGTCACTCTCGACTAACGGCCGCAGAATCAATCTGGTTGTTCTAAACACTGCTGTCATAACAGACCACTTCCTTCAATGGATTTCTTAATTGCGGTACAATGTCCCTATAGTTTCACGAGTCAGGCACTGTTGTCCGACTCGTACGATTTTATTTTGGGAGGGTTCACATTTGAAAATCATTACCCAGTCACTTGCTAGCGATTCCGCCGCTTACCTGCAGGGTTACTTGCGGCAGCCCGAAGACACCGCATTAACCTACCCCGCTGTCATCATCGTCCCCGGTGGCTCATACACCCATATTCCAGAGCAACAGGCAGAAGACTTAGCCATGGCGTGGTTTGCTCGCGGCTATCAGGCCTTCTTCCTCCGCTATTCATTCGTCGGTGAAAAGCGGCCCCTGCTACCAGCACCTGTGGTTGAGTTAGCCCAGAGTTTAGCACTGATTCGGCAAAATTCAACTGCTTGGCAAATCCAAGCGAACAATTTGATTATAGCTGGCTTTTCAGTCGGTGGCCACATCACCGCATTATTTAATAATTTATGGCACGACGCGACTTTCAACCAGTTGGCGGGAACGACGCCAGAACAGATCAAACCACGGGCCGTTATTTTAGGCTACCCCGTAATCACCCCGGCCGCTGGTTTTCCAACTGATGACGCTACTTTGGCTAACTGGACGGACGATCCCCAAAGTATTGCAGCCGACCAACACGTAACTGCCAACAATGTTCCGACCTTCGTCTGGGTGACGGCCGCCGACCCACTAGTCCCCGTTCAAAACGCCCTCGCCTACGTCCAGGCGGCAATTGCCGCAGGTGTAGATACTGAATTACACGTCTTCCATCAGGGACCTCACGGCTTGGCCTTGGCTAATTCAGTCACGGCTTGGAAACCGGGAACGGACCTGCCACACGTAGCCCATTGGCTGGATTTAGCCACCGAATGGCTGACTGAACTTCCTTAAGCTTTGGCGTTTCTTTCTCCACCTGCGGCGGTCAGAGATTCCGCCCGCTGTGGGGAACGCCTCCGGCCTGAAAAGCGGTCCTTCGGCTCGGTTTGAAGCCTGGAAAAATCACCAGTCTCCAAACACGTCCCACGCTGTAAGCCGAGAATCGGCTAACACCGTCGACACAGCTGGCTCCACCTCTGACCCCCTCCGGTTAAACAGGTTCTTGGAAACTAAACTAGTTTAAACGCCTGAATGACAGTACTTACGCAATATTATTGGTGCGCCACTAGGTAGCCGAGAGTGAGCCAAATTTGGACTCAGCCGTGGGATTTTCAAGTGTTTTTCTTGAAAATGGCGACTTGAAGACGTGCTTTGCGGCTTCAAGCGAGGGGCAAGACCGCCCTTGGGCTTGCCCCGTCCTGCCCACAGCGTTCCAGTCCAGATTTGGCGAACGGTAAGGCGGTAACTTCCCACTATATCTGACTAAACTCCAATACTTAATCCTTGTTGTATCAGGCACAGTGAGTGTGTCAGTGCTTTCAACCTCTAGTTAAATTACAAAAACGTCGGTACCACTCCTCAACGGAGCCGGTACCGACGTTTTAATTTTGCCTAAATTAAATTTCGGAGCGCTTCAAGAACGGCCATTTCTGCATGACCGGCGCGAAACGAATATATAACCCTTCAGCACACTGCAGCCACAGGTAACCCAGTAACAGGGCACCAAACGTATCAGTTGGGAAATGCGCGTTGAGATAGACCCGTGAAATCATCACCAGTGCCAGCCAGATAATCAGGATGATGCGGACCAGCCAAGCCTTCCAAACTGTCATAATCATTGGAATCAAGATGATCCAAATCATGGCAACGATTAGGAAGGTCCCGAAGACGTGACCACTGGGGAAACTGAACCCGTCATCAATGGCCAGATGGGCGCTAGGACGAGCTCGTTTGACAACGTCCTTGACGATGGTCGCCAGGACATCCCCACCCGCTAAGGTGGCTAAACACCACAGCGCTGGTACCTTGAACTTAAAGCCCCACAGGAAGAAGGCCAAAATCAATACCCAGATGATGGCTAACTTGGGTTCCGCCAAACTGGTCACCCCTCGGTACAGGAGTGTCTTCCAGCCCGGCTGATTTTTTTGAATAACGTCAACGATTGACGAATCCAAGAAATCAACGTAAGCATTTTGCGTTTTTATGTAGAAAGCAATAATCAGGAACAATAGCGTGGCAAGCGTAAACTTCCATGGTCGGTCCCGATCACGATTAAATAGCATCATGATAATAGTTTCCTTTCGTCATACCCGATTCTGGGAAAATCCCCTAGAAATGAGTATACCACCCCACCAATAAATTTCTAGGAAATCTCAAGACATTAAGGTTTTCCTAAAAGGTCGGGGGGCACAATAAAAGCGAACCACTCCGCGCATAGCACCCGGAAATGATTCGCCAGATCAATTACTTAACAAAGATATAGTGTGAGGCTTTGTAACTCACAATCAGTTGTGCATCGTCCGTTAAATTCTGAACGGTCACTGGCCCCTCAAACGGATCGTGCTTCAAAATCCGTAGTTGATCCCCGATATCGAGCTTCAAATCACCTAGGTAGGTTAACAGATCATGGTTGTCAATAAACCGATCGACCGTTACCACAGACCCATCTTCGGCGTCGTTCAACACCGTGTGGCTATCCTCGTGATAGTGGCCAAAACGGTCAGGAATCACGCCACCATGGGGACAGTGAGTAGGATGGCCGAGCATATCATCCAGTGCATTGACCAACTTGGGACTCGTCACATGCTCCAAGACTTCGGCTTCATCGTGTACATCGGGTAGTTCGTAATCTAGTTTTTCAACTAAGAAGTCTTCCCAAATCCGGTGCTTGCGAACCAAGTCTTCAGCCAACCGAATTCCACGATTAGTCAGAGAAATACCGGCATACGGCGTGTGTTCTGCCAGCCCCTCAGCGGCCATCTTATTGACCATTTCGGTTACTGAGCCCGCTGCAATATTTAAGCTGATAGCAATCTGCTTGTTGGAAACCTTTTTCTGTTTCCCACCCAGCTCAAAAATAATTTTTAAATAATCCTCCTTCATAGGAGTCATTTATTGTTCACCTCATCTAGAATTGTGATTCCTTTATACCGCGAAACTCAGCAAAGTGCAAGCTTAATTAGTCATGCCGCCAATCATTTTGCTGATAAAACAGCGACTCGTTCTCACCCCGGTGGCATTCAGCTTGAATCGTCACGTGGTTCACCCCATATTTCCGACACAGAACGGCTTCAATCTGCCGATAAATGGGCTCGACCTGACTCAATGGTAAGTCGTCCATGTTCACGTGCACGGAGACCACTACGTTATTCTCGTCAATCTGCCAAGCGTGCAAGTGGTGCACGCCCTCAACCTCAGGCAACGCCGTGAGATCTTGTGAAATCCCCTCGTAGTCCAGCGCCGGTGACGCCTCCATCAGAATATCAAATGTCTGCTTAATGATGGGCCACGACTCATAACTGATATAGCCAGCCACCAGAATCGTAATCACCGGGTCAACCCAGTAAATCTGCCAAACGGTAATCAGCACGGCCCCGATGATCACACCGACGGACGCCAACGCGTCACTGAGCAAGTGTAGGTAGGTCGCCCGAATATTTAGATTGTGCTTGGCCCCGTGGTTCAATAAAACCGTCGAAAGCAAGTTGGCTAAGAAACTAACGACCGCTACCACCAACATGATGTCACCTTTGACTGGTTCGGGGTGCATCAACCGGCGGACCGCTTCAATCGCCAACACGACCGAAATTACGATGAGGATACCCGCGTTCAATAAGGCCGCCAAAATTTCGGCTCGCCGATACCCAAATGTATTGCTACGTGTCTGTTGCCGACCGCCAATCCGATGGGCAATGTAACTCAAGACCACCGACAGAGCGTCTCCAAGATTATGAAACGCGTCAGACAACAGTGAAAGGCTGCCCGACAGGATTCCCCCTAATAGCTCGAACACGGTGATCACAACGTTCAAAATTGTTACCAACAGAAACCGGCTCCCCGTGAGCCCACTCTTCTCCAACGTAAACGCCCCCCCATTAGCTTAACTAGCCTCCATTATCGCAGAGTTTGGCATGAATGAAAAGCCGGTTAGGGGCATCCAGAAAAAATGTTGTGGGGATTTCTGCAAAGAAATTGCAAAAGATCAATTAGTAACTGGTAAAACGTTCAGTTATCTATCAGTAATCCAGCCCACATTTCTATCTGTGATTCACATTATCTGCGATTGGTCAGAGATACGACCACTTTCCCCATATTACAAGTGACATGCTGCCTCCCCATTGTCTTTAACGGTAAATCCAGCCCAAGTGATCAGACAACGAAGCCTGTGAAGGTCTAGTAAGTCCGAGTGACCTATTCGGATTTACTAGACTAGGACGCCGTCAAGACTTGTGGGTTTCAAGGCTTGACGACGAGGGCCAAGACCGCCCTATGGCTTGGCCCGGTCCCCACAGGCGTAGTTGTCTGACCGCTTGGGCGCCAACTCACCATTTACCCATCGACCCAAAAGAAAAAGGGCTGGATCGCATGAAAGCGAAACCAACCCTTATATATAGTAGATTTAAATTATTTAGTAGCCTTGATTTCAACCAAATGAGCTGGGTTGATGTGGGCAGTTACCCGTTCGTAGGCATAGTCCTTCACACCGTCAAGGTCTTGGTTGATCAGGTCGATCATGCCAGTTTCAGTGAACCCATTCTTCTTGATCACGTGTTGCATCCCCTTGTTGTCTGGGTGCGTGTCGATCCGAATGCTTTCAACATTTTCAGCCTTGTCGATCTGAGCGAAGATCCGTTGGAACAGTTCGCCGGCCAAACCGCGACCGCGATGGTGGCTTGATACTGCTACGCGGTGGATCGCTAAGTAAGGCGCTTGGTCAGTTAACCATTGACCCTCGATCCGTTCATAGTTAGCATCTTCCCCCGGAATGACGGCAGCAGTCCCCAAAATTTCGTTGTCTTCCTCTAAGACGACGGTCCACCCTTGGTGAATGTCGTCGACGATGATCGAAGTACTTGGGTACGTCCCTTGCCATTGGTCTACGGATTGGGCAGCGAGTAACTCTCGCCCATCACGGATAATAGATTCAATTTGTGGTAAGTCGGCCATAGTAGCTTGTCGTAACAGCATGTATAACACCATCCTTTTAATTTTCGTGTTTTTTGTTTTTGACGATTTTGTAATCTTAACACGCTGACGCAAGAATACAACCAAAGACTACCAAATTTGCTAACATTTTTTCTCGATTGCCATGAAAGCAAGTAATATCAAGGATTGTGCACCTTTTAACTTCTAATGAATTATTCATTTTTCGAGCGCTTTCATCTCAATTTTCACAAAAATTAAGATATTTATTGCTCGTTCACCAGCAAATTTTTGGACAAAAAAAGCACCCACCAAGAACTTTCTAAACTTGGTAGGTGCCACGGGAGCGGTGCCGGGCGAGAGAAAAATCAAAAAGTGTTCAATTTTCCAAAAAAACACGTCGTTTTAGTTTCACGATTGCTTACGTTAGCATGTGCCAACGTAGTCCATGCGCAAGATAAACGCGCTATTACTAATGGTTATTCGCCTGGTTTCACAACACGTCAACAACATGATTGACCACCAATCCAGCCAGAAGATCGATTGGTATCGAAAGTTTTTTCTGCCGGGCACGAAAAGTCCTCCCGCTACTTCAGACTACCATTGTTAAGCGGGATAAACAATGGAAGCGGCCTATTTCGTGTGATCTATCAGCTTAAATTGCCATTTATTTTCCACCCGCCGAGCAACGAGGTCCTTGCCGGGTTCCGGATCAAACAAGCCCAAGTTGATTTCAGTGAGCTCGTCCGTGACCGTCATCCCCTCAAACCGGGATTCAAAGAATGACCGTAACGTGTCAAAGTAATCTGCCCGTTTTTGCATCTGCTTTGCAGCACCGGCCAGTGTAAACCCGTCATCTAACGACGTTTTGATTTGTTGGACGTTGATCAGCGTCTTATAGGTAAACTTACGATTCTTGCTGCCGTTGATGACTTCACTTTGAATATAGCCTTTACTCTCCCAATACCGGAGCTGGCTCTGTGAGACGCCAGTCGCTGCCGCCACGTCCCCAATGCCAAAGCTTAATTTTTCAACGGTCACTTTTTTCAATAAATTTTTTGAATCTTCCATCATGTTAAGATTTCCCACCCTTTCTCACGGATTTTAATTTAGGAACAATTCCCGTTTAATCACCATGAAAGCGCTTGTGAATTTTATGAGTACTTCTCAGTCAGTTGTATCATTTTCTCTATTCAGTATAGATATTCTCAAAACTTTGTCAAGCTAGTTGACAAAAACGTTTAATCTGCGTATAGTTATTCCAGAATTAATTTTATGGATAAAGAAGGAATATAAATTGGGAACTGCTGTTGATACCAACGGGAAGGCCTACAACCGGACCTTGCTCGTTGTTCTCCTATTAGTGGGGACGTTCTGTACGGTACTGAACCAAACGATTTTAAGTACCGCTTACCCTACCTTGATGAAGGCCTTTGATGTTTCGACCTCCACCGTACAATGGTTGACTACTGGATTCTTACTGGTTAACGGGATCATGATCCCAATCAGTGCTTGGTTACTGACGACCATCAGTACGAAGTGGCTGTACATCAGTGCCATGTCGACTTTCTTAATCGGGACCATTCTTTGCTGGTCCGCCGTTAACTTCCCAATGCTCTTAGCTGGGCGGTTGATTCAGGCCTTAGGTGTGGGTGTTTCCATGCCTTTACTGCAAACCATGATGCTGACCATCTTCCCTGCTAACAAACGGGGAACTGCCATGGGACTAGCCGGAATCGTTATCGGTCTGGCCCCAGCGATTGGGCCGACCCTGTCTGGGTGGGTCATTGACAACTGGACTTGGCGTGACCTCTTCGGAATGATCATTCCCGTTGTCGCTGTCGTCATTCTGGCTAGTTTCTGGGTGATGCACAGTGTGCTGGAAACTCACAAGGAACCTTTGGACCTGTTATCCGTCGTTCTTTCAACCATTGGTTTCGGAAGCATGCTCTACGGTTTCTCTTCCGTTGGTGACGACGGTTGGGGCAGTGCGATTGTCCTCTCTACATTAGCTATTGGCTTTATCTTCGTGGGCCTGTTCATCTGGCGTCAATTAACCATGAAGGATCCATTCTTGAACTTCCGGGTTTACAAATCACGCGAGTTCACCGTCTCTGCTATCCTGAGTTCCGTGGTCAACATGGCCATGGTTGGGGTTGAAATGGTCATCCCCCTTTACCTACAAATGGTCAAGGGCATGTCCGCTTTCCACTCCGGATTAACACTGTTGGCCGGTGCCCTAATGATGGGGATCATGAGTCCAATTACCGGTCGTGCATTTGACCGGTTTGGTGCCAAGCGTCTGGCCACGATGGGGATGTTCTTACTGACCATCGGGACCTTACCATTCGTCTGGATCACTAAAGATACTGCTACCATCTACATTGTCTTACTTTACGCTATCCGGATGTTTGGGATTGCCATGGTCATGATGCCAGCAACCACTGCCGGAATGAACGCTTTACCATTGAACATGATTTCTCATGGGACTGCCGTTAACAACACCCAACGGCAAGTTGCCAGTTCAGTGGGGACTGCCATCTTAATCAGTGTCTTGACTAACGTGACCAAGGGCCAAATGCCTGCTAAGCACGTCTTAAAGAGTAACCCACTGAGCTACGCTGATGGTGCCATCAATGCCACTCTGTCTGGGTATCACGCTGCCTTCTGGATTGCCGTTGGTTTCTGTGTGGTTGCCCTGGTCATCGCCTTCTTCTTGAAGGGCCGTAACCGCTCAACACACATGGCTGACGTTGATTCACCAGTGGCTAAGGAAAATAAAGTCGCTGCTGAAGGAGGTGCCGCCTAATGATTATCATTTCTGTCATTATTGCCGCCATTTTGTCCTTTGCCTTCTACGTTTATATCCACAACCGCGTGGTAAGCAATACGTTGACGGCCATTGCTGTAATTGCCCTGTTGACGAGTATTTTCTTCATGGTTAAAAACGACCACGACCACCTTGGCATGCAAAAGGTCACGGAGACTTCTACGCAGAAGATCTACTCCGCCTCCCCTTCCAAGCAGATGCCCATGATGATCTACCAATCAGTGGGGACTGCCGACAAGCACCGGGTCTACGTTTACAAGACCAGTGCCAACACCAAGAAGACCAGTCACACCAAGGCTAAGATTACCACGAAAAATGTGGTTAAACGGACGTCTGGTGCCAACCGCATCGTGACCAAGAAGGTTTACTGGGAATACAAGAGTACTGCCGCTAAATTCTGGTTCGGTCTGTCCGGTAACGGTCACACTTACTTGAAGGAAACCAACACCATCTACCTCAACAAGAGCTGGACGGTGTTGAGCACCACCCAAGCCAAGCAATTACAAAAGTTGGCCAGCTCTAAGAGTTTCAAGGCCCAACAAAAGACTGCTGCAACGGCTTACGTTAAGAAGCAAGTCATGGCTGCGATGATGAAGAATCCAACCATGTCTGCTGCCCAACAAAAACAAGTGACCAAGCAAGCCTTGGCCGCTTACCAAGCCCAAGCAATGAAGCAATTGATTGCCCAGGTTAAAAAGTAACCGACTAAATTTAAAGGTCCATAACACACCCAGTGAGATGTGTTATGGGCCTTTTTGTGTGCGCACAATGTACAAAAAAAGCAGCTAGCGAGGATTCTCGCCGAGCTGCTCGATGGTGCATTTTACCGTTTCGTTACCTAAACTAGTTCACCTGGGTTAACGCTGTTTGCCCTTTACGGCAACGTGGCAGTAATCCGGATAAGTCGTCTAAAGACGTTCCGTTGTCCTGAAAACATTGAATCATGTCGATCCAGTACAAATCCGAATCGTCGAATTCCGTAGTTGAATGATTCTCGCCTAACAACCCGTTCTTCGCATATTCTTCAATGCGGCTTGCGTCAACACCAGCTGATGCAGCCAGTTCAGTTAAGTTCATCTTCATCGCCATACCCTCGCTTTCTTCGTTATCAATGAGAGTATCATACAACCGTCTTTACCTAATTGCAACCTTTTCTGCCCAGAATTTTCATTTACCAAAATTACAAGGAAAATACTAGTTTACGGCAAGCCGTCACAGGGCTAAACTGGTAGTTAAAAATAATTTTATCAACCAGAAAGGAAGTCCGTCCGTGAATCCTTCACTTACCTTTAAATCCGGCGTTCGAGACGTCCTCCCCACCGTCTTCGGGTATATTGGCGTTGGTCTGGCCTTCGGTATCGTTGCCCATACCAGCCATTTAAGCCTCTTAGTCGTTGCGGGGATGTCGTTTATTGTTTACGCGGGTTCAGCGCAATTTATCATTACTAGCATGCTCCTGCTCCACGACCCCCTTTCTGGAATCTTCATTTCCACTTTTTTGGTCAACTCACGCATGATTCTGATGAGCACCAGTCTGGCCCAATACTTCCGCCACGAGTCCCTGTTCAAGAACCTCTTGATTGGGTCGCTAGTCACGGACGAAACGTTCGCCCTCGCCATGAACAAGCAAAATAAGACCAAGGGCAAACTCAGCTTCGCCTGGCAATCCGGCGCCAACCTTGTCGCTTACCTGGTCTGGGGTGTGGCAACCGTTATCGGTGCGATGCTGGGTGGTCTGATTGCCGATCCAACTCGCTTTGGATTCGACTTTGCTCTCACCGCCATGTTTATTGGACTGGTCTATCTCCAATTGATCAGTGACCGGCACCTGGGAATCTCGCTACAACTCTACGTCATGGCATTCGTTGCCTTGGTCTACTACCTGGCAATCGGCGTTATGAGTCAAAACTTTGCACTACTGGCCGCTACCGTGGCTGGCTGTCTATTTGGAATGGGGATGAAGAAATGGCGATAAGTCTAACAGAACTTTGGGTTATTTTAGGATGTGGCGCGATTACCGTTCTCTCCCGGGCACTGCCCTTCGTCTTCGTCAAACAGATGACGATGCCATCCTGGCTGATCGACTTTCTCACCTTCGTCCCCATCACGATTATGACCGCCCTGTGCTGTCAGAGCCTGTTCGTCGCCAATCCGGGACACTGGGCCACGCTCAACGTTGCCAACTGCTTAGCGGCCATCCCAGCGACCTTAGCTGGCGTGCTGACTAAAAGCCTGCTTATGGTGGTGGTCATCGGGATCATGGCTATGGCTGTGCTTCGCTACTTCTCTATTGGGGGGTAGGTTTTACATTGTTTTACATTGGCCGCCTGCGGCCGCCAGGAGCTGCGCTGTGGGGCAACCCTGAAGCCTCGATAACCCCGAGTCTTCAGGGCGGTTGAGAACCTTGCCTACCCCGCAAGTTTCTCAACACGTCCCATGTTCTAAGCGGTAAACCGCTAAGAACATCGACACTGCGCAGCTCCTGGCCTCCTCCGGCTAAGGTTGGTGGTTTGGTGATGAACCACCCTCACTAAGCTAGTCGGCTAATACATAATCTATTAGTAGCGGTACATTGGCAACCTGATAAATAGCCTGGTACACTACTACCAACAAGGTTAGCTGTAAATCTAGTATTGCTTGGATTGTGTTGCTAGACACCGCAACACGGCTTAGCCAGCTCAGATTAGCAACCTATTCCCAACGTTCAGTTGCATGTCAGTTTACCCATGTAGCCGTAGGTAGCCAGGGATGGTGCCAACTTACTGCGTGGGACGAGCTTGGAAACTCGGTGACCTGCCGAGGTTTCAAGTCGAGACTGCGGACCGCTTCACAGGCCGCAGTCGTTCCCCACAGCAGGCGCCATCTCTGGCTACCGGAGGCGGATATTACCAGACTAAATAAAATAGGGCTTCAGCGGAAGGAACATACACCACTGAAGCCCTATTAATTTGCCTAAAATTATTGCACCTTATCATCGTGCGGGAGAACCAGGTTCAACACGATGCCCAGCACCGCCGCAACTGCTAACCCAGAAAACTCATACTGGCCCACTTTGAGATACGCGTTTCCGATACCAATTACTAGAATTGCTGAGGCAATCATCAGGTTGCGTTTCTGGTTGAAATCAACGTGCTTCTCAATTAAGATTCGCATCCCACTGGACGCAATCACCCCAAACAGTAGGAAGCTAATACCACCAATGACCGGGTTAGGAATACTCTCAATCAAGGCACTTAGTTTGCCCACAAAACTGAAGATAATGGCAAAGACGGCTGCACCAATCAAGACGTAGACACTATGGACCCATGTGATGGCCAAGACTCCCACGTTTTCTCCGTAGGACGTAACCGGTGGACCACCCACAAAACTAGCGATGATGGAAGCCAGACCATCCCCGGCCAACGTGTGATGCAAGCCCGGGTCCTCAAAGAAGTTCCGGTGCGTCAACTCGTTCAATACGGTGATGTGGCCAATGTGTTCAGTCATCGTCACGAAAGCGATTGGTGCCAGGCTGACCACCGCGCCCCAGTAAAAGTGCAACGGATAACTCAGAATCGGCACCTCAAAGTTGGGGAGCTGAAACCAAGCAGCCTCCATGACTGGCTTAAAGTTGACCAATCCCGTCATGGCCGCAATCAAATAACCACTTACAATTCCCAGCAGAATGGGAATCAGTGATAGGAAGCCCCGCAGATAGAGATTAAATCCGACCGTTAAGAGCAACGTTGCCATTGCTACCGCAAAGAACTGCCAGTGATAGGTTCCGGCACTGTCGACCGTCGCCTTCTGAGCGGCACTGCCAGCCAGTGACAGCCCAATGACCATCACCATTGGCCCCACTACAATCGGTGGCAAGGCCTTATTGATCCAATCCGACCCCACCAGTGCCACAATCAAGGCTACGATGAGGTAGACCGCCCCCACTGCCAGTGTTCCTTGCGCGATGCCCGGGTACCCGGTCGTCTTCATCAGAGCTACCATTGGCACGATAAATGAAAAACTTGAGCCCATGTAGGCGGGAATCTTGCCGCGGGTAATCAAAATATACATCAACGTCCCGACCCCGGAACTAAACAGCGCAATGCCGGGATTTAACCCCACCAGAATGGGGACTAAAACCGTGGACCCAAACATCGAAAATAAGTGCTGAAGCGACAATCCAAACCATTGACCCCAACTGGGCCGCTCCCAGATGTCAATTAAAGCATCCGGGTTGCGGTAACGTGCTGGTTCTTTCATGTAGCAGGCCTCCACTTCTAAGATAGAAAAAAACGCGCCAGTCCCCGTAAGGAACCGTGCGCGTCCACCCTTAGCCCAGCCTAGTCTAGTTCCCTAGTCCGGAAGCGTTGCACCCTTAGTTGCCTCACGGGACAACTTTCAAGGAACATATTTCACTCATTATACGGAGTCCATAGCGGCAGTGTCAACTCTTATTTCCCTAATCAGTCCTGCCGGATAAGCCGTTGATACCACTGATTGATAATCCACAAACCTAGCAGTAAGCAGCCACCGATAATGACCAGCGTTAGGTTGGCCAACCAGTCTGTGACAAACCCAAAGACGAAGCTGCCGACCGGCTGAAACGCATCGATAGCCAGGAATAGAATACCAAACATCCGGCCCAAAAAATCAGGTTCCGTTAGATTCTGGGTAATGGTAATTGCCCGGATTTCAAAGCACGAATAGCAAAAGCCAAAGATACCGCTCACCACTAGTAAGACCCAGTAATTAGCCCAGAGTCCGGCCACCAAGATGGCCACGGCCGCCAAAATCAAATCGTGATAGTTTTGGCGGCGATGGGGTTCATTACGATTTAGCGTCAGCCGTAGACCACCTAAGATGCCACCGACCGCCAAAATCACCAGCAAATAACTGTACCGCGCAGAATCCCCGCCGTACAGGTGGTTAACGTTATATGGCAGCACCAATCGCATGGCCGCAAACAGCACGTTGATCAGTCCACCCAACACGATGGTCTCGACCAGCCCCGGCCGCTGCCACACGTAGCGCCACCCTGTGAGTAGACTATCTTTAACGCCCAGTTGCGAGGCTTCCCCCGCCGGATTGCGATAGTGAATACTTAAGTACAAGCCAAACGATAATAGAAACGACGTCGCGTTTAGCAACAGAAAGCCCCGCAAGTCTAACCAATGGAGGGCCAACAAGAGCCCACCCAACAGCGGCGAACAAATATCCGCCAGGTCGATCAGCGTGTTACTGACAGCATTGAACCGTTGCCGACCCTCCAGGGTAATCAGCTCCGGAATCATGGCCTTGGCTGCTGGGAGACTAAATGCCAACCCAATGTCCAGCAAAATGGTCAGCGTGATCAGGGGCGCCGCCGTGATGTGTTGGGGATTCAGCCACCATGCACAAAACAGACAACCTAGCACACTCAACAGTTCCGCGCTGACCACAATGTGCTTACGGTTAAAGTTATCCACGACAACCCCACACAGGAGATCCCCGAAGAACAGGACCACTCCACCGGTGGCTTGAATGATTCCTAGTAGTGAGGCGTTGCCCGTGGCCTTGACCACGAACCAATTTAGCCCAAATAAGTATAGGGCATCACCCAAACGGGAAATGAAGGGTGCCAGCAGCAGTGGCAGATTAAAGGCTTTTGTCGGTCGTTGCATCCGACCACCTCCATCCCTTCGTCATTGTCTGTTAGTCGACCATTCGCCAGCTACCTTCATCAGCTTTAGAAATGTCATTCAGGAATTTTAAGACGCGCTTGGCGCGGTTAGGTTGTTGCTCGTTCAATACGTTCAATCCAGCACCCGTCACCAGCGGTTGGCTCAACCGGAAGTTGCCGCCGTCGGTCTCGCCAGTTGCGAATGCCATGACGGTCTCGCCTGATTCAATCTGTGTCGTCAGGAAGAACATGGTGAAGTCGTCATCTTCCTGCATGTACGCGGGCATAGCCCAGATGTTGGGCGCAATCTCCTGCATTTCACCAGTCTCGGTGCCGTCCAGGAACTTGTAGTCCTTGTGGTTCGCCTGGGTAATGGGTTGTTTGAGGACCAACATCATCTTCGCAAATTCATCGTCGCCCATTTGTAAATTATCTTTCATCGGTTAAACGCCTCCTTGAGTTGTTTGAATCATTCGGTGTGCCCTTGGTCGGCTGGGACCCAGACACAATCAGCATGGGTAATATTATACCAGCGTTTTTCGCAGAATTAAATCACGTTGCGGATCTGATCCCAATTGAAAGCGATGATCGCCAATCTGTTCAAATCCCATTTGCTGATAAAACTTCTGAGCTGCCGGATTATGTTCCCACACACCCAACCAGACGGCCTGCTTTCCTAACTTCTGAGCTGTCGCAATGGCGTGTTGATAAAATTGTTGACCCAGTCCCTGACGTTTGAAGGCTGGTAGAATATAGATTCGTTCGATCTCTAGCAGGTCATCCCCGTAATGCTCGGATTGGGTTGGTCCCCAGTTCAGCTTCAGATACCCCGCTAACGCGTTCTCGACGTAAATGAAATCGAATTGCGTGGTCGGTTGCCGCAGTTCGGCTAACAGCTGGTCATCGTTGTACGCTTCTTCTAAGTATTCCTCGAGGTCGGCCGGCGTATTCACTGCGCCGTACGTATCCGTAAACGTCGTTCGGCTAATGGCTTGAAGCTGCTTCAAGTCGGCTACTGTACATTGTTTGATTTTCCCTGTCATCTGCTTGTTCTCCTTAATATTCCCGTTGCTTACCACTTTTGACATCGTACCAATCCTGCGCCACGTTAGCGTCGACTCTTGCCAACAAGTCAGCCAATTGACTGGCTTCGTCAGACGTGAATCCCCGTAACGCGTGCGCATTAGAGTAATCGTTCTCCCGTTTGACTAGCGGATAAATATCGGCGCCACTGGCCGTCACGTAGAGCCTTCTGATTTTTTTATTCTGTGGGTCCGCCCGTTTCTCTAACAGGCCCAGCTTGGTCAATTTGGCGATTGCCCGGGCTGCCGTGGTCCGGTCAACCTTTAGCAGTTCCGCCACCCGTTCCTGAATGATACCAGGATGTTCGGCCACCCGGGCCAAGTACAGGTACTGCCCCTTCGTGAGGGAAACTTGTTGAAACTCACGATTGGCGATTGAATCTAACGCGCGGGCAATGCTCCCCACCGTTCTTAAAATTTCTGGCACTGGACTCGCCCCTTTCGATAGCCACTATTTTAACGTACTTTTGTTGTATTTACAACATAAAATTAAGTTCAAAAAAGCCGACCCACTTGACGGGTCGGCTCCTCAATAGTCTTTAATTTGCGATGCTGATTGGTTTCCCAATCTCAAGTTGCATGTGGTAGTAGTCATGATCACCGATCATCTGGGTTCCGGTCACTTCATACCCCATCCGCTCATACAATTTCATGGCGCCAGGATTTTCAAAGTCAACGTTCAACCCGATGACGGATTGGCGATCGCGTTGGGCGTAGATTGGTAAGGCCCGCAATAACTTGCGACCAATCCCCATACCCTGGTGATCAGGAGAAACAGCCAGTGAATCCAGGTACCATTCACCGGGTGCCGTCTCGGAGTCCGCTTCCAGCGGACCGTCGAACGCGGCACTGTCAGCCGTCAACTGCGTAATCACATCTTCCACGATGTCTTCATTTTCGCCAGGGTAGCCAAATGCTACCCCAACGACATGGCCATTGGCCTCGGCCACCACCGTGGTTGCCGCGCCGGACAGGTAAGTCCGCGTGCGGTAAGCCGCCGTGATGACCTTCAATAAGTCGGGGCCAGGTACATCCTCGAGGTCGGTCAGTTCCATCTCGTCGTAAATCAAGTTCATCAACGGTGCTATCTGAGGCGCATCCGTCGGTCGAGCTTCACGAATTATCAAAAAAAATCCTCCATTTCTAGTTCATTCACTAGACTACCGGAGGATTGCACTTTTGTCAAAGGATTTGCTAACTGACCTATTTAATTAATGGGTCACGCGTCCTGCTACCCGTTGGCCAAAGACTAGGCCAACAATAAACAGAGCACTAGCGGTTATCCACGTTCTCATGGTGAGACTCCCTTCGTTCTGTCGAAGCGGCGGCCTTCGCCTCCCGCAATTCGGCTAGTTCTTGACGAATTTCACCTAAAATTTCTAACTGAAACCGTTCGATCTCCATCGTATGGGGGACCTGGTTCTGCGCTAAGTGATCGACCTTAGCGTGAAGTAACCGCAGTTCGTGTTCGGACTTCAAGTTAACATGGTAGTCGTTTTCGGCCATCATCCGGTCCCGGTCGGCGGAACGGTTCTGGCTCATCATAATGATGGGTGCCTGAATCGCCGCAACACAGCTCAGCACTAAATTTAACAGAATAAAGGGGTAGTTGTCAAAGTTGACCCCAAATAAGTGGAGCCCATTGACGATCATCCACCCAATCAGAACGAACATGAAGACGAAAATAAAGCCCCACGACCCGCCAAACCGGGCCACGTCGTCCGACACCTTTTGGCCAAAGGTCAGACTCTCTTTCAAGGAGTCATTGACATCAATAATGTCGTAATCATCGCTCTGCAGCGCTTTGGTCAGTTTGTGATTGATTTTTTTGGTCTGCTTTAAGTCGGCGTTGATCATGGCATCAACGTGTTCCAACCGATACTTCAACAGGTGATGCCCACAGATATAATCCGTGACCTTCCCCTGCGGATAGTCCCGCTTGATGCGGTTCCGCAAGCCCACCTCGAGCTCGCTGAGTTGCAGACTCGTTTCCAGTGAGACGGGCGCACCGTCCACCAAACATTTAAGTTGATTCTCGGCCATGTCCCTCACTCCTTGGTTAACGATTGCATCAATTGCTGCCAGTCAGCTGGTGGGTCACTCACAAACGACCGTGGTTCATGCGTGAACGGATCTGTAAAAGCCAACGACTGCGCGTGTAAGGCCTGTCTGGTCATTTGACCTAACTGGGGCCCACCATACAACTCATCCCCCACTAGCGGGTGGCCTAAGTGGGTAAAATGCGCCCGAATCTGGTGAGTCCGTCCCGTGTGGAGCTGAACCTTGACTAAAGTAGCGTTCTTAAAACGTTCCTGCACCCAATACTCCGTCCGTGCGGGCTTGCCGTCGGGCGAAACCATTTGGTTGTAGCCGGCAGGATCCGAGGCTAACGGCGCATCGATCAGGCCATGGTCATCAGCTAGTTGACCAGTGACAACGGCCAGGTAACGTTTGTCTACCTGATGAGCCGCCTGCAACTGACTGGCTAAACTATTGGCTAGTCGGTGCCGAGCGACCCATACGAGACCACTGGTAAAGCGGTCTAACCGCGTCACAATATGTGGCACCTGGTTCTCCGCATGTTCATCCAGCCAGTACCCCTTGATTCGATTGACCAAGGTATCTGTCCGGTTGGCGGGTCCGGGAACAACGTTGAGGCCGGCCGGTTTGTCCACAACTAGCCAATCACGATTTTCAAACACCACGTTGATGGCCTCGTGACTCGTCGCCACGGCATCGTCAGCCGCTTCTGCGGGCAAGCTAACCGCCACCGTATCACCAACGTTCAGCGTCACGGTGGGGTCTACCACTTGACCGTTGACCCGAATCGTCCCCGATTGTTTGAGATCACTAAAGACCCGGTGACTCACACCCTGGTCATTTAAAAACCGTTTCAAACTTGTCACTGGTTGTGTGACCTGCCACGTCAATTCCATGCGGACGCTCCCTCTCTAATCATCAGCTAAATCAAGCATCCAGTCTAAATCATCGTTGCGGTTGTTCAGCCGTTCTGGATGGTCGGCTAACTCCGAGTTGATCTGTAAAATCTTACCGGCAAAGGGTGACCGTAATGTGAGCTCATCCGTCTCACCAGTCACCACCATGAACGGCGTCCCCAGCTTAAGGGGCCCAGTCGTTGCTAACCAAGAAATTTTCGTCACGGGCCCTAACATCTCGCGGCCATCGTCCGCAAACCCTAACCGTAAGACACCCTCGTCCTGTGGTGTCACCCACAAAGCATCCGCACTTGCTTCAATCCGATCAATCATCTCTGTCACCCCTTCTGGCAGTCTAGTCGTCCTTACAACATCTAGCACATTCTCTTACAATTACCTTATATTTTACCATAGGCCCCAAAAACACGGGAGCCATTTCACCCTTTCTCGAGAAAAGTCGGTATAATGAAACCTATAAAGGGGGAGATGTATGATGATGGGTGGCAGTTTATTAACTGGGACACTAATTTTTATTAGTGGTCTGGCACTGTTGATTTTTATTGTGGCAAAATTAGTTCCGAAAATGGGGCATGACAAGGATACAGTATTCCTACTGGGTATCTTTGCGCTTATCGCCGTTGGCCTACTGGGGATGGGCGGCTGGCTGGGAATAGCTAACTGGGGTGCGATGGGCTGTTTACTCTAGCCTTAGCCCATCCACTGTGGCCTCACGGCTCCAACTGGTGTGCACTTATCTAAGTCCTTAACAACCTACAGGTTACACACAGTAAGTTGAAATTAATTTGGCTATATCATTACTATTGGATTGTTAATTATCCTAAAAAATGGTTCTATGATATTTGGTGTTGATAGAGAAATCTATCGACACCATTTTTTTGTATAATAAAAGGGGCACACTGCCCCACATCAACATAGTCGACCAAAACCAATTGAAAGTGAGAATGACAATATGTCCC
>NZ_RHNO01000009.1 GCF_003946265.1 Levilactobacillus yonginensis
TTCCTCAGTGAGATACTGTTTAGTGTACACAAAATTTCGAAACATTTTTATTTACAGAGCTTGACTAAACGTAGGAACAGGGTTTGAGACTTTTGTCCCAAACCCTGTATTCGTCTTTACCTAACTTATAAGTGACGAGTCTGACCTTCAACCGTCATGCGGTTCCGGCCACTCTGCTTGGATAGATAAAGGTAATGGTCAACGCGTTTAAACCAACTGTCAAAATTTATATCGGTTGGTTGTAAGGCTGAAATACCAATGGAGACCGTCACCGTTAGTTTTTGGTTGTCTAGGTGGACGGGGTGTTGTTTTAACGTTTCTCGGATGGCCGTGACGGCAATTTGCGCGTCGGCCGGTGAGGTGTCTTCAAAGATGATGACAAATTCTTCGCCACCATAGCGAAATAGTTCGCCGTGGGGTGTTTGGCGCACCAGCTCCTGGTCAAAGTGCTGGGCCACGTGTTTAAGGACGGCGTCCCCCGCTAAGTGGCCGTATTCATCGTTGAAATATTTAAAGTGGTCAATGTCAAACATAGCCATGGTGATGGGCTTAGTGGGGTGGCGACGGTAAACGCCAAAGACCCCCACCGTGGTGGTATCGAAGTTGGCCCGGTTACGAACACCAGTCAATTCATCGTAATTAGCGGCCTGGCTCAAGCGGGCAAAGTGATTAATGACTTGATTGATGCGCGTCACAAAGAATCGAATGATCCACATATACAGGATGAAGATGACCAGTACGTTGACCATGTAGAATAGATGATAGGGCCGTACCGACCAAATGATTAGGCACCAGGTTAGTCCGTATAATAGTTGTAGAAGCAAAAAGTGCCATTCTGAGTCTAATGCTAGCGTTTGATGGCGGCTGATATAAATAATCACGCCAAACAAAATTACCGTCATCGTGGCAAATAGCCACCACCTTTGTGGACTAGCGCCTAAACGCAGGGAGGCAGCGTAGAAAACCAGTGGCATCGCCAGGTTGACTATGGTTACGGCGAGGGTCTGCATGGCGTATAGGCTAAATAGCAGAACCATTAACTGGGCAATGGCGTAGCCCCAGCTTAGAACGCTCCCACCGTTTAGGACGAGGAAGGTTTGTCTTAAGACCACGACTCCACCGACGACCACGCCGGCTTCGAGTAAGTCGACGATGATGGTGTAGGGCCGGGAAAGTCTAACGGTGCGTTGGGCCAAAATGTAGGTCATAATCATCATGAGTGTGATGAGGCCGACGGTAATTAAGGCCATAATTACTGATTTAATGTTAAAAATATCCTGGAAAAAATTCTCAAGTATACCCATAGAATCACCCAATCGTTGTGATGTTCTAGTTTCATTTCAAGCATACCATAAATGGGGGTAACGGTTTCATTGATTAACAAATAAATTGTTAAAATGATGGACATTGGGAGGTCACAGTGACCGCTTCTTTTATGATGGATGGCCGGGGGAAAGGGTTTTTCGTGGTTGGAAGTATCCCGTAAAAAAATTGTCAGCCAGAAGGTGTTAATTGCGCTAGGACTCTTCACGATTTGATGTGGGTGTGGTGGGAACACCGTGTTGTTCTTCCAAGGCCTTGCCCCAATCGAAAAGTTCGCCCATGGTAAGGACTAGGCTTTTACCCAAATCGGTGAGGTGATAGGTCACGGCGGGCGGAACGGTCTCATAACTGTGACGCCGGACTAAGCCGTCGTGTTCTAACTCACGGAGGCTCTTAGTCAGCATGGTGTTGGTGATATTGCCGACGGTTCGTTTAAGCTGATTGTAGTGTTGGCCGTCTTCCAGCATCAGGTGCCAGAGGATGGGGATTTTCCACTTCGACCCGATGATTTTTAAAGAGTATAAGATGGGGCATTGAGGTGGCATATTCTGTTTGAAGTAAGCAATTTTTTGGTCAAAAACGGTTGGATCCATAGTGATACCTCCAGAGGTGGTGGAAAGAAAAGTAGGTGTACATGATTATAAGTTGCTATTACAGTACGCTGTTGGGGGATTTCAGTCAAGGTAATGGGATTAGAGGATAATTGGTTAAAAACGCTAAATAGACCGCCGAATTCTTTAGAATCGGCGGTCTTTTATGTTACTTCGGAATCTTAATACGGTGGATAAATTTCACGATAGCTTGGGTGGAGATGTGGGAGGAGTTATGGCCCCACAGACTGACTAACGTCCCCTTGGTTTTTACCTTTGGTTGCATGATCCGGTGACTGTTTTTATTTTTAGAGGTAATTTCGTTAAACATCGTGGGTTTGTAATGGTTACGCAGGTAATTGATAAAGTAATTATCGTCATTTTTATTGCCAATATGCTTTAGTTGATAGTAGGTGGCGTAGCTGTTGGCGTTAACAACGCGGCGTTTTGCGTTCACCAGGTTCTTCACGGAAACCCGGTGCGTTCGCCGATTGGTTAGCGTCTTTTTATCGGAACGGTTCCCCGCCTGGGACCAGTAGTTGATGACGATATTTTTGTCTATCCGGGGAAGCTCACTCTTCAAAATTGAGTCGTTCCAAATGGTTGTAGTGAAGCCCCGTTTGTTCTGGAAACGGTTAAGCTGGTTAATGAAGGTGGTCAGCGACTTGTACGCCTCAGGGCTACCTGGAACTTCGTCAGCCCCTATGATAAAGTCCCGCGAAGATTGCTTTTTGAAAATAGTATCAAGTTCACCGTAGATTTTTTGGACGACGGTGATGGATTGCTTCTTAGTGTAGTCCAAGGTGTGGCTATCCATTTTGACCTGTTTATAGGTTTTGGGCCGCTTCTTTTTGAGTTGGCGGAGGATGGCCCCGGCATGTGAAGGGGCATCAACGTCTGGGACGAGCTGAATGTGTTTCTTTTTGGCAAAGGCAACCAAGCGTTTTAAGGCCGCCTTGGAAAGGACCTTCTTGCTGGCCTTATTACCAAGATAGGTGGACTGGAAGCTCAAGTGTTCGTTATCACTGAGGTGCAGGACCACGTAATTTAATTTTTGATCACGAGCCGCTTGGATGACTGATTTAACGGATTTTTCGGTTAGAGGATGCCGGCCGAGGTCAATCAAGATTCCCTGCCGGGTAGGCAATTTAGAAGCCTTGACGGCGGCGTGAGTAGTGGCCGGTGCTTGCCAGAATAGAAAGATACTGAACAGCAATAGTAATGTGGTAAGAAATTTTTTGTGTTGATTAAACATGGTGCACCTCCCTAGTTTAGTGTGTGTTTAATGGTATTTTCTAGCATACCCCGCGCTATCTTGGTGGGTCAACGAAAGGGGCTTGGTTGTGGCAGATTTCGCATGTTTAAGATTGTAATTTGTCTTTCAAAGCTTCAGTTAGTGTGGCAGAAAAATTAAGATTAGCTGCAATTCCTAAATCGTTGAGATATTTGGGAATGCTAAGTGTTTTTTTGACGCTTCGATTCTGTTCTCGTTCGCGAGCAATTTTTGTGTCAACCTCAATAGGAACGAGTAATTGTTCTTCTGAATGAGGGATTGCCAAAGGATCAGAGGGCTCAGGAAGTGGTGTGTTAAAGTCCTCAGCAGTTAGTAAATAGCCCTGGAGTGCATCTGCAGCCATGTGCAAGGCATCGGCAATATCCTCTCCAAAAGTAGCAGCGTTGGGCTCTAAGTCTGGAAAGGTAACCTCGACCTGGCCGTTTTCGTTTAAAGTGAATCGTGCAAAATATAAGTATTTCATGGAATTGACCTCCAAGTAGAAATTAAGGAGACACCACAAACAAGGCTCACTTGAGCCCAGCTTGCTTCCAGATACTGTTGAGGGTACCTTTTGGAATGTCCTTTCTGGGGTGAGGGACGGTCACGGTACCAGGGAGATTGTCATTTTTAAAATGACAATGATCACCAGTTACTCGTACTTGGTACCATCCGTGATGCTTCAGTATCTTTAAGACTTCGCGAGAGTCCATGGAGTTATCTCCTTGTGAGACAACTAGAGCTTAACACGTATGATTATACGTGGGAAGATAATCCCTTGAATTGTGTCAGTTATCGAAGGATTGCCATCCAAATTTGAGCTTGATCAGAAGGTCAGGGTTACAAAAGCAGGTGTAATTTCGTTTGTAAGAATGAGGGGATACAAAAATAATGTGCGTTAGAAGCATTATTATATAAAATCCAAATTTCAAAAAAAATCTCAAATATGTTCCTTGGAATTTGTAGTAACTCTCGCGTGAACGTCAGATATCTTATATACTTGGGAAAGAGTCCGACTTAATAGCTAGAACGGTATAGAAAGCGGGAATTAGTTATGTCCCAATACAGTGCTTCAATAATTACACATTCATTTTGGTTTACGGAGTTTTCACAATATTTAGAACTACGGAATCAGGGCATCGATGATGTAGATATTCGATCGATGAGTATTGACGATAATTATTTTCAACAACAGTCAACAGCACGGGCTTTAGACATGGTGCGCGTAGTTAAGCGGCGAGTAAATACTCTTGATATAGATTATTTTGATTTATTTCCATCATTAGATTTAGAAAATCAAAAAATTGTTAACTTGTTGGCTAGTTTGCATTTGAACCGATTATTTGATGAATTCATGTATGAAGTTTATCGGAATGAATTATTATTGGGAGATGCTAAGCTGCATAGTTATGAAATTGAAGCTTTTTTTAGTCAAAAACAAGTTGAAAATGAGAAAATTGCTAGTTGGAAAGAGGAAACAATTCGACGAATGGCGGGAACGTTTAAGACCTTCTTGCGTGAAGCGGATCTCTTAGAGAATCAGGGGGACTACGATTTAGTTAAACGGCCCCTTTTGGATATACGTTTAGAGATGTTATTACATACAAAAGGCGAAGACCGACAGTTAGCTGCGTTGGTAGGGAGATAGCATGACAGATACAGTTTTGAAATTAAAACATTTAAGAGAAAAAGTTGCTGATCCAGATTTTCAACAGAGTCGAGGATTATCCAATGAGGTTTCCTACTATATTTTAGCTTTTTCACCACAAGATCAGCCGTTAGTGACCGAGGAGATTGGGTCAATGCGGCAACAGTTGAATCGAGAAACGGTTGGTATTGATATTGTGGAATTTAATCTTTACCACATTATGTGGGAATTGCTTGATGATATGGGAATTCGGGAAGATGTTTTAGCAATGGAAGAAAGCGATGGGATTGATTATCTGACGGAGCAATTAAACAATGCGCTGGAGATGACTAGCTCGGAGAACATGTTTGTACAGTATATGCAACGGCATTTACCCAAGACCCCAGTGGTGGTTTTTGTGACTGGTATTGGAGAGATCTTTCCATTGATTCGTGCACATAAGGTTTTAAATACAATGCATCAAATTGTAACTAGTGTGCCGGTAGTCTTCTTTTATCCAGGTACGTACGACAGCTTAAGTCTCAGTATGTTTGGTGAATCTAAAGAAGACAACTATTATCGAGCATTCCAAATTAACTAAGGGAGAACTGTAATGAAAATACGAGATATTTTTGCAAAATCGATTGATCGTGATATTAAAGGTGTTATCACAATCGGGGATGAGCAGGATGCTAATGTTAAGCAGGAATTAGAAGAATATGTTGTCACGAAAGAGTTGGATAATCACTTTAAGGACTTCTTTGCGGCCTATGCAGAGGGGATTCGACATGATACCACTAACATGGGTGTGTGGATTTCAGGGTTCTTTGGTTCCGGTAAATCACATTTCTTAAAAATATTGGCTTACTTATTAGAGAACCGTGAAGTAGCCGGGAAATCTGCGTTAGACTACTTCATTGACGATGATAAAATTCATGATGCCAATACCTTGGCAGATATGAAGTTGGCAACAACTGTTCCGAATGAAGTGATGCTGTTTAATATTGATTCAAAGGCTAAAAATGGGAATAAATCGCAAAAAGATGCCATTTTAAATGTCTTTTTACAAGTGTTTAATGAACAATTAGGCTTGTTTGGAGCTGACTTTTGGATTGCTGACTTGGAACGTGACCTGATTTCTCAGGGAAAGTATGAAGACTTTCAAGCGGAATTTCAGGAATTGGATAAGCAACATCGTGAATGGAAAGAGGCTCGTAATGCATATGCCTTCTTGAAGGGCACAATTCGTGACGCTTTAGTTGCCATTGATTTCATGTCCACGGCTGATGCTGATGGATTTATCGACCAATTAAAGAAAGAGTATCCCATCAGTGTTGAAAGCTTCGCCAAGTTGGTTAATCAGTACATTGAAAGCAAAGACGAAGATTACCATATGGCTTTTCTGGTCGATGAAGTTGGTCAATACATTGGTTCTAGTCAACAACGGATGCTGAACCTACAAAGTATTGTTGAAGATCTAGGAACTTATACGCATGGTAAAGCGTGGGTCATTGTGACCAGTCAGCAAGCAATTGATAAGGTGACAAAAAATATTAATGGCCAAGACTTTTCTAAAATTCAAGGTCGGTTTAATACCAGAATTGCAATGTCTTCGGCTAACGTCGATGAGGTTATTCAGAAGCGTCTGTTGGCTAAAACGGACGCGAGTGAACAGCTGTTAGAGAACACCTTTGTTGAGAATCAACATGTGATTAATAATTTAATTAGCTTTGATGGCAAAGAAGAACGGAAACGGTACGATGATCCGCGGATGTTCGCAGATCTCTATCCGTTTGTGCCCTATCAAATTTTTCTCTTACAAGACACGCTAACGGCTATTCGGGAGAATGGGTCGGACGGGAAACACTTAGCTAATGGTGAACGGTCAATGTTAGCCGTCTTTCAGGAATCAGCTAGACGATTGGAAGAACGGGATACGAAGGCATTGGTGCCATTTAGCATTTTTTTTCAAGGACTTAGTCATTTCCTAGATCATACACATATGATTGTTATTCAGCGTGCCCAAAACAACGAATTGATTAATCCTACTAAGGAAGATAATCCGTTCGCTGTCCAGGTATTAGAAACATTATTTATGGTGAAATATGTCCCTGATTTCGACGCAACTTTAAATAATCTGGTTACGTTGATGATTGATTCGATTGATACCGATCGAATCGAACTAGAAGCCAGGGTTAAACAGGCATTGCGTGTGCTTCAAGAACAGAATATCGTTGAGAAGACCAGCAAAGGCTATGAGTTCTTAACGGACGCTGAACAGGATATTAGTAAGCAAATTCAACGTCAGAGTGTGGATTCAGGGGATGTATCTCAAGCAATTGGGGACTATCTCTTTAGTTCAGTGGCTATTTCACGTCGCTATACGTATCCGCAATTAAAACAGCAGTACACATTTGTATTCAATCAATGGGTTGATGATCGTCCAGTTGGGCCAACTAATCAGGATATTAATTTGAAGATGGTAACGGTTGAAGGCGAAACTAACCGAGATGAAATTGAACTGCGTCGGCAGTCTAGTTCACCCGAACAGCCACAGATCATTATTGATTTACCAGCAGATCTGCAATATGCGGAAGATCAACGTCAGGTCCAGAAGATTCAGAAGTTTATTTTAAATCCACACGAACAGTCTCAGGATGCTCGTTCGCAGAGAATTATTGATCTGAAAAAGACGGAACTCTCCACTTTGAAAAAGCGAGTTGCCCAAGAATTGTTAGAAGTTTTACAACAGGCTGATATTTACGTTCAAGGGGACAAGATTGAAGCCGGCAAGAAGGACTTCTTTGGGCGATTGGCGGATGCTCAAGAAAAATTAATTGATGAAATCTATCGTAACCTTAGTTATATTGATTCGGTTAAACAGGATAGCGACGTGGTAGCGCTGTTTAAAGATACGAATGAGCTGGTTAAGAATACAGATAATGAACAAGCAACGCAGGCGGTTTTGGAAAGAATTAACCACGAGTATTCGGGCCATAATAAGATTTCTTACAAGTCTGTGTTGGAGCGTTTCAGTAAGATTCCGTATGGCTATCGTGAGATTGATACAAAATGGTTGGTTGCGAAACTTTTCGTTGATTCTAAGCTAAAAGTTTATGTTAATGGCGAGGCATTGAGTTTACACACTGATATAGTTGCGAACGAAATGGCAAAATACTTCTCCAATCGAAAATTTGTTGATGCGGTTCAGGTAGAACCACGCCAAGCTATTAGTGAGAATAAGAAGAAGGATTTGCGTAAGGTTGCCTTAGAGGCCTTTGGTAAGCAATCGTTTAGTGATTCAGAAGATGACACTTTGGTTGATGAGCTGAGTAACAGTATGCAAAATGAATTGGGTGCCATCAAAATCTATCTGGCTAAGCCGGCCTATTATCCTGGAAGGGATGTTTTAGAGACGGGCCAGTCCTTAATTAATCAATTGTTGGCACAGAAAGATGCTGATAAGTTTTATGATTTAATCAGTCGAAAACGTGACGATTTCTTAGACTGGCGCGAAGATATGACTGAATTTGGCATTAGTGAGTTTTACCAGAGCGTGAGCCAACAAGAAATTTGGGAATCAGCCCAGACACAGTGCGATGTTTATGAACATTCAAAAGAATTCGTGACCAGTGACCAGGTTAAGCAGATTGTTCGTGAAATTTCTACAATAATGAAGAATCGACCACAGGGAAAGATTAAGCAATTAAAGGACCTGGTTGATAATTTTAAATCAGTGTACGGGGCAGAGTTCGATAGTGGTTTAGGTAACGTACAGCAACGGATTTCAGCGGAACAAAAGGTGGTCAATGAATACAGTACTGATCATGGCGTTCAAGATGAATTTTCTAGCAAAATTCAACGGACGTTTGCCGACCTGCTGGATAATGCACGTGATGCAACCACGTTGAATGGACTCTATGTGATTCCACAGCAGGCAACTGCACGGCGGGTTCGTTTGACTCGTGAAATTGACAGCTTATTGGCACAGCGGCTTGCCGCAGCAGAACGTCAACGTAAAATTGAAGAGCAGAAAGTAACTGCTACGACGAACGAGAATAGTCCGGTTAATGATAAGAACGATGATGTTGTTGAGCCGACGCAGATATCAGATGAGGATAGTGAACCGGTTCAGGAGCCCCGAGATATCAGTGCTAAAACGTTACCAGTTGATCAGACGTGGCAGTTGCAGAGTGCAGAAGATGTTAAAATTCAAATCAATCAGTTACAGCAGGCATTGTTACAACAATTGGAAGAACACGGGAAAATCAACTTTGAACTGTAAGTAAATGAAAGTCATTGAGAGTGAAGGAAGAGTTTATGGATAAAACAGCGATAAAAAAATTTGCGATTGAAGCGCGTCGTTCACTCATCGAAAGTATTCAATTAAAGGCTGCAACGTTAGGAATAACTAAAGACGGTGTAGGCGATAAATTATC
The DNA here is from genome assembly GCF_003946265.1 of Levilactobacillus yonginensis. Lineage (GTDB taxonomy): Bacteria > Bacillota > Bacilli > Lactobacillales > Lactobacillaceae > Levilactobacillus > Levilactobacillus yonginensis. The sequence continues at coordinate 9,253 of NZ_RHNO01000009.1, forward strand.
AATATCGACGTCAGAAATCGAGTATTACGTAGATGATCAGAGTGCAATCACTGGCAAAGATATCAGTAAGCGACAAAAGTTGGTTGCCGAATTAGAACAACGGGCGCAAAAGAGTGACTTTGCAACAGCTTTTAGGGACCTCGTAGAGGAGGTTGCTTATACTTGGTTTAATCGGATTATTGCCATTCGGTTTATGGAAGTGAATGATTATTTACCAAGTCGGACACGGGTTCTTTCAAGTACTGAGAATCGAAATGAGCCGGATATTATGTTGTCGGCACTCGATGTCGAAGATGATTTAGGTGGCTTTTCATCAGCTGAACGGTCGATAATTGATAAAGCGCAAGACACTGAGTTACCAAGTGATATGGATGCAGAGTATCAAATGCTGTTTATTAAGCAAGCTAATGCGTTGAATAAGAATCTGCCATATTTGTTTGAGAAAACCAATGATTATGCGGAGTTATTGTTCACTCCAAGCTATCATGATGGCGTTATTCAGCATTTAATTACCGATGTTAGTGAAGATGATTTTAACGTGGCTGTTGGTGGTCAAGTAGAGATTATTGGGTGGCTTTATCAGTACTACAATACGGAACCGAAGGACCGTGCGTTTAAGAAGAAAAAATATTTAGAATCCGATATACCTGCTGTAACACAACTGTTTACGCCAGATTGGATTGTTAAGTACATGGTGGAAAATTCCTTGGGTCGGTATTGGATACAGGTGCTCCAAGCTAAGGGAGATCAACGCTCTGGTCGAGAAATTGCAGCTGAATTTAGCTGGAACTATTTTATGGCAGAAGCCCAACAAAGTGAATCAGTAATTGTAAAATCTAGTGAAAATGACTTAGCTAATGAAAACATTGAACAGATAACGTTAATTGATGCTGCTATGGGATCTGGTCATATTTTGATTTACGCATTCGACGTATTCATGCAAATCTATGAACAGGAAGGTTATTCACATAGGGATGCTGCAAAACTAATCGTTCAACACAACTTATTCGGTCTAGATATTGATACTCGTGCCTTTCAACTAGCATATTTTTCACTAATGATGAAAGCCCGAGAAACTAATCGCAGATTTTTAACATTGGCTATTCGACCAAATGTTTTTGATATTCCAGACTCCGGTCGCCTAAGCTCAGGTGATTATCGGGACTTATTACAAAGTGAAAACGAAAAAGAGCAGTTGGATGAATTGTTAGATGAGTTTCGTCAAGGAAATGAATATGGGTCGCTGATTCAGCCTAAACCGTCAATCGATTGGTCTGTTATTGATGAAATTGCAACTAGAAAAATGTCAACGGGCCAATTATCCTTAAACTCCGTATTGCTAGCTGAAAACCAAGGGAAACTAAAAGAAATTAGCAACGTTGGTAAAGTATTGGCCAAGAAGTTTACAATTGGCGCGATGAATCCGCCTTACATGGGATCTGGAAAGATGGACAGTGTACTAGGTGGCTATGTTAAAAAGACTTTCCCAAACAGTAAAGCGGATCTGTTTGCAGTATTCATGGAACGGTTACGTACACTGACAAAAGAGGCCGGCTACTATGCGATGATTACTCAGCATGCGTGGATGTTTTTATCCAGTTTTGAAAAACTACGTGGAATTCTAAAAGAAGATACCTTGGTTAATATGGCTCATTTAGGTACGCGAGCATTTGAAGAAATTGGCGGTGAGGTAGTTCAATCAACAACCTTTGTGTTTAAACGGGAAACAGTGCCTGACTACGTTGGCACCTATGAACGTTTAGTCGGTTTTGATTCTCAACAGAAGAAAGAGCACGCCTATTTAGAGGCCGTTCTTGATCCTAGCGTTGACTATCTTTATCGAACTAACCAAGCGAACTTTGCCAAGATTCCGGGGATGCCGATTGCTTACTGGATTAAAGCAAAAACGTTGGAAGTATTTTCTCAAAAATTAATTAAAAATTACACCATTTCTGATGGACAGACAAAAACTGGTAATAATAGCAAATATTTACGACTACTTTGGGAAGTTTCAGCGAATCAAATCGGTAGTTCTAAAAGATGGGTTATACATGCTAAAGGGGGGAGCTTTCGCCGGTGGTATGGAAACTTAACTCATATCATAGATTGGTCATTCTCGGCAAGGTCCCACTATAAAAATGATAACGTTGCACGTATAGCTCCCGATTATATTTGGTTTCGAAAAGGGATTACTTGGACCCTAATTTCTGCAGACAGCAGATTAGCTGTTCGTGTACTACCCGAAACAGCTACCTTCAATCTTGCGGCACCTTCGTTGTTTGCAAAAAATGTTAAGAACACAGATTATTTGTTGGGGTTCTTAAATTCCAAAGCTGCAGCTTATATTCGAAATATTTATAATCCTACACTTAATACAAATATTAGTGATATAACAAACATTCCATTGAAAGTGGATAACACGAAGATAATTGAATATTACGTTGAAGAAAATATTCAAATTTCCAAAAAAGATTGGGATGCCTTCGAAACTTCTTGGAATTTTAAAAATCAGATGCTTCTGACTCACATCGCTGACGATAAGCGAACTGAAGTTGATGGGAAGTTGAAAAATGCTTTTAAAATATGGCAGGGTGAAGCAAGAGAACGATTTGATCAATTAAAGGCAAATGAAGAAGAGCTTAACCGAATCTTTATCGACCTGTATGGGCTGAATGATGAATTGACTCCAGAAGTGGCAGATAAAGATGTATCAGTACGTTTGGCAGACGAAGTTAGAGATATTAAGTCGTTCCTTTCGTATTTTGTAGGAGTTGTTTTTGGTCGTTATTCATTGGATGTGGAGGGCTTGGCATATGCAGGTGGTGACTGGATTCAAAGTAACTATCAAACATTTGTGCCAAACGAAGATAACCTTTTACTATTGAATGATGATGATTACTTTGGTGATTCAAGGGACATCATAAATCGTCTGCGGGCCTTTCTTGGAGCCGCTTTTGGTACTGAAAATATTCAGGATAACTTAGATTACATCGCTTCTGTTGTTGGAAAAAGGGCAGATAGTAGTGAAGCCTCTATTCGACGCTACTTTGTCGATGACTTCTTTAAAGACCATTCTAAAATTTATCAAAAGCGACCAATCTATTGGGAGTTCAATAGTGGGAAACGGAATGGTTTTAAAGCATTAATGTATCTTCATCGCTATGATAAAAATGAATTGGCGATGATTCGTACGAATTACTTACATCCGTTGCAAGGAAAGTATGAGCAAAAAATCAGTCAATTATCACAGTTGTTAGCCGATGAGAATGTAGTTAGTCAGAAGAAAAAGTATGAAAAGAAATTAAAGCATTTAAATCAACAGCTAACAGAAATTAAAAAGTATGATCCAATAATTCAACATATTGCAAATCAACAAATTAGCTTAGATTTAGATGATGGGGTACTTGTAAATTACAGCAAGCTTCAAGATGGGACCACGATTTTATCCAAGCTGAAATAATATCAAAAAGAGCCTCTCAAATTTATGAGAAGCTCCTTTTGTGCCAAGTGATGTGCCAACTATTTTGATGCACTATTTAGGATTGAAATGATCTTATCTTGGTCTTGAGACTCAAGCTCTTTGATGATGTGCAAGTAAGAAGATTGAGTAGTTGTAATATTACTATGTCCAAGTCTTCTCGAGACTGAAAGGACACTAACTCCCTTATATAACAGTATTGAGGCGTGTGTATGTCGTAAACCATGAAAAGTGATTCTAGGGATATGAAGACTGGCCAGTTTGTTTGTTAGGATTTTGTTGATTTCAGCACTAACTAGTACGTGCCCCAAATTGTTCATAAAAATCGGTTGCTTACTTGAGATGTCTTTATTTGATAGAAATTGAATGATTTTATTGATTGTTTGCTTACTAACTGCAATTTCTCGTACAGAGGAAGGAGTTTTCGTTTTCATGAATCCAGTTTTGTACTTGTAGTCCCACGCTTTGTTGACTTTAATTAAATAGCTTTCAAAATCAATGTCATCTGTGGTTAAGCCGACGATTTCGCCGTAACGCATACCGGTCACTGCGGCGAGATAGATAATTAGTTCACCAGGTTGGGCGGTGTCAAGACTATGAAGTAGTTTACGCCAATTGTCATAGTCTAAGGTTTTGGCGATCTTGGGGCGTTCTTTCCCAGTAATTACAGCCTTTCGAGTGGGATCCGTTGTGATTATCTTTTCATCTAACGCCTCAAGAATACAGGCTCGGAGCTGCTTATGGAAACATGAGACGGTTCTTCGAGCGTGATTCTTTGCAAATTCGTTAATTCTTTCTTGGTAGATTATTTTGGTTAAGCTTTTGAGTTTTAGTTCTCCAAATAAGTGGGCAGCATGTTTTGCTGTATTTTGATATTTATTGTATGTGATGGGGGAGACGGCATTCTGTTTGTAAACCTTGATCCATCGGTTGTAGTAAGAGACTAAGGTTTCATTTCCGGATTGAACTGTCATAAGGTTCGGATGCTCTGTCTGAACCTTACTTGCGGCAAGGATAGCCTCAGATTTTAAAAGAAATCCTGATTTCCGAAGCTTTTTGTACTGACCGTGTGAATCTTTATAGGAAATTTCGTATTGCCATGCGTTGCCACGTTTTCGATAACTAACCATGTATTTTTCCTCCATTGTGTATTACTTGGCACAAGTTTGTCACATATCAACTTGCTAGCCAACGGGAGAACGACAATGTGATAGGTTATCGTCAGCGATGTGAGCTAGGAGTGGATAATGAGTAAAATCCCAGGAGGTTTCAAATGAATTCCAGTCGCTACAACTAATTTCAATATTGTTAGTAATATTTTTAGTAATTGACGCATCTGGCTTAACAACCGGAAGATTGGCGACATCACTAATATTGAGATGAATGGTTGGGTTCAATAATTTAAAATAATAATTTCCAACTTTAGAATTTAAAATCCCCATTAAGTATGACGGTACTATCGCTCTTTTTTCCTTTGAAAAGGCGGATAAGCCTACTGTAGTAAATATGCTTCCAGCCTCTCTATATCTCAAAGCAAAGTTCCCACTTGTAACATCAGACCAAGTAAATGCAGCTTTAAAGTAGAATTTGGGATTTCGAATGGTTGCATTTGAGTGCTTAATCTCCATGCCATTCTTTTCCCAGTTGATAATGTAATCATTATTCCCGTACCATTTTCTATAAGCCCCACCTTTGTCAATCGGTATCCATTTAACATTTATGGGAACTTCTGAATTGCTGCTTGCATGAAAACATGTATTTTCTATCGCAACTTCAAACCAAAGCCTTAAAAATCGTAAATTATTGCCAGTTGACAATCCCACTTTCATTTCTAGAATATCACCTAATTTTGGATTGCTTACAAAGCTCTTCACAAGATTCTCACTAGCCCAATAAGCAATCGGCATCCCCGGAATCTTGGCAAAGTTCGCTTGGTTAGTTCGATAAAGATAGTCAACCTTGGGATCTTCAATGGCCTCTAAGACTTTATCTTTTTGAACGTCCATACCACCCCTAAAGGCAGAAAGCTTCAAATAAGATCCTAAGCTTTCATCTTTGGTATTTTTTAAGACAAATGTGTTAATTGGCACCGTAGCTTCTTCAAAGGCTGAGTATTCCATCTGAATTAAACTGTCAATCTTTTTGTTTTCAATCAAGAATTTACGCAGCTTTTCATATGTTTTAATAAACATCCAAACAAAAGGTGTCATAAACGCTGAATATCCACCTGGCTTCGCTAAATTACTATTATTAAAAATAAAGATTGAGAACAGGTCACCAGCATAGTCTGAATAGAACCTTTTGACATATTTCTTTAGGGCCGGGTCCATTTTGTTCATATAAGGTGGGTTGGTTACCACGATATCGTATTGAGTTGTTAAAACTTGTGCGATTTTTAATGTGCGCAAGAGCTTGGCCTTGGAATTCTGAACACCAAAGATATCCAAATCATCTACTTCGATTTGCTGAACAGCTTCGGAGAGTTCTGAATAGTCATTTTTCTTTGATTCAAGATGAATAATTGATCCTAGCTCACGTGCATTACTAAACATATTAGCCACGTCATGCAACCTGTCCGCTAAATCATCTGAAACCTGAGCATAAAGTTCTTCCGAGATATCATCAGTATCTTCAAAAACAAAAAGATTTGGTACCAGATTATCTGGACGCAAGGCGCGTCGATTAAACTGGCGAGCCTTCATCATTAACGCAAAGTATGCCAGTTGATAGGCTCGTTTATCTATCTCCAACCCAAATAAATTGTTCTGAACAATTGATACCGCAGCGTCGCGTGATGAATATCCTTGTTCCTGGTAAATCGTCATTAGAACGTCGAATGTATAGACTAAAATGTGACCGGATCCCATTGCATTATCAATAATTTTGAGTTCTTCAATATTCTCTGAGTCAACTGTAACTGATAATTCACCCGGTAGTAGGAAGTCCAGCTTATCGGCCAAGTGGCTGTCTGAATGTCGTTCTAACCAGTATTTTCCAAGCGAGTTATCAACCATGTATTTAACAACCCAATCGGTCGTAAATAATTGTGTTGCAGCTGGAATATCATTCTTTTTTACTGGACCACCCGTAATATTGACAACTTGGTCGTGAGGTTCCGTATTATAGTACTGATACAGCCACCCAATAATCTCCACTTGACCACCAACGGCCACGTTAAAATCATCTTCACTAACATCGGTAATTAAATGCTGAATAACGCCATCATGATAGCTTGGAGTGAACAATAAAATTCACAAATTCTACTGCGGTTAGTACTGAAGTACGTTATGATTAACGTACATTCATAAAACGACAAAAAAGAGGAGTAGAGCCATGGCAGATGTGGATATCAATCAAATTATAACCACTCTCAAAAAAAGGTTTACTGAACAAAATCAGTTTGTTTTCTGGTACGACGATAATGGTGATTTTGTTGATAGTATTGCGGCAATTCGTGAAGCGTTATCGACTGTTGCGGATGTCTACATCATGCAGCCTGGGCATCAGCTGGAAACAAAACAGCATTTGTTAACACTTGATCGTCAAGATAAGGTATTGGTTTATTCACCTACTGCGGAGCCGGCCTTAGAGGAAGACCATTTGCGCAGCATTGTTTTGTACTCTGGAAGGTTCTCAGCCGACTCAAAAGAGATATTACGAAAAGAGCTGGGGTTACCAGATGAACTGAAGCCGTTTGTTCAAAAATATGCAGCGTATTTTGGTAGTAATCGTCGTCGGAAATTATTCGCACAGTATGATTTAACTAGCTATCAAGAAAATCCTGAATTAGCAATTATGGCTGCGTTAGTGCAACTTAACCAGCCGATTGTTGATTTTTTTGATATTCTCCAAGCAGTTTTACGCAAAGGAATTAAAGAAAGTACGGCCTTATCTAGCTTTGAGCACTATGGGGTTAGTCAAGCTTTCTGGTCAGAAATTAGTACGCGTTTTGGGTATGCTAGTGAAGCGCCTAAACTGGAAGAGCTAATGACAGGACTCTACGTAACAGTGGCGTTTCAGCAGATGGAGAGGGCAGTTCCCAAAGAGCAGGTAATGTATGATTTAAGCGATCATGCGGCTAACGTTCAGACTTTTATGCAGCAGTTCAGTAGTCGCAAAGATTCCGATGGCTCTGGGGCAGAGGATAGCTTTGATAGTATTGGGGAACTGGTTTGGCAAAATATTGATGGCGACCAGGTCTTTAAGGGCAATAAAATCGACGATTTAGCGAAATCTGATGTTTTTCCAAGATTTGATCAATTGATTCTCTTATGGATTCAGGAACGACTGCAGCTTGAAGATCTTGACAGTCGGTTAGCTGATCAGACGATTCCGGAAGTTACTCGGGCCCGGCTTGAGACGCATTATGGGAATAAACCGCGTTTTTCTCGTCTGTACCGAATGATGCGGCGGGCCTGGAACATTATCCATAAAGCTCATCAACAACCAGCAGACAGTATGCAAGGGCTTATTAGCGACTACGTTTCGCAAGACGGGTACAAAGTAGATACTGATTACCGTAAGTTTACGTATTACTACCAAATGGCTGGTATGCCAGAGCAATTTGCTAAAACAAAAAAGTTGATTGAATCAATCTACGTAAATAATTATTTGGATAATGCCATCTACGCTTGGAATGATCACTTGGACTTTACTGATTTGAAGCCCAAGCAACTACAGCGTAACTTCTACCGGTACTATATTGGGCCGGAGAAAAATCGAATTGTCGTCATCATTTCCGATGCTTTTCGGTTTGAGGCTGCTAAGGAATTGGAAAAAAAGTTGCGTCGCGAAGATCAAGTTACAGCATTATCGATGAATTACTTACTTACAGGACTCCCATCAGTTACGTACATGGGCATGCCGGCGTTGTTACCACATCGTCAATTGGCATTGAAAGATAAAACGTTATTAGTGGATGGGCAGTTAGCGATTAATCGTGAGGCACGGCAGGAAATCCTGAAACGGCAGAATCCTAAGAGCGTCGCATATGCCTTAGATGATTTAAAAGGGGCGACGTCCAAAGAAATTCGGGCCAAGTTTGCGGGGCAAGAGGTCGTCTACATTTATCACAATCAAATTGACGCGATCGGTGATAATAAAAAGACTGAGGATGATGTCTTTAAAGCCACAGACGAAGCAATTACGGAGATCCAGCAGTTAATTTCACGGCTTCGAACGAATGGCATTTCACATTTCTATGTCACGGCCGATCACGGGTATATTTATCGAAATGATCAATTAAAAGAGACGGATAAAATTGAAGTTGCCAAGGGTGAAGATGATTTGAAATCTCAGCGTTACTTGGTAACACCAAAAAACTTTGAGATTCCGGGTGTTGGGCAACAAAAGCTAAGCGAGATTCTAGCGAATGATGATCTACGCTTTGTCTATTATCCAAAGACGGCGAATATCTTTAAATCTTCGGGTTCTTTTAATTATGTACATGGTGGTGCTTCACTTCAGGAAATGCTGGTACCGCTTTTAGAAGTTAGAACAACGTCCAATCGGTCAGCCGCTCATGATGTTGAATTAGAGCTCTTTAGTATGAATCGGCAGATTACATCGTTAACGGTACCACTGGTTGTTCGGCAGTCAGCTGCAATTAGCGCGACGGTTATTCCAGCAGAATTCAAACTATATTTTGTAAATGACCAGGATCAACAAATATCTGGTCAGATAACGGTTAATGCCAATAGTCGATCAGAGTCGGTTAAAGAACGGATGCAAAACGTTCAAGTTATTTTAGCAGATCGAGATTATGATAAGCAACGCCAATACTACCTGGTAATTGAAAACATGAGCAGTGGTCAGAAAACAGAAATCGAATTTACAATGGATATTGCCGATTTGAATGATTTTAATTTTTAGGTAGCTGGTTCCAGATTCAAGTAGCCCTCACAGACTAACTACGCAGTAAAATCAGAAAAATTAGAACTTTTTCCATTTTATCATTGATTTTTAATCTTCCGCTCGCTATAATAACTATCAAATACTTCAAAACGTTGAGGAAAAAAGTAGCGAACGCAGCGATGCCCAGTGAGTCACGTCTAGTGGAAAGTGACCGTTTAGCGTAAGTGAAAATCATTTCCGAGTTCGATGCTGAATCAGTAGGCTATCGTGGTTGCCACCATTACTTGGCTAGCGGATGTTTGTCCGTGATGAGTGTGGTGGCGTATGCGACCACAAAAAAGGTGGTACCGTTCTACTCGTAGAGCCCTTTTCCCAGTATGGGAAGAGGGCTCTTTTTAACGTTAAGGGGAAAATGAGTGGAGGTTTCAATATGGAAAATAGTTCAGTTGCACCGCGTAGAAGTTTCAAACAGTTATTAGTGGTTAGTTCCCTGATTTTCGGGATGTTCTTTGGGTCCGGGAACCTCATTTTCCCCGTGCACCTGGGGCAAATGGCTGGTTCCAACTGGTTCGTCGCCGCTCTAGGGTTCGCCATCTCTGGCTCCCTGTTTCCATTGCTGGCCATCTTGGCCGTGGTCTTCACTAAGAGTGATGGCCTGTATGACCTTGCTAAGCCGGTTGGCCGCCACTACGCCGCCCTGTTCCTAGTCTTGGTCCACTTAACTATCGGACCGTTCTTTGGTACTCCTCGGACCGCCGCTACGGCTTATGAAATGGCCGTTCAGCCATTCCTGCCTACCCGTTTCACCACGGTCGGGATGTTAGTCTTCACGGGCCTGTTCTTCGCTGCCGCTTACGTGTTAGCGACTCATCAAAATAGCCTAGTCAAGGTGGTTGGTAAGTATTTGAACGCCTTCTTCTTAGCCATGTTAGCCGTCCTCTTCGTCGTCGCTTTCTTCAATCCAATGGGCAGCCTGCAACACACACCAACCGCCGCTTACCAAGCTAACGCCACTGTCAGTGGGTTGTTGGAAGGGTACAATACCGTTGATGCCGTTGCCCTGTTGGCTTTGAGTGTGACCTTTGTCCATGCCGTTCGTGGCCTGGGTTACCGGGATCGTGAATTGACCAAGTTGACCGCCCATGCTGGGACGTTGAGTATCGTCTTAGAAATCGCTATCTACTTTGGTCTGGTCCTGCTGGGTGCTTTCAGTATGAGTCAGCTCAAACTCTCCGCTAACGGTGGGGTGGCTTTATCTGCCATTGTTGGTCATTACTTTAGTAACTTTGGGACGCTGTTCTTAGGGGTCTTAGTCACGTTAGGGGTCTTCACAACAGCCTTAGGACTGGTCACTTCCTTTGCCCAAGATTTCCACAAGCTGTTCCCAAAAGTTAGTTACTTGAACTGGCTACGGGTCACGACGTTCGTTTCCTTTGTCGTTGCGAACGCTGGGTTGAACGCCATCATCGCTTGGTCCTTACCAGTACTGATGCTGCTCTACCCACTCTCCTTAGCCTTGATCTTAGTTTCCCTGACGGTTTCCAAGCGGCCTTACGCCGGTTTGGTTTACAAACTGACAATTGCCTTCGCCGCCGTTCCCGCTGTCTTAGATATGTTAAACACCGCTCCCGCCGTTGTTTCCGGCTTTGGTCCAGTGGCCGCCGTACTTAGCTTCTATCACGCGGTCGTACCGTTCGCTAGCCTGGGATTAGGCTGGATTGTGCCAACCTTGTTGGGCTTCGTCATCGGCTTTGTTTGGGGCCGTGTTCGGTGGGCTACTCAGTTGACCGTTCCCGACAGCAATCAACTATAAAATAAAAAATCTCATCTTTTTCTCATTTTATCATTGTAATTTAAGAAAATAGTGACTATAATACAAAACAATACTTAATAAACGTTGAGGAAAAAAGTAGCACGCCCAGCGATGCCTAGGGAGTCACGGTAAGTGGAAAGTGACCGTCAAGGGTGCGTGAAAGTTACTTCTGAGTTCGGTGGTTGATAAGGCCATCGTGGGTGCCACCATTACATGGCTAGCGGATGTTCGTCCGCGATGAGTGTGGTGCGTCATTGGCCACAAAAAGGTGGTACCGTTCTACTTGTAGAGCCCTTTTCCCAGTATGGGAAGAGGGCTCTTTTAACGTTCAAGAGTAAAAAATATAGAAACTGGAGGAATCAATTATGGAAGAACTTGCAGCAACACCAAAGAAAAATATGGGGCAATTACTCGTCGTCAGTTCTTTAATCTTCGGCATGTTCTTTGGCTCAGGTAACCTGATTTTTCCAGTTCACTTGGGGCAAATGGCCGGGTCAAACTGGTTCATGGCCGCATTTGGGTTCGCAATCTCTGGGTCACTTTTCCCATTGTTGGCTATCCTGGCCGTGGTAGTTACCAAGAGTGATGGCCTCTTAGACCTTGCCCGCCCAGTTGGCCGTCACTACGCCGCCATGTTCTTGATTTTGGTTCACTTGACCATTGGGCCATTCTTCGCAACGCCCCGGACGGCTGCGACAGCTTACCAAATGGCCGTTGAACCCTTTATTCCAAAAAGCTTTTCCACGATTGGGATGCTCCTATTCACTGGATTATTCTTCGCCATTGCGTACCTGGCAGCGATGCATCAGGGGGCCTTACTCAAAATTGTCGGGAAGTACCTGAACGTGGGTTTCTTAGCCTTACTTGCCATTATTTTTCTGATTGCTTTTATCAAGCCGATGGGGAATTTATCCCAAGCACCAACAGCGACCTACCAAGCTAACGCCACGATTGGTGGCATGCTTGAAGGGTACAATACCTTGGACGCTGTGGCACTCTTAGCCTTGAGCGTTACCTTGATTCACGCAATTCGTGGTCTCGGATATCGGGGGCGTGACCTGACGAAATTAACCGCTAAGGCGGGGATCCTCAGTATTTCACTAGAAGTTATCATTTACTTTGGTTTAGTTTTGCTGGGCGCCATGAGCATGAGTGAATTAAAGCTTTCCGCCAACGGTGGGGTGGCGCTTTCCCAGATTGTGGGTCATTACTTTAGCAACGTTGGGACGTTATTGTTAGGTGCTCTGGTAACGTTGGGTGTGTTGACGACCGCGATTGGCCTGATTTCTTCTTTCGCCCAGGATTTCCACAAGTTATTCTCTAAGATTAGTTACCGGACTTGGTTGCGGGTCACCACGATTCTTTCCTTCTGCGTGGCCAATGCCGGGTTGGATACCATTATCAGCTGGTCACTCCCGATTCTCATGCTGATGTACCCGTTGTCCTTAGCTTTGATTCTCTTGTCTCTGACCGTTTCCAAACGGCCGTACGCGGGCATTGTTTACAAGGTAACGATTGGTTTTACGGTTCTACCGGCCATCTTAGATATGTTGGCCAACTCACCAGCTGTTATCACCAGTTTCGGTCCAATTCAGAGCCTGTTGGCGTTTTACCACGGGGTGATTCCGTTCGCTAGCATTGGTCTGGGTTGGCTGGTTCCAACCTTCATTGGTTTCGGCATTGGGCTGCTGTGGGGCCATCTTCGTTGGGCAAGCCAGCGGGGAACAGTTCCCGAAAGCGACCGGCTGTAGTCATGTATCCGAGAAAAGTCACGGCCGATGGTCGGGGCTTTTTCTTCGGTTCCAAACGGGTTATGATTGACTATAAAAGGGGGGACTTCTCGTGGAACAAGAATCGTTGTTTTCAAATAATCGGCAGAATTCGCCATTGGCTAGTCGGGTTCGACCACACACCCTCGCACAATTCGTGGGTCAAACGCACTTGCTGGGAACGGGTAAGATTTTACGAGAATTGATTGAAAATGATCAAGTATCGTCGATGATCTTTTGGGGGCCACCGGGTGTCGGTAAGACCACGTTGGCTGAAATCATTGCCCGCCAAACCCAGGCAAAATTTTTGAGCTTCAGTGCCGTTGATAGCAGTATCAGTAAGATTAAAAAGATTATGCACCAAGCCGAAGACGACCGTGAAATCGGGGAACAGACGATTGTATTTGTTGATGAAATTCACCGATTTAATAAAGCACAACAGGATGCCTTTCTCCCATATGTGGAGCGCGGCAGTATTATTCTAATTGGTGCGACGACGGAAAATCCTTCATTTGAAGTGAATTCGGCGCTACTTTCACGGTGTAAGGTCTTCGTCTTAAAGGGCTTAGAGACCGCGGACATTGAGGCGCTATTAACCAACGCCTTAAAGAATCCCGCGGGATTTGACGTCCAGGTCAAGATTGGTGCTGATGAGTTACACGCCATTGCGGAATTTGCCAATGGCGATGCGCGGACGGCCTTGAACACACTAGAAATGGCCGTACTAAATGGGGACAAGCAGGGTGATCAAGTGACGATCACTATGGATGATTTAAAACAACTGATCAGCCAAAAATTTGTCCTATACGATAAAACAGGTGAAGAGCACTACAATATCATTTCGGCGCTACATAAATCGATGCGAAATTCTGACGTCGATGCGGCTATTTACTGGTTGTCCCGGATGTTAGAGGGCGGCGAGGATCCGTTATACATTGCCCGTCGCTTAGTGCGGTTCGCCAGTGAGGACATCGGCCTGGCGGATACGAATGCGCTGAACATTGCGGTAAACGTCTTTCAGGCTTGTCAGTTCTTAGGAATGCCAGAGTGTGACGTCCATTTGGTCGAGGCCGTGAGTTACCTGTCCTTGGCTCCCAAGTCGAATGCGCTATATAAGGCACGGCTGGCTGCTGAGAAGGATGTGAAAGAGACCCGTGATGAACCGGTTCCACTGCAGATTCGTAACGCGCCAACGAAATTGATGAAGGATCTAGGGTACGGTAAAGATTATGAGTATGCTCACTCCACGAAGGATAAATTGACTGAAATGGAGACGATGCCGCCAGGACTTCGTGGCCACGTGTACTATGAACCCACGGAACAGGGGCGCGAGGGGCGCTTCAAGGAACGATTGGCGTACATTAAGCGGTGGCATCAAGAGCATCGGTCATCAGATTAATGGGTAACCGGCAGGCGACTACTTGCCGGTTTTTTGAATGTAGCGATTGTGTTGTTGGCGCGAAGGTTCACATAAAATAAGGAGGAAAATCAGACTTCCCAACGGAATCAAATTGATCAACCACAAACGACCACTATGGCCGGTATCGTGTAGGCGGCGAACCTGGGCCGTAATGTTACCGGCAATCACAATGGCCAACAAAATCAGCAATGGAGCGGCGGTTAGGAGACTCGTCTCTTCACCCAAGCGGCGAAAACTGCCAAAGCTAATAATGGCTAAGAAGCCTAACACCATTTCTACCAAGCTGATACCAACGGTCGACCACCAGAAGTCAGCACGACCCATATGACCTGTTAAATTGCCTAAGTTCCGGCAAAAAAGGACGCTAGATGTGACTAGGTCTGGGGCGGTCGTTTCGTTATAAGGTCGGTCGGGATGGTCGTCTATTGGCGAATATGAGAACGCATCGATGCCCTGTGCCGTTTGACAGTAATGGCAGAAGTTGGCGCCTAAAGGAATAGGTTTCCCACATTTGATACAGGTACTCTTGTAGTTCTCCATCGATGATTGACCCCCTGTGAGTTTACATTTGATAATGACCGACTAGCTTTTCAGGAATTAAGCTGTTAAGATTCATCATAGCGGTTAGCCGTTGGAATAGCTATGACTTTCTGCCGTCAGGGATAAATCCGCTATAAAATGGTTAATACTGGCCGGATGATATGACAAATATAATAGACCGTAATTGGCAATTAGGGGGTAGCGTAACAGACTGGTACAGTAGGAAAACTAGCGACATTTAAAAGTCTGGTTTTCCAAAGAAAAGGTGTAGAATAGTACCACCAATATCATTTGTTTAATAATTAGAGGAGGTCTCATCGATGACCCAATTATACTTTCTGTGCACGGGTAATTCATGTCGGAGTCAAATGGCAGAGGGGTTTGCCCGTCAGCTCGCACCGAAGACCTGGCAGGTAGCTAGTGCGGGGGTGGAGCAACACGGTCTGAATCCGTTAGCGGTAAAGGTCATGGCCGAGTGTGATATCGATATTTCGCAGCAACAGTCTAAGTTGATTGATCCTGAGTATCTCAACCAGAGCGATATTGTCGTGACACTCTGTGGGGATGCCCGTGACCGTTGCCCAGTTACGCCACCAACCGTCAAAAAGTTACATTGGCCGCTTCCAGATCCGGCGCAGGCAACGGGCAGCACCGAGGAGGTCCTCGACGTATTCCGAGAAGTTCGCGATGAGATTCAGACCAAAGTAGCGCAGTTGATCACCACCCTGCAAACGACTGATTAGAAAATTAATGTACGACCAAAATATGGAGCTGCCCAGCAAATCTGCGGGCGGCTCCTTTCAATCGTTAACTAAGTTGGCCAACAACTTCCGGGGAAACGGAACAAATTTCGGTAAAACGGTTGAATTTTGATTGTACATAAGCGATACTGGGGTTAGTTGGTTCACTGAACCATGATGAAAAATATTGTTACCGCTTGCAACGTCGATTTAATCGCGGAAGTGTGACTGAACGGTTGGTTGGTTTTTCAATAAGACTAACTTGGGGCGGCAATGAGGAACGGTTATCGTTTTTGAGGAGGGAATTTAAATGGTTCGACGTAGTATGAATCGAAATCAGTTGCATGACCAGAACCTGAAGTTTGTCCTGCAACAGATTTTCAACAATCACCCAACCTCGCGGATTGAAATTTCTCACCAGCTTAACCTGAATAAGTCCACGGTCTCATCGTTGTACAATACCCTGATGGCCGAAGGTTACTTAACAGAACTAGGCTTGGGGGAGGCGTCAACCGCTGGTGGGCGGAAACCAACCTTGGTTGAGATCAACAATAGCTACGGCTACACGTTGACGTTTGATCTGGGCTACCGGCACCTGCACGCACTCGCAACTTGGCTCGACGGGAGTGTCTGGAAGTATGACCGGATCGATACCAAGGGCCAGTCAATTCACGAAATGGTCGACCGCATCAATCAATACATCACGGATCTACAACGCGAAGATACTAGCAGTAATGGGTTGCTTGGCATCTGCTTCTCCATCCACGGAATCGTCTTCAACAACCAAGTGAAGACGTCACCATTTATTGATATGGATGGGGTAAACCTGGAACAGGTCTTCTCCACGGCCTACCAGGTGCCCGTGGTTTTGGAAAACGAAGCCAACCTGTCCGCTATTTATGAACGGGACTTTAACGGTGCCCGCCAGCTCAATAGTACGGTGACCGTCAGTATCCATAGAGGGATCGGTGCCGGGATTATCTTGCACCGCGACCTCTTCCGTGGGGAACACGGGGATGCTGGTGAAATCGGTCAGACCATCGCAGATATTCAGATGGATGCCGCGGATTCACCACATCCCGTGCACGCCGAAGATATTGGCTCAGAAGACGCCATTATCCAACGGATTGAGGACTTGAAGGGCGTCGACAATTTGGACCGAGCGGCCATCGTGAAGTTATATCGGGAACGGGATCCGGAAACAATGATGACATTGGCTAACTTTGCTGCCGCCATTGGGGGAATGCTCTACAATTTGATGCGTTCGTTGGATCCTGATGCGTTCTTCCTGAACTCACCGTTGGTTGAGGAGTTGCCAGAGCTATTGACCCAGATTCGCGCCATTTTTGCGAACTTAGCACAGGTAGAAATGAGTATTGAGTTAACAAAGAATGCCCGTTTAGCCACGGTATTAGGTGGTTGCTCACTGATTACCCACCGGGTGTTAGGTCTGGATCACTTTGAATTAAACTTTGAACGGCCAGATGCCGAATAAAATTAGACATGTAAAAAGACGTGCAGAATTGCACGTCTTTTTACATGTCATGAGTTAGTCTTGTTTCCGCCAGATACCCCATCCAATTAGAGAACTAAGCAAGAGAGCGATTCCAATGAGTGGTGAGGAAGCTGGTTCACTGGTTTGTGGTAATGCACTTTTTTGCTGCTTAGTGGCAACATGCCAGGCAACTGAGTCCTGCATTGTAGCGCCGACCTTAGCGTTACCGTTAGCGGAAAGGGTGGTGGTTTGACCAGCCACCGTGGCGGCGCTGCCCCCGCGCTGGTTGTTGATGATACCGGCGGCGTTACCACCGTTCTGGGCGGCTACTTGGGTGGGCGTAGTCGTGGTCGTAGTTAGTTTTTTGGCCGGTTTACTAGGCTTCTTAGGCCGAGTGCTGTTACCAGTGTCCCCAGTATTTCCGGTCTCGTCGGTTTTATTGGCCCGGTAAATATATGTTACCTCAAGATCTGTCGTGCCAAACGTCCCGGTGGCGTTGGTTGGCGTGGCAGTCAACGTGTACCCGGACAAGGTTAGTGGCGCGGTTTGATAGGAGGTGCCGGTATCACCGGTCAGGACTTTGTCCGCGGCGAGTTGCAGGCCTTGCTGGTCGACGTAATGCACGGTCACTGAGGATTGGGTGGTTGGTGTGACAACTGGTGGTGTTGCCTGCTTTTCATAAACGAAGGTGATGTCGATGGGGGTGTCCGCGTAAGTCCCAGTCGTTTCACCAATTGTTTGGACGAGTGTGTAACCGTTGATGACTGTGTCTTCAGCGGGAACCGTGTAGGCGTCACCGATCATCCCAGCGGGGAGGGTCGTATCGTCCTTGATGGCCTTGCCGGAGCTGTCTTGGTAGTGCAGGGTGATGGCCTCGGCCGGTTGCGGGTTGACGTAAGGAATGAAGAGGCGAATCGTGATAAATTTGCCTTCGCCAGAGCCCGAGAAGTCCTCAATCAAGTAGTACTTGACTGGGTTTTGAACAGCCGTGAAACCAGGCCAAACCCCATAATTGGATGGTGAAACTTGGTCAGGTAAGTCGAGAAAGGTCACGCTACCATCGGCGTTGGTGGTGGGGTTGCCGTCCGCGTCAGTTTTAATGTGGCCACCCCGGTAGTACATACGCATGAGTCCACCACCGTTCATGTGATCCTGATAGATGGTTTCCAAAATTTGGTCGTCGTTGTAATCAGATGGAATGTCGATCGATAACTTACCCGAGAAGTTCTTGGGTAGTTTGACGAGTTGCGGAATGGTGATTGTGGGGTTAGCTGGGTCCACGACGTAGTGGGTCGTCAGCGTTGCTTGTTGTTCGGAAAATTCAAGATTGGTGAATTGATTGTAATCTAATGAAGAGAAATCGTAAACGCCATTGCCGTTGAGAATTAGTGTTTTCAGTTGGGTCAGGTTAGCTAACGGGGTAACGTCGCTGACGTGGTTGTTGGAGAGGTCTAAATAAGTTAGCTTAGTTAGCGCACTTAATGGCGAAATGTCTGTGATGTCGCCTCGATCGTAGCCTAACAACATCATATCGTTGGTACTCCAAGATAAATCCAGATACGTTAGATTCGTAGCGAATTCCAATCCCTGCAGAGAGTAGGGATGAATCCCGTCGTTGGAGGTGGTGGTAGCGATGTTCATGTGGCCAACTTCGAGCTTGGTCAATTTTAACAGGTCGTCTTTGGTCAAGGCAGCCGCGTTTTTGCCGAGCGCAGCAGCCACGAGACTTTGCAGCTTTTTATTGGGCATCCACTGGTCAATCGTTTCTGCGGTAGCTGGGGCAGCCTTTGGCACGGCGACCTTAGGGGCGGAATAGGCTGGCAACTGGGCCAAACGACTGGTTGGCCGACTAGTCTGAAGATTTTTCGCCAGTGGCGGCGTTGTTGTGTTGTCCGGGTTGGGTGCTTGTTCAGGTGTCTTAGGAGTATGTACCGCTGTTTCAGAGGATTTGGCTACTGGCGTCGGGGTCGCTGCTGACGTTGATGCGGGTTGGATTGTTGGTGTTTCCTTTAGTTTTGACTCCTGCTGGTCGGTCGTCGGCTCAGTTGATTGGCTGGCGGTGGTTGACTGGTCGTTATCAGCGGTGGTGTCCGCACTGGCTTGTGTTCCACCAAAGGTGACTGCCATTCCAGCGGTGACAATACTGGCGAAAACCCAGGCACGACCGCTCTTATACATTTTGTAGTGTCGTGATTGGTTGCTACCCTTAAACATTTTAAACTCCCCCTCAGGATAAATGACTTCCAAAGACAGTGCTGCCATTGATCAGGAGCAAAAATGATTGCTAGCAGTGGCAGACTTCCAACTGGTGCTAGTGTTAAATTTTGTGAATCGTGGCGAAGGACTTTACTTGAATGGCTTGTCCCGTCCTGCCACCGCGTTCCAGTCCAAATTTGGCGAACGGTAAGGCGACAATTTCCCACGATGTCTGACTAAACTCTAATACTCAATTCTTGTTGTACCAGGTATAGTGGGTGTTTCAGTACTTTCAACCTTTAGTAACTGAAAAATGCTTACCAAGTTCGCTGGGGAAGTTAGCAAGCATCGCAATTCGTTAGTCATGCTCTCTAACGCGGCGCAGTTGACGGCCTACCAGCCCCGTTCCGATAAGGCAGAGGCCGATACCTAACCAGGGCGAAACAATCTGGTCATTGGTTTGTGGTAACAGCGCTTTTTGCTGGTGAGCGGCGTTCCAAGTAACTGAATCCTTCACGGCGGCCCTGACCTTGACGTTGGGGTCGACCTTGCGCGTAACCTGCGCAGAGGCTGAGGCTTTGGTCGTTGTTGCTGTAGTGATTCCCCCAATAGTGCACAGTAATCCAATCACGACTAGTAGGGTGAGCAGATGGCGCCCCCATTGATGATTTATATGTAAATCCATCAGATATCCCTCCCAGATAAATGAGTTGTGACCTTACCCATTAATTGCCTTCATTATAAGAAGAATAATTCTTAAATTCACCAATTTAGATGTGACGATTTTCACAGACACTGGGTTTTCCCGTCACAGACTGGTTTCAGTTTATTAAGTTTCTCGCCCAACTAAGCTGGTTGGGGGAGGAAATAGGTGCCACCAAAGACTGGGGATAAATTCTTTTGGA
The DNA here is from genome assembly GCF_003946265.1 of Levilactobacillus yonginensis. GTDB lineage: Bacteria > Bacillota > Bacilli > Lactobacillales > Lactobacillaceae > Levilactobacillus > Levilactobacillus yonginensis. The sequence continues at coordinate 29,462 of NZ_RHNO01000009.1, forward strand.
ACGTGGATAGTTGGTAGCACAAGGATTACGCGCAACCGCTATCATTTTTCTGGAAAAAGTTTTCGAAAACGCTTGCATTTAGATTGTTCCCTGTTATACTAGGATTTGTAAGTTGGTTGTCGCAACGAACTAACTAGGAGGGTTTTACTAATTATGGATACTAAAACAAGTTATTGGAAAGGCATCGACAAGATTCAATACGTCGGGCACTCAGATAAAAAGTCAGGCTTAGGGTTCCAGTACTACAACCCAGAAGAAGTTATTGGCGGTAAGAAAATGAAGGATTGGTTACGGTTCGCCGTAGCTTACTGGCACACATTCGATCAACGTTTGGTTGACCCATTCGGTGATGGAACTGCCCAACGTCCTTACGACAAGTACACAGATCCAATGGATTTGGCTTTAGCCAAGGTTGATGCTGCATTTGAATTTTACGACAAATTAGGTGTAGATTACCTTTGCTTCCACGATCGTGACTTAGCTCCAGAAGGCGACACTTTACGTGAAACCAACGCTAACTTGGACAAAGTCGTTGACAAGATCGTCGAATACCAAAAGACGAGTGGCATGAAGGTTCTGTGGAACACGTCAAACATGTTCACGAACCCTCGCTTCGTTGAAGGGGCTGCTACTTCTCCATACGCTGACATCTTTGCTTACTGTGCCGCTCAATTGAAGCATAGTTTGGAAATTGGTAAGCGCGTTGGCTCCGAAAACTATGTCTTCTGGGGTGGCCGTGAAGGTTACGAATCACTCTGGAACACGAACATGAAGGAAGAACAAGAACATGCTGCTAAGTTCTTCCACATGGCTAAGGACTACGCTAACGAAATTGGCTTCGATGCACAAATGTTGCTCGAACCAAAGCCTAAGGAACCAACGACTCACCAATACGACTTCGATGCCGCAACCACCATTGCCTTCATGAAGGAATATGGCTTGGACAAAGACTTCAAGTTGAACTTGGAAGGTAACCACGCTAACTTAGCTGGTCACACTTACCAACACGAAATCCGGACTGCCCGTGAAGCAGGTCTGTTAGGTTCATTGGATGCCAACCAAGGCGACAAGCTGATTGGCTGGGATATTGATGAATACCCATCTAACCTGTACGAAACGACTGCTGCAATGTACGAAGTTGTTGAAAACGGCAGCATCGGCCCTCGCGGTGGTTTGAACTTCGATGCTAAGCCTCGTCGTTCATCATTTGCCCCAGAAGACCTCTTCTACGGCCACATCGTAGGTATGGACAGCTTTGCTGCCGGCTTACGGGTTGCTGTTGCTATGAAGGAAGACGGCTTCTTAGACAACTTGAAGAAGGACCGTTACAGTTCATACGAATCCGGTATCGGTGCTGATATCGAAAGCGGCAAGGCAGACTTCAAGTCCCTTGAAAAGTACGCTATCGACAAGCCACAATCAGAATTGATTGCTGCTACGCACTCTGACCACTTGGAAGAAGTCAAGGATACGATCAACCATTACATCATTGACACTCTGAGCAAGTAATCTCGGACTTTGCGAAAATAAATATCATATAGAATGGCGGACGGACGGTGTGTTCGTCCGCCATTTTTATGCTTGTGGCTTGCTGTTAGTTGTGCCGCCTGCGTCCGCCAGCTACTGCGCAGTGGGGGCAACCTTTTCAGCCAAAGTGCGGTCTGAAAAGGCACGAGAGAACCCCGCCTAACCCGCGTGTTTCCCTCGTGGCCCGTGGTCTAAGCTAGCTAAGAACGCTAGCTAACACCACCGTCACTGCGCAGTAACTGGCGGCCACCGGCTCTGGATAGCTAGGGTGGTCACGCAAAACAATATCTGGCACATGACTGTGATATTCTTGGTAGGCTTTCTAAGTGATAGAGGTCTGTAAAGTGTTAGATTTACTCACGTAATTTATCTGAAATAATAACTGTTTTAACATAATTAGGATAACCAAACGAATAGATGGCTAGGCCCATTCACCAGCGTATTAGCAACGGCATGTTGCCAGTAGTTAGCTGGAGGTGGGGACGGGTCACGCAGTGTCGATGTTCTTAGTGGCGGTTTTTGCCGCTTAGAACATGGGCCGTACTTGGTGACCCACGGTTCTGGTGGGGCACCAAGTCGCCCCGGAAGACCGTTTTGTGGCTTCCGGGGTTGCCCCACAGCGTGACCCGTCCCCACCGGAAGCGGCCTCAACCACTAAAATATTTAGGAGGAATGACCGATGGGGAAGTATGTACTCGGTGTTGACCTAGGGACCAGTGCCGTTAAGGTGTCGGCCTTAGACCACAGTGGGCAAATTGTCGCCCAAGAAAGTTTTGACTATGATTTGATTCAAAAGAAGCCTGGCTATAACGAACAGAACCCAGAGGACTGGGTTTCTGGAACAACGGTGGCGATTGTGCGGTTGATTTTAAACGATCACTTAGATGCCGCTGACATTGAAGGCCTGAGTTACTCTGGACAAATGCACGGGATGGTTCTGCTTGACGAAAATAAGAAAGTTTTACGTCCCGCTATTTTGTGGAACGATACGCGGACCACGCCACAACGTGAAGAAATTGAAGCCAAGATGGGCGACGAATTTGTCGACATCACTGGGAACCAACCCCTCGAAGGCTTTACGCTGACGAAATTACTTTGGGTCAAAGAAAATGAACCTGACATTTGGGCTAAGGCTAAGTACTTTGTCCTGCCTAAAGACTACGTGCGTTACCGCATGACGGGTAACCTGGCCATGGACTATTCAGATGCGACTGGGACCGTTCTCCTCGACGTTGCGAAGGGTGAATGGAGCCAGAAAATTTGTGATACCTTTGATATCCCAATGAGCATGTGCCCACCTTTGATCAAGTCCGTTGATTTTGCTGGGACGGTTACACCGGCCTACGCCGAATTCTCTGGCTTGACCACGGCCACTAAGGTCTATGGTGGTGCCGCTGATAACGCTGCTGGTGCCGTTGGTGCCGGGATCCTGCATCCCAACATGGTTCTGTCCAGTATTGGGACGTCTGGGGTTGTTCTGAAGTATGAAGACACGGCTGACGTGAACTATCACGGTGTCGTGCAGTTTGAAGACCACGCCATTCCCGACAAGTACTACTCTATGGGGGTCACTCTGGCAGCCGGTTATTCTTTGAGCTGGTTCAAGAAGACTTTCGCTCCAGAAGCCGATTTCACGGACTTTGTGGCCAGTGCGGCTAAAAGTACCGTTGGGGCCAATGGGCTGCTCTACACGCCCTATATCGTCGGTGAACGGGCACCATACGCCGACGCTGATATCCGGGGGAGCTTTACCGGGGTCGATGGCACTCACAAACGCTACGACTTCGTGCGGGCCGTGCTAGAAGGTATCGTCTTCTCCTTCCGGGATCTCTTTGACATCTACGAAGAAAATGGCGGCGACTTTGATACGGTCGTTTCCATTGGTGGTGGGGCCAAGAGTCCGCTCTGGTTGCAAATTCAAGCCGATATCTTTAACCGTAAAGTTGTCAGCCTGACGAACGAACAGGGGCCAGGAATGGGGGCTGCCATGATTGCGGCCACCGGTCTCGGCTGGTTCGACTCCCTGCAGGATTGTGCGGAAACCTTCGTCCACTTTGGCAAGGCTTACGAACCAAACCCTGAGAACGCCAAAAAGTACGCTAAGATGCACAAAATCTACAAGCAGGTCTACCAACAGACCAAGTCGATCAGTGCGCAATTACTGGACTACCGGCGCGAAGAACTTAACTAGCACGTTGCGTTTCATCAATGAAATGCAAGTAATCTGATAGAAAAACCCGGCGAAATGCCGAGTTTTTTTTATTTTCTCAAGAAAACGCTTCCAAAACGATTTGAACCATGTTATTATATGCACATGGTTGGTTGAACCAATCAACCAACAACTGTTAAAAACACCAACTTACACTTACATTTTCAGCTATACTTCGTCACATACACTGCCACTTTAGAATTTTACGGCGAAAGCCGCATAAGGAGCGATATCTATGCGAAAAGTTTCGACCGGATTTGTTTATTTCTTCGGGGCTTTGGGTGGATTACTATTCGGTTACGATACCGGGGTAATTTCTGGAGCCATTTTATTTATTCAAAAGCAGATGCACCTGGGTTCCTGGCAACAAGGCTGGGTCGTTAGTGCCGTTCTGTTGGGGGCCATTTTAGGGGCTGCCATCATCGGACCATCCTCTGACCGTTATGGCCGGCGGAAGTTACTGCTATTATCAGCAATTATTTTCTTCGTGGGGGCCTTGGGCTCCGCATTCTCACCAGAGTTTTGGACATTAATTGTTTCACGGGTCGTCCTTGGGATGGCCGTTGGGGCTGCCTCAGCCCTGATTCCAACTTACTTAGCTGAACTATCACCCGCTGACAAACGGGGGACGATGTCCAGTCTGTTCCAACTGATGGTTATGACCGGGATTCTGTTAGCCTACATCACCAACTACGGATTTGCTGGCTTCTACACCGGCTGGCGTTGGATGTTAGGGTTTGCCGCAATTCCTGCCGCAATCCTGTTCTTAGGTGGCTTGATCTTACCTGAAAGTCCTCGTTTCTTGGTTAAAACGGGTCACAGTGACCACGCACGCCAAATTTTGGACACCATGAACAAGCACAACACGCCCGTTGTTGACAAAGAATTAGCACAAATTGAAGAACAAGCTAAGATGAAGAACGGTGGCTGGAAAGAACTCTTTGGCCTGATGGTTCGTCCTTCATTGACGATTGGTATCGGTTTGGCGATCTTCCAACAAGTCATGGGTTGTAACACCGTTCTGTACTACGCACCAACCATCTTTACTGACGTTGGTTTCGGGGTCAACGCAGCCCTGTTAGCCCACATCGGTATCGGGATCTTTAACGTGATCGTTACTGCGATTGCCGTAATGATCATGGATAAGATCGACCGTAAGAAGATGTTGAACATTGGTGCCGTTGGGATGGGGATTTCCCTGTTCGTTATGAGTCTCGGGATGAAGTTCTCCGGTGGTTCTCAAACCGCAGCCATCATCTCCGTTATCGCCTTGACCATCTACATTGCTTTCTTCTCCGCAACCTGGGGTCCCGTAATGTGGGTTATGATTGGTGAAGTCTTCCCATTGAACATCCGTGGGTTAGGGAACTCTTTTGCTAGTGTGATCAACTGGACCGCTAACATGATCGTTTCCTTAACTTTCCCATCTCTGTTAGACTTCTTCGGTACTGGTAGTCTGTTTATCGGTTACGGGGTTCTCTGCTTTGCTTCTATCTGGTTCGTTCAAAAGAAGGTCTTCGAAACTCGGAACCGTTCTTTGGAAGATATCGAAGCAACGCTGCGTGCTAAGGCTGACGAAAAAGAAGCTAGCCTGAACGCTGCCAAATAAGTTAAGTATTCCCTTTGATTGCGAGAGGGCCATTCCTGCGAGGATGGCTTTCTCGTTTTTTTTTGTAAAAAATTTTAAAGTGACTTGGATTTATCAGTGGTGGTGAGAAACATAGAGTTTATAAGGAAAGTCACGAGATTGTGCTGTGAAACCGTTTACCCTGATTGCGAAAACCTTTACGAAATTCCGTAGGAAACGCTTTCAAAAATTTGATGAAAGTGCTATCATAGCTTCTAGTTGGTTGTGGCAATCAACCAACGCTAAATGTGCCAACTTACATATTGCAAAAAAATTATGCGGCGACGAACCGTCAAAGGAAGTAAGAACATGCGAAAAGTTTCAACTGGCTTTGTTTACTTCTTCGGCGCCCTTGGGGGTCTCCTCTTTGGGTATGATACCGGGGTAATTTCAGGAGCAATTCTGTTTATCCAGAAACAAATGAATTTAGGGTCTTGGCAACAAGGCTGGGTCGTTAGTGCCGTCTTATTAGGTGCCATCTTAGGTGCCGCCATCATTGGACCATCCTCTGACCGTTTTGGTCGGCGGAAGTTATTGCTGCTTTCAGCTATTATTTTCTTGGTCGGTGCTTTAGGATCTGCCTTCTCACCAGAGTTCTGGACACTGATTGTTTCCCGGATCATCTTAGGGATGGCCGTTGGGGCTGCTTCAGCTTTGATTCCAACGTACCTGGCTGAATTGGCACCTGCTGATAAGCGGGGGACCGTTTCTAGTCTGTTCCAACTGATGGTTATGACTGGGATCCTGTTGGCTTACATCACCAACTACAGTTTCTCTGGTATGTACACCGGCTGGCGTTGGATGTTAGGGTTCGCTGCTATTCCAGCTGCTCTGTTGTTCATTGGTGGGTTGGTCCTGCCAGAAAGCCCTCGGTTCTTGGTTAAGTCAGGTCACATGGCCGAAGCACGTGAGGTGCTGGATACCATGAACAAGCATGACCAAGCCGCAGTTGACAAGGAAGTTGCCCAAATCGAAGAATCAGCCAAGATCGTTAGTGGTGGCTGGAAGGAACTCTTCAGTAAGATGGTTCGTCCTTCATTGACCATTGGTTTTGGGTTAGCAATTTTCCAACAAGTCATGGGATGTAACACCGTGCTGTACTACGCACCAACCATCTTTACGGATGTTGGTTTCGGGGTTTCCGCCGCACTGTTAGCCCACATTGGTATCGGGATCTTTAACGTGATCGTTACTGCCGTTGCCGTAACCATTATGGATAAGGTTGACCGTAAGAAGATGCTGATCATTGGGGCTGTTGGGATGGCCATCTCACTGTTCGTGATGAGCCTTGGGATGAAGTTCTCCGGTGGTTCTCAAACTGCTGCGATTATTTCCGTTATCGCCTTGACCATCTACATTGCCTTCTTCTCCGCAACTTGGGGCCCTGTAATGTGGGTTATGATTGGTGAAGTCTTCCCATTGAACATTCGTGGGTTAGGGAACTCATTTGCTAGTGTGATCAACTGGACTGCTAACATGATTGTTTCCTTAACTTTCCCATCTCTGTTGGACTTCTTCGGTACTGGGAGTTTGTTCATCGGTTATGGTGTTCTCTGCTTGGTTTCCATCTGGTTCGTCCAAAAGAAAGTCTTCGAAACACGGAACCGTTCCTTGGAAGATATCGAAGCCACCTTACGTGCTAAGGCTGGCGAAGATGCTTCTAGCTTGAGCGCCGCACAAAAGTAAATGAACGTGGTGCCTGAGAAATTGCCAATAACGCTATGAGTGGTCAATTTCCCGGCGCACAATTTAAAATTAAGTGAAAGACTGAAGTCACTCCTGAGAGGGTGGCTTCTTTTTTTCAGTTTTTTAGTGAGGAAGGTTTGGTGGTTAAAGGGCGTCATGAGCAGGTTTTGGTGAGAGGCTGCTGGTTAGTTTGATTAACTGGGATGCTACTTTGATTGAAACTAAACGTGAAATCAGTGGGCATTTACCAAGCCGGTTTAATTGATCAATATTAGTATAGCTGGAGGTTGGCAGGGAGCGGGCGGGCTGTGTCGGTGCTGTAGGTCCGGGCGGGGTTGCCCGGGCCTACAGCACGGGACGAGCTCAGAGACCGCGCGAACTTGGCGGGGGCTTTGAGTCGAGCTGAAGGACCGCCCCTCAGGCCGAAAGCGGTCCCCACAGCCAGCCCACTCCCTGCCAACCGGAGGCGGCCATTGAGACCGACCAAGGTTCAAGGTTTAGTTAACAAACTACGTCTATTTGGATAAAAGGATTTCCGTTTAAGTCGTTAAGCACTTAAAGTTCAGTCGTATCAAAAAAGACTCACCTTAAGGAGTGAATGTTATGGAAGAAAAAAAGCAGGTAGCACTGGTTACTGGTGGTGGTCAAGGAATCGGGAAAGCCATCGCCATGCGACTGGTGCACGACGGGTTTGCGGTTATGCTGGCAGACTTGAACTTAGAGAATGCACACTTAGTGGAAGAAGAGATTGAAGCCGCTGGTGGTCGGGCGGGATCGATTCGGACCAACGTTGCGGACCGCGCAAGTGTCTTCAAGGCGGTTGACGCTGCTGTCGAAGAATTTGGTGACCTCAACGTGATGGTCAACAACGCTGGCCTCGGACCAACCACTCCCATAGACACGATTACCCCGGAACAATTTGATAAGGTCTACCGGGTCAATGCTGGTGGCGCTCTCTGGGGAATCCAGGCGGCCCACATCAAGTTTCGTGAGTTAGGTCATGGTGGCAAAATAATCTCCGCGTCTTCCCAAGCAGGTGTGGTGGGGAATCCTAACTTAGCCCTGTACAGTGGCACTAAATTTGCCATCAGAGGGATCACTCAGGTTGCCGCTCGGGACTTGGCGGCTGAGGGAATCACCGTCAACGCGTACGCACCGGGAATCGTTAGGACTCCAATGATGTTTGACATCGCCCATCAGGTCGGCGAGAATGCCGGTGAGAGCGATGAATGGGGGATGCAGACATTTGCCAAGGATATCGCGTTAGGCCGGCTAGAAGAGCCTGAGGACGTTGCTAACGTGGTCTCCTTCCTGGCTGGTCCCGACTCAAACTACATTACTGGCCAAACGATTGAAGTTGATGGTGGGATGCAATTCCATTAGCGCGCATTTTGTACAAATAAGGTCGGGACAACTATTTGTCCCGACCTTATTTGTACGATTAGACTAGTTACTGCTTAATCTTCACGACGTATTTTTTCAAGATCCACGCGGTGTGATGGTGGTTATCCTGTACTTTTAGATACGTGGCCTTCTTGCCATTAATTTTGATAGTTTCCTGTTTGGTGATCCGCCACTTAGTTTTAGCTGATTTGGCAGTCTTTCCCTTGCTGTGCTTGAGGTGAGCGTCCTTGAACCAGACTTTGTGACCCTTTAACCGGTAGATGTACTTGGTGTGGCGTTTCTTAGTAGCCGTAATTTTAACGGTCTTTTTCGCTTTCTTCGCTGGTTTGATGGTGTCGCCTTGCCCAGCTTCAGTGACGGTCGTAGTGGTAGAAGGTTTCGTTACTGGTGCGGGAGTTGCGGGTTTAGGTGTGCTAGGTGCTGGCGTGGTGGGGACGCTAGGATTGGGCTTAGCCGTGGTATAAGCCGAGCTGTAAGGCGTGTTCTTGCCGTCAGTTGAGACCAGGTAGCGGGCCTTCAGTTGTTCACGTTTGGCAACCGGGAAGTTCAGCTCGCGAGTCAGATAATTTGAAATGTTGGTGTAGTTTTGTGAGATGACCTGATAGTATTCATCGATCCAGCTCTGCTTAACGGCTTCTCGACCATAGTAAAAATTGGATAACATGAAGTCGTCGACGGTCGTTTGCTTGTCCATTCCCAGTGCGGAAAGGATGAGGACGGCTGCGATTCCCGTTCGGTCTTTCCCGGTGACACAGTGAAAAAGGGTGGCACCTTTATTGGTTAACAAACTGTTTAGAAATTGACGATAGCCCGTAATGGCGTAGTAGCCTAACTCAAGGCGCGAACCGTAGAAGTCACCATCACCTAGACCGTGGTTGGCTGCCGCTTGGGGCCCGAAGATTGAGAGATAGGTGATGGGTGCTCCAGGAATGGCGGCGTCGGGTGAACCAGCTACCTGGCCGGGCGTCCGAAAGTCCACGACGTTTTTTACGTTGTAGTCGTGACTGAGGACGGTGACGTCGTGGTCATCCAGCCTGTACAGCCGGTCCGACCGGATCAAAGCTTTGGGACGAATCTGCCATTTACCATCGGCAGTCTTGATGCCACCCATGTCACGGGTGTTCCTTGTCCCGCTGAGGACGACTCGGTGGTCGGGATTGGGCTTGGCGGGGATGACGTAGCTGGAACTGCTGGCAGAAGAATATTTAGCAGTGTTAGCCTTGGTTGTCGTTGGTGCAGTTGGGGCAGCCTGAGTTGCTGCGGACGCGGTTGGCGCGATAACACCGGCCAGCAGGAGTGACAGACAGAGCAGTTTAATTGATCGAGCAGTGACTGAGTGAGACATGGTAATTCCTCCCTAGGAAATAGTTTGTGATCCTTAACCATTTCTCACGTTATCAGATGAATGTCACGGTTCAATTAGGTTTCTGTACAGATGCTGTAAATCCGAACATAAATTTTGTTGTAATAAAAGTTTACTGGCCTAACGACTAAGAGAACATGGTACAATGGGGGCAACTTTTTGAAAATGTTGAGGGGTGACTAGATGATTGCAGAGTTTGAGGAGTACCTAGGGAAGATTGAAGATGAAGCGCATCAGGAACGGGTGCGTACCGTTTTAAATTGGGTCCAGGAGACCTTCCCGCAGCTAGAACAACGGTATGCGTGGAACCAGCCCATGTTTACGGACCACGGCACGTTTATTATTGGTTTCAGCGTAGCCAAGCCCCACATGGCATTTGCACCGGAAGGGCCAGTCATGGAAGCGTTCGCTGACCAGATCGCGGCGGCACATTACAATCCTGGCAAGAAATTTGGTCGGATTAAATGGACCCAAGACGTGGATTACGACCTATTAAAACAGATCATTGCCTTTAACATTGCGGACAAGGCGGACTGTACGACATTTTGGCGAAAATAATCTAGTATCTCCGGTGGCCAGAAGCGGGGCCTACCGTGGGGACGCTTCAGCCAAAGGGCGGGCTTCTCGCTCGATTTGAAGCCACGTAGAAACCCGTGTCTTTCAAGGCGCCCATGGCTGTCCCCAGCCCTGAGCACCTCCGGCTTAGATTGAATTAGCATCTTTTGTCGCGAGTTAAAGATTCGGATTTGCTATTATCTTTGGAACTAAAAATGGTAAAAATAAAGATTCCTCAACCGTAATAGGCTGAGGAATCTTTTTAGGTTGATCTTAAATTAGTTCGTTTAACAAAGTTGTCTGCCGCATATTGAGTTAGCAAACAAGATAGTGAACAGTTGAAGTCGAGCTTGGATAGTCGGAGGTTGGCGGGGGCTGGTCGCTGTGTCGGTGGCGTTAACTCGGTGATTTACCGAGTTAACGCCACGGGACGAGCTTTGAACCTCGGTGGTTTTCCGAGGTTTAAAGTCGAGCCGGAGGACCGCCCCTCAGGCCGCAGGCGATCCCCACAGCGACCAGCCCCCGCCAACCGGAGACAGACCACCTAGCTAGGAAAGCTTAGGCTGTTCAGCGTTCTTGGCAGCGGCGCGTTTGGCATCGATGGGTTCGCCCTGTTCGTTAGTCCGAACCACAAAGACATCAACCTTAGCCATGCGGCTGACGTAGGCCGTTACGGAACCTTCGACAACGCGGGCCATGGCGCTCAATCCGGTAGCACCCAGCATGATCAGATCATCATGGTGGTCTTGTACAAATTCATGAGAGATAACCGTTTTGGGATTGCCGAACCGCACGTGGATGTCCATATCCTTGAAGCCAGTGGCAGCACTGGTCGTTTCCACTAGTGAGTTCAGGTAGGACTGGGCGTCTTCAGCGAGTTCGTGGATGACACCACCGGGCATCGCCCCACTGGCGTAAAAACCATAGTGATTGATGCGTAAGACGTTCAGGAGGTCAATGTGCGCGTGATTTCTTTGCGCAACGTCCACGGCCTTTTTAAGCGCCAGTTCGGCTTGAACGGATCCATCAAGGGGAACCAGGATACGTGAGTAATTCTGTTCCATAATTAACCTTCTTTAATAGTAGTTTAGACGCGTCCCTTTAAGGTAATGGTGGCTGTATCCAGGACGTGGCCGTTGATTTGATGAAGAAAGTCGTTGAGCCAGAAGCCGTCTTCCAAGTCCAGCTTGGTGTTCAGCGCGTAGACCGTCAAGCTGTAGTCATGGTCCTTATCTGGGGGGAATGGTCCCGTGTAATTTTGAAAGATAGCGGGATCCGTATTGCCAACCAAGGAACCGGCATTGCTGTTGCGGCCGTGGACGTGAGGAATCGCGTTCGTCCGGGAAACGTCGGCCGTGATTTCACGGGTGGTTCCGGGAAAGTTGGCGGCTACCCAGTGAATCCAGGGGAAGCCACTGACTGGAACAGCATCGAAATCAATCAGGTTTAAGGCAATGGTGCTGGTTTTCTTAGGTAGTTTCGATAGACTAATGGGAAATGATTTGACGGGGTCACCGGCGTACACATCGTCGCCAGTGGCGTGCTTACTGTATTCATCGGCTAAATAGCCGTCTTCTGTTGGCACAAAAATTCGCATGAAATCCCTCCTATTGATGACGCTTAACTCCCTTCATTATACCGCAGGCAGCTGGCAAACTGTGAATATTCATGAATAATGTATAATTATCCGTATAAGAGGAATATATCTAATATAATTTCAAAAATAGCTTGATTTACGGAATTATTAGCGTATGATTAGAAACAATTAGTTCGCTACTCAGAAAGGATGATTCGTATGACCCCCCAAGCAAAGGTTGAAATTCTTCAGCATTTAATTCAGATTCCCTCAGTAAATGATCATGAGACTGACGTTGCCGACTACATTGCCAGTTTGTTTGCACCATATCCGCAAGCCAAGATTGAAAAAGTGCCGTTTGCTCAGAACCGAGATAATCTAGTGGTAACGATTGGTAATCCAACCGGACCTCAGCTAGGACTGTGTGGGCACATGGACGTGGTGTCGGCCGGGGATGAATCGGCCTGGAGCCACGCGCCATTTGCTGGCGAAGTGGTCGGCGACCAACTCTTTGGTCGGGGTGCTTCTGATATGAAGAGTGGTCTGGCAGCCATCGTCATCACTTTGCTGGAGTTTTTGGAACAGGGCGTTCAACTCAAGGGGAGCGTCCGGTTGATGGGGACCGTCGGCGAGGAGACCGGGGAATACGGTGCGGCAAAGCTCACGGATGAAGGGTACGCAGATCATTTGGCGGGTTTGGTTATTGCGGAGCCTAGTGGCTTGGGCAACGTGGTCTACACGGCGCGGGGAGTCATTGACTATAAGGTCGTGTCTACGGGCAAGGCTAGTCACAGTGCGCGGCCAGAAAAAGGCGTCAATGCGATTGATAATTTGATGAAATTTTATAACGCGGTGGGACCGATTATGGCGAAACACACCAAAACTGATCCCGTTTTGGGTGGTCTCTTGCACAACGTTGATTTAATTTCTGGTGGTGAACAAATCAACTCGATCCCGGCTCACGCGGAACTGATGGCCAACATGCGGACGATTCCTGCTTACCCTAACCAGGTGATTTACGATGAGCTGGAAGCATTGATTGCTAAATTAAATGAAGAACCTGATGTAGATTTGGCGCTGAGTTACAGTTATCCTGAAGAAGCAATCCCAGGTGATCCCCACGCCCCATTGGTACAGTTAGCCAAGCAAATTAGCGATGAGGTCTGTGGGCACGATACGCAGATCGTGGGTTCTGGTGGCGCCAACGATGGGGCCGAGTTCTTGCGGGCTAAGGCAGACTTTACCAGCATTGAAATTGGCCCGGGGAGTAACACCTCACATCAAGTTGATGAATACATTTCCGTTAAGGAATTCTTACAGGCTGTTGAGGTCTACGAGGCATTGGTCCCAGCGTTCTTTGAGGAGACGTTGAAGGCAGCGGTGGACTAGTTGTGTGGTGAGTAGTTGGCAGTTGACTAGGAACTGCCGGTACTGAAGTGAATGTAGTGTAGTAATAGGGCTGAGAGGTGATCTCGGCCCTTTTTGATGTAAAGATTAATTATGTATTGTAATCGTGGGAGTAGATTGAATGTAAGGTTAAGTAGCCAAATTGATGGATCCTCACTATTATTTGATGAGCGCAATCACAAAATTAATTGGAGAAAACCAGTGTAGCCAGAGGTTGGCGGGGTGGGTGCCAGCCGTGAAAGTAGTCTTAGCTGAGTGAGCTCAGCTAAGACTACGGGACGAGCTTGAAAACTCGATGAACTTTCGAGGTTTCAAGTCGAGCCTAAAGACCGCACTGTGGCTTTAGGCGGTCCCCACAGCGGGCACCCATCCCGCCAACCGGAGGCCGCGATAGGTATCTAATTATTAAGATTGCGAATAGAAGCTAGCAAACTAATTAAGCTTGCATCAAATTTCTGGTAATTTTGACCGATTTGATTATATTTAAAAGTAATTGGGTAAGGGGGCAGTAAGTCTGATGGCGAAACGAACACAACGTGGATTAGTTATTTATCATACTGGCGTGACGCTGCTAACGCTTTGGTCGGTGATCAATGTGAGTCTGATGATTCTGCGACTGGGAAGCCATGCGGTTGAATTGACGATTGCTAACAGTTTATTAGTGGTGTTTGCCATTGATTATTTCGTCCGGTTAGTTGTGACGAAGAACCGTAAAATTTTTCTCATTCAGTCGGCCTTTGACTTGCTGGGGATTATTCCGCTGCACCCCGTCTTTGCTTTCTTTCGACTAGGTCGGTTGGTCCGACTGATTCGGTTTCACCACCTTTTTTGGCGGTTAGGGATTGCGGGCAAATGGACGAAGACCTACCATCGGTTCATCTATAAAACGGGATTTATCTATTTATTTTCAATCAGTGTGGCTATCATTGTTCTGAGTGCCTTTCTCTTCTCGCTGGCTGAGAAACAAAGTCTGGCCGATTCACTTTGGTGGGCGATTACGACAGCCACGACCGTGGGATATGGGGATGAGACACCTCATACGGCAGTGGGCAAGATTGTCGCCAGTTTCCTGATGTTCGGGGGGGTTGGCTTCATTGGGTTGTTGACCAGTACCATCATGGACTTCTTTACTAGTCGGACCACACAATTAGCCACTGACCACGAAGCCCAGCAGCAGGCTGACTTGGTGAAATTATTGACGAAAATCGACACCCTCACCGCGAAGGTCGATCAGCTCCAAGATAAGATTACTTCCTTAGAAAAAACGACGAAAAAAAACACGCCCTCCCATTAGGAAGTGGCGTGTCACCGTGATTAATGAACAAATTGTAAATTGTAATTTCCTTGACCATCAGAGGTGATGGTATAGGTGCTGTAACCTTCTTGAAGCCATTGGTTCTTGGAGGCCTGGGCCCAGTTCTGGGCATCAGCGACCGACGAAAAAGTGTGGGTCGTGCCAAACGAAGTTGGGTTGTGACTGCTGTTCTTGTTAGGCGCACTAGATGTGCTGTTAGCAGAACTCTTCTTCGTTTGTGCCTGATCCAGTAGTTTTTGCTCGCGGGTCTGAACAGCGTTGTTCGACTCATTGTTAATAATATTCTGTAATTTTTGTTTTTGCGTAACGGTAAGGCCACTGTCATCGTATTGACTGTAGCGCTTCTTGAAGCTCTCAAAGGCGGACTGCTCCGAAACAGAAGAGGAACGAGCCGCAACGGAAGCACTAACACTGGATGAGCTACCAGTGCTGGCACCAGAAGGGTTGTTGTGGTGGTTAATGGCTAGGACCAGCAAAATGGCAATAGCCAGCGTTAATAACGTCATGATCCATGGCCACCAGCGACGCGGCTTCCTTGGCCGTTTGCGAGTGGGCTGATCTGACCCCTGGTTAAAGTTATACCGTTGTACGCGTGATTTTGGTTCTTGGTTGTTCAACTGAAAAACCTCCATGTCCAGAACGGTGTGAAAAAACAAGCTTGCCGTCGAGACGACAAACTACCACACCCTTCATAATACCGCAAAACACCGCCAGAACAAAATTTTCCTGCTGATTTCGGAGATTTCTTAACCTTTCTTACCGCGAAATCAGTCAACCTATTGTATGATAGGAGTGGAACTAAGTCTGAAAGGTGGTTTTTATTTTGCATAATGATATTCCTGCATTACCGTTAAATAATGGCAACCGGATTCCCCAACTCGGTTTAGGGGTCTTCCAAGTCGATAACGCTGAAGATACCAAGAACGCGATTAAGTGGGCTTTGGCAGCTGGATACCGTCACATTGATACAGCCGCATACTACGGCAACGAACAGTGGGTCGGCGAAGCTATTCGTGAGAGTGGCCTCAAGCGTGAGGACATCTTTGTGACCTCTAAGCTGTGGAACAGCGAACGTGGTTATGATGAGACGAAGGCGGCCTTCCAAGCAACGTTGGACCGTTTAGGATTGGATTACCTGGATATGTTTTTGATTCATTGGCCAGCTCCTGGTTACGTTGACTGCTGGAAAGCAATGGAAGACCTTTACAAGGAAGGTAAGATCAAGAACATTGGGGTTTCCAACTTCAATCAGAAGCAGATGGATGAGATTTTGGAAGCAGGGACGGTTAAACCAGTCGTTGACCAGATTGAAACGCACCCATACTTCCAACAAGACGAGATGCACGCTTACCTTGAAAGCAAGGGTATCTTGCATGAAGCCTGGAGTCCACTTGGCGGCGGGAACAACAACGCCTTGAGCGACCCAGTGATTAATGAATTAGCCGCTGCGCATGACGTTAGTGCTGCCCAAATCATTTTACGTTGGCACGTTCAACGCGAAGAAATTGTAATTCCAAAGTCCATTCATGAGGCTCGGGTTCAACAGAACCGCGATATCTTTGCCTTTGGGTTGGATCAAGATGAAATGCGGGCCATTGCGAACCTCGACGCCGGCAAACGAGTGGGTCCAGACCCAGACGATGCCGCCTGGTTAAAGAAGTCACAGACCTACAGTAGCCGCAAGTAATTAGCGGTACGGTGGAATGTCTTTGGCCGTTGCCTGGGGTGCCAATTGATCGGTCAATGTGTTCACGACCGTAATAGGTATCCGGGCAAATGGACTGAAGAAGTGGGGATGATCCGGGTCAGGAACGTCCTGGGTCTCCTTAAGTTTAGGGACTAATGCGACTAGGTCTTCCTTGTGAAGATCTAGTTTTTTTGCGTAATATACGACTTCCCGGTAACTGAAGTTTTTAAAATAGAAGTAGTAGCAGAGTCCAGCTACCACAAAATACCAGAAAATCGTCCATTCTAGCCCAATTGTACTGGGGTTGAGGAACCCGATGAAGATTGCGGCCACGACAAAGATGAGATAAAGCCCGATGGAAAGAGCGGCCCAACGCTGTTTATGCGTCAAATGTAGCACCTCGTTCTGTTTAGATTTGTGCTCCTAGTGTACGTGGTTTGGTTGGGGAAATTCAAGCAATTTCGTTAAATCTTCCCCGAAAGTTTAGACATTAACCCCCAGTCGTGTATAATAACACGGTATTATCTAGTTTGGGCGTAATATACGCCTTACCGGGCGGCCCTCACGGCTGAAGTTAGCTTAGACCAGATAACTGGGTTGACGTCGATGTTAGCCGAGAGGGCGAGAAAAATAGGCTCAGCCGTGGCACTGCCTTAGCGCGGCGATTTTCCGTGGTTAGGCAGAACCGAGTTTCGAGACCGCTCTTTGTCTCGAAATCGCGTTCACAGCGTTCCAGCCTATTTTTCTCGCCTGGCAAGGCGGCCAACCCAAGAAACCAACCAAAATCAAGAACAATGATGAAGTCAATCGCGAAGAAATGAGAGGTAGACAAAGTGAGTTTAAGTTTTGAAACGATTCAGCCGGCCGACTACGAACAGGTCGACCAGATCGTCAAGAGTGCCTTCGCTGCTAGTGAAGAAAGCGACGGCGATGAGGTACCTCTGATACACCGATTGCGAGCAACGTACGACTATCAACCTAGTTTAGAAGTGGTCGCTAAGACCGATTTAACGACGGTGGTCGGCCATGGGTTACTGACCCCCGTAACTATCCGAGGAAGTCGGCATAACACGACCATCGTGGCCTTAGCACCCCTGGCTGTGGCACCTGATCAACAGGGACAGGCTATCGGGAGTCAATTGCTGAGTGAATTAGAGACCCGGGCACGACTGGCTGGATTTACGGCGGTCAGCGTGGTGGGGGATATGAACTTCTACGGGGGTCGCGGTTACGTGATGGCCGAAGATTTTTCAATTCATAATTCACTACCAGTACCGATGGGGAGTAACTTGATCAAACCACTGACGGCTGGGGCTTTAGCTCACGTTGGTGGGATGATCGAATACCCAGCCTCATTTAAATAAAATTTAGATTAGAGGTTGACGGGGTTTTCTCATCGTGCTATTATCAAATCAATCAAATAACGAACGCTAATTTCCATTACCAAGTAGCGTGTCATCTGTGTGTCAGAAAGTCGGTGGTTGCTGCGAACCGATCAGGGTGATTACGACGAAATACAGTGGAATGTCCTGGTACGCCAGGCGGACAATTACTAGAGCCGTTACCATCTAGAGAGTGGAGTTGCTGGGTCTAGAACCAGTGGCTCAAGTTGGGTGGTACCACGGTTTAAGTCTAATCGTCCCTGTTGCATAGTTGCAGCGGGGACGATTTTTTTGTACATAACTTGGCGAAGATAAGATATAAAGAGGAGCGATTTGATATGAAAGAAGAACAACCAAAGACAAATTGGCGGCCAGTACATTTTGGCGAAGCCATTACCATTTTATTAGCAATGTTAGTCATTATGGGATTTGGGGTTATCAAGTTTGGGTTATCACCAATGACCCCCGTGTTATTGGTGATCGCGTTAGTCATTCTGTGGGCCAAGCTTCGTGGCGCCGAATGGGATGACATTCACAGCGGCATTATTGAAGGAATTAAAACTGGTATTATTCCCATTTTCATCTTTATTTTAATCGGGGCGTTGATCAGTGTTTGGATCGCCGCTGGAATTATTCCTTCCATGATGGTCTTCGGGTTTCATTTAATTTCTGCACAGTGGTTCGTTCCTTCCGTATTCCTAGTTTGTGCTATTATCGGAACGTCCATTGGGAGTGCCTTCACCATCATCTCAACTATCGGAATTGCGCTCTTCGGAATGGGGACCACAATGGGCTTCAACCCAGCTTTAGTTGCTGGGGCCATCATCTCCGGTGCTATCTTTGGTGATAAGACGTCACCACTTTCTGACTCAACTAACCTGGCATCGGCCATCGCTGAATCTGAATTATTTGCTCACATTAAGAATCTGATGTGGTCCACGATTCCCGCTTTCTTAGTTTCCTTAGTTCTGTACTTCATCTTGGGGACTGGTGCCTCTGATACCAATGCTTTAGGTAAAATCAATACGACGTTGGCTACGTTAAACGGCCACTTTAGTATTACTTGGTGGGCAGCTTTACCATTAGTTGTTATGCTGGTTTGTGCTTGGCGGAAAGTTCCCGCAATCGCAACGTTGTTGATCAACATTGGGTTGGCCATTGTCATGATTTTCATTGAAAAGCCTTCAACGTCTCTGAGCAGTATCGCGACCATGATTGAATCTGGTTTTGTTTCTAAGACTGGTAACGCTAGTGTAGATGCTTTGCTGACACGTGGTGGGATCAGTGCCATGATGGCCACCGTTTCCTTGATTATCCTGACGTTGACCTTAGGCGGCTTGTTGATGAAGTTCAACATCATCCAAACGGCGATGGTACCGTTGGCTAAGCGCCTGAAGAGTTCCGGCTCATTGGTTACAGCTGCTATCCTGTCAGGGATTGGCGTGAACATCTTCGTTGGTGAACAGTACTTATCCGTTATCTTACCTGGGAAGGCCTTCAAACAAACCTTCAACGACCGTGGCTTAGACAACTTGGCCTTGAGCCGGGTCCTTGAAGATGGTGGGACCGTTATCAACTACCTGGTTCCATGGGGGGTTGCTGCCGTGTTCGCTGCCAACACGTTAGGCGTCTCTACGTTGGCATACCTGCCATTCTGCTTCTTCAGTCTCTTATCGCCAATCTTCTCCATCCTCAGTGGTTTCACTGGTGTTGGGTTGAAGCGCCTGCCTTCTAGTGACGACAGTAGTGCTACGGCGGCAACGATGGCTGCTGATGGCCGTTAATCAATAATTTTGTAAAAAAAGCCAACACCCTAGAGGTGTTGGCTTTTTTTTGTGTAAATGTAGTCTGCGGCGTTAAGATTCAACGTAATTTCCCGGTGCTGTGGCAATTCTAAATACAATAGATTCAAGTTGCGGTCACATTTGGTAATCTGCACGGGGACGTCCAACGGCAGCGCAACTTCTTGGAGGTAATCGACTAAATCGGCGGTTTCTAAGTAACTTTGACAAATTACTTGTTGACCAGTAACGACGTCGCTAAGGCGGGTGACATGGGTGTCATCCAGAACGCGACAGGGCTCCAGAACGCCACCAAAGGGGCTACGTTCTGGTAGGCCGAGATAAGAATTGAGGGCGGTGGCCGTTTCCGGTGTTAACGTGTCCGCCATGGCCCAGGCCTGAGCGGGGACTTGCGATAAAGGCAACTTCAATTGTTGCGTTAAGAAAACCTCGCAAAGCCGGTAGTTATGTAGTAGTTGGCAGGCAAGGCGACGCCCCCGGTCGGTGAGGGTTACTCCAGTGTAGCGGCGGCGGTCGACCAATTCGTCACGTTGTAGTAGCCGCGTGGTTTCTGTCACGGTAGCTGGTGAAACATTGGCGAAGTGACGAATCTGTTTGTTGCTGACTCGTGGCCGAGCATAACTGCACTCAGCAATGATTTTTAAATATGAATGACGTTGGTGTTGCATCTAATCAACTCCCCAGTAAGATCAGAAAATGTTAATCTCCCCTAAAAAATGTTTTTTCCATCTAAAAGTTTACCTGTAAGTGGCGAACGTTGCAAGTTATCTTTTTCTAACCGCAATTTTGGTGACTAATTGTGCGTACTTTTAGAAAGCAAATGCCGTGGATTGGGCATTCTTTCACTGATTTAAAATTATTTTTACATAAATTTCCGGATGATGTCGTCAATGAAATGATGACTGGACTAGCAATGATGAAAGCGCTTAAAATGCTAAAATAAAAATTAACTTGAGCGTATTAAAGAGTTAAGTGTCCCTAAAAAAGTGTTTGATTTAACAAAACATTGGGTTACAATGGGCCTTGTAGGAAATAGAAGGGGGTCTTCGTTTTGAGTGATACACCAAAGAAGCACAAACTCATTGAGTACGCCAACGGGCGCTCACTTGAAGAGATTAACGGTACGGTTAAAGTACCCAAGGGGAAAGGGTTCTGGAAAACATTATTTATGTATTCGGGGCCTGGTGCGTTAGTTGCGGTTGGTTACATGGATCCAGGTAACTGGTCAACGTCCATTACTGGTGGACAAAATTTCCAATATCTATTAATGTCGATTATCTTGATCTCAAGTTTGATCGCGATGTTGTTGCAATACATGGCGGCTAAACTTGGTATCGTGAGTCAGATGGATTTGGCCCAAGCTATTCGGGCACGGACGAGCAAGTCCTTGGGAATTGTTTTATGGATCATGACTGAATTTGCGATTATGGCCACGGATATTGCGGAAGTTATTGGGGCAGCAATTGCCCTGTATCTGCTCTTCCACATTCCGTTGATTGTTGCGGTATTTATTACGGTATTAGATGTTTTGCTATTATTACTGCTGACTAAAATTGGCTTCCGGAAAATTGAAGCCATCGTGGTTTGTCTGATCCTGGTTATCTTAGTGGTCTTCGCCTATGAAGTGGCGCTGTCTAATCCCGATTGGGGTGGCGTTATTGGCGGTTTAGTACCAAGTGCTAAGACGATTTCTTCTACACCACAGGTTGGTGGCCAAACCCCAATCAGTGGGGCCTTAGGAATTATTGGGGCCACGGTCATGCCACATAATCTTTACCTGCATTCAGCAATTTCTCAAACACGGGAAATTGACCACAATGATGAAGAAGATGTTGCACGTACAGTTAAGTTCACCAGCTGGGATTCCAACATTCAGTTGACCTTGGCCTTCTTCGTTAACGCTTTATTGTTGGTCATGGGAGTTGCTGTGTTCAAGAGTGGTTCCGTGAAGGACCCATCGTTCTTTGGTCTGTTCCAAGCCTTATCTGATACGAGCACCATGAGTAACGGTGTATTGGCTGGCGTAGCTAAAACAGGAATTCTCTCGACGCTGTTTGCCGTTGCCTTACTGGCTTCTGGGCAAAACTCAACTATCACAGGGACTTTGACGGGTCAAGTTATCATGGAAGGTTTCGTTCACATGCGGATGCCACTGTGGTTACGGCGGTTAGTCACCCGATTGATTTCAGTGATTCCAGTTCTGATCTGTGTGATGTTAACGAGTGGTAAGAGTGCGATTGCCGAACACGAAGCCTTGAACGATTTAATGAATAACTCGCAAGTCTTTCTGGCGTTTGCGCTACCGTTCTCTATGCTGCCGTTGTTGTTAATGACAGATAGTAAGCTGGAAATGGGTAAGCGGTTCAAGAACACCCTGTGGGTTAAGATACTGGGGTGGATTTCAGTGTTAGCACTGACTTACCTGAACCTGATTAATATGCCAGCGTCCATTCAAGGATTTTATGGGGATGCGATTACGGCTAGTCAAAAAGTTTTTGCGAATGATTTGGCCTATGTCTTGGATGCTGCAATTGTTGCCATGTTGATCTGGACGGTTCTTGAATTACATCGTGGTAGTAAGCGGGTTGCCGCTCAGCTCCGTGCTGAACAGGATGCAACCGCGAAAGAGGAGGCCTAACCAATGGCAACGACTTTTAAACGAATTTTAGTTGGGGTCGATGACTCGGCGGACGCCTTATTAGCCTTTGATTACGCGATTCACCAGGCAAAGAAGGATGATGCTGAACTCGTCATTGTCTCCGTGTTGGAGAATGATGAAATGAACGTGTACCAGGCACTGGACAGTGACTACATCCATGGGGAACGGGATGCACTGAAGGAACACGTTAAAACGTATCAACAACAGGCTGAAGAGGCAGGCGTTACCAAGGTTAAGGTGATCATCGCTGAGGGGGAACCCGGTGAAACAATTGTGAAGAATGTGATTCCTCACGTTGAGCCGGATTTACTAGTGATTGGATCGATTGCCAAGAAAGGGGTTAGCCGGCATTTTGGGAGCCAGGCAGCCTACATGGCCAAGTACGCCAAGATTTCGGTCATGGTAGTCCGTTAAACATTACGAAAGTAAAATAACTTATCCGAAGTCGGTCAAGCTGGAAGTCCAGTCTGGCCGGCTTTTTGCAATCGATTGTTTGGTGGCCACAAGAAACTTTTTAAATGGGAGGGCAAACGGTACTTTTCGTGAGCGACTAGCCTTACACTTGCCGTGGCTCAGGTAAGTTGGGTCGTTAGGGGGAGTGATTGGATGGACAAGGAAAAGAAACACAAACTGATTGAGTATGCCAACGGACGGTCATTGGAAGAAATCAATGGCACGGTCAAGGTTCCCAAAGACCTGGGATTTTGGAAAACGCTGTTTGCATATTCCGGACCTGGTGCGTTGGTTGCCGTGGGGTATATGGATCCTGGGAACTGGTCGACTTCCATTACTGGTGGCCAAAACTTTCAATATTTATTGATGTCTGTCATCTTGATGTCAAGTTTGATTGCGATGCTCTTGCAGTACATGGCGGCTAAACTTGGCATCGTGAGTCAGATGGATTTGGCCCAAGCCATTCGGGCTCGGACCAGTAAATCATTGGGCGTGGTCCTGTGGTTACTCACGGAGTTAGCTATTATGGCGACGGATATTGCCGAGGTCATTGGGGCGGCAATCGCGTTGTACCTACTCTTCCACATTCCATTAGTCATTGCCGTCTTTATCACGGTGTTTGATGTCCTGTTGCTCTTGCTATTAACGAAGGTGGGATTCCGCAAGATTGAAGCAATTGTTGTTTGTTTGATCATGGTGATTCTGTTCGTCTTCGTTTATCAGGTTGCGCTGTCCAAACCGGATTGGTTAGGGGTAGTTAAGGGATTGATTCCGACGACGAAAACTTTCTCTACGGGCACGCAGGTCAGTGGGATGACCCCGTTAAATGGGGCATTAGGCATCATTGGTGCGACCGTCATGCCACATAACTTATACTTGCACTCTGCCATTTCTCAAACGCGGTCGATTGACCATAATGATGAGGATGATGTGGCGCGGACGGTTAAGTTTGCGGGGCTGGATTCCAACATTCAGTTGACCTTTGCCTTCTTCGTCAACGCCTTACTCCTAATCATGGGGGTAGCGGTTTTCAAGACCGGTGCGGTCAAGGATCCCTCGTTCTTCGGGCTGTTCCACGCGTTGTCAGATACTAGCACCATGAGCAACGGGTTATTGAGTAGTGTTGCGCGGACCGGCGTTTTATCTACGCTATTTGCGGTGGCGCTGTTAGCCTCTGGGCAAAATTCCACAATTACCGGGACGTTATCTGGGCAAGTTATTATGGAAGGCTTCGTGCACATGCGGATGCCACTGTGGTTGCGGCGGTTAGTGACCCGGTTGTTGTCCGTGATTCCCGTTTTGATCTGTGTCATGTTGACTAGCGGGAAGAGCGACATCGCTGAACACGAAGCCCTCAACGATCTAATGAATAACTCACAAGTCTTTCTGGCGTTTGCGTTGCCATTCTCGATGTTACCATTGCTGATGATGACGGATAGCAAGTTAGAGATGGGAGAACGGTTCAAGAATTCTTGGTGGTTAAAGATTCTTGGCTGGTTCTCCGTAATCAGTCTGACCTTTTTGAACATGGAAGGCTTGCCGGGCCAGGTCCAGGGCTTCTTTGGGAGCAATGTGACGGGCGATAAACTGATACTTGCCAATGGCATTGCTTACGTATTAATTTTTGCAGTGTTGGCGTTGTTAACGTGGACGGTAGTCGATTTGCACCGCGGTAATCGGCGGCTGGCGGCAGCTAAAGCTAAAGATTCAGAGTAGGGGGAAGGATACATGCCAACAACTTTCAAAAGAATTTTAGTTGGGGTGGATGATTCGGCGGACGCCTTACTAGCATTTGATTACGCGATTCATCAGGCAGTTCGGGATGAGGCGGAGTTAGTGATTGTGTCTGTCCTAGAAAATGAAACGATGAGTGTCTATCAAGTTTTGGATAATGACTACATTCATGGCGAATATGATGAATTGAAGGCGCACATTCAACGTTACCAGCAACAGGCTCGTGATGCTGGGGTTAAGCATGTGCGTATGATGATTGCGGAGGGCGAGCCCGGTGAAACAATCGTTAAGGATGTGATTCCCCAGGTACAACCAGATATTTTGGTGGTGGGGTCGATTGCTAAGAAGGGTGTCAGTCGGCACTTTGGCAGTCAGGCGGCTTACATGGCCAAATATGCGCCGGTTTCGGTATTAGTTGTCCGGTAGCCTTATTATAGAAAAAACACGCCGATAAAATCAGATCACCTGATTTTATCGGCGTGTTTTTGTTTAATTAATAACTATCGCCATTCAAGATGGAACTCTTAACGATGACGTAGTCGACTGTTCGAATATCTAAGAGATTACGACCACCTGCATATGAAATAGAGGATTGCAGGTCTTCTTCCATGGCGTTGAGCGTGTTCGCAATGTCACCACGGAATGGGACCAACATTTGCTTACCTTCGACGTTGCGGTAAGCACCCTTTTGCTTTTCAGAGGCGGAACCCCAGTATTGCTTGAAGGTCCGACCGTCGATAGTCAGCAAGCTACCAGGAGATTGTTCGTGACCGGCCAGCATTGAACCGATCATGACCATGCTAGCGCCGAAGCGAACTGATTTTGCAATATCACCGTTGTACCGGATACCACCGTCGGCAATGATTGGCTTGCGGGCAGCTTTGGCACATAACCGCAGGGCTGCCAATTGCCAGCCACCAGTTCCAAAGCCAGTCTTGAGCTTTGTGATGCAGGCCTTACCAGGACCGATACCAACTTTAGTGGCGTCGGCACCAGCATTTTCCAGTTCACGGACAGCTTCAGGAGTTCCAACGTTACCGGCAATAACAAAGCTGTCTGGCAAGTGCGTTTTGATTTGCTTGATCATGCGAATCACCGCGTCACTATGGCCGTGTGCAATGTCGATGGTAATGTATTCCGGCACCAGGTCAGCGGCAGCCAGCTCTTCAATAAAAGCTTGTTCATCGGGTTTAACCCCAACACTAATGGATGCAAAGAGTGATTTTTCATGCATCCGTTCGATAAATCCGCGCCGTTCTTCAGGTTGGAATCGGTGCATCACGTAAAAGTAATCGTGTTGCGCCAGCCAAATTGCTAACGGTTCATTGATCACCGTTTCCATGTTAGCCGGTACGACCGGAATTTTAAACCGGTGGGGGCCAAATTCAATGCTGGTATCAGCTTCACTACGGCTTTCAATGATACATTTATTGGGAATTAATTGGATGTCTTCGTAATCAAATACTTCAGCAGGATGCATGTGGGTCACTCCTTGTACTTAGTTAGGTTAGGCGTTCCAGACGTCTTGTAAGATGTTGGTTTGTTCCCGGTCAGGACCGACGGAGAGAGTAGCCAGGTCAACGCCGACTAATTCGGCTAAGCGCTTCACGTAGTTTTGCGCGTTAACGGGCAGTTCTTCAACGGAATGACAGTGGGTGATGTCTTCCGTCCAGCCAGGGAATTCTTCATAGATTGGTTGGCAAGCGTCCAGGTCGACCAAACTAGTTGGATAGTGGTAGATGGTTTCGCCGTTTAATTCGTAGGCGGTACAGAGCTTCAGGGTCTTTAACCCGGTTAAGACGTCTAAACAGTTCAATGAAAGACTAGTTAAGCCGGAAACCCGCTTGGCGTGGCGAAGGACGACACTATCGAACCAGCCGATTCGGCGAGGCCGTTTCGTAACAGTTCCATATTCGTGACCAACTTCGCGAATCGTATCACCAATTTCATCAAATAATTCCGTTGGGAATGGTCCGTCACCAACTCGGGATGTGTAAGCCTTGCAAACACCGACAACGTGGTCGATTTTGGTAGGGCCAACACCGGAACCGATAGTAACGCCACCAGCAACTGGGTTGGATGACGTGACGAATGGGTAAGTTCCGTGGTCGATATCAAGCATGACCCCTTGAGCACCTTCAAAGAGGACGTTCTTACCGGCGTCGATGGCATCGTTGATGACAACGGAGGTGTCGGTGACGTGGTCTTTGATTTGTTGCCCTAAAGCGTAGTATTTATTGAAGACTTCGTCAAAGTCTAAAGGTTCTTCATCATATAATTTGGTTAAAACATTGTTCTTTTCGATTAAGTTTTGGCGCAGTTTGTCAGCAAAGATATCGTGGTCCAATAAGTCGGCCACCCGAATACCAATTCGTTCAGCCTTGTCCATGTAGGCAGGACCGATACCCTTGTTTGTTGTCCCAATTTTGTTTTCCTTGGCCTTTTCTTGCGCCTGATCTAACAGGATGTGGTAAGGCAAGATAACGTGGGCGCGGTTAGAGATTCGTAAATTATCGGTTGCGACGCCATGTTCGTTAAGGTAGGCCAGTTCTTCAATTAAAGATTCTGGATTTAAGACGACACCGTTACCAATCACACTGGTCTTGTCGGCGTAGAAGATCCCTGAAGGAATCAAGCGTAACTTGAACGTCTGACCATTGAAGACGATGGTATGACCGGCATTGTCACCACCTTGGTAGCGGGCAATGACATCAGCCTTCTCACTCAGAAAATCCGTGATCTTTCCTTTACCTTCATCGCCCCATTGACTACCAACTACTACTGTTGATGACATTGCAAACACCTCATCGTTATTATTTGCTAGGCCGAACGCCCAGCAGAAATAAGTGTATCAAGTTCGGATGAGAAAAGCAAGCTAAAAACGAACAATTATTTATTTATGATAGGTTAAAGTTCTTTTAATTAAGGGAAACAACTAATTACATAAAGATACAAAGGTGGAATAACTAGCTAAAATGGGATATTCTATGATATGATTGTCTGTGGAGAAAAGAACGAATAAAGTCTTTAATGTTCGGGTTTTACCTGAATTCACAGGAGGAAAACACTATGTTAGAGCGCTATACCCGACCAGAGATGGGCAAAATCTGGTCCCTTGAGAATCAGTACCAGTCCTGGTTAGCTGTTGAAATTGCCATTGACGAAGCTTGGGCGCAGTTAGGAGAAGTCCCGGTTGCGGATGCTCAAAAAATCCGGGATAATGCCAAATTTGACGTTGACCGTATTGCTGAGATCGAAGCCGTGACCCACCATGATATTGTGGCCTTCACACGTAACGTTTCTGAATCCTTAGGCGCTGAACGCAAATGGATTCACTTTGGTGTGACGAGTACTGACGTGGTCGACACAGCTCAGGGTTACCGACTGAAGCAAGCTAATGCAGTCTTACGTCAGGACCTGGTTGCCATCATCGCGACGTTAAAGCGATTGGCTCTTCAGTATAAAGAAACGGTCATGATTGGCCGGACACATGGTATTCAAGCGGAACCTACGACATTTGGGTTAAAGTTAGCTCGGTTCTACGCTGAAATGCAACGAAACTTAGACCGGTTTGACCGGGTCGCTGCGGCCGTTGAGACTGGGAAAATTAGTGGCGCCGTTGGGACGTTTGCCAACGTGCCACCAGAAGTCGAGGCGTTTGTTTGTGATCAGTTAGGTATCAGTGCGCAGCCAGTGGCTAGTCAGGTGTTGCCACGAGACCTACATGCCGATTACATTGCCACGTTGGCTTTGATTGGGACCGGTGTTGAAAATATTGCTACGGAGATTCGGAGTTTGCAGCGTTCAGAAATCCATGAGGTAGAAGAGCATTTCAACCCTGGTCAGAAGGGGTCTAGTGCCATGCCACATAAGCGCAATCCGATTGGCTCAGAGAACGTTACGGGATTGGCGCGAGTGCTCCGTGGTACGATGGTCACTGCGTACGAAGATGTTAGCCTTTGGCACGAACGAGATATTTCTCACTCATCCGCTGAACGAATGATTTTACCGGAAAGTACGACGTTGTTGGATTACATGCTGCATCGGATGAACAGTATTCTCACCAACCTAGATGTTTTTCCAGAAACCATGAAAGCTAATATGGGACGGACCTATGGGTTGATCTACAGTCAACGGTTGTTGCTTAAACTGATTGAATCGGGACTGAGTCGTGAAGCCGCGTATGATTTGGTTCAGCCGTTAACGGCTCAGGCGTGGGATGAACAAAAGCAATTCCGGCCATTAGTTGAAGCCAAGACGGAAATTACTGATCGGTTGACTTCTGAACAGATTGCCGATGCTTTTGACTATCACTACCATTTACGCCGCGTTGATTTCATCTTTCAACGACTGGGATTAATGGCTTAGAGACATTTCTTTTTTTGAACCGTAGCACAAAAAAATCGCACCGTTCTTAGGGAAGAACGGTGCGATTTCTTTTCATGAGGAGTGCGTTCACATAAGGGGGGTGCGAACGCAATTTAGAGGAGTTGGTTAGGCTTGAGGGAACCTAACCAGGGAATGATTCTCTTAGGGGGAGAGAATCTAAAAGGGGATTGGATATAGATTTTGATTAGTAATAGTTATTGGCTAATTACTATAGTTATTACTATACCCGGAGATTGTGAATAGAAAAGGTCAAAAGCCGTGACGACTTTTCGATAAATTGGTAAAGAAAAAATAAAGTATGAAGATTTGACGACTAAGACCGAAATGCCGTTAAGTTAGGCTTAAGGTTACTTAATTAGTTGAAGTAAGTTTGCAAAAATTCTTCAACATGTTGCTGATAACGGGTCGGATTAATCCAGAAGCTTTCGGCGTGTGAAGCATTTTTCACAATCCAAAGCTGCTTAGGTGCGTGCGTTGCCGCATAATTTTCGTAGGCCATACCAACTGGCACGTAGACGTCTTTTTCGCCATGAATGAAGAGAATGGGCCGTTTGTTCTTTTTCAGCTGTTCAGTAGCAGTCACATCGCCGAGATAGTAGCCTAATCGGCGCTTGGAAATGGTGCTGACCAGCGGTTCGATTGGATACTTGGGAAGGTGGAACTGCCGTTTTAACAGGTAGGTCAATTCAGCCTCAATGCTGGAGTAGCCACAGTCAGCGATAATCGCTTTGACTTGTGGGGGCAGACTTTCACCGGCTAACATTTCCATGGTTGCGCCACCCATGCTGACACCAAACATAAGAATTTTCACGTCGGCGTTGGATCGGTCGATGACCTGTTGAATCCATTGGAGGTAATCCAGTCGATCCAGCCAGCCGAAACTAATATATCTGCCGGCACTTTCACCGTGGCCCCGGTCATCCGGTAAGAGAACGTTAAAGCCTAAGCGGTGGTACATTTGGGCAAAGTTTGCCATCGTTTCACCATTACCCTTATAACCGTGGGAAATGATGACGGTCTTGTCGCTGGGTGTTTCGGCGGGAATATATTCTGCGACCATCCGGTTTTGTGGGTCGTGTTCGTGGAGGTACCATTTTTCCTTGTTGACGTGCTTGAACCAGTCGACGTAGGCGTAGTAAGCGTCAGCGTATTTTTGTTTATCAGCTGAAGTTTCGGGAACGTAGTTGACCCGCTTAAAGGCAAAGTTGAATAAGCGTTCACTGGCAATCAATGAGGTGGCCGCAATCCCAAGTAAGGGTAGGGTCCAGGTCAGTGTTTTTTTCTTCATCGTTAATCAGGTCCTTTCGAATTATTGTTAAAAAACCAGACTACCCGCTAACACGGTTAGTCTGGTTCGGACTAGGCGTCCAAATAAAGTTGTTTTAAATTAGTTAAGTCGCTGTGTGATAGGCCCAAGACGTCCTTTAGGTAGTCTTGGGTGCCACCGTACTGCGTATTGATAATCTTGTTGGCAGCGTCAAAGTAATCATTGCTAACGGAGTACAGTGCTCGAATATTCGAGGCAAAGGCTTCACCATAGCCCTTCTTTAGGGCATCTGCAGTGACCAATTTAATGTGTTCAGCTGAAGTTTCATTCGTCATTAGATAATCTTGGCGAATCGTCTGGGGGTCAACGCCCAACGCACTCAGCACAAAGAAGGCGCCCATCCCGGTACGGTCTTTACCAGCTGTACAGTGGAACAGTACGGACTGTTGTTCATCCTCGTTAGCTAGTAACGTCGCAAAGAAGTCGTGGTAGGCACTCTGCGCGGAATCTAAAGTCACCATTTGGCGGTAGACGTCGACCATATGATTGTGACCAGCTTGGCCATCACTAGAAAAGCGCTTCTGCAAATCAGCCTCGCTGGCCGAAGCATCTGTCTGGTCATCCGCTGGGAAAACCGGCAGAAAATGGTACGTGACGCCAGCTGGTACGCGGTCTGGCGACTGGGCCTGTTCGTCTTTGGAACGGAAGTCGACGTCGGCCACGACACCGTAATTACTTAGCATTTGTTGATCCTCCGGGGTGAGCTCAGCCAACCCAGCGGTCCGCAACAACTTGTGCCACTTGACCGTGTGCCCGTCAATCGTCCGGTAGCCGCCAAGCTCCCGGAAATTCCGACCGCCAGTCACATTTAAAATTCGTTGGTTGTCTGTCATTCGTTTTACCACCCTTTCAGTCATCAGTTGTTACCCTTTCTATTTTACCGGTTTTCCAGAAAATTACCTAGCAATTGGTTTTAGGAGGGGCGTTTTCGCGAAAAAGGCTGTATACTGTCAATTAAGAGTGAGAATTGTAGAAGGCAAAAGATAGGGTGATAGTCGTGAGTTTGCGTGGGAAATGGTTACTTTTCAAGACCCAGCATAGTCAACTTAAGCAACAGATCCAGCAAGCATTTTTACAGCCTAGTCGGCAAAACCGGGCCGTGGTCCCCGAAAAGTTCCCAGCCAATATGGTGACCAAGGAACGCGAGGTCTTCGGTGGGCGGTTGTTGACCGTGGCTTCGGGTGCGCCATTACCACAACACGTGTTGCTATTTCACGGTGGGGCGTACACCATGCAGGGAATCGACAGTCACCGTAAATTAATGGAAACGTTGGTCGATCAAGCTAACCTCAGAATCACGTATGTGGATTATCCGTTGGTTCCGGAGGCAACTGTGGACGATACGCTGGTGTTTGCGATGAATAGTTATAGCTATTTGCGCGCTCAGTATCCCGATGACCAATTCTTCTTAATGGGTGATTCTGCCGGTGGTGGTTTGGCGCTGTCGCTGTTACAACAGTTGAAGGAACACCAAGAACCGCTTCCTGCCGGGACCATTTTGATTTCGCCGTGGACGGACTTGAGTATGATGAATCCAGATTTGAAGACCGCTGCTAAACACGATCCATATCTAACGTTAGCCACGTTAAAGAAAATTGGGTTTGCGTACGCTGGTGATCATCCAGTGACGGATCCCCTAGTGAGTCCCATCTATGGGAATTTTGATAATTTAGGACCGATTCAGTTGTTCTTTGGGGCTAATGAGCTATTGGTCGCCGATGATGAACGGCTGCTCCAAAAGCTTGAAGCGGCTGAGGGAACGCCCATCAAGGCTCGCCGGCTGAAGTCGATGCTTCACGATTATATTCTGTGGAATAAATTACCAGAATCCAAACGAACGCTGAAGGAAGTTAAGCAGTTTATTTTAACGGGAGACTTGGATTAAGCGGGTTTGCCAGGACCATTTGTCTTGGGACCAATTTCGATATGTAAATACACAGAAACTGGTAGACCGTGTCCTGGGACACGGCCTTTTTGTGCGAATATCGTAGAAATATCCGGCTAGAATCGCTGTTAACTACCAACTAGTTCTGCGTCACAATGACTATGGTAGCCCTCGCCTTTGTTAACCCGTCTAATTTATCATTAACCAACCAGTAATTCCCCATTCTTTTTGTGACTAGCGGCGTATAATATGAACATACGAAGGGGATGGACTCATGAAAATACGTTTAATTGTGGCTAGCTTAGTGGTTGGGCTGTTAGGGGTTACTGGCGCGCAAGCCAGTGCAGCACAGACAACACCGCTGGCCACACCATATCGGGAGAGCTCGTTGACTGGTCTTAAAAATGTTAAACAGGTCGCTAAGGGAAAAACGGTGACGTTGGACTTAGTATTGAAGACACGTAATGCCAGCAAGCTAACGTCGACGGCCTTAGCCGTTAATACACCAGGGAATTCGCAGTTTCAGCAATTCCTGACGCCGAGCACGTTTCGGTCTAAATTTGGTCAATCAGCCAGCACGACCAAACGCCTGACAACTTACTTCAAGGCTCGGCATCTGAAGGTCGTCACGTTTAATGATGGCTTAGTCATGCAGCTGAAGGGGTCAGCTGCCGCGATTGACGCCACCTTTGCGACCAAGTTAAAAACAGCGAGTTATCATGGGAAAAAGCTGCAATATTCTAAGAAGAAGCCGCGGTTACCAAAGAACGTGGCGCAACCCATTGAGGCGGTCATCGGTATCACCAATTTAGTTAAACTCACGGGCCTATCGGAACCCGGGAGCACGGCGAGTGATGGACCGACGACGGATGGCGCGCCCAAGAATTTTCTTTCGCAGTACCACGCCACGGATTTAGCAGCCAACAATCAGGGCCAAGGCCAAACCATTGGTATCATTAGCTTCAGTAAGGTGAAAACGGCTGATATCACCCATTTTTGGTCAGAAGAGGGTGTCGCGGCTTCTGCCAACCGCATCAGTGTGAAGTCTACTGGCGGGATGAATGTTTGGGGAAACGTTGATCCGGGTAACGCCGAAACTTCGCTGGATGTCGAGCAGGCCGGCGCACTGGCACCGAAGGCTAAAATCCGAGTCTACACGGCGTCGCTTAGTGATGTTGGGTGGATCAATGCTTTTGCCAGCGCCTTTGGTGAAAATAAGGCCAGTTCTCTCTCCCTGAGTTGGGGCTTGTCTGAAGGGGTTCTCCAGAGCCTCAGTAAGTATCACTTATTAACACCGTTATACGGTAGTATCATGAGCACGCTGTTGGCTCAGGGAGCGACGCAGGGTGTTTCAACCTTTGCGGCTTCTGGGGACAGCGGTGCTTATGGGGAAGAACTAGCGGCCAATGGTGACGTAAATGAAGGAATCTATGCCAATTTCCCAGCTAGCAACCCGTGGGTCACGGCGACTGGTGGAACGACGTTGCCATTTTCTGGAGACTTGCAGAACAGCAATCACGTCACCGTTAAGCAGGAACGGACTTGGGGTGGCGATGCGTTATTTAATGCGTACCATCGTGATCCCACGTTCTTTAAAGAAAACTCGGACGCCATGGATACCCTGCAGAGTGGTAGTGGTGGCGGAATTTCTACGCTGTATGGCACGCCGAAGTATCAACAAGGGGTTTCGGGGGTCAACACTTACAATGCCCGGCAGTACTTGTCTGCTAGTGGGTTGCCCCGGTTAAATCCTAAATTAATTCAAGGCCATCAAAGCGGTCGAAACTTCCCGGACGTTGTGGCCGATGCCGACCCACTTACGGGATATGATTCCTACACGTCCAGTGATGGCTGGCAAGTTATTGGGGGAACCAGCGTCGTGGCACCGCAGTTTGCGGCGATGACGGCCCTGATGAATGGCAGTCGGACGCACCGGATGGGCCTGTGGAACCCACAGCTCTATGCGTTGGCGCAAACGTCTGAGTCACCGTTTACCCAATTGGATGCGACAACCAATAATAGTAATCTGTTCTACGTGGGTCAGCCTGGTAAGACTTACAACCAAGCTGCTGGACTGGGTACCGTGAACTTTGATCAGTTAG
Source organism: Levilactobacillus yonginensis (assembly GCF_003946265.1). Taxonomy (GTDB): domain Bacteria; phylum Bacillota; class Bacilli; order Lactobacillales; family Lactobacillaceae; genus Levilactobacillus; species Levilactobacillus yonginensis. Next base: position 63,551 of record NZ_RHNO01000009.1, read on the forward strand.
CACACGTCTTTCAATAAAAAAGAGTGGGCTAGAAGGCGTTTAGCTAGTGAGCATTAACGTCGAACGTCGAAAAATCCTGGTCCTGGATTATTTGACGTTCGGGGTTAAGCGGAGCTAGCTGCCTTCTGGTGCACGTTTCAGCAGTATATATTTGGACATGAAAACATGGTCCGGGATTTTATCCCGGGCCATGTTTTATTTTGTCACTGCTTAAGTTAATTGATTGCTCTCAATGTTATCAAGCCACTTATTTGTAGACAATACTGTAATCGCCTGAATCTTTTTGATGGGGGTAGTCGGTACCGGTGAAGGCTTTAGTGGGCATCCACGTGGTCAAATCCTCATAACTGTAATTTTTCGTTGATTTAGTTTTTATCTGCCGGCTAGCCGTCTTGCTGTCGGTCATGATGCTGGCAATCTTACTGGATTTTTTGACGGGAATCAGATAGGCGTTGGCACCACCGGCTGGAATCTTACTGTAGACGGCGTAGACCGGGATCTTCTTCTGATTAAATTTGTAATTAAAGACGTAACGTTTGGTCCGGGGGTTAACCTTGACCTTCACCTGGTCGGTATCATTCAGATTAGTATTGCCAAATTGCGCGGCAATCTTGGGTTCATAACTCAGCTTGGATTGCTTGAGTGCCAACTGAACGACCGCCTTACCACTGGAAACGCCCGCTGGTAGGGGATTAGCTTGCTTATGATGGGTGGTGATGTTCATGCCCAGGGCGACTAGGAGAAATAGGATGCCGACCCAAATTTGCCAACCTTTGCGTGGCTGGCGCAGGTTAGTCCAGATTAAGAGAATCCCCCAAGCAATAAAGAACCAAGTGACAAATGAATTCATAAGTAGCCGACCTTTCCGTAGCAGAATTGATTTGTTAAAAGTTTGTCTGATTCTAGCTTAAGTCAGACTAGGTCAATCTACAATACCAGGTTTAGCCGTTGTGGGTAGTCTGGCCGAGCGGAACAACGCCGTCAAAAAAGGCTCGAGCCAGTCAGCTCGAACCTAGTTAACAGTTAAGGTTAAACATCCACGTGATGCTTTAAAGAGGGAAAGACGTGATAATCCGCCCAGGCCATGACGATGCCTTGGGTGACTAACGCCCAAATTGTCCCGAAGCCGATGGCATTTAGCTCACCAGTAAAGACGTAGGACAAAATAATGATGGTGACCGGTGGGACGTAGCTGGCCCACTGCGCAATGACGGCGGAACCGTGTAGAAACCGGAAACGCAGGATGTAGGCCACGTCGTCGTTGGGATGCATGATAACGTTGCAGCGTTGGTAGATGGACACGGCAAAAGCTACGCCAATCAGTCCAATGATGTCAACGATGACTCGTCCAGTCAGGTTCAACTTTCCCACGCCTACCCAGTTCCAGAAGTACCCGATCCATTCGACCAGGTAACTGAAGGGGATAATGTAGAGAATGTTGGAAACGAACCGTTTGCGGTCGAATCGCCCAAGCAACACCTGGTTCATCAAGGTGATAACGACCCCGTAAACGAACATGGTCGTTCCTAGGGGCACGTGAATCCAGTTGGCCAGGTTCACGGATGAGCCGGTCCACACTGCACTCCCGAGATTGGTCGAGATGGTGAGGGCGTTAGCGGCGGAATTAAGTAAAATGGAGAACGTCAAAAAACGCATCCGTTGCCCGAAGTCCTTCATTTTCGCCACTACCGTTCACCTCTTCATTAGTCTAGTTTCTAGTTTAGCCGAATGACGAGGGAAGTAAAAGGCCTTTACGTTAATTTTACACTTCCGGGGTCCGAGCGGCGGCTCGGTTCACCAAATTCTCAAAAATCTGTCGGGACTCTTCGTGGTGCTTGTACATGTTTTCAGGGTGCCACTGCACGGCAACGATTTGGTCACTGTCTTTGGATTCCAAGGCTTCAATGACCTGGTCGTCCGCCTGGGCCGTAATCGTCAGCGATGGTGCCACTTGGTTAACGGCCTGGTGGTGTCGGGAGTTCACGTAGGGCCGGACACCGGTTAGCTTGGCCAGTGTACTGCCGGGCACAACGGTGATGTGGTGGCTGGGTTGATTGCCCGCAGCGGCCTGACTGTGCTTGATTTCAGCAGTTGGGTCTTCACTGAGGTCTTGATACAAGGTGCCGCCTAAGCCGACGTTGATCAGTTGGAGGCCCCGGCAGATACCTAGGATGGCCTTATTGGCAGCGACCGCTTGCTTAAGTAATTCAATTTCAAAGAGGTCACGCTTCCGGTAAGTCTTGCCCAAACGCAGGTGAGGTTCCTGATCAAAGAAAGTGGGATCGACGTCAAAGCCGCCGAGGAAGGCTACACCGTCAAAGAGGGGCAGGTAGTCGGCAACGTCTTCGGGGTCCACGCTCGGTAAAATGATGGGGAGCCCTCCTGCTTTCACGATGGCTTCGATTACAGGACGGGGCGCGAAAGCCGCGTTTCGTTCGTTAATAATGTTGGTTGCTTCGTCGAGTGTATCGGCGGGTAAAGCAATTCGTGGGCGCATAGCGTCGCTTCCTTTCAGCGTCATTTATCGACTAGTATACCCACTCCCACGGTCATTTGTCACGAGGCCGCGAAAATAGATATGATGAAATAGTTAACAAATTACGGATTTAATTCTATAGTAAGGTAGTAGACTAATAAATTTAAGCGAGGTAGACATGATGACAGAACGGCAAGTGATTCAAGAAATTTTGAATTCCGAAGCGTTGGAATACAGCTTTGAAAACGTCGATGAGGATTCTAAAGAATACACGCTTTTGTTGAAGCGGCAGGAACAAGATGTACGCTCGGTCGACGAACTGAACAACGAAATCAAGAAATACTTCCAGAGTGCTGACTTTGATTATCAAGAAGAATTGAACCCTGAAGGTGACGCCGATATTCGGTTGGTAATCAAGCGTAACTAGTTCAACAAGCAACAAGCGTGGACTCGGTAGGATTTTTTCTACTGGCACACGGATCATAGGGGTTGAGCCGTCTGCTCAACTCCTTTTTGTGACCTTAATTTTAGGAGGGCTGTCGGAATGACGATTGAAGAATTGTACCGCACAATGGCGCAGAAAATGGGGCCGCAACCGTGGCTCAAGCCGGGAACGCCGTGGGCCGAAACCCCGGTAGAAATCATACTGGGCGCCATTTTGGTACAAAATACTAACTGGCGCAACGTTGAGCCATCCCTGATCAACTTGAAACGGGAAACGGCTTTCGACCCCGCCCAACTTCGCCAACTCACGCCCGAGACGTTGGTGTCACTGATCAAAAGCAGTGGCTTCTACCAGCGGAAGGGGGCCGCTATTTTGGCCTTGGCTAATTGGCTCGGCCAGTCTGATGATGACCTGGGCGCTCTCAAACAGCGGGATGGGGCCAGTTTACGGCAAGACCTGTTGGGAATCACAGGGATCGGCAACGAAACGGCCGATTACATTTTGATGTACACCCTAGATCACGGGACGTTCATGGTCGACACCTATGCGCGCCGGTTATTTGCGTGGTTAGGGGCGACTATGCCGAAGACTTATCCGGCGTTTCAGAAACAGGTCTTGGCCCGCTTCTCACTGGAATTAGCCGACTACCAAGAATTTCACGCATTGATCGACGAGTTTGGGAAGCAAGTGAAGTCTGATGAAGACTTTGCCCAATCCTTTTTGGCCGGGCAGCGACTGACGCTGTAAACCTTAAGAAATTCACAAACCACCGGTGGGGCGAAACAAATTCTGGCCGCAACATCAACGGGCGTGCTATGATAAGTGCATTGAGTTTGGAACCGCTTCCGTTCGTGAAGCAAAGACTTGGAGGGAGATTTACATATGGCACTCAAACAACCGGAGAACTATCTGTTGGCAATCGACCAAGGTACGAGTAGCACCCGGGCGCTCATCTTTGACCACACGGGTCGCAAGGTGATCGAAGGATACAAGGAAGTTCCCCAATATTATCCCCATGCGGGCTGGGTCGAATCCGATGCGAATGAAATCTGGAACAGTGTCCTGTCAGTCATTGCCAGTGCATTGATCGATGCGTCGATCCATCCAGAAAACATCCAGGCCATCGGTATCAGTAGTCAACGGGAAACGACGATCGTTTGGGATAAAGTGACCGGTGAACCCATCTATCACGCCATTGGCTGGCAAAGTAAGCAGACGTCTAGTCTCGCGAAACAGCTAGTGGCCGAGGGCCGGGCCGAAGCCATTAAGCAAAAGACCGGGTTGGTCGTGGACGCTTACTTCAGTGCTACCAAGGTGCGGTGGATTTTAGATCACGTCCCGGGTGCTCAGAAGCGGGCTGAAGATGGTGAACTGTTATTCGGGACGGTCGACAGTTGGCTGGCCTGGAAATTATCAGGCGGTAAGATTCACGTGACTGATTACAGTAACGCCAGTCGGACCATGTTGTTTAACATTCATGACCTCCAATGGGACCAAGACATTCTAAACTGGTTGAATATTCCAGCAGCCATGCTGCCCGAAGTGAAGTCCAGTTCTGAAGTCTACGGGGTTACCCAGAACTTCCAATTCTATGGCGTGGAAGTCCCAATTGCTGGGATTATCGGTGACCAATCAGCCGCATTGTTGGGCCAATTGGCCTTGGAACCCGGCACCGTGAAGAACACTTACGGGGATGGGGCCTTCGTCATGATGAATACCGGTCACGAGCCGCAACTGTCCGAGCATAATCTGTTGACGACGATTGCCTATAAGTTAGATGGCAAAGTGACCTATGCGCTTGAAGGGTCAATTCTGGTAGCCGGGACGGCGCTGGCTTGGCTACACGAAAGTATGCAAATTATCAGTAGTGTACCAGAGTCTCGGCAGGCTGCTATGGCTTCTACGGATGACGATGAAGTTTACGTGGTACCTTCCTTTAACGGATTGGGTGCACCTTACTGGGATCCCGATGCTAAAGGGGCCGTCTTTGGTCTGACACGGGGAACTAACCGGGAAGACTTTGTAAAAGCGACGCTGCAGTCAATTGCCTATCAAACCCGGGATGTCTTGCGGACGATGAAGCAGGATACTGGGATTCAAATTTCCGAGTTGATGGCCGATGGTGGGGCCTCACGGAACCGCTATCTGATGCAGTTCCAGGCGGACATCATCAACACGCCCGTTCAACGAGCCGCCGATGAAGAAACCACGGCGATGGGGGCTGCCATTGCGGCGGGCCTGGCCGTCGGCTTCTGGGATAGCCTGGATGAAGTCAAAGAGATTCGGACGGCCGGTCGGCTCTTCACCCCGAACATGGAAGAAGACCACCGGAATCGGTTGTACGCTGGTTGGCAACAGGCTGTTGCCGCTACCCGGGCATTTAAACCGGATCAAGACTAAGAAACTTTGCGTTAGAAGTTAAAACTAGAAGAGTGGGACCAAAAGCGGTTAGTCAATGAGCATTAACGTCGATAGGCGAATAATCCCGGTCCTGGATTGTTGGTCTATCGGGGTTAAGCGGAGTTGACTGCCTTTGGTCGCACGTTTCGGCTATATATGTTTGGACCGCAATCAGGGTCAAGGACTTTTGTTCTTGACCCTTTTTGGTGCTGGCGGTTATTATTGATAATTTAGTTAAACAAATTGAATAGAAAGTTTTTTTCCGGCAGCTAAGGCAATTTCACTGAGCAGTTTAACGGAAACATTCATCTGTCCCGTTTCAATGCGGGCAATGGTGGATTGGGGCTTGCCGACGAGTTCAGCAAATTCTCGTTGGGTAAGCTGCTTTTGGTTGCGTAACTTTCGGACAGCTACGGCGGCATCTAGATTAAAACCAACCTGTTTTGCTAGTACGGCAAATTCAGGATCATCGGCGCTACGTTGCTGGATATAGGTATCAATTTTACTGGTCATGGGGTGGTCTCCTTTTATTAAAAGTGAGTTGTTTTCGGTATTGTCCCTTAGCAATCTCGTTCCGGGGCGTCTTTACTGATTTTTTAGTGAATCCATGGGTAATGACGTAACGATTTCCTTCAAGGTGAAAATAAATCACGCGTTGGGTATTATTTCGTTGACGTGAACGTATCTCGAATAAATTATCGGCGAGCTTGCGAGTCCATCTCTGACGTTCAGCAGTGTATAAACCGTACGTTTCAATTTTTAAAATCAATTCGGTTAGTTTAGCAGCGTCTTGATTAGGTAGTGCATCTAAAAATCTTGAAAATTCGTGCCAATCATAGTAATCAAAAATCACGTAACTTCACCTGATGATAGCCAACTTGCTATCAACTAGCAACTACTTAGTATTGATAGCAGTGACTCTATTTTTTAGGGCTATACTAAATAGCTCCGCAAAAACTGTTTATGTTTTTGCGGAGCTAGTAAATATATTTGGATTGCATGACTATTTTTTAATGATCATCTTAGCGGTCAAGTTCTTTCTTCAAAGCGTTAGTCAGTAATGCACTGAAATTGAGATGTTGTTCCTCAGCCAGCGCCGCCAGGTTGGCCGGAATGGTGGTATTTTTCTTGACGGTAGTCTTGGATACCCGTCGTTTAGTTTCCTCTAGGTCGGTCACGACCAAGGTGGCAAAGCCGTGGGGTTCGGTGACTGTGACCTGTTGGAGTGGCGTTGGCTCGGGTAGATCAGATTCATCGTAAAGCATGAGTCCAAGGACTTCCTCTGCCCGTTTTAAAGCGGGGGCCAAGCCGATACCTTGTGTGATGGCGCTGGGAACATCGGGAAATGTGACGGTATAGGCGGTTGAATTATGTTCATCGGGAATCAAAATGGCGGGATAAACGACTAAGCGTTGTTTTTTCATGAGGGACCTCCTAGAGAGACTAGTGCCAGTCAGCTTGTTGTTTGATATAACGATAGGTCGTTGGAAAAATGACATCCTTAAGGTGTGTATAGGGGACAGAGACTTTGTGCCCATATTTATCGGTGAAACGATGGTGGTCGCCACGAACGTGGGTTTCTTGATAGCCTTCTTGGTACAATCGGTCAATGACTTGTTTAGCAGTTATCTTCACTGAATCGCTCCTGCTGGCTTGGATTATACGCGCATTGTACGTGCTATTCAAATACGTATAATATGCGTAGAATGATACTTGCCCTGATACTAAATAAACTCCGCAAAAAGGGGTTGTTTTTTTTGCGGAGTCGTTGATTTATTTATATTTTTCTTCCAGCTGACTCATCCAGTAGCCTAAGGCAGTGCCGACCATTAAAGCGATAGCGCTGAGAAGTAGCGTTTGCCAAGTGGTGCCAGCGTACGAAATACTTTCAGCAGCGTGACTATTAGGTACCAAGATTAAGACGGTACTGGCGGTGACAATTCCCAGAATGAAATGGTATACCCGCGAATGAAACCGGTGAATCAAGTAGTCCATGCTCTTAGAGAAGAGGGCCATGGCCAGGATTCCTCCCAAGGCAATGGGCAAGTAGACGCCTAGGATATCGAAGTTTTTAAATCCAGTGAGCATTGGCGTAAAGAGTCCCAGAATCAGTAATAAGTTGGACGGGCTGAGCCCCGGCACGAGTACCCCCAGGGCAATCAAAGCGCCCGCAATCATGAATCCCCAAAAATTAGCGGGAAGGGTGCCGAAGAGGTCACTCATAAAGTAGAGGAGTCCGCCGCTAATCAGCAGGGTTCCCCAGAACCAGGCGTAGTCGGCCCCATCACGAGCCGTCTGAGAACTGGCCGTTTGCGTCAGGGCCGGTAACGTTCCCACGATGGCGCCGGCAAATCCCCAGAGGACGATGACCTGCCAGTGTGCCAGCAAGTATTCTAGCGGAGCCGAAAGCAGGGCGATACCCACGATCCCGCCTAGGCCAACGGGCACAAAATACCAAAAATCACGTTTGAAATTTTCTCTAAAATGCGCCATGAAGCCCAGCAGGCGTTCGTAAATTCCTAGAATGGCGGCTAAGACACCGCCAGAAACACCGGGTAAAATGAAGCCCAAAGCAATGATGACGCCTTTAAAAAAGCGCTTCAGTGGGCTATCGCGTCGAGTCGTTTGCATAAGATTCTCCTTAAATGGTTCGGCGTGTTTTCCCTAAGATACCAGAATTGGTGAGTCGGAACAATCAGTCGGCCTGTAAATACAGGATTCTTTAAGAATTTTGGCAATTGGTAAGACAACTTAACCAGAATGATAGGAAGTGATCAAGTCATTTTTACCAGAATTAACGGTACCTGTGGTATACTGGCACCAACAAAGGCGCAGGCATCTCACTGCCTGCGCCAATGTAGATGCCGTTAAAGACGGCTGACAGTTGAAAGCAAACAAAAATCGTCTCTTTCGCTTGTCAAAGTTTAGAGGACGATTTTTATTTACCCTGGTTTTTGAATTTACGCCATGCGTTACGCAATCCACCCAAGGCCTTGATCAACTTCGTCACGCGGCGTACCAGTAAGGTACAAAGCGAGACTAGTAAAATTAAGGTCATTAGCGTATCAAGTAAGGTAACAGCGAACCAAGACAAGACAACCTCCTTTCATGCGGTATGGTGAAACGCCTTGACTATTCAAGTCATGGGCACCAGTCCCTTATAATTAAATTTGCCAACCGTCATTAACCCTCTACGAGATTCAGTGTAACAGGTCTGAAGGGTTTTACGATGACAAACGCCTCCGTATCAGTATTTAGCTAAATTAATATTGATGGGATTATATGAAGGGGTGTGTGAAGGGCTCTGGGTGAATCGGTGGTATACTGGCACCAACAAAGGCGCAGGCATCTGACTGCCTGCGCCAATGTAGATGCCGTTAAAGACGGCTGACAGTTGAAGTAAACAAAAAATCGTCTCTCCGTATGTCAAAGTTTAGAGGACGATTTTTATTTACCCTGGTTTTTGAATTTACGCCATGCGTTACCGAACGAAAAAAGGCTGGTGCCCACACAAAATGTGTGTGCATCAGCCTTTTATTTTACGAAATTATTCTTTGGGCGTGGACCAGTAGTGTGCCCGGGCCAAAAGGTCCCGTGACCGTTCATCTGCTGGGACGAAGCCCTTATTAAACAAGTGTTTGAAGTACATCATGTTGTACAACGTTCCCCAAACGATTCCTTGGATAAATGGCCATACCGTCGCGGTGAACTGAGCTAGTTGCGTTGCCGGAATGTACATCACCATGAGCATCGCTGCCCCCAGTTCAACCCCTAGGATACACAGGAGGTTGTACCAGTCGGCCCGGAAAATCGTTGGGAACGGTGGGAAGAGAAACATTGTCCACGAGAAGCCAACCTTGGCGATTCGCATGTTGCCCGTTTCAGGATTGACGACTGTCGCGTAGTTGGGCGGCAAGGGGAATCCTTGAGGGCCGTCACCATTTTGGTTATTTTGATCATCATCATCGTTGTTTAAGCCCTTGAAAGGATCTTGCATGTCATTTGCCAACTTTCTAAAAATTTCGTTCCTAATTCGTTAAATAAAAGTCTAACACGAAAAGTGGCCACTGCCTATTAATCTATTGACGCCGACTTAGTTTGACCACTGCTTCGCACCGCGCCGTCTGGGGCATCATGTCCACGGATTGGATGTAATCGACCTGATAATCGTGAGTCAATTCAACCAAGTCCTTAGCCAATGTCGATGGGTTGCAGGAAATGTAAACGAGCTTATCTGGCCGTACACCGAGAATTGTATCGATCAGCGTACCGTCCAAGCCGGTGCGTGGTGGATCCGCCACGATGGCATCCGGCCGAAAACCGGTCATGACCCATTTTGGTAGGAGTTCCTCAGCGGTCCCAACTTCATAGTGGGCGTTGGTAATGCCGTTGGCCGCAGCGTTTTCGTTAGCGTCCTCTACGGCTTCGGGGATGACATCCATCCCCCGAACTTCTTCGGCCACGTCGGCCAGAGTCAGTCCAATCGTACCAATACCGGAGTAGGCATCGACCACGGATTCACCCGGTTGGAGGTTGAGGGCCTTCTTGGCTTCGGCATACAGAACTTCCATTTGGGAAGGGTTTAGTTGGAGAAAGGCTCGGGCGGATAATTTGAAGGCCAGTCCGTCGAGCTTTTCGGTAATGGTTTCTTCGCCAGCTAAATGGCGGGTGTCGTCGCCCCAGACCAGTGACGTCTTGCCAGGATTGACGTTTTGCATAACGGAGGTCACCTGTGGTAATTCCTTCGCAATGCGTTCCAGCAATTCTCGCTTGCGGGGAAGTTTTTGCGAGTTAGTGATGAAGACGAGTTGTACGTCATCAGTGTTAGCAGCGGCCCGGACGACCAATGTTTTAACGATCCCGGAACCGGCTTCTTCATCGTAGATTGGCATGTCCAAGTCCTGTAACATGCCCACGACGGCCCGCATAACCGTCATGGTGGCGGGCATTTGGACGGAGCAGGTGGCTAAATCAACCAAGTCGTGGCTGCGTTCGGCGTATAAACCAGCTTCAATCTGGCCCTCGGCGTTGCGGCGGACTTGGAACTGAGCCTTATTTCGGTAACCATAAGGGTCAGCCATCCCCAGCGTTGGCCGGAGATCATAGTGACGGTAACCCTCTGGTTGATAGCGTTCCAGGGATTGCGCCACGATATCGCGTTTAAATTTCAATTGTTCTGGGTAGTCTAAGTGTTCCAGCTCAAAGCCACCCACTTCGTCGGCATAGCTGTCGCGGGGATCGACCCGGTGAGGACTTGCCTTACGGATGCGGTGAACTTTAGCCCGGAGGAAGCGGGTCGCCACGCTGGTGACTTCAACCACGGCTTCTTCGTCGGTCAGGGCGCCGGGAACAAAAACGGCCATCCGCTTGTAGTAGCCGATACCCTCACCGTTGATGCCCATTCGTTTGATGGTCAGTGGGAACCGTTGGCCAACTTCAACCTGAACGCCTGGGTTTTCCCGGGCTTCCCGTTGGCGGTCATTAAACCCGCGGTCGTGTTGGTTGTCATTACGCCGAAAGCCGTTGTGGCCTCGGTCATTACGGTCAAAGTGGTTCCGCCGGTCGCTGTGGTCGTGCCGGTCGTTGCGGTCACTGTAGGTGCCGCGGTGATTCCGTGAATCAAAGTTTGCCATATTTTCTCCTATTTTATAACGCATTAGTTAAGTGTCTTCAATTGCTACCGAACAGTTACGGTCTTGAATAGTATAACAAACTTTGCCGCTTCCTGGGGGTTAGGGCGTTTTTCCTAAAAATGGAGCCGTTTCCATAGGCAAGCCCCGTCGATTTAGGTACAATATTGGTATCTAGCTAATTGTGTGGTTGCGTGTTCAATGACGCCTTACCGGTCGGTAGATATGGGCTGGAACGGTGCGGGCACAACTTGAAGCCTCGCAACCCACGAGTCTCCAAGCTTGGCCTTATTCTAAGCCAGTGGAAACCCCATCCGCTAGCTAAGAATAACGAGGCGCCTGAGCCCATATCTACCGACCTCTCGGCTGACACTGACCACATACTAGCTTGGGTTCCAAACGTTTGATGTGGTGATTGGCGCCTTGCCGGTCGCAACAGATGGGCTGGAACGGTGCCGACACAATTTTAAGCCTCACCAAACCCGTGAGTCTTAAAACTTGGTCTTATTCTAACTGCCAGAAAATCGCTGGCACTAAGAATAACGAGGCGCCTGAGCCCATCTGCTGCGACCTCTCGGCTGATACTGACCATCCACCAGCTTGGTTCCCAAACGATTGGCGTGGTGGGTTAAATGGCCTTGGTTGGTGTGACTTTTGTGACTACATAGAGAGGGATAAGTTGTCCATGAATTTTCGCCACTGCTGCCACGATTCACTTACGTAGCCGGAGGGCGACAGGGGTGGTGGCGGCTGTGTCGGTGGTCTTAGCTCGGTGAATTTTCCGAGGTTAGAGCACGGGACGAGCTTGGAAACGCGCGGGCTTGGCGCGATTTCAAGTCGAGCCGGAGGACCGCACCTCAGGCCGCAGGCGGTCCCCACAGCGGGTACCACCCCTGGCGGCCGGAGGCGGCCAACTAAACCAGACTGAACCAAAGTAATCAGGGAAAAATCAGAGGAGGCAACATAATTGAGTTTGATTTCATTGAAAGGGGTCAGCTACCGTTCGGGCGACGAACAGATTTTGAACGGCATCGACCTCGACATCGAGGCACAGGAGTGGGTCACCATCGCCGGTCCATCCGGCGGGGGTAAGTCAACTTTGGTGCGAATCATTGCCTCACTTTTAAGCAAGACCGCGGGGGAGCTGACGTTTGACGGTCAGCCCATTGAAAGCTACGACCCGATTGCGTATCGGCGGCGCGTTTCCTACAGCGTGCAGCAACCAACTTTGTTTGGGCAAACGGTGCGGGATAATTTGAGCTTTCCGTACCAGATTCGTCAGTTGCCGTTTGATCAGCAGCGGGCCATTGATGCCCTAGAATACGTTGGCTTAGCGGCCAGTGACCTGGATAAACCGGTGATCGACCTTTCCGGTGGTCAGCGGCAACGGGTCGCGCTCCTGCGTAATGTCATGATCTATCCAGAAGTCTTGATCTTGGATGAAGTGACGGCTGGGCTGGACGCAGAAAATAAGTCGTTTGTCTGGCAGATGATTCGGCACTTTAATCAGGAAGATAAATTGACGATCATTGCCATCACCCACGATCAGTCGGAAATCGACGACGCGCAACGGTTGGTGATGGTCGAGAACGGCCGCATCGTGGCGGGAGGTGCCCAATGAATTTAGCAGTCAATAATCAGTCGTTGATGCTGGCACTGGGTCTGGTGGTCATTGCCCTTATCATCGGTTGGAAAGAAAAGTTAGGCATCGACCGGGACATGATCATTGGTGTGGTGCGGGCCATCATCCAGCTGTTTATCGTTGGATATCTATTGAAGTACGTCTTCAAAGTCGATAACGTTTGGCTGACCAGTACGCTGATTCTAATCATCATTTTTAATGCCAGCTATAACGCTAAACAGCGTAGTAACGGGATTCCGCACGCGTTGCCAATTTCCATTGGCGCTATTCTGGCCAGTACGGCCGTGACGTTGGGGGTACTGATGTGGTCCGGCGCCATCAAATTTATTCCGTCGCAGATGATTCCCATTTCGGGGATGATTGCGTCAAACTCAATGGTCGCCATTGGCCTGTGTTACCGTAACCTCAATTCCCAGTTCCGCTTGGAGCGTCAGGCAGTCACGGAAAAATTGGCGTTGGGCGCCAATCTGAAGGATGCCTCGCGTGACATCGTCCGGGATTCCATTAAGACCGGGATGCAGCCGACGATTGATTCCGCCAAGACCATGGGGATCGTGAGTCTGCCGGGGATGATGTCCGGGTTGATTTTCGCTGGGGTCGATCCGGTGCACGCCATCAAATATCAAATCATGGTGGTGTTCATGTTGATGTCGGCCACCAGTATTGGGTCAGTTTTGGCCTGTTACTTAGCGTACCGCGGGTTCTATAATAAACGTAAACAGTTGGTCATTCCGTCAAATTAGGAGGTAATCATATGTCACAACGAAAAGTTGCATTAGTCACTGGTGCGTCGTCCGGAATCGGCAACGCCATTGCTCGGAGCCTGCACCGCAACGGGGTCATCGTCTACGCCGGGGCGCGGCGGGTCAGTCGCATGAATGATTTAGACGACCTGGGCATCATCACGTTGCCATTAGACGTCACGGACGCCGCCAGCGTGGAACACGTTGTCGACCGCATTGTCAGTGAGACTGGTCGGGTGGATATCCTGGTCAACAACGCTGGTTACGGCCTGATGGGGGCGTTAGAAGACGTGCCCCTGGAACAGGCACAAGATCAGTTCGATGTGAACTTATTTGGGGCGGCCCGGTTGATTCAGTCGGTGTTGCCGATGATGCGCCAACAACATGCTGGTCGGATCATCAATATTACCTCGGTAGACGGCAAAATAGCCCAACCACTGGCTAGTTGGTACGTCGCCTCTAAGTTTGCCTTAGAAGGCCTCTCTGACGCATTACGCTTGGAGCTGGAACCACTGGGTATCCAGACTGTCGTCATCGAACCCGGGGCCATTCGCTCCGAGTGGGCAGACATTGCCACGAAACATTTGCAAGAGACCTCTGCTAAAGGCCCGTACCAACCAACGGCGGACCGCGCAACGGCGATTCTGGCGGCGGTCAAACAGTTCTCTAGCAAGCCGCAGGTCATCGCTCGGTTGGCCGACAGAGCAGCGTTGTCTCGGCGGCCGAAGACCCGTTACCATGCGGGTTCTGGTAGTCAGTTACTCTACTTGAAACCATTTATGTCCGATAAGATGATCGACCGGATGTGGCGGGTGGTTGGTGAAGCGGCACAACGGATTACCCATTAACCCGAGTGTCGTTGCCGTTGACCAGAAACCTGTTATACTTAAATTAACCAGAACACTAGGGGTGTCCACGATTGGGCTGAGACGCGGGTGACCGCGATCCCTTAGAACCTGTCAAGTTCAGACTTGCGGAGGGAACGTGTCGTGGCACCGAACAGCGGGCCGCCGGTTCACACGCGTGAGCTGGCGACCCGCTTTGTCTTTAGGTTGGATGCCTTCGCCTCCAGCTGGCAGGGCGGGCGACCGCTGTGGGGACCGGAAAAAGCCGAAGAGCGGTCTTTTTCCTCGACTGGCAGCCCCGCCTAAACCGCGGGTCTCCCAGCTCGTCCCACGCTGTAACTTGGTAAACCACCAAGTAACACCGTCGACACAGCAGTCACCCGCCCTGCCAGCCTCCGGCTACGGTTGCGTTTGAAGCAAAACGTCGCCAGCACTGGTGTGTGGTGTGGGTCGGACTACTGTGACCATCGCCGACATGTCCATTTAACTGTAATTAGGCAGGCGCAGCCTACATGTCCGCCGCAGTCTCACCGTGGCCGGTTCACTCTGGAAAAATCTATAGGGGGATTCACCATTATGAAAGTAGACTTGTTGAATGAGCTTCGGAAGCAGAATCCAATCGTTTTTAACATCTCCAACTTCGTCACAGTTCAGGACGTGGCTAACGGTATCAACGCGTTGGGCGCGTCACCAATCATGTCTGAAGAAGTGGGTGAGGCCGAGGAAATGGTTGGCTTAGCCAGTGCCGTTTGCTTGAACCTGGGGGCGTTTACGCAGACCCAGGTCGAACAGATTCGGACGGTTGGGCGCTTGGCGAACCAACAGAAGCGGCCGTTGGTGGTCGATCCGGTAGCGGTGGGGGCCGTTCATTACCGGAAACGCATCACCACGGGCCTGTTGGCCGACTTTCACCCGGATGTCATTCGCGGTAATGCCGGTGAAATTGCGGCGTTGGCCGACGTTGATTGGCAGGCGAAGGGCATCGATGCCGGTGAAGGTAGCGGGGACCTGGTGACCATTGCGCAGGCCTGTGCTAAGAAGCAGGGCTGCGTGGTCATTTTATCCGGGCCGACCGACATCATTACCGACGGGACTCGCACAACGAAGGTCTTGAACGGCACACCGCTGTTCCAGGTCCACGTGGGTTCTGGCGACATGCTATCCAGTATTGTGGCGGCATTCTGTGCCATTGAAGAAGACAGTTTTGAAGCAGCCCAGACGGCTTGCCTGGTCTTTGCGGCGATTGGCCAATTAGTGGTCAAGCAGTCGCCGGACGTGGGTGCTGGGAGTTTTATCGTGAAATTATTAGATGCTTTACAAAGCACTACGGTCGCAGATATTGAGGCAATTGCGACCTACGAGTAAGAATCAGAAGGGATGAGTTAATATGGCAAATGAATTTCCACAAACGTTAACGATCGCGGGGACCGACAGTGGTGGTGGGGCCGGCGTGATGGCCGACCTGAAGACGATGCAGGAGCGTCAAGTCTTCGGTACCGCTGTGATCGTTGCCGTGACCGCGCAGAATACGCTGGGGGTCCAGGACTTCATGGCGTTACCGCAGAAGCTGGTGGACGAACAGTTCGCTTCGCTGGCGGCCGATTTGAAGATCCGCGCCTGCAAGACGGGGATGTTAGCGGACGCCGAGCACGTGCACGGCGTTGTGGAAAATTTGAAACGCTATGACTTCGGACCTTTGACGGTCGATCCCGTGATGATTGCTAAAGGTGGTGCGGCGTTACTGGCCGACGATGCTGTGGCGACGGTGCGTGATGAACTGTTGCCGCTGGCGGACGTGTTAACGCCCAACTTGCCGGAAGCGGAACGCCTGACTGGAAAATCTATTGCAGACAACGCTGCCATGGAAGATGCGGCGGTTGCGCTGCAAAATATGGGCGCAAAAAACGTGGTCATCAAAGGTGGCCACGAAGCGACACCAGACCAGGCCAGTGACTTTGTCTTGCTGGCAGATGGTCGGTCATTTTGGCTGACGGCGCCTCGAGTGGCCACGGTCCGGACGCACGGGACTGGCGACACGCTGTCGTCGTGTATCACGGCTGAGTTGGCGAAGGGCCAAGACTTTGAATCGGCCATTCGTATTGGTAAGGATTATGTCACGGCGGCAATCGCCAATCCAATTGCCGTTGGTAACGGCCACGGCCCATTGAATCATTGGGCTTATAGCCAGGGAGGTGCCGAATAATGTCAGTTACGTTTGAACCAGGCCTGTTGCGGGCTTACTTTGTCGCCGGTAGTCAGGACGTTCCCGGTCAGGACTTACGGGAAGTCTTAGCCACCATGTTAACTGCCGGTATCACGGCTTTTCAGTACCGTGATAAGGGCAACAGTCAATTGACCCCCGACCAACGGTTAGCGTTGGGAAAGGAGTTGCGCGACCAGTGTCATGCGGCCAGCGTGCCATTTATTGTGGACGATGACGTGGACATGGCGCTAGCCTTGCATGCCGACGGAATTCACGTTGGTCAGAGTGACCAGAAGATTCAGCAGGTGATTCAGGAGGTCGCCGGGCAAAATATGTTCGTGGGCTTATCTTGTTCGACGGCGGCTGAAGTGGCTGCGGCGAACCAGTTGACCGGTGTGGATTACTTAGGAAGTGGTCCGATTTTCCCAACCACATCTAAGGACGACGCTGATCCGGTCATTGGGGTGGCTGGGCTACAGCAGTTGGTGACTCAGGCGAACGTGCCGATCGTGGCTATTGGCGGGATTACGGTTGAGTCATTAGATGCCGTTGCCGCCACCGGTGCGGCCGGTGTGGCGGTCATCACGTTGCTGACCCGGAGCACGTCGCCAGCCAGCGATGTGGCCGCGATGCGCCACGCATTTCACAATTAAATATCAGTAAAAACAGCGCAGTGACGGGGAGATTATCCCAGTTCACTGCGCTGTTTGAGCATTTTTACACTATTAATGCATTGGCCACAATTATCATGTTACCCCTGAATGTTTTGGCCGGCTAGCTGACTCCTATGTAACGCATTAAAAAATTCGTAACAAACAGTTATCGGGTGAAAAATAAGAAAATATGCATCAAAAAAGCGAAACCATAATCCACTGTGTTTAAGTGCAGCGGAAATCGGTTTCGCTTTAAAAGTTGAGGAAGCTAGTTGACTAGGGCTAACTTCACAAGTTCATTCTAACACGCGGTGATAGCAAAAGCTACCAAAATTAGACCAATATTGTTATTTTTCTCTAAGAGGATAGTTATTAATGCATGTGAATTTACTAAGCAGATTAGTTTAAGGAGTACGGCGTTTATGGGGTAAGTGTATTCGTGTAAATAACCGCTAAAGAGTGGATTGAAATTAATCGAAATTTCAATTTATTTTCCGATGTTCGCTTGCAATTAAGAACAAGTGTTCGTATAATAATGACAGTCAAGTGAAAGGGGGTGCTGGTATGGATTATACGAGTGAGCCGCACGGGATGTTTCTCATGATTGATAATAAGTCGTTCTATGCAAGTGTTGAGAGCGTTGAACGGGGACTGAATCCGTTGGAATCGGTTCTGGTCGTCATGTCTGAAGCCGACAACACCGGGAGCGGTTTGGTCTTAGCAGCTTCGCCGATGGCCAAACGCGAGTTCGGAATCAGCAACGTCTCCCGGCAGTACGAAGTGCCGGACGACCCCCGCATTTTAGTGGTACCGCCGCGAATGAATCTGTACATCCAAAAGAATTTGGCAATCAACCGGATTTTTCGGCGGTTTGTGGCGGATGCCGACCTCTTTCCGTATTCAATTGATGAATCGATTTTGGATATGACCAAGTCGTGGCGGCTCTTTGGGAGCACGCCAGAGGAAGTGGCCCGCCGGATTCAACTTACCGTACGGCATGAGCTGGGACTCTATACGACGGTGGGGATTGGGGAAAACCCCGTGCAAGCCAAGTTAGCGTTAGACCTGCAAGCCAAGCATGATAAAGAACTGATTGGCAGGTTAACTTACGAATCGTTTGCTGACGAGATTTGGCCGATCACCGATCTGGAGAAGGTTTGGAGCATTGGCCATCGGACGGCGGCCCACCTCAATCGGTTGGGGATCCACAGTATGGAAGATTTGGCGCATGTCGATCCGTATGAGTTGCGCCACGAGATGGGGCTGATTGGGACGCAACTCTTTGCCCTGTCCTGGGGAATCGACCGGACAAAGTTACGCGAGGTCCGGCCACCTAAGGAAAAGAGCTGGAGCAACTCTCAGGTCCTGCCGCGAGATTATAAGGTCCAACGTGAAATCGAGTTAGTGATTCGAGAAATCGGGCAACAGGTGACCTCGCGAATGCGGCATCATCAACAACAGGCCGGTAGCATCAGTCTGTTTATCGGCTTCGCTTGGGATGGCCAAGCCGATGACGGCCGTGGTGGCATGCACCATACGCACCGAATTGCACCGACCGATAATGCCCGCACCATAATCGCAGAGTTATTGCGATTATTTCGGCAGTATTGGGAAGGTCAACCGGTCCGCAACATTGGGGTGGGACTTGCTCGCCTCAGTGTAAGTGGTAGCCTGCAACTGGACATTTTTCAAGACCCCGAGCGGCAACTGAAGAACGACCGCTTTGACCGGGTCATCGATGATCTGCGTGACCGCTTTGGGAAGACCGCGGTGGTGCCAGCCAGCAGTTTGATGCGAGGCGGGACCATGATTAGTCGGGCAGCGCTGGTAGGTGGCCATAATGGGGGGAATAGCTTTGATTGATTGTCGACAGGAAGCAGCCGTTATTTTGACGCGGCTCGACCCGCTGTTTACCAAGCAGTGGCATTGTCGTTACCGCATTGACGTGGTCAACAATCAGTACGGGGCTGAGTTTAATTTCTTCTTGGATATTCGTCGTAAGGACCATCGAGAACGGTCGATTCCGTTACATACGGTCAAGACGACAGACTTAGAAACGTTAGAACGCGTGATTTCGGCGGTTCAAGAGGGAACCCAACTGACACTGAATTTTATTGATTTTGGTCAGGTTCGGTGGCCCCTGAGTCAACGCTGGATTCGTTAAGGAAGTGACGACCCATGGTTCTTCGCCAAGTACACGATGATGATCTCGTGAACAATTTTTTTAAGCGCGACTACCATGACCGGGGCATGCTAAAGTGGGGCGGCTTTTATCTCTCGGATCACACCAGTGCGTTAGCGAAAATGCACGCGGCCGAGAAGGTTGAAGCGCCGCTGCCAAAACAACCGCTATCAGTCGTCAGTGAGCGACTGGCGGCAGCGTGGCGCACGCATCAACCCGTGCACCTGCAGCTAAAGGTGATGGATGATAACCAGATTTTGGCAAAAGTCGATGGTATCGTAGTAGGGGTGCATGAAGATAACGTGGTGATTCAGCTGGCGTCCGGGCGCTGGCGGGAATTATCGTTGACAGAGATTCGGTGTGTGGGCAATCAATCGAAGAAGGGTTAAGCGGGCCACTAGGCGGGGAGCTTATGTGGTACGCGTTTTTGCAATGTGTGTTCGGGGATAGTCAAAGGAGACTGGGATACTATCTGGGTCTCCTTTTTTGATAGTTTCTTATCCGATTAACTAATCAGTGGTTTGTTAGATAAGGCCCTAGATACGATAACCATCGCAATTGACTAACAACGATTGTATGATGGGGCTAAGCCGAGAATTTGACTGAGCAGTGGTCTGACGCCACCCATTTGCGCTAGAATGAACGTAAACGGGAAGGCGATAACATGGACTTCATTGATTTAGATCCGATTGCGCTGAGTCACACGCCATTGGGAACACGGAATCAGTTGCCCCGCGAACATGACCGGCAACTGGACTGGGAAAAAATAGCGGCTTTGATTCGGGATAATCACGATGTCATGGCGGTCGTCCAAGCTGGCTTAGCGGAAGATTGGCTAAACACGCAGGGGACGATATGGGATGAACAGTGGGGGTATTACCGTTATCCCAATGATCCGCGCGAACCTGATGATACCGTCTTTTGGGCGGCGTCCACGTGGGCCACACCCGCTATTTTGGTCACGTTTCACAATGAACTGACGAAGGCTTTTGCGTGTTATAAGATTGGCCGCGACCCCGACTTTCACTATCTGGGCCGTGAGCACCTAGGTTAGGGGTAACTAGAGATGAAATTAATTGACACACCGCACGTTAAGCTGACGGTTCGGCGAATGACGCGACAAGAATGTTGGCATGAGCTGTTAGGACTCGCCGTTCTAGCGAGCATTGGGGTAATCTGGTACGAGTTTTATAAATAAATAACTGAAACGACCGTTCCCACTCACCGTTAAGTCGGCAGGCAAGTCCTGAATGAGTGGGATTTTTTGTGCACGCAAGGACTGCCGAAAGCACCGTCGGATGGCCAGCGAGAAAACATTTTGGCGACTTAATAAATCAAGCCGTTTGCTTGTTGCTTTTTTTGTTTAATGGGGTGTACTCTATTAGTGGGTGAAGTTCTTTGGCAATCAACTTCTAAGCGCTGGTAGTTAGCACTTGGTGACCGTCAGAGAGTCAGCTTAACCTAATTCGTGGGTGAGTCCCGCAAGCATCTTGGAACCCAGGCCACGGCCACAGAAAGTAAAGTGATAAGTCAGTCATTTTTTTGGTTTAGGCAGCGCTAGTTTTGAAAAATTTAGCACAAATGGAGGGTATCAAGAATGAAAGCAAAGAAGATTATGATTTCGGCGCTCACGGTTCTCAGTGTCGCCGCAATGGGGCTCACCACAATCACGAGTGGTGCCAACACTGCTTTGGCTAAGTCTAAAGCGGCAAAGGTTTTGAAATCAACTACGTATAAGTCTAAGCACAAGGTTCACGTCACCGGGGGCTGGATGTATTCAAGTACGAAGTTGACGAAGAAGACCAACCACATGACCAAATACTTATATACCAAGTTTTATGCGACCAAGAAGGTCACGATTCGTCAGGCCAATGGCAAAAAAGTTACATACAATTATTTGAAGTCTAAGAACGGCAAAACGAAGGGCTACGTTTCTTCAACCTACGTTTACAACAAGTGGGGTCACGGCAAGTACAGCGTGACCGCTTACCGGAAGGCCTTCGTGAAGAAGCTTAATGAGTTTCGGGCTAAAGACGGCGCAAAGCCTGTGAAGGAAAGTGCCAAGCTGGACAAGATTGCCCAGAAGAACGCTGATCGGATGCGTAAGGAAGGCAAGTCGTTCAAAGGCAAGGTTGAAGGAACGCCTCACGCTGGTTGGATTCAAGATGATTACACCAGTAGTAAACAGAACCCAATCCTCGGCTTTGAAAATGGCACCCAGTGGGGCCAAGGTATGGCCTTCTCTTGGATGCGGATCACAGACAGATGGCGTGATATCGGTGCTATCCCTCATTTGATGAACCCTCAGCAAACGAAGGTTGGTGTGGGTGGCATGCAGCATGGTCAAGAACTCTATGAATTTGTCCTGCTGTCTCACAATAACTAAATCAAAGCATTAAGATACACCAATAGACCGAATTTCTGGGATTAGCAAGCGCTCTGAAGCGTTTGCCACCTACCTGAAATTCGGTCTTTTTGTAGTGAATTTGCCTCGCCTAAGCCGTTTAAATGGATTGCCACTACCAGGCTGACAATGCCCGCTATCAGCAATGCAAAGAACCAATGTAGCCGGAGGGTGCCAGGGTGGGGGTCGGCTGTGTCGGTGGTGTTGGGCCGGGAGGGTTGCCCGGCTCTACAGCACGGGACGAGCTCAGAGACCGCGCGTTCTTGGCGGGGGCTTTGAGTCGAGCCGGAGGACCGCACTTTGGCCGCAGGCGTTCCCCACAGCGGATCCCCACCCTGGCGGCCGCAGGCGGCCATTAAGAACTTAAGCAAAAAATAGCAGGGGGCGTGTCGACGACAAGCATGCATCGATACGCCCCCTGTTGGAGATTGAGTTATGGTGTGTTTCACAGATGGGTTCAAGCCCATCTCGGGGCAAGTATAACATTCTCAAATTGATTTGAGCAGTTTTCTGTTATGAAATGGGTCAATTTTAGCTGATAGCTATTCAGTCAGATAAAACAAAGACGCCGAGACTATGTCTCAGCGCCTTTGTTATTTCTAAGCTTGTCTTGTGGCCCACTCTTTTCAAAAATTTTTATTGAACGTGCACGTCGATCCGTTCGTACAGGTTCGGGTTGTTCACGCTGGTAACGGTGACACTGGTGTCGCCAGCCTTGTGGCCCGTAATGTTGAAGCGACCGGTCGTGGTGGAGCTAGGGGCAGACGCAATCGACTTGTCCTTGCAGACGATGGTGTAGGAGTTCATCGGATCAGCCTTTGAGGTTGGGTTGCCATAGGTGGAAGCCCACATGATGATTTGCTTACTATCGCCAGCATCGAGGTGGTCGATCAGGGTCACGTTTGAAGAAATATCAGCGACCCGGCCATCGGCAGCTGCTTCGGACTGCTTGGTGTGGGTGGTCCGGTCATCCGTTGGCATAGCGTCACGAATAGCCTGGCCCACTTCCGGATTGGTTGGGTGGTAGAGGGCGTTCTTGTCGCTCAAATACCAGGTGTTGGCCTTGTCCGGAATAGCGGCGTAGGCAGCGCTAGTAAACTCAGACTTGAGCTGACTCAGGTCGATTGGTGAGGCGCTGGCCAGCTTATCGCTGACGTATGGGAAGCCGTCTTCATCGTAAGGGACGTTGTCGACGTTGTACAGCGTAATGCCGTTGCCTTCTTTACCAAATGCAGGCAGGTTCAGCCATTGTGACCAGGTAATGTGCTTGGTTGAAGCAACGTACATTGAGCCCGACTTGCTGGAAGTAGTGGTTTTAGAACTGCTTGTTTTAGAGCCAGTCTTGGAACTGGTCTTACTGCTGGTTGCCGTGGTTTTACCAGTGGTTTTCTTAGTGGCTTTAGCCTTCGCTTTGGCAGTAGCAGTATTTGCCCGCTTCTTCGTTTGCGTAGAGGCCGTTTCGAAACCTTCTAAGTAACTCTTAGCAATCCAGGCGCTTTGTGCATGCTTGCCAGAGTAGTAGCCGTTGAACCCAGTGACGTAGTAGTAGATAGTCTTATCTACTTTAGCGTGACGAGTGGCGTGGTAGACGGTATATTCGTAGTCTTTGTTCCGCAAATTAAAGGCTTTCTTGAAGGTGAATTTCTTACCGTGAACTTTCTTAAAGCTATAGGCTTTTTTAGTAAAGCCCTTCCGCTTAAGAATCACCTTGTGCATCTTCATCTTCTTGTTCCACTTTACCGTGTGTAACTTAGCGGCGCTGGCGGAACCGTCGACGGTCACCAGACCGCCACCAATACCGGCTGCCAGTAAAGTAGCTACGCTCAATGTTTTAACTAATTTATGCATCATAATTTCTCCCCTGAAATACAGAATATAAGCATTAAAATAGTCTGACTGAAGACTCAGCCAGACTATTTAATTTTCAATTGATTCTGCTAAGCATCCAAGCTTAGAAGTTGTTGCTCGTAGTCTTCAACAGTTCGGCACCCCGGTTGCTCATCAGGTAGCCGGCACCGTTCTTGGTAAATTGAAGTCCTTCAAATTCACGATGGCCGTTCAACTTCGTAGATTCAACTTGGCTAGCCTTCAGCTTACCCAACTTGGAAGCGGGGATGGATGAAATGCTGCCGTCGGAGACGAAGTACAGGCGGTTACGCTTGGCGTTGTAGGACATTGCCTGTGGCTTAGTCCCAGGATTATGCCGCAGACCTTGCATAACCAAGTGGAATTTCACAGACTTGCTGTTGACCTTCCCCTTGTAGATCTTAATGGCGCCCTTAGGAGCCCAACCGCCATTGGAGTAGGTGAAGAAGTAGGCGTTACCGTGCTTATCAAACGTCAGGTTAGAGCCCATGGTAACGGTACTCTTCAACATGAAGTTGATCTTCTTGGTTGGCTTCAATGAACTCGTCGAAACTTGTTGCACGTTGGAGTGAACCTTAACGGGTGCCCCGATGAACCAGAGTTGGCCGTTCTTAGGGTTCATAGCCAGTGATTGGCCGTGGCCCGTGTTAAATTTAGGCCCAATCTTGACGTACTTCATGATGGCCTTGTCCGTGCTGCTCATCTGCTTAACGGAGTGGTCGTAAGTGGCGCGACGCAGGGCGTCCATGTGGTTGGTGCTGATGCCAAATTTACTCCGCAAAGCCCCTAAGTTGTACCGCACGATCCAGCCGCGAGTACTCTGGGATGTCGTGGTGATCAGTTCGTAGAGTGTGTTGCCATCCTTCGAAAGCACTTCACTCTGTGGGTTGCCCCAGTCAGCGGACTTGTTGTAGGTCACCGGCAGGAAGACGTTCGACTTGAACGTGACCTTCTTACCCTTGGTGCTGGAAATCTTAGTTGGACTGGTCTGGAAGATGTCGCCGTAGCTCTGCTTGAATGAGTAGCGCTTAACGAACATGTTCTTATTATTGACCGTCTTGTACTTCTTGACGTTGTAGTTGGCCAACGCGTTACCGTGTTGGGTGTACGTCTTGGCGTGAGCCAGGGTCGTCGTCCCACCGAAAAGTAGGGCAGCGGAGGCTGCGGCCGCGAGAAAAACAGCTTTTTTCATGACAAATACCCCTCTGTATGTATAAATTTGAAACGTTTCCATAATCATTTATACCACAAAATACCGGTTTCTGTGGGGAAAAATAAAATAAATTTTAGCTGGTTAAAGGTTCAAGCGGCCACTAATCCCGGGGTAGCAGCAATTTGGCCCATTTCAAGCGAACGTCCGTTTATCAGTATTGTTAGAATGAACGATTATTTTTTTCATAGCAACGTGGGGGTCGGTTGGCCGCCACCGAGCGTTAGGTAATTCTCAGCAACTCCCGTAAAGTGGGGGTGTTCCATGGCGCCGTGGACATCACACTTGAAGGGATGATGCCACAAAATGGAGACACCACACGCCGCCGCGTACCGGTTCTTGTACGACGGCGACCACGAGACGATTCTATACGCAGTTATGAAACAGCTCCACATTTGGCCCAACCGCGCGGATTACGAGGACTATTTGCAGGAGGCCCGGCTCCTCTTTCCGGAGATCTACGTAGCTTTTCCCGAGAATCCCGAGGAGAAGCCGCACCAATTTCTGGCCTACGCCCAGCAGAAGCTGTACTGGGCGTTGCTGGATAAGCTACGGCAGGAACGCAAACGGGTGGACCGCCAGCTACCCGGTGATCAGGAAGAGCTCCTGACGGCGATGGCTAGTGACGGTGATATTTTGGATGCCATCGGCCAGTCGGATTTTCGTCAATATTTGTTGAAATTAGTGGGTGGAGCCGGCAAGACCGGTGAGTGGCGCTTTTTGGTGGGCACGCTGGTCGACCAGCTAACGGCCGACGAGATCGCCCAACGCCACGGGGTCAGCCGCAATACCGTCTATAAGTGGCGGCGGTCGTTGCTCCGCCGATTAGTCCACACACTGACGCCGCCAGACAACTTTTTAGATTAATTTGTCAAAAGGGGGTTACAAATTCCCGTTGGATTTCGTTAGTAAGAGTGTAAGGGTTGGCCAATCACTTACCAAAATCAGCACCACGAAGGGAGCACCACCATGCAAAACAACTGGAAGAAAACGACGATCACCTTTACCTTTGGCAACGAAGGCGCCCGCCCCGTTAAGATTGTCATGCAAAATGCCATCGCCGCCCCAGCCACGCAACAAGTCGAAGCGTTCGGCGGCTACTTGGCCACACTGACGGGAATTCCGTTCATCTCCGCCACGGTCAACACGCAAAAAGCCGTTGCCTAACGCTCGCCCCTCAGCCAACTGAAAGGAAGTTATTAAATGAAAACCTTAGAATTGAACTTTAAAGGCTCCGACCTGCGGATCAAGCACCTGCGGTTGAAGTACGTGAACACGGAACTCACCACCGCCGACGTTGAGGGCATCATGGCGCAAATTGCCACGGCCAAGCTGTTTGCCAAGGACGACGTGAACCTGTACGCCGAACCGTTGACCGCGGATGTGGTCGAAACGACCAAGCAGACCATCTATCCACTCGCCGTACCACCGGTGGCACCAGTTACCCCGGTCGCCTAACACCTACGTAACGCAACCTAAAAGCGGCCGTCTCCCGGTGAGGAGGCGGTCGCTTTTTGTTGGGCTTTGGATTACGCAGCGGTTGGCTGGGACGGCGTCTGCTGTGGGGAACGCCTGCGGCCTGAGAAGCGGTCCTCCGGCTCGACTCGAAGCCCCCGAAGTACGCGCGGTCTCCGAGCTCGTCCCGTGCTGTAAGTCCGGGAAGACCCAAGCGCCCGAACTAACACCACCGACACAGCCGTCACCGTCCCAGCCAATCACTGCTCATACGTCATCACTAATGCGGCCCCGACACCGGTCACCGTGTCTTAGAGTGGTCGCGATTGGTGTGGGTGATGCCGGTTGTAGAAGGGGTGTGCATCGGGAGGTAAAGTCGTTCACCACTGGCTAGCTTGTCAATTGACCACAGGTTTGATCAGTCGATGTCCATCCACCAGGTTAATTGCTCAAACTGAATTGAGCCGGAGGATGCCAGGGGTCACGCAGTGTCGATGTTCTTAGCGGTTTTACCGCTTAGAACATGGGCCGACCTTGGAAACTCGCGGTGTTGGCGAGGTTTCAAGGCGCCCTAGAGACCCACGGGTTTAGTGGGGCTCTAGGGTTGCCCCACAGCGTGGCCCCTGGCAGCCGCAGGTGGCACACCAACAACCGTAGCAGTTAGCCAACGTGAGGATGACGCAACACCTGATCGGGATAAGCGGTGGTGACGTACTCGGTGATGGCGCGGATCATTTTCGCCGTCGACGGAGCCTTCGCCTGTTCCGCGTTGACTACCAGACAGATGGTCCGGTAGAACTGCGTATCGAACGGGTAGACGTGGACGTTGCCAGTGACCTTCTGTAGCGCCAGCTCGGGCAAAATGCCCATGCCCATTCCGGCGTCCACCATGGCCAGAATGGATTGGTCGTCAATGGAGAAACGAATGGCGTTGGGCCGAATCTGGTAGTGATCCAGGGCCGCCTTGGTGTCCTTATCGTAGTCACCGCGCTGGAGGATGAAGTTTTGGTCGACCAGGTCGGCCGCGGTCACCGTCGTACGATTGGCGGGGATGAAGTCGGTCGGCGTGATGCAGTAGATTTCATCTTTAACCAGCGGCAGGACCGTCAGTTTTTCCGAAACGGGCAGGGCCGACAAGCCTAAATCAAGCCGACCGGATTTAACCGCCGCGGCGATGTCCGCGAAGCCCGCCTGTTCCAAATTAATTTGAATGTCGGGATAATCCTGCTTGAAGCGACGAATGATGGGCGGCAACCAGGAAATACAAACGGAGGAGAAGGCGCCCAACCGTACGGAACCAGCATTTAACCCGTTGATATTGGCGGCGGCCTGTTCTAGTCGGTCCTCGGCGTTGATGACGCCTTGAATCAGGGGCAGGACGGTCTTGCCGTCGGGCGTCAGTTCAACGCCAGCCCGGTTACGGATGAAGAGGGGGAAGCCCAATTCCTTTTCCAATTGATTGACGGAGTGGCTGATGGCTGACGGGGTCACGCTCAACGTCTGGGCGGCCCGGTAAAAAGTGTGTTCCTGTACGATGGCTTGAAAGACACGGTACGCAAAAGGTAACATGTGCGGCCACCTCCTTTTAGTTTTTATGTGGTTAGTTGGTCTCTGGTTGGCCGGGTGGGCGACTGGCTGTGGGGAACGCCTGCGGCCTGAGAAGCGGTCCTCCGGCTCGACTCGAAGCCCCCGCCAAGTACGCGCGGTCTCCGAGCTCGTCCCGTGCTGTAAGTCCGGGAAAAACCACCCGCACTAACACCACCGACACTGCCAGTCACCCGCCCAGCCAACCGCCGACGATAACGCCGCTCTGAATTTACGGGTGGTAGGTAACAGCGTTACTATCTTGCTAGTTAGATCAATAGTAGTCTGCCACGGGTTTTTACAAATATAGATTAAGCATGACAAACTTTAGCTGACAGATGTTCACGTAAGGCCCGATTAGCATGAGTGTCTGACACGTTAGTCATCTACATAAATGATTTATCCAAGAGAAGGCTAGTCATCAATCCACCGATTGTCGATTCTGACGACCAATGTAGCCGCAGGTGGTCAGGGGCGGGGGACTAGCCGTGACGACGGTGTTACTTGGCGGGTTTCAAGCCAAATAACACCGTGGGATGAGCTTGGAGATTCGGTGGTTTGCCGAAGCTTCAAGTCAAGGAGAAAGACCGCACTGTGGCTTTCTCCGGTCCCCACAGCGGTCCCTCGTCCCTGGCCACCGTAGGCGGAAATTTAGGAAGAAAAAGCAACCTTTAGTAAAGATGAATGCCATTCATGCAATTTCTAGATAGTTGAACGAGTCTTTCTGTCACCGATATTCTATCATACCAGTAAGCAGTCAGGAAGCTTCAGTCAGCGGTTCGGCCAGTCAGTAAGCCGATCAGAAAGGTGTGACCGTCATGTTGAAAAATTTAGTAGCACAGCGCGTCAATCCCGATGTCCCGTCAGCCTTGAGTGGGCTGTTTGTCAATGATCCCGATCCCCACGCCATCTCGTTTGCGGCGGGGAGTCCGAACGAACGGCTCTTCCCAGTCAAAGAAATGCAGCGGGCCTTCAACACCGCTATTGAGCAGCAGGGCGCCCACCTTTTCCAGTACCAATCAATGCAGGGGAACCTCGACCTGCGGGAAAAATTGGTCGCCCGGATTCAGAAGTGGGGCCACGTCACGACGACGGCGGACAACGTGATTGTCACGGTCGGTGGGCAACAAGCCATCGAACTGGTCGCGAAGGCCTTGCTCGATCCCGGCGATGAAATGGTGGTCGAGGTGCCGACCTACGTGGGGGCACTGGCGGCCTTTGACCTCTACCAGCCGACGTATTACTCGGTCGACCTCCAAGCGGATGGTCTCGACCTCGACGAGCTGGAGGACACCTTAAAACGTCATCCCGGTATCAAACTACTGTACACGGTGCCGGACTACCACAACCCAACCGGCATCACCATGAGTGTGGCCAAGCGCCAAGCTTTGGTGGCATTGGCGAACCGCTACGACTTCATCATTTTAGAGGACTCGCCGTACCGCGACCTAGGGTACGCCAACCTGCCGTTACCCGCCATCAAGAGTTTTGATACGCAGGACCGTGTCATCTTCGTGTCTAGCTTGTCGAAAATTTTAATGCCGGCACTGCGGACGGGCTGGCTCCTAGCCGATGGGCCTATTCTGGACGCCATCATGAAGGTCCGGTTAGCCAGCGACCTGGAAGCCAACGGGGTGATTCACGCGGCGATTGCTAATTATATGGAAGAAAACGATTTAGACCAGCACGTTAACGTGTTGAAGGACCACTACCGCCAACAGTGTGCGGCGATGGTGGCGGCGCTGGAAAATGACTTCCCCGAGGAGGTTAGTTTCACGCGGCCAGAGGGTGGTTTCTTCGACTGGGTAACCTTGCCCGAAGAACTGGACGCGGCGGCGCTCCTGAGCCAGCAGGTGATTCCTCAGGCCCACATCAACTACGTACCTGGTACGAACTTCTATCCGGGGCGTGACGTTCATAATTCCTTGCGGTTATGCTTCAGTGGCTTATCGCCAGCAGAAATCAGTGCGGGCATGGGCCGGCTGGGTGAGCAGGTCAAGGCGGCGGTGCGCGAGGTGCGACCGGTGCTGTGAGTTTTAAAATAAAAGAGCTTGTAGGCAAAAAAATGTCTACAAGCTCTTTTAAGTAATGCCAAGTGAAGAAAAAACTCTAATTGCCACTGGTTATGCTATCAATGTAGTCATGACTAAGCCTTCTAACTAATGGAGAACTCTTTGTTTTAGTTAGAATGCCTTCCGAGGTTAATTCTAGAATACATCTTTTGACCTGTGTCCAAGGATAGTCGTTTGTGTTTTTTTTGAGGTCACGATCTTCAATCCCATATCCAGAGTCATTGAATAAGAAAGCCTGTGAGTAAAGATTGAGCAATTTTTCTGGAATTTCATCTAGATGTCTAGCTTGAAGTTGTACCTGCATATAGGTCATTACATTCTTTTTTTCCTTTAGTGAAGCAATTAAGGATTTTTGTCCTTTTATTAATATTTTCATCATCTCGACGACAAAGAATGTGATTTCGCCAAAATTATTGGGATTACTAACTTCTAGAAAGGCTTTGTAGTATTTGGGACGATTTTTATTAATTTCACTAGAAAAGGTTATAGCAGTTAATGTATCGAGTTTGTATCCCAAATAGACGCAAGCAATATACCTACCAGTTCGTCCATTTCCATCATTAAATGGATGAATATATTCAAAAAAGTAATGGGCGATGAAAGTTTTGATTAGGAAAGGAACCTCGTCATCATTGATAAATGAAATCCAGTCCATAACGTCAGGAAGAAACTCATTTTCTGCCGATTTTGGTTGATGAACGGTTTCCATCGATGTTCCAATATGGACAGGCTTGTTTCGAAATAATTTTCCGTCGGGCAATTCATCTTTAGCAATTTCTCCATCAAGCAAGTAGTCGTAAGTTCTACGAATATCTTCAGGAACCTTAATTTGAAGATTCTTTTTGTCTTCAATATTTAGATACATTCTGGCAAATGACTTTAAACGGGTATTTCTTTTGCTATTAGTTTTAGCACTGTCTATGGCATCGTTCACTTCGGCATTTGTTGTCTTTACGTCTTCGATATCATTAGTACTCTTTATCTCATCACTAAGTGTTTTGAGAAATAGTTGGTTAGATGCGATTGGAGGTAGTTCAGAGGTCAATCGCGAAACAGTGTTAGAATTTTGTAAAATGATGTCTTGCAGTTTTAGCATTTCTCGGATTGGCAATAAAAAAAGTGAGAACGACTTGCTTTGCCTAATACCTCTGAGAATTGGATTTATTTTTAGGTTGGTCACTATAGCAGTTGGAGAGTCGAGCCTTTTGTGAAATTCATCTGTTAAGTTGCTTTCTGGATTTTCATATTTAAAAGTTTGCAATGAATGGTAACCTTGCATCTAATCACCTTCTAAGTTTTAAAAATATGGCGTTTTTTTAAATCTTGAGTTCTAATTCTACTCGTAATTTTGATTTGTTCAAGGTTTTTGAATCTTCAATGATGGGATGTCCATGGTAATCATAGGTGTATCTCATATTTGTTGTAGTAAATGGTTTCTTAAAGTGTCGGATTTGAGTGTTTAAATAATTATGTGTAAATAGAAAAATAAGCAATTGAAAAGGGAAAGCCTCTCCCTTATGATAGTTAGCA